>NZ_JBWKPE010000016.1:0-178657 GCF_059418085.1 Pseudomonas sp. GW821-FHT09C10
GGGTGGGGTCGGGGGGAGGGAGAGGAGAGAAGAAGAGACAGGTATCAGGCATAACTCAGCGGCTGGTTTTGGGGCTGCTTCGCAGCCCAGCGCGGGGCAAGCCCGCTCACCACAACAAGCCCGCTCACCACAAAAAGCTCACCACAAACCACAATAAGCTCATCACATTCGCCATGACCTTACGCGTTCTTGCCCTTTTCCAAACCGCCCGCAGCCCCCGTCACCACCTGCACACTCAAGCGCGGCGTGGCCAGGTCCAGACCGGCTTCATCCAGATGCCGCTTCAGCGACAGGTTGAACGCCCGCGATACTTCCCACTGCTTGATCGGCGCCGTCTTGAACCGCGCGCGCAGGATCGCACTGCCTGACTCGAAGCTTTCCACCCCCTGGATCTCCAGCGGCGACCAGATATTGCGGCGTTGCAGCGGATCGTTGCGCATTTTCTGGCCGACATCGCGCATCAGCTTGATCGCATCGTCGATTTCCATGTTGTACGGGATCGCCACCCGGAAGATCGCGTAGCCGAACTCCCGCGAGTAGTTCTTGATGCTCTTGATCTCGCTGAACGGGATGGTGTGCACGATGCCGTCAATGTCGCGCAGGCGCACGGTACGGATGGTCAGGCCTTCGACGGTGCCGAGGTGGCCGCCGACGTCCACGTAGTCATCGATGGCCAGGGAGTCTTCGATGATGATGAACAGGCCGGTGATCAAGTCGGCCACCAGTGACTGCGCACCAAAACCGATGGCCAGGCCGATCACACCGGCACCGGCCAGCAGTGGCGTGACGTTCATGCCCATGTTTGCCAGGGCGACGATGGCGGCGATGATGAAGATGGTCACGAACAGCACGTTGCGGATCAGCGGCATCATGGTCTGCGCGCGGGCATTGGCCAGGCCTTTGCGCGAGCGGGTGAGGGCGTGATGGATGGCGGTGTCGCTGAGGATCCAGATCAACCAGGCAAATAGCAGCGTGCCGCCCAGGCCGAACAGCTTGACGCTGATTTCATGGCCGTCGCCTTCGGTAAAGCGAATCAGCGACAGGCCCCACACCCGCAGCCCGAGTTCGATAAACACCAGCCACACCACCAGGTGAGCGAGGGTGTAGACGAAGCTTTTCAGGCGTTCGGAGTACAGCGCATGGCGCTTGTGCCCCCGTTGCGGCTTGAGCGCATGGCGCCGCACCAGACCGTTGATCACCATGCACAACACCAGCAACACCGTGCACAGCAGCGACTGGCGCAGGGCGGTGCTGGTGTCGCCGGCGGAGACGAATGTAGCGAACAGCGAGATGCCCACCAACAACAAGGCGGGGATGTACCAGAAGGTGCCGACGATCTCGATGGTGTCGCTGAGGGCGCGGCGGGTCAGGCGGCGCGACAGCGGCTGGTTGCGGATCAGGTGGGCGATCGGCCGCCGGAAGCGCAGGATGAACACGCCGGTGGACAGCGCGGCCATCACATTGGCGACCGTGGCCGCCGTATGGGCCAGGTGCTGGCCGAGCGCAGCCACCAGCCGCGGGTCGCTCAAGGCTTCACCAAAGGCGGCAAAGCTGCCGATCCACCACAGCGGGCGGAACGCCTGGTGGCGCAGGATATACAGCGCGCGGTGGCGGTGCGGGCCGTCGAGCAGGGAGAAGGCAATCACGCAGATCGCCGAGAAACAGGTGCCGACCACCAGCGCGTACGCCAGCACCATTGCCAGGGATTTGCCCAGGGACGAGGGCAGGGCGTAGCTCAGGTAAACCGTGATCACCAGCGCGATCAGCCAGGGCCCCAGCTTGCGCAGTGCGAAGCGCAGCATGTCCCAGGTACGCGGGTGTTGCGGCAACTCCTCGGGCAGGCCGAAGCGCTCGCGTACCCGGTGGCTGAGCCAGATCAACGCGGCTGCCAGCAGGCTCCAGACCGCCAGGATCACTGCAAAGCCGAAAATGATCGGCAGCCATTCGCTGGCCGGCAGCATCAGGGCGCTGAGTTCATCCTTGGCCAGGTCGATTTCATTCGACCAGCGCCCCAGCGGGCTGTCGGCTCCGGAGAACTGCTGCTCCAGGCCCGACAGCGTACTGCCGATCAGCCCGAGCACGCCTTGCTCGGCGGCGGGCTGGGCCTTCTGGGTAGCGGCGCGCAGCTTTTTCAAGTCGCTTAGCAACTGGGTGCGTTGCTGGTCGTTTTCCAGGGTCTTGATCACCTCGTCCAGCGACTGCCCCAACGGCACTTCGGCCTGGGGTTGGGCCTTGGTGGTGCCGAGCAGCCCGGGCAGGCCCACCGCTTGGGCAGGCGAGAGCGGCAGCAGCGTGAGCAGGGCGATCAGGAAACAGCAGGGCAGGGCAAACAGACGGGAAAGCACGAGGCGGTCAACCTTGGAAACGACGGGTTGAGCGAGTGTACGAGTGCAAGCGTCATTCGGCCAGTTTGGCGAGGATCTTGTACACCACGGTGCCCAGGATCAGCAGCATGCCGATCCACATGCCGAACACGCCGAGGGGCTTGTCGCGGAAGTTGAAGCCGACGGCGAGCATGATCATGCCGATCAGGATAGGGATAAGCATGGCGTGGAAAGAGGACATGGAGATCATGGGGCGACGGCCTTGTCGGAGTGGGAATACTGACAAGTCTAGGTCGGATTGCAGGAAATGCAGGTGATGCAGATCAGGTGGACGTAAACCAAATGTGGGGGGGCAAGTCGAATCGTTGCACCGCCCCTCCCACATGTTGACGGCATCCAGTCCTGGTCTTAGGGCAGGTCGTGGCTGGCGTAGAACGCGCCCAACACCTTCACCAGATGCGCCAGGTCATGGCTGCCGCACAGTTCACGAATGGAGTGCATGGCAAACGTCGGCAAACCGATATCCACCGTACGCACTCCCAGGTGGCTGGCGGTAATCGGGCCGATGGTCGAGCCGCAGCCCATGTCGCTGCGCACCACGAAGCTCTGCACCGGCACTTCCTGGGCCATGCACAGGTGACGGAAGAACCCGGCGGTTTCGCTGTTGGTGGCGTAGCGCTGGTTGCTGTTGACCTTGATCACCGGGCCGGCATTGAGCTTGGGGCCGTGGTTGGCGTCGTGCTTGTCGGCGTAGTTGGGGTGTACGCCGTGGGCATTGTCGGCCGACACCAGCAGGGATTTCTGAATGGTGCGTACGAATTCATCACCTTCGGGCAACAGGCGACGCAGGGTCTGTTCCAGCATCGGGCCATCGGCACCGCAGGCCGAGCAGGAACCGACTTCCTCGTGGTCGTTGCACACCAGCACGCAGGTTTCGTCGCTCTCGCTGGTGAGCAAGGCTTGCAGGCCGGCGTAGCACGACAGCAGGTTATCGAGGCGTGCGCCGGCGATGAAGTCGCCGTTGAGGCCGATGACGGCGGCGCTCTGGGTGTCGTAGAAGCTCAACTCGTAGTCGAGTACCACATCGGCGTTCAGCCCGTGCTCCCGTGCCAACTGCTCGGTGAGCACGGCACGGAAGTCCACGCGTTCATCACCGGCAAATTGCGCGAGGATCGGCGGCAATTCGGTCTGGGCATTGATCGCCCAGCCCTGGTTGGCTTCACGGTTCAGGTGAATGGCCAGGTTGGGGATGATGGCGATGGGCAGCTTGAAGTCGATCAGCTGGCTTTCGACCTTGCCGTCGCGACGGAAGGTGACGCGGCCGGCCAGGGACAGGTCGCGGTCGAACCACGGCGCCAGCAGCGCGCCGCCGTAGACTTCCACGCCGAGTTGCCAGAAACCCTGGCGTTGCAGCTCAGGCTGGGGCTTGACCCGCAGGCACGGGCTGTCGGTATGGGCGCCGACCAGGCGAATCCCGCCTTGCAACGGCGAATGGCGGCCGAGCTTGAAGGCGATGATCGAGGAATCGTTGCGGGTCACGTAGTAGCGACCGTTGGCTTCGGTGGTCCAGGTCTCGCGCTCGTCGAGGCGCTGGAAACCGGCCGCTTCCAGGCGCTGGGCCAGGGCGGCGGTGGCATGAAAAGGAGTAGGGGAGGCCTTGAGGAAGTCGATCAGGCCTTGATTCAACGCTTCGCGCATAAATAGCTCCAGACAGCAATGCGCGGAGTTTACCGTTCGAGGGCGGGAAGTGCACAGAACAAATGTGGGAGGAGGCAAGTCGCACCGCCCCTCCCACATGCACTGTATTTACAGCTTTAGAAGGGCGCCGGGCACTCAAAGCGCAAGCGCTCACCGCTTTGCGGGTGAGTGAAGCTCAGCATGCTCGCGTGCAGGCACAGGCGCGGCCAGGCAGCCAGGGCCTGTTCATGGGCATACAGGCCGTCACCGAGCAACGGATGCCCGATGGACAGCATATGCACGCGTAACTGGTGCGAGCGTCCGGTAATCGGCGTCAGCTCGACCCGGCACCAGTCGCCACAGCGTTCCAGCACTTTCCAGAACGTCAGCGCGTGCTTGCCGAACTCGTGGTCCACCACATGGCGCGGTTTGGTCGGCGGGTCGTAGCGCAGGGGCAGGTCGATGCTGCCGCTGTCCAGTGCCGGTTGGCCCCAGGCCAGCGCGGTGTAGGCCTTTTCGGTTTCGCGATCGTGAAACTGGCGGGACAGTTCGCGATGGGTATCGGCATCCCGGGCCAGCAGGATGATCCCCGAGGTTTCCCAGTCCAGGCGATGGACGATGCGGGCTTCGGGGTAGCCGTTTTCCTGCAGGCGGGTGATCAGGCAGTCCTTGTTGTCATCGGCGCGGCCGGGCACCGAGAGCAACAGGGTCGGCTTGTTCACCACCAGGACAGCGTCGTCCTGATGCAGGATATGAATAGTGGACAGCGGCATTAAACAGCCTCGCAACAAACGCCAACGGCGGCTCGACCACCCGGTTCCCGCAAAGGGATCAAGGTGACCGAGCCGCCGTGGCGGCCGCCTGTTCGATCAACGATCAGGCAGGGTGATATTGAGTTCCAGAATCGAGCAGCTGCCGTCATTTTCCAGGGCGACATGCACGTCATCGTTGCCGATATTGACGTACTTGCGGATCACCTCGACCAGTTCCTTCTGCAAGGCGGGCAGGTAATCCGGGGTGCTGCGTTGGCCGCGTTCGTGCGCCACGATGATCTGTAGACGCTCTTTCGCGACCGACGCGGTGCTTGGCTTTTTGTTGGCGCGAAAGAAGTCGAGAAATTTCATTGTTTAGTTGCCTCCAAAGATACGCTCGAAGAATCCCTTCTTCTTAACATCGAGGAAGCGATGTTCCACGGTCTTGCCCAGCAAGCGATCAACCGCATCGCTGTACGCCTGGCCGGCGTCGCTCTGGTCGTCGAGAATCACCGGGACGCCCTGGTTGGACGCCTTCAGCACCGCCTGGGATTCCGGGATCACACCCAGCAGGGTCACGGCGAGGATTTCCTTGACGTCTTCAACACCGAGCATTTCGCCGTTGCTGACGCGCTCAGGGTTGTAGCGGGTGAGCAGCAGGTGTTCCTTGATCGGGTCCTGGCCTTCCTCGGCGCGCTTGGACTTGCTGGCCAACAGGCCGAGCATGCGGTCCGAGTCACGTACCGAAGACACTTCCGGGTTGGTCACCACGATGGCTTCATCGGCGAAGTACATCGCCAGGTGAGCACCGGTTTCGATACCGGCCGGGGAGTCGCAGACCACGTACTCGAAGGTTTCCTTCAGTTCAGCGAGGACCTTGCCTACGCCTTCCTTGGTCAGCGCATCTTTGTCGCGCGTCTGGCTGGCGGCCAGTACATACAGGTTCTCAAGGCGCTTGTCCTTGATCAGGGCCTGTTGCAGGTTGGCTTCGCCGTTCACCACGTTGACGAAGTCGTACACCACGCGGCGTTCGCAGCCCATGATCAGGTCGAGGTTACGCAAACCGACGTCGAAGTCGACGATGACTGTCTTGTGGCCGCGCAGAGCGAGGCCGGTACCGATAGCGGCGCTGGTGGTGGTCTTACCCACACCACCCTTGCCGGATGTAACCACGAGAATCTTGGCCAAGGTGTTTCACCCCTAAGGAAAAAGGACTTTTCAGCCCCTGAAAAACATCTCTTGGAACTCGCCGCAGGCGGACAGCCTTTGTAGGAAAAAAGACGGGTTTTCGCAGGAAAAACGCCAACCTTCAAATGTTCCTACGCAAGTAATGCCAGTTTCGCTGTGCTATCAGAGTCTAGAGATGCTTGGAAAATGCGGCAGTATCCGTTAAAGACGGATGATGTTCAACACATCGCCCGACAGGCTGACCTGCACCGCGGCTCCCCACAGCGGATCGCGGCGCAAATCTTCCGAAACCTTGTACTGGCCCGCGATGGACACCAGCTCAGCGGTCAATTGCTGGCAAAAAATGCGCGCCTTGGTATCCCCCTTGATGCCGGCGAGGGCACGTCCGCGCATCGGGCCGTATACATGGATATTGCCATCGGCGAGAAGTTCCGCGCCGGGACTGACCGAAGAGATCACCACCAGGTCGCCGCCCTGGGCGTAAATCTGCTGTCCGCCGCGTACGGGCGTGGTGATTATCTTTGTAGGCTTGATCGTAGGTTCCGCTGGTTTTTCCGGTTTTTTCTGCACTTCGCCGACCAAAGGTTCCAGTGGACGCTCACGCGCGCCGGAGGGTGGCAGTACTGGCAGTTCAATGGCGATGGCGGCGGCAATGTCTTCGATGCGGCTGGCACGAATCGCCAGGGTTCGCAGGCCGTGGGAGCGGCACACGCGCATCAGGCCGGGCAGGTCGATGCTGCCCTGGCCGGCCGGCAGTTTGTCCAGGGCCAGTACCAGCGGGGCGTTGTTGAAGAAGTTCGGCGCCAGGGCGACCTTGGCGGCGAGCTGGCGGTCCAGGGCGTCGAGGTCGTTGCGGGCCAGTTCCAGCACGGTGATGGCGAGCATGCTGCCTTTCAGCTGGAACACGGGATCTTGGTCTAGCGGTTCGGTTTGGCTCATGGTCGGCAAAAAGCGGCTTGTCACGAAAAGTGTCGAGACTTATAACGAGAACACTCACTGGCCGCAAGCCGAGTCGAACCGTTGTAGAATGCGCGGCCCTGTCTTTCCCGGAATCTGTAATGGATCGCCCGCGTTTTCGAGCTGTATTTTTTCACCCGCGCTTTTGGCTGTTATGGCTGGGACTCGGCCTGCTGTGGCTGGTGACCCAACTGCCGTACCGTGCGCTGCTGACCATTGGTCGCCTGCTGGGTGCAGGCATGTACCATGTAGCCGGCGAACGTCGCCGCATCGCCGCCCGCAACCTGGAACTGTGCTTCCCGGAAAAAACCGCCGCAGAGCGCAAGAAGCTGCTCAAGGAAAACTTCGCCTCCACCGGCATCGCCTTCTTCGAAATGGCCATGAGCTGGTGGTGGTCGCGCCAGCGCCTGGCGCGCCTGGCCCATGTCGAAGGCCTGGAACACCTCAAGCAGGCCCAACTGGATGGCAAGGGCGTGATCCTCATGGCCCTGCACTTCACCACCCTGGAAATCGGCGCGGCCCTGCTGGGGCAGAAGCACACCATCGACGGCATGTACCGCGAGCACGGCAACCCGCTGTTCGACTATATCCAGCGCCGTGGCCGCGAGCGGCATAACCTCGACTCCCTGGCGGTCGAGCGCGAAGACGTGCGCGGCATGCTCAAGCTGCTGCGTGCCGGCCGCGCCATCTGGTACGCACCGGACCAGGACTACGGCGCCAAGCAAAGTATCTTCGTGCCGCTGTTCGGCATTCAGGCCGCCACCGTGCCTGCCACCAGCAAGTTCGCCAAGCTGGGCAAGGCGCTGGTGGTGCCGTTCACCCAGCAGCGCCTGGCGGACGGCAGCGGTTACCGCCTGGTGATCCACCCGCCGTTGACCGACTTCCCCGGCGAAAGCGATGAAGTCGACTGCCTGCGCATCAACCAGTGGGTCGAAGCCTCGGTGCGTGAATGTCCCGAGCAATACCTGTGGACCCACCGCCGTTTCAAGAGCCGGCCACCGGGCGAACCCAAGCTGTACGAAAAACGCCGTCGCTAAGACCGACTTTCCCCCCACATGGAGTGTTGCAATGCGCGCAGCTGAACCGGTTACAGGCTTGATTCTTTCCGGCGGCGGGGCGCGAGCGGCGTATCAGGTGGGGGTATTGGCGGCGATTGCCGAGCTGTTGCCGCCGGGGGCTCCCAACCCTTTTCCGGTGATCGTCGGCACGTCGGCCGGTGCGATCAATGCGGTGAGCCTGGCCAGCGGTGCGATGGATTTCACGGCGGCGATCCAGCGCCTGACTGCGTTCTGGCAGGGGTTTCGCAGTCATCTGGTATTGCGCAGCGATTGGCCGGGGGTGGTGCGCCAGGCGAGTCGCTTCTTTACCCACAGCTTGCTGGGGCTGGGCCGGCAGTTGCCGGTGGCGCTGCTCAACAGCTCGCCGCTGCGGGACTTGTTGCAGGACAAACTGCATTTGGCAGGTATCGACGAGGCCATCCGCCAACAGCACCTGCATGCGGTCGCCGTCACGGCCTTCGGCTACGAATCCGGGCAGGCGGTGACTTTCTATCAGGGCGGCGGCACCATCGACGCCTGGTTGCGCCATCGGCGTATCGGAGTGCCGACGCAACTGACCGTTGAACACCTGCTGGCCAGTTCGGCGATCCCCTTGCTGTTTGCCCCGGTGAAGCTCGACCAGGAATACTTCGGCGACGGCGCGGTGCGCCAGTCGGCGCCCATCAGCCCGGCGCTGCACCTGGGGGCGACCCGGGTGCTGGTGGTGGGTGTCAGCGGTAACCCGCGGGGCAATGAACCGATGGCGCAACGCACCTATACCGGCCAGGAGCCGACGTTGGCCCAGATCGGTGGGCATATGCTCAACAGTACGTTCATTGACAGCCTGGAAAGCGATATCGAACTGCTGGAGCGTCTGAACCAGTTCAGCCATCACCAGCCAGCCGACAGCGCGGCCCGTGGCCTGGCGCCGGTGGAAGTACTGGTGATTGCGCCAAGTCAGCCGATCGACGAAATCGCCGCAAGGCATCGGCAGGAATTGCCGGCGGCATTGCGTCTGTTCCTGCGTGGGCCGGGGGCGACCAAGACAAGCGGGGCGGGGGTGCTGAGTTACTTGCTGTTCGAGGCGGGGTATTGCAGCGAGTTGATTGAGTTGGGCAGGAAGGATGCGCTGGCCAAGCGTGAAGAGATCATGCGGTTTCTGGGCCTGCCGCCTATCTGAATGTGGGAGGGAGCAAGTCCCTCCCGCATGTGTCTTGCAGTGGCTTTTAGAAGTGATACTTGACCAGGAAGCTCGCCGTGTCCTGGGTCGTCTTGAACGCGCCGGAATCCTCGATCCCGTACTTGTTCTTCCAGTAGTCGTATTCAAAGCCCACGTACAACTGCTTGTCGCCCCAATGCAGCGCCTTGCCCAAGTCGTATTTGACCTGCGGGTTGAAGTGCAGGTTGGCGTGGTAAGTGCCACGGGCGTTCTGGTCGTTGTCCACCACCCAATCCATGAAGCCGTCGATCAGGATATTCGAGTTGCCCACCGGCAGGGTGTACGACCATACCGGGGTGATCTGCCATACACCGTCGCCTGGGCGATTGCCTTCGGTCTGGCGCTGGTAGAAGTTCAGCTGGAAGTAGTCGAAGCCTGGGATATTCAGGTCGAAGCCAGGGCCGAGCAGGTACGACTCGTTGTCGCCTTCGCCGAACTCATACGTGAAGGCCAGCAACACATCCTTGATCGGTCCGAAGGACAGGTCCTTGTCGAGAATCTTGCCGAACGACAACCGTGGGCTGAACTCGCCGTAATACGTATTCGGGCCGACATTGCCGTCTTCCTTGCCGTTGTAAAAGATGCGGTCGAGGAAGAAGAAGTTGTCGCCGTACTTCCAGGCGTCGGCATGTTCGAACGTGACGGTTTGCTGGATCTGTGGGTTGACGGTAAAGCTCTTGCCCCACAGGTAAGTCAGGCTGTTGTTCTGCCACTGCAACAGGTCACCGGCCACGGCCTGGCCGCCGGCCAGCAGGGATCCCGCCAGCATCAGGCCTTTGAACATAGGTTTCATTCGGTTGCTCCCGAGTTAAAGTTTTATGGTTTTTCTTCTACACAAGCGCTCTGGTGCGGCGCCTTTAGTGGTTACAAAAGTGGTCTGAATGGTCAGCTTTATTGCTACAGCAAGACCCGCGCCAAGGCGGCAAACAACCGTCGATTCAAGCGGGCGCGGAGAATACTGGCTCCCACGTCAGGGCTCAAGTGCGCCGTTACAGCGCGCACAGGGCGACAATGGGGCATGTGTCAGGTGTGGGCGGGGTCGACTACGGGGCGCTCAGCGCCGCCGAGAATGTTGAACAGGATATTCAGCGACAGTGCGCTGAGGGTCGCCATGGCGATGCCGCTGTGGGTAATCGGGCTCATCCACACGGGCAACTGTGCGAAGAACTCCGGGCGCACCACGGGGATCAGGCCCATGCCGATGCTCACCGCCACCAGCAACTGGTTGCGACGGTCGGCGATATCGGCCTCCTGGAGGATCTTGATGCCGGTGGCCGCCACCATGCCGAACATGGCGATCGCCGCCCCGCCGAGCACCGCCGGGGGAATCGACGCCACCAGGTATGCGGCCTTGGGCAACAGGCTGAGCACAATCAGGAAGGCACCGGCCATCATCGTCACCGAGCGGCAACGCACGCCGGTCATCTGCACCAGGCCGATGTTCTGCGCGAAGGAGGAGTGGGTGAAGGTGTTGAAGAAACCGGCGAAGAACGACGCACCGGCATCACACAGCAAGCCACGGCGCAGCATTTTCGGCGTGACGTCCTGGCCGGTGATCTTGCCCAGCGCCAGGAACATTCCGGTGGATTCGACGAAGATGATCACCACCACCAGGCACATCGACAGGATCGGCGCCAGCTCGAACCTGGGCATGCCGAAGTGCAGCGGCGTCACCACTTGCACCCACGGCGCCTGGGCCAGGCCGCTGAGGTCAACCATGCCGATGGCCCCGCACAGGGCGTAACCCAGGCCCATGCCGATCAGCACCGAGATATTCACCCAGAAGCCGCGCATGAAACGGTTGATCAGCAGGATGGTCGCCAGTACCAGGGCGGCAATCGCCAGGTAAATCGGTGAGCCGAAGGTTGCCGCTGCGCTGCCGCCACCGGCCCAGTTCACGGCCACGGGGAACAGCGACAGGCCGATGGCCGTGATCACGGTGCCGGTCACCAGCGGCGGAAAAAAGCGTACGACCGTGGACATGAACGGCGCGATCAGCATGCCGAAGAACCCGGCGGCGATGGTGGCGCCGAAGATGCCCTGCAAGCCGATACCGGGCATGCCGGCCATGGCGACCATGCTGCCCACAGCGGCGAAACTGGCGCCCATCATCACCGGCATACGGATGCCCACCGGGCCGATGCCGAATGACTGCACCAGGGTGGCGATGCCGGCTACCAGCAGGTCGGCGTTGATCAGAAAGGCGATTTCTTCACGGCTCAGGCCGGCGGCCTGGCCAATGATCAGAGGGACGGCGACAGCGCCTCCGTACATCAGCAAGACGTGTTGCAGGCCTACCAGAATCAGTTGCAAGAGGGGCAGCCGCACCATGGCGGGTGCGGCAGGAATCTGCGGTTCGACTAACTCGGTCATGCAACACCTCGGATCTTTTTTATTTTTGTGTTGTGTGGAACGCAATCTTCAAAACACTGCAGGTCCAAATGTGGGAGGGGGCAAGCCCCTCCCACATTGGAACTATGTGAATCTGTTAGTTGGTACGCGCCCCCTGATTGATCCAGGTGCCAATCAAATCCCGCTCCTGCTGGGTCATCTGGGTGATGTTGCCCAACGGCATGATCTGGCTCGCCACGGCCTGCGCCTGGATGCGCGCCGCCTGTTGCTGGATCTGCGCCGGGGTATCGAACATCACCCCGGCCGGTGCGGTGCTGAACAGCGGGCTGGTGGGCTTGGCCGAATGGCACACGGCGCAACGCTCCTGGATCACCCCGTGGACCTTGTCGAAATCAATCGTCGCCTGGGCAGGCGCAGGTGCGGCGGCCGGAGCTGCCGGCGCGGCGGGTTTCAAGCCACCGCCCAATGCGGTTTCCGGCAACGGTTGGTACTCAATGGCCGCCGGTGCCTTGGCAATCGGTTCGGCCGGCTTTGGCCCGGTCACATACGCCAGGCAAATCATGGCCAACGCACCCACCGGCAAGGTCCACGCATACTTCTGGCTGTTATGCCGCGTGTTGAAGTAGTGCCGCACCAACACCGCTGCCACCGCGATCCCGGCCAGGATCAGCCAGTTGTATTGGCTGCCGTAGGTGCTCGGGAAGTGGTTGCTGATCATGATGAACAGCACCGGCAGGGTGAAGTAGTTGTTGTGCCGTGAGCGCAGCAGACCCTTGGCCGGCAGGGCCGGATCGGGGGTGCGGTTCTCGGCGATCGCCGCCACCAACGCGCGCTGCGCCGGCATGATGATGCGGAACACGTTACCGACCATGATGGTGCCGATCACCGCGCCCACGTGCAGGTACGCACCACGGCCGCTGAACACTTTGCTGAAGCCGTACGCGGCGGCAATCAACAGCACGAACAGGATCAAGCCGAGCAGGGCAGGGCGTTTGCCCAGGGCCGAGTCGCAGAGGAAGGAGTAGATGAACCAGCCGGCGAACAGTGAGCCGATGCCCAGCAAGACGCCTTCGCCGCCACTGAGGCTGCTGCCGGGGGCGAGCAGGTACAGCGTCGGGTTGAGGTAGAACACCACGCACAGCAGCGCGACGCCCGACATCCAGGTGAAATAGGCTTCCCATTTGAACCAGTGCAGGTTGTCCGGCATGGTTGGCGGGGCCAGTTTGTATTTTTCCAGGTGGTAGATACCGCCACCGTGGATCGCCCACAAGTCACCGGACAGGCCGTCCTTGGGGTTGACGCGGTTGAGGTTGTTTTCCAGCCAGACGAAGTAGAACGAAGCGCCGATCCAGGCGACGCCAGTGATCATGTGAACCCAGCGCACGCTGAGGTTCAGCCATTCCAACAGATGTGCTTCCACAGTCTTTACCTCTCGCCTGTCACCCTTGTTGTCGGGTGATCCGGCCTTCTCTTATTGGTGGGGGGCGAGGATCAACCGCTCATCCTCTTTGAAAAAATGCTCATCGCAGTTATTGCCTGTGCCACTGCGATCAACCACCAGGAAGTCATCCCGCTTTTCGATCGTCAGCACCGGGTGGTGCCAGACGCCGCGATGGTAATTGATGCCCTGCCTGCCGTTGGTGACGAAGGCTCGGACCAAGCCTGATACAGGTGCATCGCCAAGTGGCGCGACCACGATCAGAAAGGGGTTGCCGAGCAGCGGAATGAAGGCCTGGCTGCCCAGCGGGTGTCTCTCCAGCATGCACACGGTCAGCGGCATATCCAGCGCGTCGGCGCGGAAGATGCTGATGATCGCGTTGTCTTCAGGCTGTGCGGTTTCTACCGTTGCCAGCTTGTGAAAGCGCATGGTCGACCCGTTGTTGATCATGAAGTGATCGCTGCCGTCGGTTTCGATAACGTCTCCGAAAGGGGCGAAGGCTTCTTTGGTCAGGGGTTCGATCATCAGTGTGCGCATGGCTGTCTCTTATCCGAATTCTGTGTTGTTAAAACTATTTTGTGTGTGGCAATGAGCTTATGTGGTGAGCGGGCTTGCCCGCGCTGGGCTGCGAAGCGGCCCCAACAAGATCACTGCGTTTCTTCTGTGAAAACGCGGTGTCTGCTTCCAGGGTCGCTTCGCGCCCCAACGCGGGCGGTGCGACGATTCGACAAGCCCACTCACCACAACAAGCTCTTTTGCCACAGGATTCAGCGTTTACCTGGAGACTTTACCCAGTACACGCAGACGGCTCACACCGCCATCCGGGAACACGTTCAGGCGGATATGGGTGATCGGCCCCAGCGCCTTGATCTGCTCGGCGAAGGTGTGTTCGGCGTGCATTTCCAGTTTCTGCGCCGGCAGCAGTTCGCGCCAGAACAGCGACTGGGTTTCGATCTGGCTGTCGGTGCCGCCCTTCACGAAGGCGCCCTGGATCGAGCAGGTGTCCGGGTAGTTGCCCTTGAAGTGCAGGGTGTCGACGATGATCTTCTCGATTTCGCCGGGATGCCCCAGGGCTACGATCACCCAGTCATTGCCGGGTGTGCGACGACGGGCGGTTTCCCAGCCATCGCCCATGTTGATGCCACGGCCCGGGTTGAGGATGTTGCTCATGCGGCCGAAGTGCTCGTCGGAACACGCCAGTGCGCGACCACCGTTCAATGCGGCAGCCAGGTCGATCTGTTCGTTGTCGCCCACTGCCGACCAGTCGCGGAACGGCACGCCGTACACGCGCAGACGGGCCACGCCGCCATCCGGGTAGATGTTGAAGCGCAGGTGGCTGAACGCCTGGTCGTTGCTGATCTCGTGGTAGTGGTGGCTGTTGCCTTGCAACTCGACGGCCGACAGGACTTCTACCCACTGGGTGTTGTCGTCAGGCTCGCCCGAGGCCAGGAAGCAGGCTTCCAGGGAGGCCGACGGCGGGTAGTTGCCGGTGAAGAATGAAGTGTCGATGTCCACGCCCTTGATCGAACCCGGTACGCCCAGGCGGATCACTGCGCTGTCGTAGCCTTCGAAGCGCTTGCGGCGTGATTCCCAGCCGTCCATCCACTTGCCGTTGTCATCGAAAACGCCCTCCTTCCACACGGCCGGGGTCGGCTGGAACAGGCGGTTGGCGTCGGCGAACCAGTCATCTGTCACGGAGATGATCTTGGTGCCCAGGCGGGCGTCGGCCAGGTTGACGAACTTTTCGAAAGGTACGGCGTAAGCTTTCATTCTTCTTGTCTGCCTTAAATTGAGTGGCTGGGGATGGTCGTTTAGAGGGTCAGTAAACGGAACAACGCGATCTTGTTGATCTCGTCCAGCGCGCACTTGAACTCGGCATCCACCGAGTTGTGAATGCGGGTTTCGAACGCGGCCAGGATCTGATGCCGGTTGCTGCCTTTTACCGCCATGATGAAGGGAAACTTGAACTTGGCCTTGTAGGCATCGTTCAGCTCGGTGAAGCGTGAGAACTCTTCGGCCGTGCAGTGGTGAATCCCCGCGCCAGCTTGCTCATCGGTGCTGGCTTGGGTGAGTTGGCCCTGGACGGCCGCTTTGCCGGCCAGGTCCGGGTGAGCGTTGATCAACGCCAGCTGACTGGCGTGATCGGCGCTCAACAGGATGTCGCTCATGCGCTGGTGCAGGGTTTCGATCTGGTCGATCGAGGCGTCCTGGCCCAGGTCGAAGGCCTTTTCGGCCACCCATGGCGAATGTTCGTAGATGTCGGCGAAGGCCTGGACGAAGGCGTCGCGGCTCAAGGTCGAGGGTTTCAAGGTCTGGAAAGCAGTCATTTGGCCGCTCCCTGAAAAGGGTGTACGTCATGCCAGTGGCGGGCGATGTCGACGCGGCGGGTGAACCACACCTGGTCATGGCCCTTGGCGTATTCGATAAAGCGCTTCAACGAGGCCAGGCGCGCCGGGCGGCCGATCAGGCGGCAATGCAGGCCGATGGACAGCATCTTCGGTGCCTCGGCGCCTTCGGCATACAGCACGTCGAACGCGTCTTTCAGGTACTCGAAAAAGTCATCGCCCTTGTTGAAACCCTGCACCTGGGTGAAGCGCATATCGTTGGTGTCCAGGGTGTAGGGGATCACCAGGTGCGGCTTGCCGGTGGGAGTGTTGGGTTCCCAGTAGGGCAGGTCGTCATCGTAGGTGTCGCAGTCGTAGAGGAAGCCGCCTTCCTCCATCACCAGCCGCCGCGTGTTCGGGCCGGTGCGCCCGGTGTACCAGCCCAACGGGCGTTCGCCGGTGAGTTCGGTGAGGATGCGGATGGCTTCGAGCATGTGCTCGCGCTCCTGGGCCTCGTCCATGTATTGGTAGTCGATCCAGCGGTAGCCGTGGCTGCAGATCTCGTGGCCGGCGTCGACCATGGCGCGGATCACATCCGGGTGGCGCTGGGCTGCCATGGCCACGGCGAAGATGGTCAAAGGAATGTCGAATTCCTTGAACAACTTGAGGATGCGCCACACGCCGGCCCGGCTGCCGTATTCGTACAGCGACTCCATGCTCATGTTGCGCTCGCCCTGCAGCGGCTGGGCCGAGACCATTTCCGAAAGGAAGGCTTCGGACTCTTTGTCACCGTGCAGAATGTTGCGCTCGCCGCCTTCTTCATAGTTGAGTACGAACGACAAGGCGATGCGTGCCTTGCCCGGCCAGTGGGGGTGAGGAGGGTTACTGCCGTAACCGATCAGGTCGCGTGGGTAGTCAGCGCTCACTGCAGTCTTCCTTCTTGTTCGTGGTAGCAAGTGTGTGGCGGCCAGCGGAAAGACTGGGTGGCGTCACAGCGATGGGCTGATTGTATACAACTTAATGGTCACTTTGTAAGCCTGTATTTCCGCATTTTTTCCGTGGAGTTGCCGCCGTTCAGCACTGCAAGAAACTTGCCCGATTGGTCAGTAAACGGACAAAAGGTCTTTTAAAAGCAAGGCTTGCTGAGAATTCCCGCCGAGGATCGAGGCGTCGCAGCCTGTGGGAAACTTTGTGATTTTTATTGTGTACAATTTTTATTAAAAGTGTCTTAATCGGCCCATCAGCGGCTTTTTGATGCCCCGTAAAGGTGCAGCCTATTTCACTTCATGCAAGGGAGCCCGCCCCATGGGACGACTGACGACACACGTACTCGACGCAGCCCACGGCTGCCCCGGCAGCGCCATCCAGGTTGAGCTGTACCGCGTCGACGGCACGCAGCTGGAACTGGTCGCCACTGCGCTGACCAACAGCGATGGCCGCTGCGACGCGCCGTTACTGCAAGGTGATGACTACCGCAGCGGTGTCTACCAATTGCAATTCAGCGCCGGCGATTACTACCGCGCCCGCGGTGTGCAATTGCCGGAGCCGGCCTTCCTGGATGTGGTGGTATTGCGCTTCGGCATCAGTGCCGAACAGGATCACTACCATGTGCCCCTGCTAATTTCGCCCTACAGCTACTCCACCTATCGCGGTAGCTGAGTCGTCACCTGGTTACACCCCCAAGCTCTTCGTTGGTTTTTCGCCCGCCCACACTGCGGGCTTTTTTTGTGCGCGGCACCCGTCAATTATCTAGCGCCCTGTGGGCGTTTGCGCTGCATAGGCTAGGGTTTTCCTCGACGAAGATACCGCCGTGACTTCACCTACCGATCCCGATATGGCCGACGACGATGCGTTGCAGGCCATGCGTCGCCAACTGACCCGGTCCATCAACCGCAGCCCCCATCCCAGCCTGTTGATCAATTGGCTGACCGTTGCCGACCTGCGGTGCGCCCAGTCGGCCAAACACCAGTCCCGCCTGATCCTGCATGCGCCCAAGGTGCTGCGGGTGATTCGCGCCGAGCTGCGCAAGGCCTTTGACCTGGACCCGGACGGCCTGCTCTTCACCGAACCCAAGCCGCCGGCAGCCGCGCAGCAGGTCGACAGTCTGACCGACCGTGCGTTACGGCTGATGGTGTTGCCTGCAGTGCCGATCAACCTCAATCAGTTCACGGCTGTGAGCCTCAAGGCCGAGCCGGCACGCCAGCTGCCGTTTACGCCGCTGGAGGCGTTGCGCCGGGTGATTGCGCTCAACCTTTCGGCTCGGCTTGCCCAGGTGCACAGCGCCTATTGGCAGGCGCTGGTGCCGGGTTCCTGGCTGACGCGCCAGGAGCGCTGGGCGGCTTTGCACAAGCAGCAGTTCGCTGACCAGGCCTTTGTGGCGCGGCAGTTGGACGAGCTGTCGGAGGAGGCGATGGGCATGGTCCAGGCGCTGGTGGACGCTCCGACGGCCGAAGCGCGCCGACGCGCCGGTGAGCTGTGGGCCAGCGTCCAGGCCAGTGAGTTGATGTGGCCGGGCGTGGGGCCGCGGCTGATGCCGATCCCCGGCGCCCTGCATATTTATCGCGAGGGCGACCCGGCGGGCCGGCCGCACGTGATGTACCTGCCGGGTGCCCGCCGCAACTACTACGAATATCCGTCGTTCGCCCACTTGCAGTGTGGCCTGGTGGCATTGATCAATGGCGCCTCGTTCGACGACCTCTGGCAGTGCCTGCCGCTGCGGCGCCGGCATGAGGTATGCCGGCCAGAAGACGCGGCGGCGCCCGGACGCGGTGTGGCAGTGAGGGGCGATGCGCTGGCATACAGCGCGCAGGCGGTGCTGGAGGGGCAATGGGAAAACGAGTTGGCCTGTGGGATGTCGATCAACCTTGCGCAGGTGTTTTCCGCCAGGCGCGAGCCGCTGGAGATGAATGCCGCGCGGCTGCTCGCCTATATCGAACGCGCGCGCCGACACTGGGTGGGCAAGGCGCGCCTGGGCAGCCTTCGCCGGACGTTGCAGGACTGGGATCAGCATCGGCGGCGCAAGGAAATCCTGTTCGCCAGCACCGCCGCGCACCTGCCCGTTAACACGGCGCTGCAACAGCTCAAACGGTATGAAAAAGGCCTGATGGCATTGCTCGACCCGCAGGACGTCGGGGCGGATACCCAGGCCTTTGACGATTTCGTCGTGTTGGAGCAGCGGCGCAAGGTGCACGCGGACACCCTGCACACGCTGCTGCACGGCGCGCAATTGCACCTGTTCGACCCCGCCTTCTGGAAGGCACGTCCCACCGGTCAAGCCAGGCGCCTGAACGCGCTCATCGACGGGTGGACTGCTGTGCTGCGCGCCGACATCCTCTTGCTGCATCGGCTGCAATTGATCCGCGCAGTCCATCGCGACCTGCTGGTGGATGTGCTGGATACGCCGCTGGCCAGCAAGCGCGCCGGCAGCGATACCCGCGTGCTGTCCGTGCTGGTGGGCAGCGCCGACGCCTTTGAGCCTCTGCACAGCGTATTTGCGGTGACCCGCACCACGGCGCTCAACGATCCGCAACGACGGGTGCCGGTGGTGCTGTGCGCGTTGGGGCGCGAGGGTGGCGTGGCGACGTTTGCCAGCCTCGAAGCCTTGTCCCAGGGCATCGAGGCCAGCCTCGACAGCCGTGATGGGTCTGTGCTGTGGCGCTACATCGAGCGGCCGCAGCGCAACGCCATACGTGAACGGGTGGCCAATCAAACCCTGGCGGTGCGCTATGAGGTCATCGAGGGTAATCCTGTGTTGCTTGCGCTCAAAAGGCTGATGAAGGGGTACCTGCGCCTGCAGCGCGGGTTTGATGGCCGCGCGAATATTTTCAGTGAAACCCGGGATGTCCAGTTGACTCGCTTGCTGTTGGCCGTCGAGTTGGAGAAGCACCTCGACGCGCCGGTCAGCGATGCCCTGATTCAAGCACGGGCCCAGGTCGATCTGGTGCGCAAGGCGGCGGCAGCCAAACACGGATTGCCGAGTTGGCTGGCCGAGGCGACGGTGGCGCAACGCAACCGTTTCAAGTACCTGCAAAGCCGCTACCTGGGCAGCGTCCTGGCCTATGAAGAGCGCCTCGGGCAGCGTTTGCCGGATCTGCTCAGCTTCGCCCGCAGCCTTTTGATTGCGCGCTTGCGTGAGGACGGCCTGCCGCCGCAGCTGGACATCGACACTCCGCTTATTGAAATGCCCGACCGGGTCGATGGTCGCTTCTGCGGTTGGGAAAGCGGCTGTACGGTCGGCGATCGCAAGGAAGTCCTGGCGCCCAGTACTGAGCGTTCGCGCTTGAGCCTGCTGCAACTGGCACTGCACAACCTCGACCCGCAGATGATGTCCACCTGGTGGCGCTTCCGTTATGCCCAGTACCTGCAACCGGCCTGGCGGCAGCAACTGAGCCCGCGTTACCTGATCGGCATGGTGTCCTCGCTGGATATTGGCGGGCGCTACGAAGCCTTGATCAATGGTGCGTTTTATCCCCCCGATGCCGCTGCGCACCGGCTGAGCGACGCACGTGCCCCGGAGCTGCTCAGGCGAGCCTTGCAGGCGGGTATCGAGGCGGATCTCCATTCGGCGATTCAGCAGGGGCTGACCGCGAGTGCCCAACGTTTTTTCAACACGGCAATGGCGGCCCGTACGCCCGCGGATTTGCTTGCACACGGCGATCAATTGCAGTTGCACGTGGTGCATCTGGTGGGCCATACCCTGCAGCACGATCGCTACATCGCCGGCATCCTGCTGATTCACGACCTATTGTCGCAACGCTGCGTGGTCTATTGGCCCAGTGCGCCGGATGCGCGGCACATTCATGAGTACGCCAGCCTGCAAGAGGCCCATGAGCACCTCAATCGTGTCGGGGCGTTGCCCGATTACGTCAGCGCCCTGGCCCGGCATGTTGCGCCGGGCTGGGCGTTTGAAGCCATCGCCCATCACCCGGGCCCGGTGCACGTGCAAGCCGGCTTTTTTCAGCCGAGTAAACTGCTGCCGGGCGCGATCATGCTGCAGGGGCTCTGGCGCGCGGCTGATTTCGTTCGCTCATTCAATATCAAGCACCTGGTGCCCGCGGCGCGTGTCGAGGAGATTGAACAGCAACTGCTTGAGCAAATCGCCAGCGACCCGCTGAACTGGCTGGCCTGGGTCCCGACGTCCCACGCCGATGCCCAGGCCCTGTTGTACCGGGCGCGGGTGCTTGAGTTGCACCGCCAGGCCCAGTCGTACAGTCAGTCCGGCCAGGCGTTGCAGCGCTACCGCGAACAGCAGCTGGAGGCGCAACGTGACACGCGTCGGCGGGCGTTGCTGTCGGTGGTGGTGCCGTTTTTCAGCCTGGGTAACCAGCTGTACGAGTTGCTGCTCACCTCGCGGCGTTATCACCGCTATGGTGAGGCGCGGGATGCCGTGGATGTGGCGTTTGGCACGGTGTTTTTGACGATAGACCTGTTACTGACGTTTTTCCCCGGCCCCAAGCTGAAGCCGGGCGCCGTGGCGAACCCGGCAGTCCGTTCCATGGGCGCCGGCTTGAATCGTATCCACCGCGCGAGCGTCTCGACGTTGGGCCGGGTCGCCCCATTGGAGCCGTCGCCATCGAGGGTCGCGCGGCTCAAGCCCCTGGAGCGCTTCAAAGCCCAGGGTACGCCGCAGGAGGCCGTGGCGTTGAAGGGACCGGGCGAAAAGGGCATCTACGTCAAACATGGCGAGTACTTCATGGTGGACGACACGCACCACTACCCGGTTTACCGACGTGGCGACGAAGCGTATTTCCGCCTGAAGAACCGGCAGGCGCCGGGCGTCGATGAGTTGATCCTGACGGTCCATGAGCCCCGGGAGTGGCTGCTGGGGGCGGATGCACCCGTGGCCGGGCCGAGCTCGGCGACGCTCACCCCTTGGCCGGCACCTGCCCGAGCGCCAGGCTGGCGACCGCCCACGGCACCGATGGCCACCCACAACCGTATTCTTCAGTCCGCCGCGCCGACGGACTACTGGTTCAGTTGGCGTACCCAGATGCCTGAGGCCCTGGCGACGAGTCCGCCGGCTTCCGGGGTGTTTCATGTGCATCTGGAACCGCCCGGTTTTCCCTACGACGCTATCTACATCGGTTCCAGGTATGACACCGCGACGCAATCGGGCGTTGGTTATTACCGGTTGCTTCACCAGGGGGATCACGCGCCGTTAAGCACGCTCGGCTTTATTGCCAGGAACGAGCCGTTGGTTTCAAAGGCCCAGGTGGATATCGAGCGCTGGACCGGCGGCGCGCTGCAGGAGCAGCCGATTCCGGTGTCGCGCCTGCCATCGGGGGAGTGGCAATTGCACGCGCCGTTGTTCGACGGGCCGCTGGAGCCACAGGTGGGCAGGGCGTTCCCGGGCATTACGCGGCAAAGCCAGGCGTCTGCGATTGCCAGGGTGATTGAGTTGGCCGATTCCTCGCGCTCGGTCACGGCCAGCCATTTGCTCAACCTGCGGGCCACCCTGGACAACTGGTTGACCCCCAACCCTGTGAGGCTGGGCCAGACCGATGATTTGCTGAACCTGCTGCGGCCCACGCAAACGCGGGGCGCCAATCTGTTCATTGGCTATGAAGGTAAGGCGCCGGGTTTCACCCGCGTCGATTTCATTTCGCCGGTGGCGCTCGCGCCGGCACTCAAAGCCGGTGGTGCGCAGGTCTCCGAAGCGCGCAAAACCCTGCAGCGGCAGGCCGTCAGGGCGGTACTGGAGCAGCAGGGCTTCAGCCTTCACGAATGGCGTGTGCGGCGCGGCAAGATCCTCGTGCCTGAGCTGGTTGCCACCCATCCCCATTCGAACAACCTGTACTACGTGACCTATCAGTGGTTCGAGCGCGGTTCGGTGGCGTTGAACAAGCGGCTCACTGACCGCTGGCTCCAGGCCGCCATCCGTTCGCACCGGGATTCCGTCCTGGCCGCCACGGTCAGCGGGGCGATGGAGGAACAGCGCCTGGTTCGGATCGTCGCGGGCATCCAGTGGCCGGTGCTGGGGAACCTGGCGCCCAGCGTTTACTTCGTCAAACTGAGCCCGCCCGTGCCTTGAGCAGCGAGGCGACGCCGGCGCAGCCGAACAGCGCGGCACTGACGCGGTTGAACCAGTGTTGGCCGCTGCCGCTGCGCAGGTAGCGCGCAGCGCCATGGGCGCCGAGACCGTAGGCGAGTTTGCACAGCAGGTCGAGGAGCGTCCAGGTGGCGATCATGATCAGCAATTGCGGCAGGAACGGCTGCTGGCTGCTGAGGAACTGTGGCAGGAAGGCGGCGAAAAACAGAATGTCCTTGGGGTTGCTGGCCCCCAGCACAAAGGCGCGGCCGAACAACGCGCGAAAACGCGGCACCGGCGCCGCCTCCGGGACGGTCGCGCCGTGGGACGTCTGGCGCGATTGCTGCCAGCTCTGCCAGGCGAGGTAGAACAAATAGAGCGCGCCGACGATCTTCAACGCGCTGAAGAGTTGTTCCGAAGCCAGCAGCAATGCGCCCAGGCCCAGGGCCGACGCGCTCAACAGGCAGATCGAGGCAATCACCCCACCGAGAAATGCCGGGTACGAGCGGCGCAGGCCGTAGTTCAGGCTGTTGCTGATCATCAGCAACGACAGCGGCCCCGGGATCAGGATCACCACCAGCGCAGCGCCGCTGAACAGCAGCCAGGTTTCCAGACTCATGCATGCTCCTTTTCTATAGAAAGACGAACTTGGCGATAAAGATCGCGCACAACACCCACAGGCTTACGGAAATCTCGCGGTACTTGCCGGTGCCCGCCTTGAGCGCCACATAGGTGATAAAGCCCATGGCGATCCCGTCGGCGACCGAGAAGGTCAACGGCATCATGATCGCGGTGACAATCGCCGGGATGCTGTCGGTGGCCTCATCCCAATTGATATGGGCCATGCTCGCCATCATCAGCATCGCCACGTAGATCAGCGCACCGGCGGTGGCATACGCCGGAATCATGCCCGCCAGCGGTGCGAAGAACATGGCCGCCACAAACAACACGCCGACCGTCACCGCCGTCAACCCGGTACGGCCGCCTGCGGCCACCCCGGCGGCGCTTTCCACGTAGCTGGTCACCGGCGGTACACCCACCATGGCACCGAACACACTCGAAGCGCTGTCGGCCTTGAGGGCGCGGGACAGGTTATCGATCCTGCCGTCGGCGTTGACCAGCCCGGCGCGTTGCGCAACGCCCATCAGTGTACCTGCAGTGTCAAACATGTGCACAAAAAGGAAGGCAAATACCACGCTGATCATGCTGACATTGAATACACCTTTTATGTCCATGGCCATCCAGGTCGGCGCCAGGCTCGGAGGCGTGGAGAGAATGCCGTTGTAGTGCACCAGGTCCAGGCCCCAGCCGGCCAGGGTCACGGCGATGATGCTGATGAGGATCGCGCCGAACACCCGGTGGTAGCTGAGGATCGCGATCAGCAGGAAACACACCGCCGCCAGCAGTGGCGCCGGCTCGTGCAGCGAA
The DNA here is from genome assembly GCF_059418085.1 of Pseudomonas sp. GW821-FHT09C10. Classification (NCBI taxonomy): domain Bacteria; kingdom Pseudomonadati; phylum Pseudomonadota; class Gammaproteobacteria; order Pseudomonadales; family Pseudomonadaceae; genus Pseudomonas; species Pseudomonas sp. GW821-FHT09C10. Next base: position 23,724 of record NZ_JBWKPE010000016.1, read on the forward strand.
CCGAGCTTGATCAGGGTGGCCGGGCTGTCGACGATGATGCCCGCGGTTTTCAGGCCGATCACCCCGAGGAACAACCCGACGCCGGCGCCCATGGCGTGGCGCAGGCTCACCGGAATGCTGTTGAGCAGCCATTCACGCACCCGGGAAAGGGTCAGGCCCATGAACAGCACCCCGGAAATAAACACCGCACCCAGCGCGGTTTCCCAGTGGTAACCCATGGTGCCGACCACGGTGTAGGTGAAAAACGCATTCAGGCCCATGCCCGGTGCCAGGCCCACCGGCCAGTTGGCGTACAGCCCCATCAACAGGCACCCCAGCGCGGCGGCGATGCAGGTGGCGACAAACGCAGCGCCGTGATCGATGCCGGCATCGGCCATGATGTTGGGGTTGACGAAGATGATGTAGGCCATGGTGATGAAGGTGGTGAGCCCGGCGATCAGCTCGGTCTTCACTGTGGTGCCATGCAGGCGCAGTTTGAACAGGCGTTCGAGCCAGCCGTTCTGTGAGGGGGCAAGGTCCAGCGGCGAGGCTTCGGATTTGCGGCTATCCACAGCGAGTACTCCTCAAGCATTTTATTGTTATGTCCAGCGCGGGGCGCTGTGAGGTACCGGCGGGTTTTGTTGACTAATAGGTCAGGAACTCGCACGAAGCGAATTATGCTTTTGTATACAAATAAAGCAAATAATGTTTTCTATTTTCTGCATGAAAAGGATGAAAGGCAAAGCCAGGGCGCCACCGAGGATCAAGGCTGGCCTGCAAGCGCCTGGTTGACTGCGAGCCAACCGTTTACCGCTTCTTCGCCCGCTTCGGCGAAGGCACGCTGCAACAGCTTCACCTGTTCACGGCGCAGCGACTGCTCGAAACGCAGGCCTTCCTCGGTCAACTCCAGCAGGCGTTTGCGCTTGTCGGTCTCCGACGCGACGCTGTCCACCAGGTGCATTTCCTGCAATTGGCGCAGTGGCATGTTCAGCGCCTGCTTGCTCACACCGAGCAATTCCAGCAGTTCCTTGACGCTCAGCGCCGGGTAACGCGCGATAAAAAACACGATGCGCTGGTGCACCCGGCTCAGGCCACGGCGTTCAAGCATTTCATCGGCCTTGGCAGTGAACGCCTGGTAACCGAAGAAGAACGCTTCCATGGCTTGTTGCTGGCTGCTTTGGTTTTTAAGGTCAAGCATGTTGACGTATCCACTCAAGCTGTCGTAATTTCGGTCAACCAGTTTGACGTATTTCCCACAGGCTTCGCTAGCGGTGACCTTATGGCCTTCTCTGAACGTGTTACGCGCCTCAAAAGCTCCTTGATCCGTGAAATCCTCGCGGCGGCCCAGCGCCCGGAAGTGATGTCGTTCGCCGGTGGCCTGCCGGCCGAAGCCATGCTGCCGGCGCTGGACTGGGATGATATGCCGCTGAACATCGGCCAATACGGCATGAGCGAAGGCGAGCCGCAGTTACGTGAACTGCTCGCCGCCGAAGCGCGTGGGTTGGGTGTGCCGTGCCAGGCCAGCCAGGTGCTGGTGGTCAGCGGTTCCCAGCAAACCCTGGACCTGGCGGCCAAGCTGTATATCGACAAAGGCACCAGGATCCTGCTGGAAGGCCCGACCTACCTGGCCGCCCTGCAGATCTTCCAGCTGTTCGGCGCTGACTGCCTTACCGTGCAACTGGAAGCCGATGGCCCCGACCTGGCCAGCCTGCGCGCCAACCTCGAGCGCCATCGCCCGGCGTTCATCTACCTGATCCCGACGTTCCAGAACCCTTCGGCCGTGCGCTACAGCGAAGCCAAGCGCGAGGCCGTCGCCGCTTTGCTCGATGAGTTCGGCGTGACCCTGATCGAAGACGAACCCTATCGCGAGCTGACCTTCGACGGCGGCAGTGCACAGCCCATCGTCGGCCGCTTGAAAAAAGCCAGCTGGATCTACACCGGCACGGTCTCCAAGACCTTGCTGCCCGGCCTGCGCGTGGGGTACCTGATCGCCAGCCCGGACCTGTTCCCGCACCTGCTCAAGCTCAAGCAATCGGCGGACCTGCACACCAATCGCGTCGGCCAGTGGCAGGCCATGCGGTGGATCGGCACGCAGAAATACCAGCAACACCTGGTGGAACTGCGCAGTTTTTACCGCGAGCGCCGCGACGCATTCCAGGCTGCATTACAACGCCACTTCAGCGAACTGGCCGACTGGCAAGTGCCCCAGGGCGGATTATTCTTCTGGCTGACCTTGAAACAGCCGCTCGATACCCGCACCTTGTTGGCACCTGCGCTCGATCAGGACGTCGCGTTCATGCCCGGTGAACCGTTCTTTTCCGAGCCGGACCAGCATTTAGGCTCACTGCGACTCAATTTCAGCCATATCGACCCGGCCCGCCTGGACGAAGGGCTCAAACGCCTGGCCGCGGTGGTCCGTCAAGCACAGCACGCGCAAGCGGCATAAGGGGAGCCCCATGTACAAGGTTTATGGCGATTACAAGTCGGGCAACTGCTACAAAGTCAAATTGATGCTCAACCTGCTGGGCATCCCGTATCAATGGGTGGATATCGACATCCTCAACGGCGATACCGAGACCCCTGAATTCCTGGCCAAGAACCCCAACGGCAAGATCCCGGTGCTGGAGCTGGAAGACGGTACCTGCCTGTGGGAGTCCAACGCGATCCTCAACTTCCTTGCCGATGGCAGCGAATTCCTGCCCACCGAACCGCGCCTGCGCACGCAAGTGCTGCAATGGCAGTTCTTCGAGCAGTACAGCCATGAGCCGTACATTGCGGTGGCGCGGTTTATCCAGTTCTACCTGAACATGCCGGAAGATCGCCTGGAGGAATACAAGACCACCCACAAGCGCGGTTACAAGGCTCTGAAGGTCATGGAGCGTCAGCTGCAAACCACGCCATACCTGGTGGGCGAGCAGTATTCGATTGCCGATATTGCGCTGTATGCCTACACCCATGTGGCCCATGAAGGTGGGTTTGACCTGACGCCTTACCCGGCGGTGCAGGCCTGGTTGAAGCGCGTGGCCAGCCATCCCAGGCATGTGGCCATGCTCGACTGATCACCACGGTCAAAAACGGTGGGAGGGCGGTGCGACGATTCGACTTGCCCCCTCCCACATTCAGCTCGATGCCGTGTCAGATAATTCATCGTTCAGCAGGTCGAAACAGCGCTGCGCCGCCGGGCTCAATCCCATCCCGCTACGACTGATCAAGCCGATCTCGCGGTTCACCCCGGGATGATCGATGTGGATGCGCTTCAACCCCTCCAGGCTGTCCGCCGCCGACTCCGGCAGTACGCTGATCCCCAGCCCCTGACGCACCAGTGCCAGCACCGTCGACATGTAGTTGGCCTCCATCCCGGCGTTCATCGTCAACCGCGTCTCATCGAACAGCCCATCGACTTGCTCGCGTACGCTGCTGTCGCGGCCGGTGAGGATGATCGGCTGGTCCGCCAGTTGCTCCAGGGTCAATTGGCGATGGTGGGCGAGGGGGTGATCCAGCGGTACGAACGCACACAATCGATCATTCAGCACCGGGGTGAACTCCAGGCCATGGCTTAGCCGCGCCCGTACGCCAATACCGAAATCCACTTCGCCTGCGCGCACCTGGGCATGAATGCGATGGGCCACCAGGTCCTGCAGGCGTACTTCGATCCCGGCAAAACGCTCGCGAAACAGGCGCAAGGCCGGCGGCAGGGCACCGGCGCAGACCGACGGCAGGGCCGCGAGGGTGACGACGCCACGGCGCAAGGCCGCGAGGTCGCGGGAGCCGGTGACGATGTTGTCCAGGTCCAGCAGCAGTTTTTCCATCGGCCCGCGCGCGTCCTGGCCGGCAGCGGTGATGCTCACATGCCGGGGGCTGCGGTCGAGCAGGGCGACGCCGAGCCAGTCTTCGAGTTGTTGCACCTGCACGGTGAGTGCCGAAGGCGAAAGATGCAGCTCATGGGCGGCCTTGATAAAGCTGCCGGTGCGTGCCACCGCAAGGAACGCCTGAATGTGCTGGATCGAATTTTTCATTGTTGTTGTTCTCGAGCGTTTTGTTTTTACGAATATGACTGGCTGAACATTCCAATTTACAAAGAGTAACGCGCTTCCAATACTCCAGGGAAAACAATAACCGGCCACCAAGGCCGCTCTGGAGTAACCCATGCTCGCAACCCTGGGTGTCATTACCATCCTGTGCCTGCTCGCTGCCGTCATGAGCAAACGCCTTTCGCCACTGGTGGCCCTGATCGCCTTGCCGATCATTGCCGCGCTGCTCGGTGGGTTCGGCCTGCAAACCAGTGCCTTCATCATTACCGGCATCAAGAACGTCGCCCCCGTGGTGGGCATGTTCGTGTTCGCGATCCTGTTTTTCGGGATCATGACCGATGCCGGCATGCTCGATCCCATCATTGATCGCATCCTGCGTACTGTAGGGACACGTCCTACACGGATTGTCGTTGGGACTGCGACCCTCGCCCTGTTGGTGCACCTGGACGGTTCCGGTGCCGTGACCTTTCTGGTGACGGTGCCGGCGATGCTGCCGTTATATAAGCGGCTGGGCATCGACAAACGCATCCTCGCCTGTGTCTGCGCGATGGCCGCCGGGGTCAATTTCCTGCCGTGGACCGGCCCGGTGCTGCGCTCTTCGGCGGCCTTGCACGTGCCGGTGGCGGACCTGTTCCAGCCGCTGATCCCGGTGCAGATCGTCGGCCTGATCTTCGTCTTCGCCTGCGCCTGGTGGCTCGGCCGGCGAGAAGAAAAACGCCTGGGCCTGGGCGCCGGCTCCACCGTGGACGCCGTGCCGCAACGGGTGCTCAGCGACGACGACATCAAGCTGCGTCGCCCCCGCCTGTTCTGGGTCAACCTGATCCTGACCGTGCTGGTCATGGTGGTGATGATCGCCGGCTGGGTCGACCCGGTGGTGATGTTCATGCTCGGCACCGTGGCAGCGCTGTGCATCAACTACCCGAACGTGGACGCCCAACGCGCCCGCATCGATGCCCATGCTAAAACCGCCCTGACCATGGCCAGTATCCTGCTCGCCGCCGGGGTGTTCACCGGCATCATGCAAGGCACCGGCATGCTCAAGGCCATCGCTGAAGTGGCGGTGGCGCAGATTCCGGCGGGCCACGGCAAGTTGATTCCGGCGGTGGTGGGCTTTATGTCCATGCCGCTGAGCATGCTGTTCGACCCCGATTCCTATTATTTCGGCGTAATGCCGGTGATCGCCGAAGTCGGCAAGGCCCTGGGCGTCGACCCGCTGCAAGTGGCCCAGGCGTCGTTACTGGGCGTGCACACCACCGGTTTTCCGGTCAGCCCGCTGACCCCGGCGACCTTCCTGTTGGTGGGCCTGTGCAAGATCGAATTAGCCGATCACCAGCGCTTCACCATCCCTTTTCTGTTTGCCGCGTCGGTGTTGATGACCCTGACGGCGTTGCTCCTGGGAGTGATTTGAAATGAAAACCTTGCGCATAGGTTCCGGCGCCGGCTACTCCGGCGACCGCATCGAACCTGCCGTGGAACTGGCCGAGCTGGGCGACCTGGATTACCTGGTGTTCGAGTGCCTGGCCGAACGCACCATCGCCTTGGCACAACAGGCACGAATCAGCGATCCACAGGGGGGTTATGACCCGCTGCTCAGTGAGCGCATGCGCCGGGTGTTGCCCGTTGTCGGCCAGCATGAAGGGCGCCGTCGCCTGCGGGTGATCACCAATATGGGTGCGGCCAACCCGGTGTCGGCCGCCGTTGAAGTGCGCCGTATCGCCACGGAGCTGGGCCTGCACCTCAAGGTCGTGGCCGTGGTGGGCGATGATGTGTTGGAGGCCTTGCGGCCCGAGCAATTGCTGGATAACGGCCAGACCGTGGGTTCACTCGGCAAGCGACTGATTTCCGCGAATGCCTACCTGGGCGTCGACGGCATTTTGCAGGCCCTGCGCGCCGAGGCTGATGTGGTGATCACCGGGCGGGTGGCCGACCCGTCGCTGTTCCTGGCGCCGCAGATGTTTGCGTTCGGCTGGGCAGCGGATGATTGGCAGCGTCTGGGGCGCGGTACGTTGGTCGGGCATCTGCTGGAGTGTGCCGGGCAGGTCAGCGGCGGCTATTTTGCCGATCCCGGTTTCAAGGATGTGGATGACCTCGCACGCCTGGGCTTTCCGTTGGCTGAAATCGATGCCGAGGGTGACGCCGTGATCACCAAGGTGGCAGGCTCCGGTGGGCGGGTCAGTCGTGCCACCTGCACCGAGCAGTTGATCTACGAAGTGCATGATCCTGCGGCGTATCTCACCCCGGACGTGACTGCCGATTTTTCCCAGGTGGGGTTTGATGAGGAGGGCGTTGATCGGGTACGTGCCCACGGTGCTGCTGGCCGCGCACGGCCCGAGCAGTTGAAGGTGAGCGTCGGTTACCTGGATGGCTGGATTGGCGAAGGGCAAATGTCCTACGGCGGTCCCGGCGCGGTCGCACGGGCGCAGCTGGCGCGGGATGTCGTACTCAAGCGTTTGCAACTGATGGGTGTGAAGATGCAGGACGTACGCGCCGAACTGATCGGCATGGACTCGCTGCACGGTCCGCGCAGCAGCGTAGAGCCCTGGGAAGTGCGCCTGCGCGTGGCGGCCCGCTGTGAAGAACGCAGCGAAGCGGTGCGGGTTGGCAATGAAGTGGAAACCCTCTACACCAACGGCCCGTCCGGCGGCGGCGGTGCCAGCAAGAGCGTACGGCAGGTGGTGGCGGTGGCGTCATTGCTGCTGCCCCGTGACGCGGTCAACCCGAGGATCGAAGCATGAAACTGCACACGCTGGCCCATTCCCGTACCGGCGATAAGGGCGATACCTCGAACATTTCGATCATTGCTTACCGGGCCGAGGATTATCTGCTGTTGTGTGAACAGCTTACCGCCGAGCGCGTGGCCGACTTTTTTGCCGGCCTGCTGGAGCCGGACGCGGCCCCGGTGCGGCGCTATGAACTGCCGAATGTGCAGGCGCTGAACTTCGTACTGCCGGGGATATTGCGCGGCGGCGTAACCCGCTCGCTGGCACTGGATGCCCATGGCAAGTGCCTCGGCTCGGCGCTGCTCGATCTCGATTTGGCACTACTGGACTAACTCTGGGAGGGACTTGCCCCTCCCACAGTGAATCTGCCCAGGTCGGTCAGATCGCGGCGAAACGCTTGTCCAGGTAATCGATGATTACCTTGGAGTCATACATCCAGGTGGTCTGGCCATTCTCTTCGATACGCAGGCACGGCACCTTGATCTTGCCGCCTTGCTCCAGCAGGGTCTGGCGGTCCTGCTCGTTGTTCTTCGCATCCTTCAGCGCCACCGGCACATTCAGGCGGTGCAGGGTGCGGCGGGTCTTCACGCAGAACGGGCAGGCGTGGAATTGATACAGGGTCAGGTCCTTGGCCGCTGCGTTCACCTGTGCCTGTTGTTCGGCAGGGCGCTGCTTTTTGCGCGGACGGGTAAGGAAGTCGCCGGCGATGATGACGTGGCCGAGGCCCACTCGAAGTGCTTTGACGAACATGGCTGAAACCTCTTGCCCATGAAGAAGGGGCCGCAGCTTACCTCAATTTTGCAGGCGAAAAAAAACCGGCGATGAACGCCGGTTTTTCCCTACCCAGCCTGTTACTTGATCAGGCTGAGGAATTCACTGCGGGTGGCCGCGTTTTCGCGGAACTCACCCAGCATCACCGACGTGATCATCGACGAATTCTGTTTCTCCACACCGCGCATCATCATGCACATGTGCTTGGCTTCGATTACCACGGCCACGCCCAGCGCGCCGGTCACTTGCATCACCGCATCGGCGATCTGGCGGCTGAGGTTTTCCTGGATCTGCAGGCGGCGCGCGTACATGTCGACAATCCGCGCGACCTTCGACAGGCCCAGCACCTTGCCGCTCGGGATATACGCCACATGCGCCTTGCCGATAAACGGCAGCAGGTGGTGTTCGCACAGCGAGTACAACTCGATGTCCTTGACCAGCACCATTTCGCTGTTGTCGGAGCTGAACAAGGCACCGTTGGTGACTTCTTCGAGTGTCTGTTCATAGCCGCGGCAAAGGTACTGCATCGCCTTGGCGGCACGCTTGGGCGTGTCGAGCAGGCCCTCGCGGGAGACGTCCTCGCCGAGTTGGCCGAGGATCGCGGTGTAATTCTGTTCCAGGGACATGAAACTACCTGTGGGATTTTCGCAAAGCGCAAGGTTACGGTGGCCGACACATCGCTGCAAGCCTGACGATGGCACTTGTTACTCGTCGCGCCCTTCCATCATCGTGCGCTTGAGCATCACATACACCGCACCCGCGCCCCCATGACGGGCCTGGCACGAGGTAAAGCCGAGCACCTGGGCATGCTGGCGCAGCCAGGTGTTGACGTGGCTCTTGATCATCGGCCGCTTGCCGTCCAAGCGCACCGCCTTGCCATGGGTGACGCGCACGCAGCGGATTTCGAACTTGGTGGCTTCGGCGAGGAAGGCCCACAGGGTTTCCCGGGCTTTCTCCACGTTCATGCCGTGCAGGTCGAGGCTGCCTTCGAACGGGATCTGACCGGCCTTGAGCTTGCGCATCTGGCTTTCCTGTACGCCGTCGCGGGCCCACATCAGCTCGTCTTCGGGGCCGACGTCGATCACGAACTGGTCTGACAGGCCATCTACGGTGGTGGCATCGGTGCGCACGGTAGCAGCCTGGCGCAGCTTGGCGATCTGTGCGCGGTCGGCCTTGGGTTTGCCGGTGTCGGCGCGGTCGTGCTTGATCGGCTTGACGCCGCGCAGCTCGTTTTTGAACAGGGAAAAATCGTCGTCTTGCATGTCAGCCTCCGCGAAGGGCGGGCAGTTTACCTAAATCGCGGCGGCCGGGGCGCAGGAAACGCTATCCAAGCGCCATCAGTCGTGCTTTTTCATCAGGTGCGAGGCGATGTTCAGTGACAACGGCTGGCGCATCTTCCGACGGCTGCGACGCCACAGCCACACGCCCAGCCACAGCACCAGCAGCCCGATCCCCAGCAGAATCGCCGAGCCGCCAGGGCTGGCATTCAGTTCGCCAAGGGCCGGCGAGTGGCCAGACAAACCGGCGCCACCAGCGCCAGCCAACAACAAGCCTACGACCGCCAGCAGAGCGGCAATGCCGGCCACCAGGCGCAGACGCCAGTTGCTCGGGCCCTTGGGGCGCAAGCGACGAGCGTCAAAACCATCGGATATCTTCATTCCGACCTTTCCTCCAGGGTATCGGCCCTTCGACCGGAAGATACACAGGTTGTTCCTGTACCCGAGGTAAATGCGCCAAATGAGAGGGCTTTGCGGATGAGCGGGACCTGCAACAGGCCGCGCCGCTCACCCGAAGGGCGATCAGATCAGGTCTTTAGTCAGTGCAAGAGTGGCAAAGTTGTCAGCCATGATGGCCATCTCGGTCTGCTGCACATGCTCGGCGCTCAGGATGCCACCTTTGTAAGGCAGGTCGCGGGTGGCACAGGCGTCTTCCACCAGGGTGCAGCGAAACCCCAGGTTTTTCGCGGCGCGCACGGTGGTGCTGACGCTGGAGTGGCTCATGAAGCCGCAGACGATCAGGTCCAGGGAGCCGAGGTCCTGCAGGTGTTTTTCCAGGCCGGTGCCGTGGAAGGCGCTGGGCAGCAGTTTGCCGATGATGGTTTCGTCACCTTGAGGTTCGAGGCCGGAGATGAACTCACCACGCTCGCCCTGGGGGTCAAACAGGCCGCCCACGGTACCCAAATGGCGCACGTGCACGATCGGGCGCCCGGCGTTGCGCGCGGCGGCGACCAGTTGCTTGATATTGCCGACCGCCGCGTCCATGCCGGAGAGGGCGAGCGGGCCACTGAGGTATTCCTTTTGAGCGTCGATGATCACGAGGGTCGCATGGGCAAGGTTGGCAGCTGCGTAACCACGACCGCTGAGTTGAAACATCGTCTTTGGAACGGACATTCTGGGGCTCCTGTGAGGGGGGCTTTTGCGTCATTGTCCACTGGCTGAGCGGTTCTGTGAATCGCTACTATCGTAAGGTACGCCGTTGCTGGCGTGCAGCCATGTCAAGTGGGCAGCTTGTTTAACCGAATGATGGCGATTTGGATGAAATCCGACGTACGGCAACAGGTTTTCGTACATCGTCGGTACAGGTGAAGGCTGTTAGAATCGCCAGTCGTTTTTTCCAGGAGTCTGCCCCCCCGTGATCACATCCCGCCTGCGCACCTTGCGCGACCACATCCGTTGGGCCGTCAGCCGTTTCCATGGGGAAGACCTGTTTTTTGGCCATGGCACCGACAATGCCTGGGACGAAGCCCGGCAGTTGGTGCTCGGCGCCTTGCACCTGCCATGGGAAATTGCCGACAGCTACCTCGATTGCAACCTGGAAGAAGAGGAAATCTCTCACGTACAGCGTTTGTTGCATCGCCGTATCCATGAGCGGGTGCCCACGGCCTACCTGTTGAAAGAGGCGTGGTTCTGCGGCATGTCGTTTATCGTTGACGAGCGCGTGCTGATCCCGCGTTCGCCCATCGGTGAGCTGATCGAAAACCGCTTCGAACCTTGGCTGGCCCAACCGCCGGCGCGCATCCTCGACCTGTGCACCGGCTCCGGTTGCATCGGCATTGCCTGCGCCTACGAGTTCCAGGACGCCGAAGTGGTACTCGGCGACCTGTCCTTCGAAGCCTTGGAAGTGGCCAATCAGAATATCGAGCGCCATGGTGTCGACGAGCGCGTGTACACCGTGCAGGGCGATGGTTTCGACGGCCTGCCGGGCCAGCGCTTTGACCTGATCGTGTCGAACCCGCCGTATGTGGATGCCGAAGACTTTGCCGACATGCCGGACGAATACCAGCACGAGCCGGAGCTGGGCCTGGCCTGCGGCGACGATGGCCTGAACCTGGTGCGGCGCATGCTGGCCGAGGCGGCGGACCATTTGACCGAGAAGGGTTTGCTGATTGTCGAGGTGGGCAACAGCCAGGTGCATGTTGACGCGCTGTACCCGGAAGTGGACTTCGCCTGGCTGGACTTCCAGCGGGGTGGGCATGGGGTGTTCATGCTCACGGCCGAACAGTGCCGGGAGCACCAGGCAATCTTCGCCGCTCGGGTTTAACCAACCTTAGGGTAGAAAATGTGGGAGGTGGCAAGCCCCTCCCGCATTTCGATGGCTTTCCAGCCGGCTAGCGGTGCGTGGCAATCCAGATCAACAGCCCCGCCTGAAACACGGTGAACGCCACCAGGCAGGTGATGGTAAACCGCAACCCGCTGTCCTCACGCTTGAACTTGGTGACCTTTTCTTCTTCCTTGCGCAGCTTCACTTCCTGCTCCAGCAGGTTGTGCTCGGCCTGTTGCAGCATCTGCGCGGCTTCGAGGATCTCCACGAACTGCACCTTCTCGGTGTTCCAACTGTCCAGCACGTCGCTGACCTTGCCCGGCTGCACGTTGCCTTTGAGGTGCTGCACATCGGCGTAGGCCACATCGAAACCCTGGACGCGCAGGAAGTGATCGCGGCGCAGGCGTGTGGCTTCGTTGAGTGCGTCCTTGTTGGCCAAGTCCACGCCGTCGACGCGGTAGTGCGACCATTTCTTCTTCGCCCACGCGGCGCCCTGGGCCACCAGGAAGCGACCGATGCCGCGGTTGGCCGGTTCGATTTCCAGACTGTTGCCCGGGCCGAAGTGCACGCGGTGTTTATCGTGATCCACCCAGATATCCAGATGGTTCTGCTCACGGCGCACCCGCTGCCCCGGCAATTGGATCACCATGCGCAACAGGCTGTGGTGTTTGTCATGGCGCTCGGCATAGCCGAACTGTACGAACCGCAGCGGCCGCAGGCCGGTGGCGCGGTCGGTGGCCAGCGGGGCCAGGCGCAGCATCTTGAAATGCTCGGCCTGAACATCCGCCCACGGCAGGGGAGCCGCCGTGTCGATGGCCTCGGTTTTTTCAGCCGGGGTGTCGGCGGTCGGTTCCGGTGTTGCTTCAGTGGTTGTCATGCGGTGCGATCCTGTCCAAGCCCTGCAAGTCGAGCGTCTTTTTGCCGTCGACCCTGGGCTTATCGGCCGATTTCTGCAGGACTGGAGGCAAATTGTCGCTTAACGGGGTTGAAGTCCGTCGATAAAGCGCACCAAACGGTTGCCCAGCTCGGCGGCGAGGGGTAATTGCGGGTCATTGTAGGAGGCCAATTGTTGCTTTACGTCGTTGGGCACGATGCGCATCACGTGGTTCATGCCTTCGATCACCGTCAGTTCGGCATCGGGCTTCGCCCTTTTGAGTTGCTGGGCGTCGCCCACACCGACCTGAATATCGTTGGTGCCCTGGATGATTAACGCCGGCATGCGCAGTTTTGCAAAGGCCGCTGAAGGGTCGGCGCGAAACAGGCTGATCAGATACGGCTGCACGCTGGGTCGGAAAATGCCCTGCAACGGGCCAGGCACATCGGCGTCCACCTGACCGGCCTTGAGGTGATCAAGGATTTCATTACTGCGCAGCAGCAGGGCAGGGGGCAGGTGATCGGCCAGTTGCTGGCGGATGACTTGGTCGACCGGGCGGGCGCTGCCGGACAGGGAAATCACCCCGGCCGGGTCGAGTTGCGGTGCGGCCAGTGCAGCCACCAGCGCGCCTTCGCTGTGGCCCAGCACAATCAGCGGACCCATGCGTGTGTCGGCCTTGAGCAATTTACCCCAGGCCACCGCGTCGGCCACATAGGCGTCGAGGGTCAGGTTGCGTTCGTCGGGCGTGGCGGCGAGGCTGGCGGCCACACCGCGCTTGTCGTAGCGCACGCTGGCGATGTTGTGCCGGGCCAGCACCCAGGCCAGGCGCTTGAGGCTGTCATTGCGTGTGCCGTCGGCGCTGTTGCCGTTGCGGTCGGTGGGGCCGGAGCCGGCAATGATCAACACCACCGGCACCGGTTTGTCGGACTGCGGCAGCAGCAGCGAGCCAAACAGTTCGCCGCTGCCGGTGTCCAGGCTGATCGGGCGTTGCAGTACGACAGGGGAGGCGGCGTGGGCCACGGTGGTAAACAGGGTCAGGGTAAACAGAAGAACTCGCAGCATCATCGCGCCATCATGAGGAAGGTGCCCGTTGGACCAAGGTCTACCGGTAAGGTTTCGAGGATGAACTAGTCGGTTAGCCTGCGTATACTGGCCGCCTTAAGTTATTACGGTTGACTTGATTCAACTGATTTCACGGAGCGCCCTGCATGTCCGGCAATACCTTCGGCAAGCTGTTCACTGTCACCACCGCGGGCGAAAGCCATGGCCCGGCGTTGGTCGCCATTGTCGACGGCTGCCCGCCCGGCCTCGAGCTGTCCCTGGAAGACCTGCAGCGTGACCTCGACCGTCGCAAGCCCGGCACCAGCCGCCACACCACCCAGCGCCAGGAGCCCGACGAAGTCGAGATCCTCTCCGGGGTGTTCGAAGGGCGTACCACCGGGTGCGCCATCGGCCTGCTGATTCGCAACACCGACCAGAAGTCCAAGGACTACTCGGCGATCAAGGATTTGTTCCGCCCGGCCCACGCCGACTACACCTACCATCACAAATACGGCGAACGCGACTACCGTGGCGGCGGTCGCAGCTCGGCCCGTGAAACCGCGATGCGGGTGGCAGCCGGCGCCATCGCCAAGAAATACCTGGCGACCCAGGGCATCGTCATCCGTGGCTACATGAGCCAGTTGGGCCCGATTGAAATCCCGTTCAAGACCTGGGACAGCGTGGAAGACAACGCCTTTTTCTGCCCTGACCCGGACAAAGTGCCGGAGCTGGAAGCCTACATGGACCAGCTGCGCCGCGACCAGGATTCGGTCGGCGCCAAGATCACCGTGGTCGCCGAAGGCGTCAAGCCGGGCCTGGGCGAGCCGATTTTCGACCGCCTCGACGCCGAGCTGGCCCATGCGCTGATGAGCATCAATGCGGTGAAAGGCGTGGAAATCGGCGCCGGGTTCGCCTGCGTGTCCCAGCGTGGCACCGAGCACCGCGATGAACTGACGCCGGAAGGTTTCCTCAGCAACAACGCGGGCGGCATCCTCGGCGGTATTTCCTCCGGCCAGCCGATTGTCGCGCACCTGGCACTCAAGGCTACCTCGAGCATCACCACCCCCGGCCGTTCCATCGATGTGCACGGCAACCCGGTGGACGTGATCACCAAGGGCCGTCACGACCCGTGCGTGGGCATCCGGGCCACGCCGATTGCCGAAGCGATGATGGCCATCGTGTTGATGGACCACCTGCTGCGCAATCGCGGGCAAAATGCCGATGTGCGCGTGAGTACCCCGGTGCTGGGCCAGCTGTGACGGCGCGGCGGTGACAGCCCTCCCGTACTGGCGCCTCTCCAGCTTCTACCTGTTCTACTTCGCCCTGCTCGGGGCGACGGCGCCGTTCCTGGCGCTGTACTTCGACCACCTGGGGTTCTCCAGCGCGCGCATCGGCGAGCTGGTGGCCATCCCCATGCTGATGCGCTGCGTGGCCCCCAACCTGTGGGGCTGGCTGGGCGACTACAGCGGCCGACGCCTGGCTATCGTGCGCTTCGGCGCGGTGTGCACCCTGCTGAGTTTTTCCCTGATCTTCGTCAGCCACACCTACGCCTGGCTGGCCCTGGTGATGGCCCTGCATGCGTTCTTCTGGCACGCGGTGCTGCCGCAGTTTGAAGTGATCACCCTGGCCCACCTGCAAAAACAGACCGCGCGCTATAGTCAGGTGCGCCTGTGGGGCTCCATCGGTTTTATCCTCACCGTGGTGATCATGGGCCGCCTGTTCGACTGGTTGAGCCTGGACATCTACCCGGTTGTAGTCGTGGTGATCATGGCCGGCATCATCGGTGCCAGCCTGTGGGTACCGAATGCGCAGCCCGCCAGCCAAGGCAATCGCTTGGCCGGTGATGGTTTCCTCAAACAGCTGCGCAGCCCCGGCGTACTGGCGTTTTACGCCTGCGTGGCGCTGATGCAAATGAGCCATGGCCCGTATTACACCTTCCTGACCCTGCACCTGGAACACCTCGGCTACAGCCGTGGCATGATCGGCATGCTGTGGGCCCTGGGGGTGGTGGCGGAAGTGCTGATGTTCCTGGGCATGAGCCGCATCCTCACGCGTTTTTCGGTACGCCGGGTGCTGCTGGCCAGTTTCCTGCTGGCGGCCCTGCGCTGGCTGCTGCTGGGCTCGTTTGCCGAACTGCTGTGGGTGCTGTTGCTGGCGCAGTTCATGCACGCTGCCACGTTCGGCAGTTTTCACGCGGCGGCGATTGCCTTTGTGCAGCGCAGTTTTGGCGATAAGCAACAAGGCCAGGGCCAGGCGCTGTACGCCGCCCTGGCCGGCACCGGCGGTGCGCTGGGTGCGCTGTATTCCGGCTACAGCTGGAACCTGCTGGGGCCGACCTTCACCTTTAGTATTGCCAGCGTCGCCGCCCTGGCCGCCGCCGCTATCATCGGTTTTCGATTGCAAGAGCAGAACCAAGGAACCCTTCAATGAGTTATGTCGCCGTCTACCCCGTCGCTTCACCGGATACCCCGAGCAAGGTCCTGACCCATGTCGACGACATCGCCGCTACCCTGGCCGAGCACGGTGTGCGGTTCGAGCGCTGGCAGCCTGCCCTGATCGAGAGGGGCGCCAGCGACGCTGACATGATTGCCGCCTATCAGCCGCAGATCGATGCCCTCGGCTACGGTGCGGTGGCGGTGCTCAGTGTCACCAGCGACCACCCACAGAAAGCCGAATGGCGTGCCCGGTTCCTGGATGAACGCCGCTACAGCGAAGACGAAGTGCGTTTTTTCATCGCCGGCCAGGGCTTGTTCAACCTGCATGTGGGCGACTACGTGTATGCCGTGCGTTGTGAGAAAAACGACCTGCTGGTGGTGCCGGCCGGTATGCCGCACTGGTTTGATATGGGTGAGAACCCGCACTGTATAACGCTGCGACTCTTCGATCAGGCGCAAAACCCGGTGCCGGAGTTGACGGGTGACGATATCGCCCGACGCTTTCCTGGGCTGGATGACTGATTACGACGTATCAAAAACTTCAACCCCCGCATGTTGGAAGTTGTTGTGGGAATAAACTCTTATTCTTGTAAGGCCCAGCTGTTTATCGCGGGGCCTGCGCCTGAGTGCCATTGGTTATGTAACTCTTTGCGGCATCAACGTTTATATCACCTGTCAATAGGAGGAATCCGAAGGTGATAGGGCGATAGCCAATAAAAGGGAGTGAAACTAATGATAGGCCCAAGGGAATTGTCTCCAGCGCCACATTCGGTGCCCAACGCCGCCAGGAGGCGTTTGAGCTTGTCCGGAAAACCGCTGACGCCTACGGAACTGGAAATCCTGCGTTGGGCCTCCGAAGGCAAGACCGTCTGGGAGATCAGCCAGATTCGCGCCACCTCCGAAGCCACGGTGAAATTCCACCTGCGCAATATCTACGGCAAATTTGGCGTGACCAACCGAGTGCAGGCGATGAATGAGGCGGCACGCCAAGGTTTATGCTGACCCCAGCGAGCCTTGGTGAGGGGCTTTCGGCCATCGAAGCCATCGGTTTGAAGCGTCATCGTCCAGCCAGAACGAAACCGTGCCTACGTAGCGCGGTGTGCGCAGTCTGGATTGGACTGGTTCGTCGCTAAGTGCTGGGGGTGGGCGTTCAGCGCCTGATTAACTCAGCCCGGACGATGTGGCATTCGCGCAATTCTTGAGCTGCGCGTTTAGCCATTCAGCAGGCGGCCGCCGTCAAGGACGATTTCAGAGCCGAGCGTCCAGCGCGACTCGTCGGACGCCAGATACAGCACAGCTTTGGCCACCTCGTCGGAGGTACCGAAGCGCCCCAGCGGAATGGTTGCCGCGATCTCTTTGTTAAGCTGCGCGCGATAAGCTTCCGGAATACCCAGCTTGTCGTAAAGCGGCGTCTCGACGGGGCCAGGGCTCACTGCGTTGACACGGATGCCACGGCCCAGCAATTCGGTCGAGAGCGTCTTCGACATGTTCAGCAATGCGGCCTTCGTTGCGGCATACACGGACGAGCGATCTGCGCCTGCATGGGCGCTTACGGAAGTCGTCAACACGACCGAAGCAGGATTGGCGAAGACCGGCAACAGCGCCTGTATCAGGAAGTACGGCCCTTTGACGTTGATGTCGAAAGAGCGGTCGAACATATCTTCCGTCCATTCCTCAATGGGCTGCCAGACGGATACGCCGGCATTAAGGAAGGCAACGTCGAGTTGGCCGTAGTGTTCCTTGATGACGTGTGCCAGCTCCTTTTGTGCCTCAACGCTGGCCGAGTCGGCGCGCAGCACCGGCACTTCCGGGCCTAATTCGGCCTGGGCCTTTGCAATCGAATCGGGGTTGACCCCCGTTACGATCACGCGAGCACCCTCCGCCAGGAACTGCTTTGCCGTTTCCAGCCCGATGCCACTGGTGCCGCCAGTAATGAGCGTACGTTTACCTTGCAAGCGCGACATTTGAATTCTCCGGTGAAGGACGACCACCGCGGTCGACAGGGAGAAATATGCGCTCATGCCCCATGGTATATAAGACTGCTTATTCGCATATAATTAATGCAAATTGAGCATGAATTGAGGTGGAGAAGTGGACCGATTTCTGTTGATGACATGCTTCGCGCGTGCTGTAGAAACCGGGAGCTTTTCGGCGGCAGGGCGTGATCTAGGGCTGGGGCAACCCAATGTAAGCCGCTATGTAGCGGCTCTGGAGGATCATTTGCAGACGCGCTTGCTCCACCGGTCTACGCGCAAGCTGTCGTTGACGCCGGAGGGCGAACGCTACTATGCGGACATCCGGCGCATCCTGGATGCGGTGGATGAATCCGAATCGTCGTTCAGAAACAACGTCGATCCATCGGGACTCTTGCGCGTAGCCTGTCCGACAGCTCTCGCACACGCGTTTGTGCTGCCGCATGTGCCGGCCTTTCTGGAGCGCTACCCTCAATTGATCTTGGATCTCCAACTCAACGATCGATACGTAGACCTGGTCAATGAAGGCACCGAACTCGCCATTCGCATAGGACAGCTGGAGGACAGCACCTTGCGCGCGCGGCCTCTTGGATGGTACGACCGGGTCTTCGTCGCCAGTAAGGATTACCTGGCTAAACGCGGCGTTCCGCAGACCCCGGAGGATCTACGCGACCACGATTGCATCGTCTACACCCTACTGTCGTCCGGGGCGACCTGGCGATTCCGGGACGCGGAGATTCCGATTACCGGCAGGCTCAGGGTCAACTCGCCCGACGCTGTGAGTGCGGCGGTCGTGGCGGGCCTGGGTGTGGCGCATGGACCTGCGTGGCTGTTTGAGGGCGGGCTGAACAGCGGGAGATTACAGTTCATTCTCACCAACCATGGGGCTCCTCCTGTCCCCGTGCAGATGGTTTATGTCGCCAACAGACTGCTCCCCACGCGGGCTATCGTGTTCATGGATTTTATGGCTGAGGTGTTTTCAAAGATTCCAGCCTTGAACGGCGGCACCCCTGTGCCGACTCTATAGGACGAGACGGCACCGGCAGATGTTGAACTCGCCTATAAACAGCTTTATCGGGCTCAGGCGCAGTTCAGCGAAGTGCCGGGCTGGAATCATCGTCAAACAAAAAAGGCCGCGACGCTCAAGAGCGTCGCGGCCTTGTTATGACTGCGGTATTTACGCCGAATGGTAGGTCGGCAGGGCAAAGCGGTTCTGGCTTTGCAACATCGAAATTTGCGGCAGTTCACTGGCTTGTTCGGCCAGGTCGCGACGAATCGCGCTGATCACCCAGGTCAATTGATCGGCGGTGTGCAATTGCTGGTAAGAGATCGAACGCTTGACCTGCTTGCCGTCACTGTTGCGCAGGGTCAACAGAATGCCGCCGTCGGGACGTGGTTGGGTGGTGACGTCGTAGTTGGAGAATACTGAAGCGAATTTATCTTGGATCAGGCTCATGTCTATCAGCTCCGTTGGCTCAAGTTGGCAAGCATGGAGTGATAGGTGCAGTGATTGTGCCAGCTTATGATTTAAAAAATATCCTTATAAATCAATGGCTTGAAAAATCAGTGAATTTTCGCTTTCGTGCAATTTGCATGAATGGCCATCATGCATCCTGCATTTTGCGTTACTCGATGGCATGGGGTTGGCGCCCCTGTACCGATAAAGACTACCTGCGGGCGGCTAAATTCCCTTTTTGAGCGCTCACCCGACGGGATACAAAACTTTTCAAATCCTGCGTGTACAGCCGAAGAACGGCTGACGTATTTTCCTGCAATGCATTCGGCCTTCCTCTTACAGAGGTGTCGGTGCTTCGGGATCAGACGAAGAATAAGAAAAAGGACGTTTCTCCATGAGCCACCCGCACAATGACATGATCACCTGGGGCAAGCTGCTGAGTAAGGTGCCGGCCATCGTTCGCGCCCTGCCGCGCGTAGTGCGCGGCATGCGTGCCGCCAATGTCACCGACCCCGCGCAGCCTTGCGGGCTGGGCTGGCACTTTGAGCAAGCCACCCTGCGCAACCCCGACGGCAACGCGTTGCTGTACGGTGACCGTGTGCTCAGCTACACCGACGCCAACCAGCGCGCCAACCGTATTGCCCACCACCTGCAAGCCGAGGGCATCGGCAAGGGTGACGTGGTGGCGCTGTTTATCGAAAACCGCCCCGAATTGCTCTTGAACGTGCTGGCCGTGGCCAAGCTGGGTGGCATCTGCGCGATGCTCAATACCGCGCAAACCCAGGCGGCGCTGGTGCACAGCCTGAACCTGGTGAGCCCGGCAGCCATTATTGTCGGCGCGGAACTGGTGGCCCCCTATGACGCGGTGCGCGATCAGGTGGCCATTGCGGCTGATCGAACCTGGTTCGTCGCCGATCAGCCATCCAGCCTGGTGCCGCAGGGGTATATCGACCTGTTGGCGGCGAGCGCCGCGTGCCCGGTGGACAACCCGGCCAGCACTGCGCAGATCTTCTTCAACGACCCCTGCTTCTATATCTACACCTCCGGCACCACCGGCCTGCCCAAGGCCGGCATCATGAAACATGGCCGCTGGACCAAGACCGCCGTCAGCTTCGGCAGCATCGCGCTGGACATGGGGCCGGACGACGTCTTGTATTGCACCTTGCCGCTGTACCACGCCACCGGGCTATGTGTGTGTTGGGGCTCGGCGATTGTCGGGGCGTCGGGCTTCGCCATTCGCCGCAAGTTCAGCGCCAGCCAGTTCTGGGACGATGCGCGCCGATTCAAGGCGACCACCCTCGGCTACGTCGGTGAGTTGTGTCGTTACCTGCTCGACCAGCCACCCAGCGAAAACGACCGTGATAACTGCGTGACCAAGATGGTCGGCAATGGCTTGCGCCCCGGCGTGTGGGCGCAGTTCAAGGCACGCTATGGCGTGGAGCATATCTGCGAGCTGTACGCGGCCAGTGACGGCAATATCGGTTTTACCAACGTGCTGAATTTCGACAACACCATCGGTTTCTGCCTGCAGCACTGGGCGCTGGTGGACTACGCCCATGACACTGGCGAGCCGCTGCGTGGCAGCGACGGTTTTATGCGTAAAGTCCCCACGGGCGGGCAGGGCCTGTTGTTGGCGAGGATCGATGAAAAATCCCCCTTCGACGGCTACACCGACCCGGAAAAGAATCGCAGGGTGGTACTCACCGACGTGTTTGAAAAAGGTGACCGCTACTTCAATACCGGCGATTTGTTGCGCAGCATCGGCTTTGGCCATGCGCAATTTGTGGATCGCCTGGGGGATACCTATCGCTGGAAAGGTGAAAACGTGTCCACCACCGAGGTCGAGAACGTCCTGCTGCAACACCCGCAGATCGCCGAAGTAGTGGCCTATGGCGTCGAGATCGAAAACACCAATGGCCGTGCGGGCATGGTCGCCATCACCCCGAGTGAATCCCTGGCCGCGCTGGACATGCGCGAGCTGCTGCAATTCGCCCACGGCCAGTTGCCCCACTATGCGGTGCCGCTCTTCCTGCGGATCAAGGTCAAGATGGAAACCACCGGTACCTTCAAATACCAGAAGGTCAAGCTCAAGGAAGAGGCCTTTGATCCGGACAAGGCCGGCAATGACCCGGTGTATGCCTGGCTGCCGGGGTCGGACTGCTATGTGCCGGTCACCGGGCAACTGTTGGCGCAGATCCAGGGCGGCCAGTTCCGCTATTGATTCTGTCTATGGCCGCTTTTGCTAAAAAGGGCATGACAGTGGGGAACTCCCTCGCGACACTGGCGGCCTATAAAGCACCAGACAAGGAGCCCCCACATGTCAGACCAAGCCAAACAAATGACTGAAGACGAAGCCGCCGAATTTGCCGAGCAGGTCTTCGACGTCGCCCGCAAAGGCGACGCCGCCCTGCTAGCCGCGCTGCTGGCCAAAGGCTTGCCGGCCAACTTTCGCAACCACAACGGCGATACCTTGC
This sequence comes from Pseudomonas sp. GW821-FHT09C10, assembly GCF_059418085.1. Lineage (NCBI taxonomy): Bacteria > Pseudomonadati > Pseudomonadota > Gammaproteobacteria > Pseudomonadales > Pseudomonadaceae > Pseudomonas > Pseudomonas sp. GW821-FHT09C10. The sequence goes on from NZ_JBWKPE010000016.1 coordinate 45,018, forward strand.
TGATGCTGTCTGCCTACCACGGCCATGCCGAAGCGGTAAAAGTGCTGCTGGAGTTCAAGGCTGACCCGCTGATCGCCAATGACAAGAACCAGCTGCCCATCGCCGGCGCGGCGTTCAAGGGTCACTTGCCGGTGGTCAAGGCGCTGATTGAAGGGGGTACGCCAATCGAGGCCGCCTCGTCCGACGGGCGTACCGCGCTGATGATGGCCGCCATGTTCAACCGCGTCGAGATGCTCGACTACCTGCTCAGCCAAGGCGCCAACCCCAAGGCCACCGATGCCCAGGGCGCGACTGCGCTGGCGGCGGCGCAGACCATGGGGGCGAAGGACACGGCGGCGCAGCTGGAGAAACTGGTGTAGGCTGTGCGCCCTCAAAAACCAGCCCGCTACAGGATCACCCCATGAAAACCGCCCTCGTCGAACTTATCAGTAAAATCAGCGCCGGGGTCATGGGCGAGGACGAGGTGGCGCGCATTGCCGAAGAGGCCGCCCAGGCCTACGCCGACCCGGCGGCCTTCCTGGCGGCCAACCCGGATATCAACTACGACGACAGCTTTCCGATCCCGCTGGGGGAGTGGGTGGTGGTCGGCAGCCTGCCGGATACCGTGCTGTTCCAGGCCGACACCTATGGCGACCTGTTTGCGCAGATCGTCGCGTCGTTCGGCCCGGGTGTGGCGTTCAACCTCAAGCCCAAGCAACTGGCCAAGACTGACGGCCTCACCGCCCTGAACCGTATCCAGATCCAGATGAGCGCCCTGAGCCCGGAAGACGGCGGTTATGTGCTGCTCAACTTCAGCCAGTTGCTGGACGATGAGATCCAGGCGGTGCTGGTGTTCGGCAATGACCTGCCGCGCGTGCTGGCGTTGTGTGCCGAAGTCGGCATCCAGGCCGAGCCATCCCTGGAAGCGCTGAAGGTCGCCGTGCACGTCTGAAATAAAACGGAACCCCGGCCGGGGCTGGCTATCCTACAAGGGCATGCCCTCACTTAGGAGCGACACCATGGGTTCCACTTTCAACGGTCTGATCGGGCTGATCATCCTGGCGCTGGATATCTGGGCGATCATCAATGTGTTCAAAAGCGGCGCAAGCACCGGGGCCAAGGTGTTGTGGATCCTGTTGATCCTGCTGCTGCCGGTACTGGGCCTGATCATCTGGGCTATCGCCGGGCCGCGCGGCAACGTGCGGATCTGACCCCCCGCACTCAATTTGGAGTGGGCACAGTAAATGTGGGAGGGAGCAAGCCCCTCCCACATTGGTCTTCAGCGCGCTCCAGAGATTTGTGTATCGAAATATTCGCTGCACACAATTTTCACATCTTATCCAAGACAATCCGCCGGCTCTATCTCTCCCTGCCAAGGCCCTGCCTCAGGTGCTTTTAAAGGCGGCGCAGCGGTGCTCGTTCAGTAATTAATAGCCTTGATGGCATTGATCGGGCACCATTCGCGCCACTGCATTACTTCGTCACTTAAACTTCCAATGGGTCCTGAAACGACATGGCAAACCCGGACGCCCTGAGTCAGCAGCGAGCTTCTAATCGCCTGCTGCAACCGACCGTCAAATCCCATCTGGCGTACACGCTGCTCTGCGCACTGGTCATGATGGTGATGTTCTCCCTGCTGCGCCTGGCGCTGCTGGTCTACAACCGCGAGATGATCCTCGACACGCCGGCCTCGACCTTCCTTGAAGCGTTCGCCAACGGTCTGCGTTTTGACATCCGCCTGGTGGTCTACCTGCTGATCCCGCTGCTGCTGGCACTGTTCAGCGTACGGGCCATGGCTGCGCGTGGGTTATTCCGCTTCTGGCTGACCCTTGCGTCCAGCATCGCCCTGTTCCTGGGCTTGATGGAGATGGACTTCTACCGCGAGTTCCACCAGCGCCTCAACGGCCTGGTCTTCCAGTATGTGAAGGAAGACCCGAAAACCGTGATGAGCATGCTCTGGTACGGTTTCCCGGTGGTGCGCTACCTGCTGGCCTGGGCCGTGGGCACGCTGATCCTGAGCATCGCGTTCAAAGGTGCCGACCGCGCCACGCGCCCACGTGGCCCGTTCAGTGGTGGCAGCATCGGCACGCGCCAGGTGGCGCCGTGGTACAGCCGCATCGCGGTGTTCGTCGTGTGCCTGCTGATCGCCGTGGTTGCCGCCCGTGGCACCCTGCGCCAGGGCCCGCCGCTGCGTTGGGGCGACGTGTACACCACCGATTCGAACTTCGCCAACCAGTTGGGTCTCAATGGCACCTTGTCGCTGATCGCGGCGGCCAAGGCCCGGTTCGGTGAGGACCGCTCCAACATCTGGAAGGCGACCCTGGACCAGCCGCTGGCCACCCAGACCGTGCGTGACATGCTGGTGCTGCCACAGGAAAAACTGGTCGATACCGACATCGCCGCCGTGCGCCGCGACTACACGCCACCGGCCGAGAAGACCCTGCCGATCAAGAACGTGGTCGTGATCCTGATGGAAAGCTTCGCCGGTCACTCGGTCGGCGCCTTGGGGCGTCCCGGCAACATCACGCCATCCTTCGACAAATTGTCCAAGGAAGGCCTGCTGTTCGATCGTTTCTTCTCCAACGGCACCCATACCCACCAGGGTATGTTCGCCACCATGGCCTGCTTCCCGAACCTGCCAGGCTTTGAATACCTGATGCAGACCCCGGAAGGCAGCCACAAGCTGTCGGGCCTGCCGCAGTTGCTCAGCGCCCGTGATTTCAACGACGTGTATGTCTACAACGGTGACTTCGCCTGGGACAACCAGTCGGGCTTCTTCAGCAACCAGGGCATGACCAACTTCATCGGCCGCAACGACTTCGTCGACCCGGTGTTCTCCGACCCGACGTGGGGCGTGTCCGACCAGGACATGTTCAACCGTGGCCTGGAAGAGTTGAAGGCCCGTGAAGGCGGTAAGCCGTTCTACGCACTTCTGCAAACCCTGTCCAACCACACGCCGTACGCGTTGCCGACGCCATTGCCGGTGGAGAAAGTCACCGACCGTGGCAGCCTCAACGAGCATTTGACGGCCATGCGTTACTCCGACTGGGCCCTGGGCCAGTTCTTTGAAAAGGCCCGCAAGGAGCCGTACTTCAAGGAAACCCTGTTCGTGATCGTGGGCGACCACGGCTTCGGCAACGAACAGCAGATCACCGAGATGGACCTGGGCCGCTTCAACGTACCCATGCTGATGATTGCACCGGGCATGCAGGAGAAATTCGGCGAGCGTGACCACACCGTGGGCACCCAGATCGACATCGTGCCGACCATCATGGGCCGCCTGGGTGGCGACACCCTGCACCAATGCTGGGGCCGCGACCTGCTGAACCTGCCGGAAGGCGACAAGGGCTTTGGCGTGATCAAGCCATCGGGCAGCGACCAGACCGTGGCCTTGGTCACCGCAGACCGCATTCTGGTACTGCCCAAGGAAATGCCACCGAAGCTGTGGCAATACGAGCTGGGCGCCAACCCGAGCGGTAAAGTGATTGCCGAATCGCCGGACGAGGCTGCACTCAAGCAGAAACTCGAAGCGTTCCTGCAAACCGCGACCAAGAGTTTGCTGGATAACACCGCAGGCGTTGTAAACGGTAAGCCGGACTAATTAACCGGCAATAAAAAAGAGGCCTTTTTCAAGGCCTCTTTTTTTTGCTTCGTTATTACCGCGGGGCGGTTATATCCGGCCCAACAACAACAGGACCAGCAGCACCACCAGCACTACACCGAGGATACCCGACGGGCCATAACCCCAATTACGCGAGTGCGGGAATACCGGCAGGCCGCCGACCAGCAGGAGGATCAAGATAATGATCAGAATGAGGCTCATGGTTTTTTTCCTTATTGTCTTTCTGCAAAGACCGGTTGTTTAACGATAGGCCTGCAGAGTTAATTACAGACGCCTTAACTACTCCGACTCTGGCGCTTCGCAGAAAATTCCATGTTTTTTTAAAGCATTTCGATCAGTCGCTTATTTCTTTTAATTCGCGCTCATCCAGCACTTATTAGTTGAAAAAACATTGAACTTAGGCGGACGGCAGGTATCCGACCCGGTCCACGGTTTGCCTGGGGCATTCATCACTCTGATGGTGCGTGGGTGCAGGAAAAACCTTCGCTACACTGCCGATCACTTCTTCTGTGAACCACAAGGCTACTTCCTATGCAAAATCGCATGATGATCACTGGCGCCGGGTCCGGCCTGGGTCGTGAAATCGCTCTGCGCTGGGCCCGTGAGGGTTGGCAGTTGGCCTTGTCGGACGTCAGCGAGCCAGGCTTGCAGGACACCCTGAAGCGCGTGCGTGAAGCCGGTGGCGATGGCTTTATCCAGCGCTGCGACGTGCGCGACTACAGCCAGCTCACGGCGTTTGCCCAGGCCTGCGAAGTGAAGCTGGGCGGCATCGATGTGATCGTCAACAATGCCGGCGTGGCCTCGGGCGGTTTCTTTGCCGAACTGTCCCTGGAGGACTGGGACTGGCAGATCGCAATCAACCTGATGGGCGTGGTCAAGGGCTGCAAGGCGTTCCTGCCGCTGCTGGAAAAGAGCAAGGGCCGCATCATCAACATCGCCTCGATGGCGGCCCTGATGCAGGGGCCCGCCATGAGCAACTACAACGTGGCCAAGGCCGGTGTGGTGGCGCTGTCGGAGAGTTTGCTGGTGGAGCTCAAGCAGCAGGAAGTCGGCGTGCATGTGGTGTGCCCGTCGTTCTTCCAGACCAACCTGTTGGATTCGTTTCGTGGGCCCACACCGGCGATGAAGGCGCAGGTCGGCAAGTTGTTGGAGAGTTCGCCGATCTCGGCGGCGGACATTGCCGACTACATCTACCAGCGTGTGGCGCAGGGCGAATTCATGATCCTGCCCCATGAGCAGGGGCGGATGGCCTGGGCCCTGAAGCAGAAGAACCCGCAGTTGCTCTATGACGAAATGACCACCATGGCCGACAAGATGCGCGCCAAGGCACAGGCTGTTAAGGGCTGATCAGGCAGTAGTCTGTCAGGCAATTTACCTGCATATGTAGGTGTTGCCTGATTTTGCCGCGAGGCATTGCTGCGCCCACACCCAGCGCGCATGGTCGGGGTCCTGTCATTCAATAAGGACAACCGCCATGCTGGTCTTAAGCCGCGCCGTAGGCGAAATCATCGCCATCGGTGATGACATCACCGTGCGCATTCTCGAGCTGAACGGTAATCAGGTGAAATTTGGTGTTGTTGCGCCCGTCGGGGTGCATGTCCATCGCGCCGAGGTGTACCAAAAAATCCTCAAGCGTCAAACCTCCCCATCCCAGCCCTCCACCAATCCCTGAGTCAGTCGAACAGATGCTTGGGCACATCGTGCTTGAGCATCAACTGGCACTGCTCGCTGTCCGGGTCGAACACAATCAGCGCCTGGCCCTTGGTCAGCGCCTGGCGCACCCGCAGCACGCGGGTTTCCAGGGGCGTGTCGTCACCATTGTCGGTGCCGTCGCGGGTCACGAAGTCTTCGATAAGGCGGGTCAGGGTGTCGACTTCAAGTGCGTCGTAGGGAATCAGCATACAAGCCTCAGATAATGTATCCCGGCGATCCTACTGCGCCGGGACCGCAGTTGCCAGCGTCAGGACTTCTGGCCGACCAGGCTGTCCACCGATGGCACACGCGTGTCGCTCTCCATCTGCGTTTCGTGCTCGATCTGATGGCTGAACCGATCCAGTGAGCCCTGGGCCGGTTGTGCGTCACTGGCGAACACCGGCGGGCTGAGGATATACGCGCCCAACAGCCGGCTCAGCGCCGCCAGGCTGTCGATATGGGTGCGCTCATAACCATGGGTCGCATCGCAACCGAACGCCAGCAGCGCGGTGCGGATGTCGTGGCCGGCCGTCACCGCCGAGTGGGCATCGCTGAAGTAATAGCGGAACAGGTCGCGGCGCACGGGCAAGTCGTTATCCGAGGCCAGGCGCAGCAAGTGGCGGGAGAGGTGATAGTCATACGGCCCGCCGGAATCCTGCATGGCCACACTGACCGCGTGCTCGCTGGAGTGCTGGCCGGGGGCGACCGGGGCGATATCGATACCGACAAATTCACTCACATCCCAGGGCAGGGCCGCCGCGGCGCCGCTGCCGGTTTCCTCGGTGATGGTGAACAGCGGGTGGCAGTCGATCAGCAACGGTTCGCCGCTGTCGACGATGGCCTTGAGCGCAGCCAACAGCGCGGCGACGCCGGCTTTATCGTCCAGGTGGCGGGCACTGATATGCCCGCTCTCGGTGAACTCGGGCAATGGGTCGAACGCCACGTAGTCGCCGATGCCGATCCCCAGGGAATCGCAATCGGCGCGGGTGGCGCAGTAGGCATCCAGGCGCAATTCCACATGGTCCCAGCTCACTGGCATTTCATCCACGGCGGTGTTGAACGCGTGCCCGGAGGCCATCAACGGCAACACGCTGCCACGGATCACTCCGTTGTCGGTAAACAGGCTGACGCGGCTGCCTTCGGCAAAGCGGCTCGACCAGCAGCCGACGGGCGCCAGGGTCAGGCGGCCGTTGTCCTTGATCGCGCGCACGGCGGCGCCGATGGTGTCCAGGTGCGCCGACACCGCACGGTCGGGGCTGTTTTTCTGGCCCTTGAGGGTGGCGCGAATGGTCCCGCGGCGGGTCATTTCAAACGGGATGCCCAGCTCTTCCAGGCGCTCGGCGACGTAGCGCACGATGGTGTCGGTAAACCCGGTAGGGCTGGGAATGGCGAGCATTTCCAGCAGGACTTTTTGCAGGTAGTTGAGATCCGGTTCGGGGATGGTTCGGCTCATGAAGACTCCTGATGAAATAAGTGAAATTCTTTGGCCAGTGGGGCTGTTGTGGCCAAGGGGCTTGTTGTGGCAAGCCCGCTCACCACAGGGTTATTGAGCTGTCGGCTGGCTATGGGGGAATAACAGGTCCACAAACTTCTCCGCCGTCGGCTGCGGTTCATGGTTGGCCAGGCCGGCCCGCTCGTTGGCTTCGATAAAGACGTACTCGGGTTGATCGGCCGCGGCCACCATAAGGTCCAGGCCCACCATGGGGATATCCAGGGCGCGGGCGGCGCGCACGGCGGCGTCCACCAGGGTGGGATGGAGGATCGCGGTGACGTCCTCCAGGCAGCCGCCGGTGTGCAGGTTGGCGGTGCGGCGTACGGCCAGGGTCTGGCCCCGGGGCAGGATGCTGCTGTAGTCGTAGCCGGCGGCGTGCAGGGTGCGTTCGGTTTCTGCATCCACGGGGATTTTGCTTTCGCCGTCGGTGGCCGCCTGCCGCCGTCGGCTCTGGGCCTCGATCAGCGCGCCAATGGAATGCTGGCCGTCACCGGTCACTTCGGCGGGACGGCGAATCGCAGCAGCGACCACCTCGAAGCCGATTACCAAAATGCGCAGGTCCAGGCCTTGGTGGAAGCTCTCCAGCAACACGCGGCTGTCGAACTGGCGCGCGGCTTCGATTGCCTGCTGCACCTCTTCAATGCTCTGCAGGTCCACCGCCACGCCCTGGCCTTGCTCGCCATCGAGCGGCTTGACCACGACGCGCTGGTGTTCGTCGAGGAACTCCAGATTGTCATCGGCGCTGCCTGCCAGTTGTTGCGCAGGCAGTTTCAAGCCCGCCGCTTTCAACACCTTGTGGGTGAGGCTCTTGTCCTGGCACAGGGTCATGCTGATCGCGCTGGTCAGGTCGCTCAGCGACTCGCGGCAGCGCACGCGGCGGCCACCATGGCTGAGGGTGAACAAACCGGCATCGGCGTCATCCACCTGCACATCGATGCCGCGTCGATGGGCCTCTTCGACAATGATCCGCGCATACGGGTTGAACCCCGCCTGGGGGCCGGGACCGAGGAACAGCGGTTGGTTGATACCGTTCTTGCGCTTGATCGCAAAGGTGGTCAGCGCACGGAAGCCGAGCTTGGCGTAGAGGTTCTTGGCCTGGCGGTTATCGTGCAGCACCGACAGGTCGAGATAGCTCAGGCCACGGCTCATAAAGTGCTCCACCAGGTGGCGCACCAACACTTCGCCCACGCCGGGGCGTGTGCACAGCGGGTCGACCGCCAGGCACCACAGGCTGCAGCCGTTTTCCGGGTCGTGGAAGGCTTTCTGGTGATTGAGGCCCATCACGCTCCCGATCACCGCGCCACTGTCTTCGTCCTCGGCCAGCCAGTACACCGGGCCGCCTTCGTGGCGCGGTGTCAGGCGTTCGGCGTCGACCGGCAACATGCCGCGGCCTTGATACAACTGGTTGACCGCCAGCCAATCGGCCTCGCTTTGCACCCGGCGAATGCGGAAACCGCGAAACACGCGGGTGGACGGGCGATAGTCGCTGAACCACAGGCGCAGGGTGTCGGATGGGTCGAGGAACAACTGCTGCGGATCAATCCCGAGGATCTGCTGGGGCGCAGCCACATACAGCGCGATATCGCGCTCGCCAGTCTGTTCGTTGAGCAGTTCCTGGGCCAGGCTGGCCGGGTCCGGGAAGGTATGGCCGATCAACAACCGGCCCCAGCCGCAATGCACGGCGATCGGCTCGGCGGCCAGCGGGCTGCCATCTTCGGCCAGACGCGCTTGCAGGCGCTCGTAGGTCGGCGCCTGGCCCTTCAACAAGCGTTGGCTGTAAGCCGCTGCATGGGGTTTCATCAATCAGATTCCTTGTTCGCTGAGCCACAGGTTCAGCGCGGCCAGTTGCCACAGCTTCGAGCCGCGCAACGGGGTCAATTGACCCTGCGGGTCAGTGAGCAGGCGGTCGAGCATGGCCGGGTTGAACAGGCCGCGATTCTGGCTTGGGTCCAGCAGCAGTTCGCGCACCCAATTCAGGGTGTCGCCCTGCAAATGCTTGAGGCCCGGCACCGGGAAGTAGCCTTTCTTGCGGTCGATGACTTCGCTCGGGATGACCCGGCGCGCGGCCTCTTTCAATACTTGCTTGCCACCGTCGGGCAATTTGAATTTGCCTGGTACACGGGCCGACAGTTCCACCAGGCGGTAGTCGAGGAAGGGCGTGCGCGCTTCCAGGCCCCAGGCCATAGTCATGTTGTCGACACGTTTGACCGGGTCATCCACCAGCATCACCGTGCTGTCCAGGCGCAGGGCCTTGTCCACGGCGGCGTCCGCGCCGGGCATCGCAAAATGCTCGCGTACGAAGTCGCCGGCGGCGTCGTTGGCGGTCAGCCATTTCGGCGCGACGGTGGCGGCGTAGTCATCGTAGCTGCGGTCGAAGAACGCCTCGCGGTAGGCGGCATACGGGTCGCTGGCGCCATCCACCTGCGGGTACCAGTGGTAACCGGCGAACAACTCATCGGCGCCCTGGCCGCTCTGCACCACCTTGCAATGCTTGGCCACTTCCCGCGACAGCAGGTAGAAGGCGATGCAGTCATGGCTGACCATCGGCTCGCTCATGGCGCGGAACGCCGCCGGCAGTTGTTCGATGATCTCGCTTTCGGCAATGCGCAGTTGATGGTGACGGGTGCCGTAGTGCTTGGCGATCAGGTCCGAATACTGGAACTCGTCGCCACGCTCGCCACCGGCGTCTTCAAAGCCGATGGAGAAGGTCGACAGGTCCTGTACGCCGACTTCACGCAGCAGGCCGACGAGCAGGCTCGAGTCGACGCCGCCGGAAAGCAGCACACCGACATCCACCGCGGCCCGTTGACGAATGGCCACGGCTTCGCGGGTGCTGTCCAACACGCGGTCGGTCCAGTCTTCCAGGCTCAGGTTTTTTTCATCTTCATGGGGGCCGTAGGGCAGGGTCCACCAGGTTTTCTGCTCGGTGTTGCCTTCGGCATCGATGCGCATCCAACTGGCCGGCGGCAGTTTTTCAATGCCCGCCAGCAGCGTGCGCGGAGCGGGCACGACGGCATGGAAATTCAAGTAGTGATTGAGCGCCACCGGATCGAGGATCGGGCTGATATCACCGCCCTTGAGCAGCGCCGGCAAGGCCGAGGAAAAGCGCAGGCGCTGACCGGTGCGCGACAGGTACAACGGCTTCACGCCGAGGCGGTCACGGGCGATGAACAGGCGCTGGGCATCGCGCTCCCAGACGGCAAAGGCAAACATGCCGTTGAGCTTGGGCAGCAGCGCTTCGCCCCAGGCGTGGTAACCCTTGAGCAACACTTCGGTGTCGCCGCCGGAATAGAAGGCGTAGCCGAGGGTTTCAAGCTCCTGGCGCAATTCCGGAAAGTTATAGATCGCGCCGTTGAACGCCAGGGACAGGCCCAGTTGGGCGTCGACCATCGGTTGGGCGGAGCCGTCCGACAGGTCCATGATTTTCAGGCGTCGATGGCCCAGGGCAATCGGCCCTTGGGCATGGAAACCCCACGCGTCAGGGCCGCGTGGTGCCAAGTGATGGGTAATTCGCTCCACCGCTGCGAGGTCCGCAGGTTGGTGATCGAAACGTAACTCGCCAGCTAATCCGCACATAGGTTCCTTACCGGTTTTTCCGTTGGGGAGGGATAGAAAGACCCGCACCAAAAGGGCGGGTACCTAGGGACTGACCCGAGGCTATACGCGGAGTTTTAGATCAATAAGTTATATGGCAAACCGCCGCCCCCCATTCGGAACACCCCTGCAGCCTGTGCGGCGTGGGTGAAAGGGGCGGTAATTAAGTCGAGGCGAGATGCAAAAAGTCGACGGTTACGAGGGCTGATCCTGCGGCTATTTGAACCCTTTTGCGCGATCGCAGCGCTTATCGTATGGCGTCATTGTTCAACGCGATAAAGGAACATTGCGAATGACGCAAACCACTGATTTGACCCAGGCGCTCGAGCCGGTGCCCCACGACCAATTGATGGCGGCGCTGCTGAATATCACCGGTGACCTGGATAAAGCGCAGGTCTTGCACGACACGCTGCCGGCCTGGTTGGTCAAGGCCGACTCTCACGTACTGCAGGCCATCGAGCAGGCGTACGCCGACAGCGAGCGCCCGCGTGAAACCCTGCACCGGGTGCTGAACCGTCTGCAACCGCTGGATAAATTCTGTGCCGAACGGCTCAAGTCTTTCCTGGACGGCAAGGGGCATGGGGGCCTGGACATCGAAAACGACACCCTGGAAATCCCCCGGCGCTCGTTCAGCGGTGTCAGCCAGGACCTGGGCGGCCAGATGATCGAGACCGTCAACCTGGAGAAGCACAGCCTGCTGCAAGCGGCCATGCAGAATTTCTCCCAGGCGGCTGCCGAGCCTGGCGGCTCGCCGACCACTGCCGTGGTGCGCATCGGCCCCAGGCGCCGAATTGCGCAAACCCTCAGCGCCCAGGCCTTTATCGGCTACTGCCGCGAGCTGAACCTGGGAGAGGCCTATCAGACCCATGTGCGCGAAGTGTTCAACCTGGTGGCGCCCGACCAGGACTTCAACCCTTCGGTGACGCAGGTCGGCCAATCCCGTTGCGTGGACATGCAGATCGACCTGCATCTGGCCCATGCCAAGGGCGATATCGATGCATCGACCCGCGCGTTGCTGCTGGGCCTGGTCAAGGCGGATATGCCCGCCAGGGACATCCGGCAACTGTGGTTCAACCAGCAGCCGCTGACCTGGCAAGGCCTGAACATCGACGGCGCCTGCCTGTGGGGGGTACTGGTGTTTTCCAGTGCGTCGGCCGAAGGGTTCTCCAGCGGCCCGATCGTGGTGTATATGCCCAACGAACCCGTGCGGCCGTGGTACCGCTATGAATCACTGGAGCATTTCAAGCTCTACCTCACCCTCAAGCTTCACGTCAGCACTTATCGCGATTTCTTCAAGGGTTACCTGGATGAGTCCGAGCGGTTCGGTTTTTTCGAGCGTTTTGACCAGGAGAAAATCCTCGTGCGGGTGGCGCCGCTCCCGGTCACGGGTAAGCTGTCGACGTTCTTTTTCAATGCCTGCGTCGGCAAGATCCAGCTGGATGCGCGGGTATTGGCGGTTCCCAATGCCCAGGCCGATGACGACGCGCGTCGCAAGCGTATCCAGGATTACCTGGATGTCGGCTTGACGGTGCTCAACGTCGCCGGGTTCGTGGTGCCGGTGGTGGGCCAATTGATGACCGGCGTGGCCGTTGGGCAGTTGCTTGGCGAGGTGTTCGAGGGGGTGGATGACTGGCTGCACCATGACAAGCTCGGCGCCCTCAGGCACTTGACGAACATCGCGGAAAACCTCGCTGCCATGGCGTTGTTCGCCGCGGGTACGAAAGTGGTGGGCCGGCTGTGGCGAACCACGCCGTCGGCGGCGGGGTTCTACGACAGCCTCGAAGCCGTGCGGCTGCCCGACAAGACCACGCGCTTATGGCGCAGTCGTACCGAGTCGTATCGTCACACTGTCTCGCTCGAAGGCACAGTGGCCAGCCCCCGTGGGGTCTATCAGCTCAATGGCCAGTCCTATGTGAATGTCGACGGGGCGCTGTATTCGATTGTCTTTGACGCCCGCACCGGGCGCTGGCGCGCCCGGCATCCGCAGCGGGATTCGGCCTATCGGCCGCCCTTGACCCACAACTACCAGGGCGGCTGGCAGTTCTCGTTCGAGCAGGCGGATGAATGGCGCAGCCCTGACTATATCCTGGGGCGGCTGGACCCCAGTCTCAGCGCCTTACCGGCCGGACACCTGCAGGAGATCGCCGCTATCACCGGCTCGACCTTGCCGCGCTTGCAGCAACTGGCCAGGCAGAACCTGCCGCTGCCTGAGCGGCTGCGCGATTGTGCGCTGCGGTTCAAGCTGAACCAGGGGGTTCGCGACCTGATCTGGCAAATGGAGCATCAAGCCCCGCTCGATGCGGCCACCACCCGTGTGCAGATGCTGGCCCTGCCACTGATGGACGGATGGCCCCGCGGGCGTTTTTTCGAACTGCTTGACGACGAGGGTGACCTGCTTGAGCGTCATCCAGACACCGCGCCGTTCGATTACGAGGACTTGAGCATCCACCTCACCACGCAACAACTGCGGAACGGACAGATTCTGCCCACCTTGCTGGCCGCGCTCGACCCCGAGGAAACCGCGCAATTGCTCGGCGGCACCTTCCACGCCGATGAAGCGCAAGCGGCCCTGGCGCGGCGTCTCACCGCCTCGCTCAAGACCACGCATCAGGCAGTCTATGAGCGGCTGCGCATGGATGCCGATTTCATCGATCAGACCGATCACGGCCAGCTCAAGCAACGCTTGCCGCAATTGCCGATCCGGGTGGCCTGGGAGGTCATGACCCAGGCCTCCACGGCGGAGCGCTGGCACTTGCGCCATACCGGGCGTGTGCCGCTGCGGGTCAGCCAATGGGCCCGGGAAGCCCTGGAAGCGCTGGAGGAAGACGACGCCCTGGCCGGCCTGTACTTGCCGGAGCTGGCCACCGATGCGACACGGCGCGTGGCCACCGGGTTGCTGCAACGGGTTCCGGGCTGGCCCGAGGATCTGTTCTTGCAGGTACGCCGCGAAAGCGTACAGGGCACTGTCCTGGGCCAGGTGGGCCACGCAGACGCTGATATGAGGCGCATCGTGGTGCAGTCGGCCAAGGGCTTTCGCGCCCACGATGGGCAAGGTATGGCGTTGGGCGCGCTGGCCGGCGGGCCGGAAGGTTTCTACGAGGCGTTGCTCAACAGTTTGTCTGCCGCCCAACTCGACGCGCTGCGCCTGACCGCGAGCGGCAGGGCCAGCCAGCTGCGGCATGCATTGATTGGCAAGGCCCAGGATGAACGCAATCGCATCGGCCGTTATTTGTGGCCCGAGCGCGCGGTACCCGAGGAGCAGGCCCTGTCGTGTGTGCAAGGCTCGCCGCCTGCGCGGCCTCCACAGCCTGCGGGCCTGATGCGCAAGGCTCGCAAACTCTTCCCGTTATTCGATGACCGGCGCCTGTCGACCTTCCTGCAGGACTTGGGCACCGATCACCTGTCCCGGGCCAAAGCCGTGCGCACCCTTGAGCAGCACTATGAGGCACTGCAGCGGGCGTTGAGGCTGTGGGCCAAGGACAAACCGGCGCAGCCCTACTCGGACGTCGCGCTGCAAGACTACCGCCTGGCTCGACACCAGGCCGCACGGGCCATCGAGCGGAGTTGGCAATATGCGTCGCTGGCGCCGGATGAACACCATCAAAAAGTGCCGAGCCTGTCCCTGGACGGCATGGCCATCGGGGCGTTGCCGACCTTGCCGGCGCACGTGCAGTTCGAGCATGTCCGGCAATTGTCGTTGAAACGCATGGGACTCAACGATGACGTTGCGTATTTCCTCAAGCACTTCAAGGGGCTGCACAGCCTGGCGTTGAACGGCAATCGGCTGACGCGGCTGCCGGAAGTGCTCCAGCACATGCCGTTGCTCAGGCAGCTGTACATGGCCGATAACCACCTGCAACTGACCGAGTACACCCGCACCAAACTTGCGGACCTGAAGAGCCTGGTCGTGCTCGACCTGAGCAACAATCCCCTGGTGGACCCGCCCGTCGTCAATAAGATGTTCGAGTTGCGCAACCTGATGCTGCGCAACTGCCGGCTGACCAGTCTGCCCACCGGCTTTACCCGCGTTCCGTACCTGGAGCAACTCGACCTGCGGGACAATGACATCGCCAGTTTGCCGGCATGGTTGTTCAATGCGCCGCGCGAGCACACCGAAGTCATCAACGTGCGGCATAACCCTCTGGACGCCAGCACTCGTCAGGCCTTGAACCGTTACCGGGACACCATCGGCGTGGGCATGGGCTTCGTGGAGGATGACATTGCGCGACTCAACGAGCAGACCGCACGGGAGCTGTGGCTGGGCGATGAACACGCGACACACTTCGCCGAAAAGGCCGAGACCTGGCTGGGGCTCAAGGATGAACCCGGCTCCGACGGCCTGTTCAAATTGCTGGCCGGCCTGGGGGGCGCCGCCGACACCACCCACGTGCGCGAGGACATGAACCGCCGCATCTGGCGCGTGCTGGAGGCGGCCGCTGCCGATACCCGACTGCGTGCCGAGATTTTCGAGCGCGCGGCCACGCCGTTGAACTGTGATGACGCCGCTGCCGTGAGCTTCAGTAACCTGGAGGTGCTGGTTGAAATCCACGAGGCCGCGCAACGGGTGGAGGGCGGCAGGGTCACGGCCAAGCCGCTGCTCAGGTTGGCCAGGGGCTTGTTTCGCCTCGACCGCCTGGAGTCCATGGCCAGCCGACACAGCGCCGAGCATCCGATGCTCGATCCGCTGGAGGTCAGCCTGGCTTATCGCACCGGGCTGGTGGAGCGCTTTCATTTGCCCGGGCAGCCCCGGCATATGCGCTTTGCCAGCCTGGCCGGGGTGACCGAGCACATGCTGGAGGTTGCCGAAGCGCAGTTGAAAGAGGCCGAGCTTTCCCCGCAACTGCTGAACTATATGGTGAAGCTGCCATTCTGGAGCAGTTACCTGAGGCGCACCCATGGCGGTTCGTTCGACACCCTGACCCAGCCTTTTGGCGATCGCATGGAAGCGGTGTGGGCGCAAAGGGAAGCCTTGGGTGACGCTGACTATCACACCCAGATGGGCGCGATCCAGCGCGCGCGGGAAAGTGCCGAACTCGTCGAGCTCAAACGCCTGACCCAGGAGGCGTTGAGGCTCGATGAACTGGGCGCCTGCGAATTGCCACCGGCAGGTTGAAGCGCGGCCTACGGGGCCGTTTTTGCAGCGTTGCTGCGAATCAACCCGCGCACTGCAAAGCGATTCGGGTGACAGGCCTCGGCCACGCTGCGGGGCAGGGGCAGCGGTTCGTTGTCCAGCCATGCCGCCAGCAACTCGCCGGACAGCGGCGCGGTGATCAGGCCCCGGGAACCGTGGCCGCTGTTGATGTACAGGCCGTCCAGCCACGGGCAAGTGGCCTGTGGCGTGTGGCGGGCATCTTTGCGCAGCGCGTCGTAGGCCTGGGCGAATGCCAGGCTGTCGGCCAGCGGCCCGACAATCGGCAAGTAGTCCGGGCTGGTGCAGCGGAAGGCGGCGCGGCCTTCCAGGGTCTCTGCGGCAAGGTCGGCGGCGTGCAGGCGCTGGGCCAGGTCCGGGGAAATCTCCTGCAGCAGCTCAAGGTTCCCGGCGTGCTCGGCGGCGGTAGGGGTGAGGTCATCGTTGTTGAAATCAAAGCTGGCCCCCAGGGTGTGTTCGCCCAGGCGAGCCGGCGCCACGTACCCCTCGGCACACACCACCGTGGCCAGGGCCTGGCTGGCGGCGGTCTGGGGCAGCCGGGTGATCTGCCCGCGAATCCGCTTGAGGGGCAACTCGGCGCCGGCGGCAAACCGTTTGACCTCCGCCGCCCCGGCCAGCACCACCACGGGGGCGCTGGCCAGCAGTCGATCACCGTCCCAGGCCTGCCAGTGGCCGTCGACTTTGCGCAGGTCCAGCACCTCATGATGGGCCAGCACCTCGATACCTGGCTGGCGCGCCTGCCATTGGCACAGCGCGGGGGGATGTACCCAGCCGCCTTCGGGGAAAAACAGCCCGCCCTGTTCCAGGCCCACCCCGGCGCGAGCCTGGGCTTGAGACTTGTCCAGCAGATGCAATAACTGCGGTGCGAATGCCTGGGCCAGTTGCGCCTGGCGTTCGGCCTCCTTGGCATTAAAGGCCAGTTGCAGCACGCCGCAGCCGTCCCACTCCACGCCGCGTTGCAGGTGCTCCAGCAGGCGCCGGGTGTACCCGAACCCGCTGACGATCATCTGCGACAACGCCGTGCCGTGTGCCGACAGCTTGAGATAAAGCACCCCTTGCGGATTGCCGGAGGCCTCCTGGGCGAGGCCGCCATGGCGCTCCAACAGGCTGACT
Source organism: Pseudomonas sp. GW821-FHT09C10 (assembly GCF_059418085.1). Classification (NCBI taxonomy): domain Bacteria; kingdom Pseudomonadati; phylum Pseudomonadota; class Gammaproteobacteria; order Pseudomonadales; family Pseudomonadaceae; genus Pseudomonas; species Pseudomonas sp. GW821-FHT09C10. The sequence goes on from NZ_JBWKPE010000016.1 coordinate 61,659, forward strand.
TGCCAACCCCGCGCCGCCAGGCTGGCCGCACTGGCGCAGCCGGCCAGGCCGCCGCCGATCACCAGGGCACGGCGCTCGCCAGTGGGCATGGTCGGGCGGGCGAACCAGGGTTTGGCGCTGGCCGGTGCCGGCGTGTCGGCCGGCCAGCCGAGAAACTCCCCGCGCAGGATTTCCCACTTGTGGCCGATGCCCGGCGTACGCTTCATCTTGAAGCCGGCGGCGTTGATCAGCCGGCGCACCCAGCCGGTGCTGGTGAAGGTGCTGATGGTCGAGCCCGGGGCCGCCAGGCGTGCCAGCTCGGCAAACAGTTCGGCGCTCCACATCTCGGGGTTTTTCGCCGGGGCGAAGCCGTCGAGAAACCACGCGTCGATCTGCGCATCCAGTTGCGGCAACTGTTCCAGGGCATCGCCGATCAGCAGCGTAAGGGTGACGCGGCCGTTGTCCAGCACCAGGCGCTGGAAGCCTTGGTGGATGGAGATGTAGTGCGCCAGCAATTGCTCGGCGAACGGCGCCAGCTCCGGCCAGAGGGCGAGGGCGCGTTGCAGGTCGGCGTGGCTCAGGGGGTATTTTTCCACGCTGACAAAATGCAGGCGTGCACCGGCTACGGCGTGTTGCTCGAACAACTGCCAGGCACAGAGAAAATTCAGGCCGGTACCGAAGCCGGTTTCGCCAATCACCAGACGCCCGCCCGCCGGCAGTGCGGCGAAGCGCTCCTGCAAGCGGTTCTGTTGCAGGAACACATAGCGGGTTTCATCCAGGCCCGATTGGTCGGAGAAATACACGTCGTCGAACACCCGCGAGTGCGGGCGACCTTGATCATCCCAGTCGAGCTGGGCGTGGGTTACGGGGTTCATGGGCGGCTCGGTAAAGGCAAGGCGGCCATTCTAGCCGATCAACAGGCTTTGAATTGACCCACGGCAAGCCCCGGTGGAATTTCCTCCCGCGCGTTGTTGCCCAATCCGCTAGTCTTGCTCACTTCTTGAACGGAGCCGCCCATGTTCGAATCTGCCGAAATCGGTCACGCCATCGACAAAGACACCTTTGAGGCCGAAGTGCCCGCCCTGCGCGAGGCCTTGCTGGAGGTGCAGTACGAGTTGCAACAGCAAAAGCGCTTCCCGGTGATCATCCTGATCAACGGCATCGAAGGCGCCGGTAAAGGTGAGACGGTCAAACTGCTGAATGAATGGATGGACCCGCGCCTGATCGAGGTGCGCACCTTCGACCAGCAGACCGACGAAGAACTGGCCCGCCCCCCGGCCTGGCGCTACTGGCGCCAACTGCCTGCCAAAGGCCGCATGGGGATTTTTTTCGGCAACTGGTACAGCCAGATGCTGCAAGGCCGGGTGCACGGCGAGATCAAGGATGCGCGGCTCGACCAGGCCATCGCCGGCGCCGAGCGCCTGGAGAAGATGCTCTGCGATGAAGGCGCGCTGATCTTCAAGTTCTGGTTCCACCTGTCCAAGAAGCAAATGAAGGCACGGCTCAAGGCCCTGGCCGACGACCCGTTGCACAGTTGGCGCATCAGCCCGCTGGACTGGCAACAGTCCGAGACCTACGACAAGTTCGTGCATTTCGGCGAGCGCATCCTGCGCCGTACCAGCCGCGATTACGCGCCCTGGCATGTGATTGAAGGCGTCGACGCCAACTACCGCAGCCTCACCGTGGGCAAGATCCTGCTCGAAGGCCTGCAGAATGCCCTGAAGCTGCCCAAGGGCAAGGCCAGCGGCATGAACCCGGCACCCTTGCCCTCGGCCATCGACCAGATGAGCCTGCTCAACAGCCTCGACATGACCTTGAGCCTGGACAAGGACGATTACGAAGAACAGCTGATTACCGAGCAGGCGCGCTTCTCCGGCCTGATGCGCGACAAACGCATGCGCAAGCACGCGCTGGTGACGGTCTTCGAAGGTAACGACGCGGCGGGCAAGGGCGGGGCGATCCGGCGGGTGGCGGCCGCGCTCGACCCGCGCCAGTACCACATCGTGCCGATTGCCGCGCCCACCGAGGATGAACGGGCCCAGCCGTACCTGTGGCGGTTCTGGCAGAAGATCCCGGCGCGGGGCAAGTTCACCGTGTTCGACCGCTCGTGGTACGGCCGCGTGCTGGTGGAGCGTATCGAGGGCTTCTGTACCACGGCCGACTGGATGCGCGCCTATGGCGAGATCAATGACTTCGAAGAGCAACTGCGCGACGCCGGTGTGATCGTGGTCAAGTTCTGGCTGGCCATCGACAAGCAGACCCAACTGGAACGCTTCCAGGCCCGTGAGGAAATCCCCTTCAAGCGCTTCAAGATCACCGAAGACGACTGGCGCAACCGCGAAAAATGGGACGACTACCGCGCCGCCGTGGGCGATATGGTCGACCGCACCAGCACCGAGGTCTCGCCGTGGACGCTGGTGGAGGCCAATGACAAACGCTGGGCGCGGGTCAAGGTGTTGCGCACCATCAACATTGCCCTGGAGGAAGCGTTCGCCAAGTCCGACAAGCACGACAAGAAGAAAAAGAAATAACCACTGGCCTGGTGTTGTTCAGGATGCCGCCCTCTGTGGCGAGCGGGGCTGTGGTGGTGAGCAGGCCTGTTGTGGCAAACGGGCCTGTTCTGGCAAGCAGGCTTGTTGTGGTGAGCGGGCTTGCCCCGCGCTGGGGCGCGAAGCGGCCCCAAAACCAGCCAATAAGGTCTGCCTGAAATAACGCGGCGCCTTCGCCAGGGCCGCTTCGCAGCCCAGCGCGGGGCAAGCCCGCTCACCACAACAGGCCCGCTTGCCACAACAGGCCGGCCCAGCCACAGGTTTATGTCCGTCACCATGCTTTTGTATACGCCGGATGAATGATCATCGCGGTGGGGCAGGCCTGGATCTATCCTCGATCCATCTCCCCACAACGACAAGATCGAGGTAGCCCATGCGTGAAGTAGTGATCGTCGACAGCGTACGAACCGGCCTGGCCAAATCCTTTCGCGGCAAGTTCAACCAGACCCGCCCGGATGACATGGCGGCCCATTGCGTCAACGCACTGCTGACCCGCAACGGCATCGACCCGGCCAGCGTCGAGGATTGCATTGTCGGCGCCGGTTCCAATGAAGGCGCCCAGGGCTACAACATCGGGCGTAACGTGGCCGTGCTGTCGCAATTGGGCACCGGTACGGCGGGCATGACCCTCAACCGGTTCTGCTCGTCGGGCTTGCAGGCGATTGCGATTGCGGCCAATCAGATCGCGTTGGGTTGCAGCGAGATCATCGTTGCCGGGGGCGTCGAGTCCATCAGCCTGACCATGAAAAGCGTCAACACCGATAACCTGATCAACCCGCTGCTCAAGGAGCAGGTGCCGGGCATCTACTTTCCCATGGGCCAGACCGCGGAAATCGTCGCCCGCCGCTATAACGTCAGCCGCGAAGAACAGGACCTCTACGCCCTGCAAAGCCAGCAGCGCACGGCCCAGGCCCAGGCGGAGGGCTTGTTTGATGATGAAATCGTGCCGATGGCGGTCCAGTACAAGGTCGAGGACAAGAACACCGGTGCCGTGCAGATCCTCGACGGCGTGGTTGATCGCGATGAGTGCAACCGTCCGGACACTACGTTGGCCAGCCTGTCTGGGTTGAAGCCCGTATTTGCCGAAGACGGCTCGGTGACGGCGGGTAACTCCTCGCAGCTCTCCGACGGCGCCTCGATGACCCTGGTGATGAGCCTGGAAAAAGCCCTGGCACTGGGGCTCAAGCCCAAGGCGTTCTTCCGCGGTTTCACCGTGGCCGGTTGCGAGCCGGATGAGATGGGCATCGGCCCGGTGTTCTCGGTGCCCAAGTTGCTCAAGGCGCGGGGCTTGCAGGTGGCGGACATCGACCTGTGGGAACTCAACGAGGCCTTTGCGTCGCAGTGCCTGTATGCGCGCGATCGCCTGGGCATCGATAACGCCAGGTACAACGTCAACGGTGGCTCGATTTCCATCGGCCACCCGTTCGGCATGACCGGCTCGCGGCAGGTGGGGCACCTGGTGCGTGAGCTGCAACGGCGCAATGTGCGTTATGGCATCGTCACCATGTGCGTGGGTGGCGGCATGGGCGCCACGGGGCTGTTCGAAGCCGTGCGCTGATAAGTGTGGGAGGGGCAGTGCGACGATTCGACTTGCCCCTCCCACATTTGAACGGCGGCGTATCCCAATTCGCTCACTTCCCCCCTAGAATGCCCGCTCCACTTCCTCTGGCTTCTGGGGCACTCATGCACATCTCTTCCGGCCGCTGGGTCTACGGTTTTCTCCTGACCCTGCTGACCGCGCTGCTCTGGGGCATTCTGCCGATCAAACTCAAGCAAGTGTTGCAGGTGATGGACCCGATCACCGTCACCTGGTTTCGCCTGATGGTGGCCGGCAGTTGCCTGTTCGTGTACCTCGCCGCGACCAGGCGCCTGCCCAGTCGTAAAGTACTCGGCCCCAGGGGCGGCTGGCTGGTGGCGATGGCGGTGTGCGGCCTGGTGGGCAACTACGTGTTGTACCTGGTGGGCCTGAAACTGCTCAGCCCCGGCACCGCCCAACTGGTGGTGCAGATGGGCCCGATCTTCCTGATGATCGCCAGCGTGTTTGTGTTCAAGGAACGTTTCAGCGTCGGGCAGTGTGTGGGCCTGGTGGTGCTGATCATCGGCTTCGGGCTGTTCTTCAACCAACGCCTGGAAGAGTTGTTGACGTCCCTTGGCGCCTACACCGCCGGCGTGCTGACGATCCTGCTGGCGACTTCGGTCTGGGTGTTCTATGCCCTGGGCCAGAAGCAGTTGCTGACCGTGTGGAATTCGCTGCAAGTGATGATGGTGATCTACCTGTCGTGCGCCGTGCTGCTGACGCCGTGGGCGCATCCGCTGGAGGCCCTGCAACTGAGCCCGCTGCAAGGCTGGCTGTTGCTGGCGTGCTGCATGAACACACTGGTGGCTTATGGTGCATTCGCCGAGGCCCTGGCCCACTGGGAAGCCTCGCGGGTGAGCGCGACCCTGGCCCTGACGCCATTGGTGACCTTTGTCGCGGTGGCGTTGGCGGCGTGGCTGTGGCCGGACTATGTGCAGGCCGAAGAGATCAATGCCCTGGGCTATTTCGGCGCGTTGGTGGTGGTGCTGGGGTCGGCGGCGGTGGCGCTGGCGCCGTCGTTGCTCGCCGGGCTCAAGGCCCGGCGGCTACGCATGGCGTCCTAGGCACCCAGCATGTTTTCCGGGCGTACCCACTGGTCGAACTCTGCGTCGGTGAGGTAGCCCAGGTCCAGCGCCGCTTCCCGAAGGGTCAAGCCTTCGGCGTAGGCCTTCTTGGCGATCTCTGCCGATTTGTCATAGCCGATGTGCGGGTTGAGGGCCGTGACCAGCATCAGCCCGCGCTCCAGGTGCTCGGCCATTTTCCCGGCATCGGGTTCGAGGCCGGCGATGCAGTGCTCCTGGAAGTTATTGCAGCCATCGGCCAGCAGGCGGATCGATTCCAGCAGGTTGTGGATGATCACCGGCTTGTACACGTTCAACTGCAAATGCCCCTGGCTCGCCGCGATGCCGATGGTCACGTCATTGCCCAGCACCTGGCAGGCCAGCATCGACAGCGCCTCGCACTGGGTCGGGTTGACCTTGCCGGGCATGATCGAGCTGCCGGGCTCGTTGGCCGGCAGTTTCACCTCGGCAAGGCCGGCACGCGGGCCGGAGCCCAGCAGGCGCAGGTCGTTGGCGATTTTCATCAGGGCCACGGCCAGGGTTTTCAGGGCGCCGTGCAAGGTCACGATCGGTTCATGGCCGGCCAATGCGGCGAATTTGTTCGGTGCGGTGACGAAGGGCAGGCCCGACAACGCCGCCAATTCCGAAGCAATTGCCTCGCTGAAGCCATGGGGCGCATTGAGCCCGGTGCCCACCGCCGTGCCACCCTGGGCCAGCTCGCATACCTGGGGCAGGGCGCTGCGGATCGCCCGTTCGGCGTAGTCGAGCTGGGCGATAAACGCCGAGATCTCCTGGCCGAAGGTGATCGGCGTGGCGTCCATCATGTGGGTGCGGCCCGTCTTTACCAGCTTTGCATGCCGCGCCGACAGTTCCGCGAGGCCGCCGGACAGCGTATTGATCGCCGGCAACAATTGCTGGTGCACCGCTTGCACCGCCGCAATGCTCATGGCCGTAGGGAAGCAGTCGTTGGAGCTTTGGGAGCGGTTCACATGGTCGTTGGGGTGCACCGGGCTCTTGCCGCCACGGGGCTTGCCCGACAGCTCGTTGGCGCGGCCGGCGATGACCTCGTTGGCGTTCATGTTGCTCTGGGTGCCGCTGCCGGTTTGCCAGACGACCAGGGGGAACTGGTCATCATGTTGGCCATCGAGCACTTCGTCGGCGGCCTGTTCGATCAGGCGGGCAATGTCGGCGGGCAGGTCGCCGTTGCGGTCGTTGACCCGGGCGGCGGCCTTCTTGATCAGGGCCAGTGCGTGCAGTACCGCGAGGGGCATGCGCTGTTCGCCGATGGCGAAATTCACCAGCGAACGTTGGGTCTGGGCGCCCCAGTAAGCGTCATCCGGGACTTCCACGTCTCCCAGGCTGTCGGTTTCGATACGGCTCATCGGGCACTCTCCTTCAGGTTCGTTTGCGCAGTTTAGGCCCTGATCGGCCTGGGGGGTTCCCTAAAAGACTTTTCATCGGATTCATTCACCGCAATCCGCGCCCGGTAAGGCCCGGGGTTGAGCCGCAGCGTTTTTTAGGCGCAGAATGGGCGCCCTTGGGGTCTTACCTCGCCTGCTAGAAAAGGAAACTCGATGACTCGTCTTCGTGCCATCTGTACCGCGGTTGCTCTGGTTTGCGCCAGCGGCCAGGTTTTTGCCGATACCGCCAGCCACAACGCCAGTGCCGAAGCCTTCCTTACCCTGGCCCATGCCGACAAGCTGGGTACCCCGGTGTACATGCAAGTGCAGCAAATGTTCGCCCAGCGTTTCGAACAGACCAAGGCGCCTGCCGCCAAGCAGTCCGTTCTGGACAGCTACCAGGCCAAGGCCAACGCCGCCCTGGACCAGGCCATCGGCTGGCCGAAGCTGAAACCGGACATGGTCAAGCTCTACACCACCAACTTCAGTGAATCCGAGCTCAAGGACCTGGTTGCTTTCTACCAGTCGCCACTGGGCAAGAAAGTCCTGGAAAAAATGCCGCAGCTGACCCAGCAATCGGCCCAGATGACCCAGGCCAAGCTGGAAAGCGCCGTGCCGGTGGTGAACAAGCTGTTGGAAGACATGACCAACGAGCTGACGCCAAAAGCCGCTGCACCGGCCAAGAAGAAGTAAGCAGGAATGACCATGCAACAGCGTATCGAAACGGCGCTCGCCGCCCTGGCCCCGGAGCACTTGAGCGTGCTGGATGAAAGCCATATGCACAGCCGTGGGTTGCAGACTCACTTCAAGGCCGTGCTGGTCAGCCAGCAGTTCGAGGGGCTTAACCGCGTCAAGCGCCACCAGAAGGTCTACGCCACCCTGGGTGACCTGATGAGCGAATTTCATGCGCTGGCGCTGCATACCTACACGCCCGAAGAATGGGCGAAAATCGACGCAGCCCCGGCCTCGCCGACCTGCGCCGGCGGGCATAGCTGATACGCGGGTGTCTCTGACACCCTGCATTTGCTAGAATCCGCAGCGCGCCGCTCAGCCGGCGCGTTTTTTTTGCATCCGGTTCACCCCTTACGAGGGTAGCCACCTGGAGAGAACACCCATGACTCAACCGATTGTCGTGGCGGCACTGTATAAGTTCGTCACCCTCGAAGATTACGTCGCCCTGCGCGAGCCACTGCTGCAGGCGATGGTCGACAACGGCATCAAAGGCACCTTGCTGATCGCCGAAGAAGGCATCAACGGCACCGTTTCCGGCAGCCGCGAAGGCATTGATGGCCTGATGGCCTGGCTGAAGAACGACCCGCGCATGGACGACATCGACCATAAAGAGTCGTACTGCGATGAGCAGCCGTTCTACCGCACCAAGGTCAAGCTCAAGAAAGAGATCGTGACCCTGGGCGTCGAAGGCGTCGACCCGAACAAGAAAGTCGGCACCTATGTCGACCCGCAGGACTGGAACGCGCTGATCAGCGACCCCGAAGTGCTGTTGATCGACACCCGCAACGACTACGAAGTGTCGATCGGCACCTTCGAAGGCGCAATCGACCCGAAAACCACCAGTTTTCGCGAATTTCCCGACTATATCAAAGCCAACTTCGATCCGGCCAAGCACAAGAAGGTCGCCATGTTCTGCACCGGCGGCATTCGTTGCGAGAAGGCGTCGAGCTACATGCTCAGCGAAGGTTTCGATGAGGTCTACCACCTCAAGGGCGGCATCCTGAAGTACCTCGAAGAGGTGCCGCAGGCAGAAACCAAATGGCAGGGCGACTGCTTTGTGTTCGACAATCGCGTCACTGTGCGCCACGACCTGAGCGAAGGCGACTACGATCAATGTCACGCCTGTCGCACACCGGTGAGCGCCTCCGACCGCGCATCCGAACACTATGTGGCTGGCATCAGTTGCCCCCATTGCTGGGATAAGCTGCCGGAGAAAACCCGTCGTAGCGCGATCGACCGGCAAAAGCAGATTGAGCTGGCCAAGGCCCGCAATATGCCGCACCCGATTGGCTTCAACTACAAGCAAACCCCTTCCGAGGCCTGACCCATGCCCGCGCGCCTGCTCTATGTGATGGACCCGATGTGTTCCTGGTGCTGGGGCTTTGCCCCGGTGGCGCAGGCGCTGGTCGAGCAGGCCCAGGCGGCCGGCGTGGACGTGCACCTGGTGGTGGGCGGCTTGCGCACCGGCAGCGGCGCGGCACTGGAACCGACCACGCGGCGCTACATCCTCGAGCACTGGCAGGCGGTCACCGACGCCACCGGCCAGCCGTTCAAGCGCGATGGCGCGTTGCCTGATGGCTTTGTCTATGACACCGAGCCTGCCTGCCGTGCCATCGTCACCGCGCGCAGCCTGGCGCCGGATTGCGCCTGGACGTTGTTAGGGCTGATCCAGCGCGCGTTTTATGTCGAGGGCCGCGACGTGACCCTCGCCAGCGTGCTGGTGGAACTGGCTGAAAAGGCAGGCATCCCGCGCATCGAGTTTGCCGGCGCATTCGACCGTGCCGAGCAGCATGCCGCGACCGCCGCTGACTTCACTTGGGTCCAGGACCTGGGGATCGCCGGCTTTCCGACCTTGCTCGCCGAGCGTAACGGCCAGTTGGCGTTGCTGACCAACGGCTACCAGCCGCTGTCCGAGCTGTCACCGTTGTTGGGGCGATGGCTGGAGCGAGCGACCTGTGCATGACCAGTCACCCCGTTCCGACCGACTGACCTGGGCGGAAATTCGCCGCCTGGCCCTGCGGCACAAGAAGTCCCTGTGGATCGCCAATGGCGTCGCCGTGCTGGCGACCTTGTGCAGCGTGCCGATTCCCTTGCTGTTGCCGTTGCTGGTGGATGAAGTGCTGTTGGGACACGGCGATGCCGCGCTCAAGGTGATGAACCACGTACTGCCCCTGGGTTGGCAGAAGGCGGCCGGCTATATCGGCCTGATGCTGCTGGTGACGCTGTTTCTGCGTTGTGGCGCGCTGCTGTTCAACGTGGTGCAGGCGCGGTTGTTTGCGCGCTTGGCCAAGGACATCGTGTACCGCATCCGCGTGCGCCTGATCGAGCGGCTCAAGCGCATCTCCCTGGGCGAATACGAAAGCCTGGGCAGCGGGACCGTCACCACCCACCTGGTCACCGACCTGGATACGCTGGACAAGTTTGTCGGTGAAACCCTCAGCCGTTTCCTGGTGGCCATGCTGACCCTGGTGGGTACCTCGGCGATCCTGGTGTGGATGCATTGGCAGCTGGCGCTGTTGATCCTGCTGTTCAACCCGTTGGTGATCTACGCCACGGTGCAGTTGGGCAAGCGCGTCAAGCACCTGAAGAAGCTGGAAAACGATAGCACCTCGCGTTTTACCCAGGCCCTGACCGAAACCCTGGATGCCATCCAGGAAGTGCGCGCCGGCAACCGCCAGGGCTTTTTCCTCGGGCGCCTCGGCCAGCGGGCCCAGGAAGTGCGTGACTACGCCATTCACTCGCAATGGAAAACCGACGCTTCGAGCCGCGCCAGTGGGTTGCTGTTCCAGTTCGGTATCGACATCTTCCGTGCGGCGGCGATGCTCACCGTGCTGTTTTCCGACCTGTCCATCGGCCAGATGCTCGCGGTGTTCAGCTACCTGTGGTTCATGATCGGCCCGGTGGAGCAGTTGCTGAACCTGCAATACGCCTACTACGCGGCAGGCGGGGCGCTGACGCGGATCAACGAACTGCTGGCGCGTGCCGATGAGCCGCAATATGCCGGCGGTGCTGATCCGTTCACCGGGCACGACACCGTGGGCATTGAAGTGCGCGGCCTGGACTTCGGCTACGGCGAAGAGCTGGTACTCGACCAGTTGAACCTGGCCATCGCGCCCGGTGAGAAGGTGGCGATCGTCGGCGCCAGCGGCGGTGGTAAAAGCACCCTGGTGCAACTGTTGCTCGGGCTCTACACACCCCAGGCGGGCAGTATCCGGTTTGGCGGTGCCACCCAGCAGGAGATTGGCCTGGAGACTCTTCGCGAGCATGTTGCGGTGGTGCTGCAACACCCGGCGCTGTTCAACGATACCGTGCGCGCCAACTTGACCATGGGCCGTGAGCGCAGTGACCAGGCGTGCTGGCAGGCGCTGGAAATCGCCCAGCTGGAGGCGACGGTCAAGGCCTTGCCGCAGGGCCTGGACAGTGTGGTCGGGCGTTCCGGCGTACGCTTTTCCGGGGGCCAGCGCCAGCGCCTGGCGATTGCGCGCATGGTCCTGGCAGAACCCAAGGTGGTGATACTCGACGAAGCAACCTCGGCCCTGGACGCCGCCACCGAATACAACCTGCACCAGGCGCTGGCGCGGTTCCTCAGTGGCCGTACTACACTGATCATCGCCCACCGTCTGTCGGCGGTGAAACAAGCTGATCGAGTGTTAGTGTTTGACGGTGGTCATATTGCTGAGGATGGCGATCATCAGCAATTGATCGCCGATGGCGGTCTTTACGCCAAACTCTATGGGCACTTGCAGCAAATACGTTGATTTAGCCTAGGCTGTGCTATCGGAAGTGGGTGTTTGCGTGCGTTTCCAGCAGTGCATATGCAAGGGACTTCATGAAGCAAAAGCGGACTTTCGGAACGCCTCGGTTATTGGGCATTGTCTGGCCCTTTATCGCCGTCGTGCTGTTCCAGGCATTGTTGGGTTGCGTCAGTCTCTACGTGCTTTCAGCGGTGCGTGGTTATGTGGGCGGCGAGAGCCTGTGGTCCAAGGGCCAGAAGGACGCGATCTATTACCTAACGCTGTATGCCGATAACCGCGCCGAAACCACCTATCTCAAATATCAGCAGGCCATTGCCGTGCCTCAGGGCGGCCATGAGTTGCGCATTGCCCTGGACCGTCCCAGCCCTGACCTGGCCGCGGCGCGCCTGGGTATTCTCAAGGGCGGCAACCACCCGGACGATGTGTCCAGCCTGATCTGGCTGTACCTGAATTTTCGGCATTTCAGCTACCTGGAAAAAGCCATTGAGCTGTGGACCGTAGGCGATGGCTACCTGGTTGAGTTGGACGAGCTGGCCCGCGAGATGCACCGAGCGATCAATGCCGACGAGCAGGTCAACCCCAATGAAGTCCGGCAGTGGAAAGCCCGTATCACCGCGATCAATGAGGGCGTGACCCCCGCCGCCAAAGCCTTCAGCGACGCTTTGGGCGAAGGCTCGCGGATGATTCTGCGGTTGCTGCTGATCACCAACCTGGCGACGGCCCTGGGCCTGATTGTGCTGGCGCTGTTGCGTACCCATAAGCTACTGGCCCAGCGTCATGCGTTCGCCAATGCCCTGCAGGCCGAGAAGGAGCGTGCGCAGATCACCCTGGAGTCGATTGGCGACGGGGTAATCACCACCACTGTGGACGGGACCATTACCTATATGAACCCGGCAGCCGAGGCGATGACTCACTGGAACTCGGCGCAGGCCCAAGGCCTGCCCCTGGCGGCACTGTTCAACCTGCTCGATGACAATGCGCAGCCGGATGGTTTTACCCTGATCGAACACATCGTCAAGGGCCGGTTCAAGGGCGGCAGCGAGCATTCGAAAACCATCCAGCGCCTGGACGGCAGCACGGTCTCCGTCACCCTGGTGGGAGCGCCGATCCTCAGCGGCGGCCAGGTCAGCGGTGCCGTGCTGGTCCTGCACGACATGACCCAGGAGCGTCAGTACATCGCCAACCTGTCGTGGCAGGCCACGCACGACGCCTTGACCGGCCTGGCCAACCGTCGCGAGTTCGAGTATCGCCTTGAGCAGGTGCTGCACAGGGCAGGGCAGCCCCAGGGCGGGCGACATGCATTGATGTTCCTCGACCTCGACCAGTTCAAGCTGGTCAACGACACCTGCGGCCATGCGGCGGGCGACGAGTTGCTACGGCATATCTGCGCGCTGCTGCAATCGGATTTGCGCGAAGGTGACACCCTGGCGCGCCTGGGGGGCGATGAATTCGGCATCCTGCTGGAGAACTGCCCGGCGGCGGTGGCGGAAAAAGTCGCCGAGAGCCTGCGCCACACCGTGCAGAGCCTGCATTTTGTGTGGAAGGGGCGGCCGTTCATGACCACCGTGAGCATCGGCCTGGTGCAGATCTCCCAAACCCCGACCACCCTGGAAACCTCGTTGCGCGCCGCCGACATGGCCTGCTACATGGCCAAGGAAAAAGGCCGCAACCGAGTGCAGGTGTACCACGCCGATGACTCGGAGCTGTCCCTGCGCTTTGGCGAAATGGCCTGGGTGCAGCGTTTGCACATGGCGCTGGAGGAGAACCGGTTTTGCCTGTACGCCCAGGAAATCTCTCCCTTGGGAAGTGCCGACGGCGGCAGTGGGCATATTGAAATCCTGCTGCGCCTGCACGACGAGGCGGGTCGGATCATCCTGCCCGACAGCTTCATCCCCGCAGCTGAGCGTTACGGCTTGATGACCTCCCTGGACCGTTGGGTGGTGGAGAACGTATTCAGGATCATTGCCCGTTGCATGCACGAGCACCCGGGCCGGCCTATGGCGATGTGTGCGATCAATCTGTCAGGCATTACGATTGGCGACGATGATTTCCTCGGTTTTTTACGTGAAAAATTCGAGGTTTACCGCATTCCGCCAGAAATGATTTGTTTTGAAATAACTGAAACAAGCGCTATTGCGAACCTGGGCAGTGCCATTCGCTTTATTAACGAACTCAAAGCCTTAGGTTGCTTCTTTTCCCTCGATGACTTCTGCGCCGGAATGTCCTCATTCGCGTATCTGAAACATTTACCTGTAGACTTCCTGAAGATCGATGGAAGTTTCGTAAAGGATATGCTGGACGACCCGATTAACCGCGCGATGGTCGAAGTGATCAACCACATCGGCCATGTCATGGGAAAGCGCACAATTGCCGAATTTGTTGAAACCCCGCAGATCGAGCAGGCTTTGCTCGACATCGGTGTGGATTACGCTCAGGGCTACCTGATTGAACGACCGCAATTGTTTACCTTTGATAGCTTGCGTCGACCCGTGCGGCCGCAGCCTCTGTTATTCAGGGCGCCCGGCACATTCCGCTGAAACATTTGCCGGTCTGTAAATCACACTTAAAAAGGAGCCTTAATAGTGATCGACACATTCAGCAGAACCGGCCCGCTTATGGAAGCCTCAAGTTACCCCGCCTGGGCTCAGCAATTGATCCAGGACTGCAGCGAGAGCAAGCGCCGGGTTGTCGAACACGAACTGTACCAACGCATGCGTGACAACACGCTCAGCGCCAAGACCATGCGTCACTACCTGATCGGTGGCTGGCCCGTGGTGGAACAGTTTGCCTTGTACATGGCACAGAATCTCACCAAGACCAAGTTTGCCCGCCATCCAGGAGAAGACATGGCGCGCCGTTGGCTGATGCGCAATATCCGTGTGGAGCTGAACCACGCGGACTATTGGGTGCATTGGGCGCGCGCCCATGGCGTCAGCCTTGAAGAGCTGCAGGCCCAGAACGTGCCGCCGGAGTTGCATGCGCTGAGCCACTGGTGCTGGCACACCAGCTCGGCCGATTCGTTGATCGTGGCCGTTGCCGCGACCAACTATGCGATCGAGGGCGCGACCGGGGAGTGGTCGGCGGTGGTATGTTCCACCGGTGTGTATGCGGCAGCCTTTCCCGAGGAAGACCGCAAGCGTGCGATGAAGTGGCTGAAGATGCACGCCCAGTACGACGACGCCCATCCTTGGGAAGCCCTGGAAATCATCTGCACCCTGGCCGGGATGAACCCGACCAGGGAACTGCAGGCAGAGCTGCGCCAGGCCGTGTGCAAGAGCTACGACTACATGTACCTGTTCCTGGAAAGTTGCATGCGCCTGGAGAAAGACAAACCGGCGAGCGCTGCCGTGCGCGAGCGCCCGTTGCGCGTCGCCAGCGAAGCGTGATGTAACGGGGATGGCGGGGTTTTACCCCGCCATTGCCAGGCGATTGCGACCTTCGCGCTTGGCCACGTACAAGGCGCTGTCGGCGCGACGCAACAGGCTCTCGGCCGACTCGGCGGCCAGCAAGGTCGAACAACCGAGGCTCACCGTCAATTCGATCCGTGTCCCGTCCGCCCAATAATCCTGGGCCTGTGCCGCCTGGCGCAGGCGTTCACCGACCATGGCCGCTGCATCCCGGCTGGTGTTGGACAGCAGGATCAGAAACTCTTCTCCGCCAAACCGAAACACCATGTCCACGTTACGCAACTGGCTCTTGATCGCCCCGGCGACGGCGCGCAATACGTTATCGCCGGCTGCATGGCCGTGGGTGTCGTTGATGATCTTGAAGTGGTCGATGTCCAGCATCAGCAAGGACAGCGGGTTCAAGTGCCGGCGCGCCATGTCGATTTCCCGTTGCAGGGTCTGGTCCATGGCAATGCGGTTGCCCGTTTCGGTCAACGGGTCGCGCAGGGCGCTGCGGGTGGCGGCTCGGTAGAGCAGGGCGTTGCGCATCGGGTAGAGCAGGGTCGACAGCAGTGATTCGAGCTGGCCCAGTTCCTCTTCCAGCAGGCGCTGGTTGCGGCGAAAGATCAGCTCGCCGAGGTGCTCGCCTTCGTGGCTCAGGCTGTAGCTCACCGAATGATGGCCGCGGTGGCCGAACTCCAGGCGCAGGTCGCTGGTTTCGTGGCGATATTGCAGGGCGTCCAGGGGGACCAGGCGTTGGATTTCACGGAAAAACACCGCGAGGATACGCTGCGGTTCCAGGCTGGTCTGCAATTGCATCCCCAGCTGCTGGCGAAGTTGTGCGACGGTCGTCGGGCGTCGAGGTACGAGTGATGGCTGACCAAAGCCCAGGCGTTGCAATTTGGCACTGTCGAAGTCAACTGCGTTGGTCTGGGTTGGTGTTTTCATAAGCAAACGGCCTCTAAGCACTTAGCTGTCTTACAGGCTGGATGAGAGTGGCGAATGCCAGGCGTCTTACCGTTCCTTCAGTTCCGTAAAACATTGGAAACAGTTTAGACCGCTTTACCAGGGGTTATAACCCCTGGGCACTGCCGCACGTCTTGTCATCGCTTGACCTGCTTGGAAGGTGTTAGAGCGAGATTCGTGCCATTTCGTTTAAATAAATAAAAGTCCTTACAAATCAAAGACCGTTTTTACAGTAAAAAAACGGTCGTTCAGTACTCACGTCAGTTATTTGGCTGATTGCACCAGCGTGTTGTGGTCAATCTGGTCGATGGACGTGACACCCGTCAGCGTCATGGCCACGCGCATCTCCTTGGCGAAGATCTCCAGCAGGTTCTCTACCCCGTGCTGCCCATCGGCGGCCAGTGCATAGGCGGTGGCGCGTCCGAGCAGGCACGCCTTGGCGCCCAGGGCAAGCATGCGCACCACGTCCAGCCCGGAACGAATACCGGAGTCCACCAGCACCGTCAGGTCATCGCCCACGACATCGGCAATCGGTGGCAAGGCCTTGGCGGTGGACAGCACACCGTCCAACTGACGGCCGCCATGGTTGGAAACCACGATGCCATCGGCGCCGAAACTGACTGCGTCCCTGGCGTCCTGAGGGTCGAGGATGCCCTTGATAATCATCGGGCCTTTCCAGAAGTCGCGGATCCACTCCAGGTCTTTCCAACTGATGGAGGGGTCGAAGTTATTGGCCAGCCAGCCGATGTAATCTTCCAGGTGAGTGGGTTTGCCGAGGTACCTGGAGATATTGCCCAGGTCGTGGGGGCGGCCCATGAGCCCTACGTCGAACGCCCATTGCGGCTTGGTGACGGCCTGCAACATGCGCCGCTGCGCCGCGAACGGCCCGGACATGCCCGAGTGGGCATCGCGGTAGCGCGCTCCCGGTGTGGGCATGTCCACGGTGAACACCAGGGTGGTAACCCCCGCCGCCTGGGCCCGCTCCAGGGCATTGCGCATAAAGCCCCGGTCCTTGAGCACATACAGCTGGAACCAGATTGACTGCGGGCTCTGCGACGCCACTTCTTCAATCGAACACACCGACACCGTCGACAGGCAGAAGGGGATGCCCTTGTTCGCCGCCGCCTTTGCCGCCTGTACTTCGCCGCGCCGCGCATACATGCCGGTCAAGCCGACAGGGCTGAGGATGACCGGCATGTCCAGGGCCTGGCCGAACAGCGTGGTCTTGAGGCTCAGGCTATCGACATTGCGCAGCACGCGTTGGCGCAGGCTGATCTCGGCCAGGTCCGAGCTGTTCGCGCGCATCGTGTGCTCGGCGTAGGCACCGCCGTCGATGTAGTCGAACAGGAAGCGCGGCAGCTTGCGTTTGGCCGCTGCGCGGTAGTCGGAGGCGGACGAGATGATCATTAAGCGTGTCTCCACAAGACTGGGCGGGTCAGGATAGGCAAATATCTGTCATGATAAAAACAACTTTTATCGCTAGATACCAGTCGCTAAAGGAATACCCATGAACTTGAGAACGTTGCGCACGTTCGTCGAAGTGGTGCGTCAGGGCGGATTCTCCCAGGCCGCCGACGTGGTGGCCTTGACCCAATCCACGGTGAGCAAGGCGGTCAAGACCCTGGAGGAAGAACTCGGCATGCCGCTGCTCGACCGCCTCGGCCACCGCAATGAACTCACCGCCGCGGGTGAAATCACCTACCGTCGCGCCCTGGTGCTGCTCGCCGAACACCATGACCTGGTCGCCGAGATCAACGACCTGCGCGGCCTCAAGCGCGGCGTGTTGCGCATCGGCCTGCCACCGGTGGGGTGTGGGGTGTTGTTCGCGACGATGTTTGCCACCTATCGCAGTCGTTACCCGGACATCGACATCGAACTCACCGAATACGGCAGCAAGAGATTGCGCGAGTGCCTGGAAGCGGGGGAGGTCGACCTCGCTGCGTTGTTGCTGCCGGTGGATGCAGGCTTCGATTATCAGCCCGTGCGCAACGAACCGCTGATGGCCGTGCTGCCCAGGAGCCATGCCCTGGCCCAGCGTCAACGCATCGACTTCGCCGACCTGGCGGATTCGCCGTTCATCCTGTTCGAAGCCGGCTTCGCCCTGAACGCCAAGATCCTCGCCGCCTGCGAGCGCAAAGGCGTGATACCCCGCGTGGCGGCGCGCAGCGGGCAGATCGACTTCATCGTCGACCTGGTCGCCGCCGGCCTCGGCGTCGCCTTCCTGCCCCGCATGCTGGCGCACAAGCATCAACACGCAGGCATCGCCCTGATCCCCCTCGACGAACCCCACACCGACTGGCACATCGCCCTGGCCTGGCGCGCCAGCGCCCACCTGCCCCCCGCCGTGCGCGCCTGGCTGGACCTGGCCAAGGAGCAGCAGCTTTCAACCGGTCATCCGGGTTAATCGTCCAGGTACTCAGGGAAAGCTTGACTTCTCCTTTTCAATCAGTAACATACGGCGCATTCCGCGATAGCTCAGTTGGTAGAGCAAATGACTGTTAATCATTGGGTCCCTGGTTCGAGTCCAGGTCGTGGAGCCAGATAGGGAAAAGCCTGCAGCGATGCAGGCTTTTTTTTGCCTTGGATTTTTCCGGGGTGATCAAAGCGCACAGCGTGGCCCGCATGAATGCATCTCAAATCCTACGATTCAGAAGTCGTTTCAACCAAAGACGGGCCGGGTAAAACCACGCTCGGCGTCAATCTGGGCGCGTTCTGCGCCGATGCAGGGATCCGTACCCTGCTCATCGATCTGGAAATCAGCCGTCGCTGTCGTCGTTCTATGCGCTATCGCACGAGGCGCGCGGTGGAACCATATATGCTGAGTAATGCTCATCGTCGTCGGCTCGATAACCCGTAGAATGGTGGCGACGTTGGATAGCTACTGGGCCTCGTCTATCACTAACGGACCATGGAATATGAATCTAGACCGTGCGAACTTTGCCGATTTCGTTTATTTCCTTGCCATTGTCCGGCACGAGAGCTTTAGCCGGGCGGGCAAGGAGGTAGGCATCAGTGCGTCTGCATTGAGCCACGCCATAAAGGGGCTTGAGACACGTCTCGGCGTTCGCCTGCTCAACCGTACCACTCGCAGTGTTACGCTGACGGCGGCAGGCGAGGAGTTGCATGGCTTCATCCGCAAGCCCATGGACGAAATCGCTCAAGCAGCCGAAGCGTTGAATCGTTATCGAGATGAGCCTACCGGACGTATCCGTTTGAATCTTCTCAGTGACGCGGCCGATCTTTTACTGGGCCCGGTTCTCCCCGTGTTCAATGACCGCTATCCGGATATGCAGGTCGATTTGACCGTCACCAACCTGATCGTCGACGTCATCGGCGGTGGCCACGACGCAGGTATTCGCTATGGCGGTACTGTGCCCGCGGACATGATCGCCCAGCGCCTGTCGCCCGATATCCGCTGGGTGGTGGCGGGTAGTCCGGACTACCTCAAACACTTCGGTGTGCCGCAGCATCCGAGCGATCTGTTGCAACATCGTTGCCTACGTATTCGTCTGGGCAATGGTGCGATGTATGACTGGGAGTTCGAGAAAGATGGTGAGCTGTTGGCCATTCCCGTACCGGGTTCCATCACCATCGACGAGACGCGCGTTGGGCTGTCCCTTGTACGTCAGGGCGCTGGCCTGATGTACGCACCTGAACCGGCGATTGCCTCTTTGGTGGCGCGCGGTGAGGTGGTCCGGGTACTGGATGACTGGGCCAGCGTAGCACCGGGATTCCACATGTACTTTTCGAGCCATCGGCAGGTCCCGATGGGCCTGACGTTGTTGATAGACCTGATCAGGGAACTCAAACCCATGGGTGAGTGCCTGCCGTAGCCTCATCGGAAAACTCGACGCGGCTCGCTTTTTCAGGCTCGTTTCGAAGCAGCTGACGAATCGCCCCACCGCCCGACGCTGGATCTGCAGGGGGCAAATCCAGCGTCGGCACCTTTCGTGCCGTAGGCACGGACGCTGAACGGCCTTTGGGGTGTGCGGGTTCCGAAGCCTGCGCTACTGGCTGCCTGCTCCGCTTAGCAAGGGCGCTGCTGCCCGTACGGCTCCTGCCTCGGTACTTTGCGACAACTCATGGCCGAAGGTGTGGCGCTGGGTGCCTTGTCTTCACTGATGTGACTGCGCTCCCTAGGTTTTCTTGCGGCCGGAAAAGACATCGTTGACCACTGGTACTGTGCTAAACACGTTCGGCCATCCTGTGTAGAACGCCAGTTGCGTCAACATCTCGGAGGCTTCCCCCTGAGTCAGCCCGTTATCCATGGCTCGATTGAGGTGGGCGCCGAGCTGTGCAACCTGCCCGGTGGCGATCAGTGCGCTGACCGTAATCAGGCTCCGATCCCGTGGTGCGAGCCCCGGCCGTAGCCACAAGTCGTGGAAGAGTGCAGCGCTGGTGTAGTGCACCAACCCTGGTGATACAGGACCTACTGTCTTGTCGACAAAGGTCGTGCGCACTTTCTCGGACGCTTGGTCGATAGCCAGCAACGGGGGCGACACGGGTGGCAATTGATCCGCTGTGACACCGCGCTGAGCGAAGACTTGCCTGGTCACCAGAATCGTCGCGGAGGCATTGCCCCAGCCGGTGTAGAACGCCAGGTGGTTGATGACTTCGGAAATTTCAGATGGCTTGACGCCGTTATCCAATGCCAGGTTCAGGTGGTAGGCCAATTCGACCGTCTGCTGCTTGGAGACCAGCACCGCGAGGGTGACTAGACTGCGGTCGCGAGGAGACAGCCCTGGGCGTTTCCAGACTTCTGCGAGCAACATCGATTCAGTGTTGTGTGCCAACGTCGGAGACACAGCGCGCATATCATCCACGCTCGGAACGGCAGGCACTTGAGCCGGGTCGCCGGGCGTATGGGTCGAGCACGCTACCAGGAGCGCTGAGAGTGAGATCAGTCCGAGCTTCAAGACTTTCATCGCGCCGCCTCGTACTGCTCTTCGGTGACTGGCTCCAGCCATTCCACGTTTTTACCATCCTGAGATTCCTGGATCGCCATGTGGCTCATCCCCGTTGTAGCTGTCGCGCCATGCCAGTGCTTGACACCGGGTGGTGTCCAGATCACATCGCCAGGTTTGATGACGATTTTCTCCCCATTCTCCTGCTGTATCCAACCCATGCCCGCTGTGACGACCAGCGTCTGCCCCAGAGGGTGGGTGTGCCAGACAGAGCGCGCGCTGGGCTGGAAAGTCACCGCACCCGCGGAGACTTTCGAGGGCGCGCGCGCGGGGAAAAGCGGGTCGATTCGCGCATTACCGACGAAGGTCCCGGGCGCTCCCATGATGGAGGCCTGCTCTCCATTGCGAACGACATTCATGGCTTTTTCGGCGGTAATGTCGGCGGCATGGCTCGACATCGCGGTCATCAAGATCGTGGCCAGCGTGGCTAGCGTCGCGATTGCTCTCATCGATACAGTCCTGCTGTTTAAACGGAAGAACTGACACGCTAGTAGAACATCGCTTGCAGGACTACTCGGCAAAATCGGCATGAAACGATGAATGACGCTCATCAATAGAGCGCTACAACAACCGCAGTTGGCTCCCACCACTGATGAGCAATGCTCACAAGAACATCCCGTATGCACCGGGTACCCGTCTCAGCCACGGTTGACTACCGTAACCCCTCGAACACGAGCGACGAGCCGCCATTATCTGCAACCCATGATCAGCGAACGTTCCGTGCAGCGACCGTTCGTATCCGGCCCCGAGAGAACAGACAGTGAGCAAACTGGAAGTGATTACACCGCGTGTTGACGTCGCGCACGCCGAAGTATCGACCATTACTGTTGGCCACGGGCTGCGCGTTCTACTGATTCTAAGTGCGTTGCTGGCGTTCGCTTCCATTTCGACGGATCTGTACCTGCCTGCGATGCCGGTCATGGCGACGTCGCTGCATGCTACCAGCGGCATCATGGAACTGACGGTCAGCGGTTATCTGGCGGGATTTAGTCTGGGCCAGCTGTTCTGGGGGCCGTTCAGTGATCGCTTCGGGCGGCGCTTGCCTGTCGCACTGGGGCTGCTGCTGTTCATCATCGGCTCCAGCGGCTGTGCGCTGGCCGCTGACGGCACCACAATCATTTTCTGGCGAGTGGTTCAGGCGCTGGGGGCGTGCGCCAATGTCGTCCTGGCGCGAGCCATGGTGCGCGACCTGTACGAAGGTCGATGTGCCGCGCAGAAAATGTCGACCCTGATGACCATCATGGCGATTGCTCCGTTGGCGGGCCCGACCGTTGGTGGGCAGATTCTGCACTGGCTGTCCTGGCAGGCGATCTTCTGGACCCTGGTGCTGGTCGCACTGACCACATTGGCCAGCCTGCTCTGGCTGCCCGAGACGCTTCCTGTTCATCGTCGAACGCCTGCTTCGCCCCGTGCAATCTTGCTTCGCTATGGAGACTTGCTAAAGCACCGCAAATTCATCGGTTACGCCGCTGCGGGTGGATTCTTTTATGCCGGGACCTTCGCTTACATCGCCGGCTCTCCGTTTGCCTACATCACGTATTACCACGTCGATCCGCAGTGGTACGGCATCTTGTTTGGCGCGGGCATCGTCGGATTGATGCTGACCAATCAGATAAACGCCAGGCTGCTCAACCGCTACACAAGCGACACGATGATGACCGTGGGCGGGCTGATTTCATGCATCGCCGGACTGATGCTCGCCATCAACACATGGACTGATCTGGGCGGTCTGCCGCTGATGATCTGCGGATGCCTGTTGTTTGTGTCGGCGACGGGGTTGGTGTTGGCCAACTCTATTTCGGGGGCACTGGGCTGCATGCCGCAATTCGCGGGATCAGCTTCGGCGCTGGCTGGCGCCCTGCAATATGGGGCGGGCATTTTCGGCTCGGCGCTTGTCGCGATTTTTGCCGACGGCACACCCCGGCCGATGGGGTTGGTACTGGCCGCCTGTGGTGTGGGCTGCATCGTCAGCGCCGTGTGGGTGCTGAGCGCCCCTGGCGAACATTGACTCCTTGAACCCCCCTTGATCTATCGAAATAGAGGAACACACCCATGAGCTTTTCATTCGAAAACCAGGTCGCGCTGGTCACCGGTGCCGCATCAGGGATCGGCTTGGCCACCGCGCAGGCGTTTGCACGTGCAGGTGCGGCAGTGGCATTGGCGGACATCAACGGCGAATCCGCACAGGCCGCAGCCCAGGCGCTGATCGCCCAAGGTCATCGCGCCATCGGCATTGGTTGCGACGTGGCTGATATCGATCAGGTCGAAGCCATGGTCAAGGAGACAGTTGCCACCTTTGGCCGTCTGGACGCTGCGTTCAACAACGCGGGAATTCAGAACAAACTAGCGGAGATCGCTGACGCTACGGTCGAGGACTACGACAAGGTCATGTCAGTCAACCTGCGGGGCGTCTGGAGCTGCATGAAGTTCGAGCTGGAGCACATGCGTCGCCAAGGCCGCGGCACCATCGTCAACTGCTCGTCGCTGGGTGGCCTGGTGGGCGGCGCGGAGCGTGCCAATTACCATGCTGCCAAGCATGGCGTGATCGGCCTGACCAAGAGTGCGGCTCTGGAATATGCCGCACGCAACATCCGCATCAACGCGGTCTGCCCAGGGCTGGTCTGGACGCCGATGGCCGACCAGATGGTTGCAGAGGGGCAGGGCGATGCTTTGGCTGGCATGACGCAAATGATCCCGATGGGGCGCCACGGCAAACCTGAAGAGATTGCCGACGCAGTGCTCTGGTTGAGCAGTTCGACCTCAAGCTACGTCACTGGCCAATCCATTTCCGTGGATGGTGGATTCGTCATGCGCTGACGTGCTTGCACCCATGTGATGTGACTCCGAAAACGCCTCACGCCCTACAACACAACCTTAGCCCCAGGATTTCAACTTTTTTGAAGTCATTGGCCGGCGTTGCCTGAAAAATACCTGAAAGGAAACCGGATCCATGCCGCCATCGAGCACTTCCAGATTGACTACCGCACTGCTCATTCTTCTCGGCATCGTCGTCTTGCTTGTCGGCGTGACGCTGCTGGTGGGGGGCGGCTACCTCATCGTGCTGGGCGGGTCATGGTACTTCGCGCTGGCGGGAGCAGGCCTGGTCGTCAGCGGCGTATTTCTGGTGCGGCAACGCTTACCGGGTGCGGTGATGTATCTGCTAGTGTTCGCGGCGTCTGTCGCGTGGTCGCTGTGGGATGCAGGGCTGACATTCTGGCCGCTGTTTTCCCGGCTGTTCGTGCTGGGCGTGGCGTTGGTTTTCGTACTGCTGGCGGTCCCGCACCTGAGGGCTCGCCGACGTCCAGCATCGGCACCGCTGGCGTACCTGGCAGCGGCAGGGGTGGCGGCCGGTCTGGGCGTGACCTTTTACACCTCGCTGCAGCCGCAGCCCATCCAGACGGCTGACGCAATGCCCGCGCCCGTGCCGGGCAACGCGGTCGGCACGGTCGTGCCTGCGACCGACTGGCGCTATTTCGGTCACACACCTTCTGGCACGCGTCACGCTGTGATCGACAAGATCACACCGCAGAACGTGTCGGATCTGAAGGTGGCCTGGACGTATCGGACGGGCGAGGTACCTGTCGGTAGTCAAGGCCATGTCGTAACGCCGCTTCACGTGAACGGGATGGTCTACGGCTGTACCCAGTCCAGTCAGTTATTTGCCTTGGATGCCGACACTGGCAAAGAGATCTGGCATCACGATCCCAAGGTTCAGGCGAACAACACGTACCCGCGCTGTCGCGGTGTCGCGTACTACGACGTGACACCTGGACAGACAGCCTCCGGCGCGGACGCAACCGTGCAAGCCTGTACGCGACGGATCATAGCCACGACGGTCGACGCTCGACTGGTTGCGGTGGATGCGCAGACCGGGCAGGCCTGCACTGACTTTGGCGACCATGGCAGCGTGAGCTTGCGCATCGGCATGGGTGGCCAGGACCAGGACCTTTACTTCCCGACCGCCGCGCCTACCGTCGTTCGCGATCTGGTTGTGGTCGGCGGCCTCGTGTGGGACAACCAGAAAACCGGCGAGCCATCCGGCGTGGTGCGGGCCTTCAATGCGCGTAACGGTAAACTGGTCTGGGCCTGGGACCTGGGGAATCCGGCGATCATGCGTGAGCCGCCAGAGGGCCAGACTTATACCCCTGGCACACCGAATGTCTGGTCCACGCCTTCCTTCGACGATGCGCTGGGTTTGATTTACCTGCCCACCGGCAACGCGACTCCGGATTTCTGGGGCGGCCACCGCACCGAAGCCGATGAGCACTATTCATCGTCCATCGTGGCGCTGGACATCGCGACAGGTCGCGAGCGCTGGCATTTCCAGACCGTTCACCATGATCTTTGGGACTACGACGTACCCTCGCAACCCGCGCTCTATGACGTTCCGAATGGTGATGGCGGGATGCTCCCTGCGCTGATCCAGACCACCAAGCGCGGCCAGATTTTCATGCTTGACCGGCGCACCGGCACCCCAATAGCACGGGTCGAGGAACGCCCGGTTCCACAGGGCGGCGTGGCGGATGATCATACCGAACCGACTCAACCTTACTCTGTGGGCATGCCTTCTATCGGCACCGAACCACTGAGCGAGAAACGCATGTGGGGTCTTACCCCGCTGGACCAGTTGATCTGCCGGATCGACTTTCGCAAGGCACGCTATGAGGGTGAGTTCACACCGCCCAGTGAGCGTCTGACGATTCAGTATCCGAGCTGGTTGGGTGGCATGAACTGGGGTTCGGTTTCCATCGCTGAAAACCTGGGGTACATGATCGTCAACGACACCCGTGTCGCCATCTGGAATCGCATGATTCCACGCGCCGCCTACGATGAGAAAACCCTCAATGGCGGTGGCCATGAAGGCAATGCGCCGCAGGCGGGCACCCCATGGGGTATCGAGCAGGGCCGGTTCCTGTCGCCGCTGGGCATTCCGTGTCAGGAACCGCCTTACGGCACCCTCACTGCCATCGATCTGGCGACACGCAAGGTCGCGTGGTCAATGCCCTTGGGCACGACCGAGCAGACCGGTCCGCTGGGTATCGCAACCCATTTGCCGATACCGATCGGTATGCCTACTCGCGGTGGCCCGATCACCACCTCGACGGGATTGGTGTTCATGGCCGGTACTCAGGACTTCTACCTTCGTGCCTTCGAGGTGCGCACGGGCAAAGAACTCTGGAAAGGACGTTTGCCGGTCGGGGCTGAGGCCACGCCCATGACCTATGTCTCGCCCAAGACCGGCAGGCAATTCGTGCTCATCAGCGCAGGCGGCAACTCCGCCACTGCGCAGAAGGGAGACTACATCGTGGCGTACGCGCTGCCCGATCAGACCTGATGGCGCACATCACTGATATCAGTCGGCATTGCAGCGGCCCTGACCCAGGTCACCGCTGCATGCACACCTCAACCCCATCACCGAAACGAAAGGAAAACTCATGGAACTCAAACGCCCAGGCTCGCAACCCTCCATCAAAGGCCCGGAGGAATGGTTCACCGGAACCGTGAGAATCGACCCCCTGAACTTCCCGCCGGAACCGGCCCGAGTGTCCGTTGCCAGCGTCACCTTCGAGCCTGCCGCGCGCACGGCCTGGCACACCCATCCACTGGGCCAGACCCTGATCGTCACCGCCGGCTGCGGCTGGACCCAGTGCGAAGGTGAGCCCATCGTCGAGATTCGCGCAGGCGACGTCATCTGGTGCCCGCCCGGCCACAAACACTGGCACGGCGCAACCGCCACCACCTCAATGACTCATATTGCGGTGCAAGAAGCGTTGAATGGCAAAAACGTTGCATGGCTGGATAAGGTCACGGACGAGGAGTACGCCGTTGGTCCTGCTTCTATGCCCCATGTCCACAGCCACTGACGCGTCTGTGATGACGCAGGTATTTAACGTTCATTCATGATCAGTGATTGATTACATTCGATCCTATATGGCTAAGCCTTGATATTCAGGGCGCAGCCGAGGTTTTCAACAGAATCGGCCAGAAACGGACGCGCGGCCCAGTCTTAGCCAGGGCGGACGTTCGACGCTGATCGAAGTACTTCCACGCATCACACACGTTGAACCTGAGCGGGCGCACCGTAACCTGAACCTGTGGTTTCCCGGCCCATCGAATGCCTGGGTTTTGGTGTACCCGCTCCTGAGCAACACACGGCCACCCGCGTGGGAATCGCAGGCCACCGCAATCGAAGGAATGCTTGAGTGCCCCCCCTCACAGCGACGTGAGGGCCGAGTTCATGGAGGTGCTGCGCCGCGTTTACATTCGAGGCTTTCACCTAAGCCACGGATCATCTCCATCAATGCCTTCACCCGCAGCGGCAAGTTTCCCGCCGGGTATACCGCGTGCATCTGTGGGCTCTCACCGCTGCTGGAAGTGAGCTTGTACTCAGGACACACCCGGAGCAGGCGCCCCGTTTCCACTTCGGGTTCCGCCATCCAATCGGCCAGGCGGGCGATCCCGACGCCCGCCAGGGCTGCCTGGAATACCGCCAGGCCGGAGCTGAAGCGAAATTTTGGATGAACCCGAAAGCTGATGGCCTGCTCCTCGCTGCGAAAATTCCACTCCTTGAGAATCCGCGGCGCCGTATGCAGGATCAGCGAATGCGCCTCCAGTGCCTCGATGGAGTCGGGCATGCCGTTGCGCTCCAGGTAGCCGGGGCTGGCATACAGGTAACGTGAGTAACTCCAGAGCGCAAAGCCGATCAAGTCGCTGGATTGTGGAAACGCGCCGCGAATCGAGAAGTCCAGCTTGCTCTTGGCCGGGTCGATGATCTCATCGGTGAAGATCACATCGATGTTAACGTCTGGATAACGCTCGCAGTATTGCGCGATCAACCGGGGCAATACCCCGTGTCCGAGCACCTCGGGGGCGGAAAAGCGGATCCAGCCGGAGGCCAGGCCGCTGAGGCCGGCCAGGTCTTCATCCACCTCACGTTGCAGATCGAGCATTTTGTACGCGTGGGGCAATAAGCATTCGCCCGCTTCGGTCAAGCTCACGGCATTGGACGAGCGATTGAACAACTTGAGCCCCACACTTTCCTCCAGGGCTTGAACGGCGCGGGTCAGTGCACTGGGGGAGCGCCCAAGCGTCCGTGCCGCGGCGACGAAGCTGCGCTTGCGAGCCACGGTCGCGAAGGCTTCAAGTTCCCCCAACATATTCAATGCCACTCTCCACCTCATTGCATTTTTCACAACGCGGCATTGCAACACAAAAAAGGCCCTTCCGTTAACCTTCCCGTTCAACCCACAAGGATGGTGCAAACAGGAGCGCAAGGACGTGTCGAAGCTGGATGAAGTAATCGGGAAAGCCGCAGCGTGTATTGATGAAGTCATTCATGAAAGGCTGGAAAAAAAATCAGTGACTTCAACCCGACGGGAGATACCGCAAATTCATCTGTCGCTGGAAGAACAACGCACACTTCAGGCCGGGCTGGCGTCGCTGGACGTGACCGATAGCGCCTCGGGGATCCGCCAGATGCCGGTCCTGGGGCGGTTGCTGGAAAGTGTCCTGGGCACCGAGAAAATCCAACAGCTGCGCAATTTTCCACAGGCCCGTGACGTGGCGATGATCGTCAGGGGGCTGCCGCTGGACCCGCAACTGCCCGCCACGCCCTATGACCTGGAGCCGGGTATCGAGAACCTGTCGATTCTGGCCGGGGCTATTTTGTCCGTGCTGCACACTCTGCAAACCCGTCCGCTGGCGTACGAGGGTGAAAGCACCGACTCCGTGTTCCGTCATGTATCGCCCAAGCGCAAGCGGGAGACCGAAAAGAGCTCCTATGGCTCGCGGGCGGATCTGGACATGCATGTCGACAACCCTCACCTGCCTTTGACCTGCGAACCCATCTCGCAGTTGTCGGCCTGTCCGGAGTACCTGTCCCTGACCGGCCTGCGCTGCGAGCTCGACGTGCCGACGCGCATCGTCGCCATTGACGAGGTGCTGGCCATTCTGCCGGCCTACGTCGAAGAAGAACTGTCACGACCGAACTTTACCGTTCGCCGACCGGCCTCCTTCGGCAAACAGGGGAATGTGCTGGAAAACGTCCCCTTGCTCTACAGAAGCGCAACCGATGGCCTGTATTGCCGTTACAACAAAGCGAGTGTCGAAGCGACCTGCGCCCCTGCGCAGTTTGCCCTCCAGCTGTTCGCCGCCGCCGCCAATCATCCCGATGTCGTGCACCACATCATGCTGCAACCGGGGGACATGCTGATCTTCAAGAACCAGCAAACCCTGCATGCCCGGGATGGTTTTACCCCCCGCTACGACGGCCGTGATCGCTGGATGTTGCGTGTCTTCGGGGTCAATGATCCGGCACGCGTGGTACCGCTGGACCCTCATCAACCCTACATAGTCAGAGCCTGATTTCATGGTCGATATTGTCATCCTTTGCGTGTTCGCCTTCGCCGCCGGCCTGATCGATGCGGCGGTGGGCGGCGGCGGACTGATCCAGATTCCCGCGCTATTCAACGTGCTACCTACCGCTCAACCGGCGGCGCTGCTGGGGACCAATAAGGTCGCGGCCGCCTGCGGCACCGCATTCGCGGCCCGGTCCTTCGTGCGCAAGGTGGTGATCGACTGGGGTCTTGTGATCCCCGCCGCCTGCGCGGCCTTTGTCATGGCCTTCTTCGGAGCCGCCACCGTGTCGTTCGTGCCCCAGTCGATGATCCGGCCGGCGGTGCTGGTGTTGATTGTGCTGATGGCGATCTACACCTTCTGGAAAAAAGATTTCGGCGCTCTGCACAAACCCATGCGCATCGGTACCAAGGAAAAACTGCTGGCGATCATCATCGGCGGCGCCATCGGTTTCTACGATGGTCTGTTCGGTCCCGGCACTGGCAGCTTCCTGATCTTCCTGTTTATCCGCTGCTTCGCCTTCGACTTTCTTCATGCCTCGGCATCGGCCAAGCTAGTCAACATCGCGACCAACGTAGCGGCACTGATATTCTTCATTCCGACGGGTAACGTGCTCTACCTGATCGCAATCCCCATGGCGGCATTCAACATCCTGGGCGCGCTCACCGGCACCTGGCTGGCGGTTCACAAAGGCGTGCCCTTTGTCCGGGCTCTATTCCTGGTGTTGCTGGTGATTCTGATCAGCAAGCTGTCCTACGACCTCCTGTAAACCAGAGGAAAACTACATGCATCCCATGTTCGATCGCCTCGTGGCATTACTCGATGCCCGCTCAGCCTCTTACCGGGTGTTGATGCACGATGCCGAGGGTCAGTCGGCGCGCGTCGCCGAAATCCGTGGCACCGAGCCCGGCCAAGGCGCGAAGGCCATGCTTTGCGCCCTCAAGGGCCAGGCCGGCCCCTATGCGCTGGTGATACTGCCGGGCGACCAGAAGCTGGACATGAAGAAAGTCGGAGCGGCCCTGGGCGGGAAAAAAGCCGAGCTGGTGAAGGCCGAAACCGCCATGGAACTGACCGGGTGTCGGATCGGCGCCATCCCTCCGTTTGTTTTCGATGAGCGGATTCAATTGATCGTCGATCCGGCCTTGACCACAGGCTACGCCGAAATAGCCTTCAACGCGGGGCGGCTGGATGCGTCGATGGTGCTCGATACGCAGGACTATCTGGCCATTGCCATGCCTCGATTGCTGGATATCAGCCAGGCCTGAGCAGACGTTTTCACATACGCGGCCAAAAAAAACCGATAGCCGCGCTGGCCTGCTATGCACTGTATCTGGCCGGTCTTCAGGCTCGAACGACAGGTCGGTCACGTCATTTCCAGAGCAACCGCATCAGGCATGAACCGGTGCGCTCATTCTCTCGCTTAGATTTGCGGGAATTTCTCAGGACCAGATCGTCCTTTAGTCCATCCGCCGAGCAAGTATTGCAGTCTGTGTCTATGCTGCGGTATCGGTGTTGAAAGCCGGAACGAACCTGTCTCGGCGTGGCACATCTCGATGTCCGGCAGTCCGCATTTAAACCATCACAGCCTCAAAACAGCACAGCGGAATGTGCGTGAGCGTGGGCATTGAACGCCTGAGCGTTTCAGCCATTTATCGGATAGGGAAATAGGCTTGATGTGTCGGTAAAAAAAATTCTTTGCGTGGTCGGGACACGTCCCGAAGCTATCAAAATGGCTCCCGTCATTCTGGCCTTGAAACAACAACGTTGGGCCGATGTGCGTGTCGTCGCCACGGCACAACATCGCGGTATGCTGGATCAGGTCCTGGCGTTTTTCGGCATTGAGCCCGACATCGACTTGGACGTCATGCGACCCAATCAGGCCTTGGCCACTCTGACCGGGCAGTTATTGCTCAAGTTGGATGTTGTCCTGCTCGAAGAACAGCCCGATGCTGTTCTGGTACAAGGCGATACCACGACCGTGATGGCCTGTGCCCTGGCCTGCTTTTACCGGCGCATACCGGTGGGGCATATTGAAGCCGGCCTGCGTACGTGGGATCTGCAGCATCCATTTCCCGAGGAAGCCAACCGGATCATTACCAGTAAATTAGTGCGTTGGCACTTTGCGCCGACGCAAAGCGCTAGGCAAAACCTGCTCAAAGAGGATGTAGCCAGTGCGGATGTTTTCGTCACAGGCAATACGGTGATCGATGCCCTGCTCACGACAGCCGCCAGTGAGGTGGAGATCGGCCTTGATCTGGATCCGAGCAAGCGCCTGGTGCTGGTGACGGCCCATCGTAGGGAGCATTTTGGTGCGCCGTTTCTCGGCATCTGCCGAGCGTTGCGCACCCTTGCCGAGAACAATCCTGAGGTTCAGTTTCTTTACCCTGTGCACCCGAACCCGAAGATCCAGGACGTCGCCCAGGTGTGTCTGGCAGGCATGCCGAACTTCAGGCTGTGCGCGCCGCTGGGTTACGCGGCGTTCATTGCCGCCATGAAAGCTGCGTATTTCATCCTGACCGACTCAGGAGGTGTCCAGGAAGAGGCACCGGCGCTGGGTAAGCCGGTGCTGGTCATGCGTGATGAAACCGAGCGCCCTGAGGCGGTGGAGCAGGGCAGCGTCAAGCTGGTGGGCGCCAACTATGAACGCATCATCGAGCAGGCACAGCGCCTGCTTGACGACGAATCGGCCTACCGTGGCATGGTGCGAGGTGTTTCGCCCTACGGCGATGGGCAGGCTGCCGGGCGTATCGTGAAGGTCCTGCACGAGCACTTTTCTTGACGCGCCTGGTATTTCTCTCGCCGTTGCCCTGGCACAGCTTCGCCCAGCGGCCGCACAAGTTTGTCGATTGGGTGCACAGCCGCACAGGGGCGTCGGTGCTCTGGGTTGATCCTTATCCCACGCGGCTGCCCAGGTGGATCGATCTCAAGGCGGCTGCGCCCTGCGCGCAACCCAGTCCATCCAGTGGCACGCCGCCATGGCTCACGCTTATCAAGCCTGGCGGTCTGCCGATAGAACCTCTACCTGGCTCGGGCTGGGTGAACCGGTTTTGCTGGCGGCATGCATTAAGGCGGATTGATCAATTCACTCACGCCTCCCCAGCCTTGCTCGTGGTCGGCAAGCCCTCGGTCCTGGCATATCTGTTGTTGCAGCGGCTTCGTCACTGCTCGTCCTTGTATGACGCGATGGACGATTTTCCGGCGTTTTATACCGGCGTCTCGAGGTGGGCCCTGGCGCACCGTGAGCGGCTGATTGCCCAGCGCGTGGACGTCATATGGACATCGAGTTCGACGCTTGATACGCAGTGGCGGCGTTATCGCAATGAGGTATGCCAGGTGCTGAACGGCCTGGACTTGTCGGCGATCTCAGCGGTAAGGTGGGCGCCGACGTCATCAAGTCGAAAGATTTTTGGCTACGTGGGTACCTTGGCCACCTGGTTTGACTGGGCCTGGGTGGCGGCTTTGGCTGAAGCCAGGCCCAACGATGAAATTCGTTTGATGGGGCCGGTCTTCGGCGACGCGCCCGGGCGCTTGCCGAGCAACGTTGTGTTGTTACCCCCCGGTAATCATGGCGCGGCGTTGGCCGCCATGGCCGAGTTCGATGTGGGCTTGATTCCTTTCAAAAAGACCCGGCTCACCGCGTCGGTCGATCCGATCAAGTACTACGAATACCGTGGCCTGGCATTGCCAGTGATCTCGACGGATTTCGGCGAGATGCACGGCCGTTCAGGGCTGCCCGGGGTTTTTATCAGTCACTCGCACAGCGATATTTCCGAGCTGGCCGAGGCCGCCTTGCAGTGTGAGCGCAATGCGGACGAAGCCCGTGCATTTGCATGGCAACACTCATGGGAGGCGCGTTTTGATGCTGCCACGTTTCATCCATAGCTGCGACGTAAGCGTCGTTAAGTACAACGTCGGCAAGCTGATCGGCGAGTGCGTGGCGTCGGCCCTCGGGGAAGGCGTTCTACACGTGATTGTGGTGGACAGCGGCTCGTGCGCCGGCAGCCTGGCGTACCAGAATGAGATCCGTGGGTATGTCTGAGGTCACGGTCGGTGTGCTGGGGGCCAGCAGCCTGGTAGGCCACTGCCTGCTTGCGGTGCTTGCGCGCGAACAGTTTAAGGTCGTCGCTTTTTCACGGCAGCCACAGTACGGGCGTGACAGTGACACGGTCAGTTGGCAACAGCTTCCTGAACCGGGTGTAAGCGAGTATGCCGAGTCCATTCCCTACTGGATCTGTGTGGCACCGATTTGGGCGCTGCAGCAGCATTTTGGGTTGTTGCAGGCCTGTGGCGCGCGCAAAGTCGTGGTTTTGTCTTCGACCAGTCGGTGGAGCAAAAGCCAGTCGATCGACCCCGCAGAGCGGCGTCTCGCCAGCCTGCTGGGTGACGCCGAAGCACGTGTTGAGCAATGGGCGCAGGACCATGGGGTGCACTGGTGCATCCTGCGCCCGACCTTGATCTACGACCAGGGCCGCGACAAAAACATCACCGAGATTGCGCGTTTTATTCGCCGCTTCGGCTTTTTTCCGCTGTTGGGCGGCGCGATGGGACTGCGTCAACCCGTGCATGCCGAGGATGTGGCGAGCGCCTGCGTGCGTGCGTTGCAGGCACCCCAGGTGTGCCGTCATGCCTACAACCTCAGCGGTGCAGAAACGCTGCCCTATCGGGAGATGGTCACCCGCGTATTCACGGCGCAGAACCGCCGCCCGCGTTTACTCACGGTGCCGCTCTGGGGGTTCCGGATGACCCTGTTGCTGTTGCGAATGCTGCCGCGCTACCGCCATTGGTCGGCGGCGATGGCGCAGCGCATGAACCAGGACCTGGTGTTCGAGCATACCGAGGCTGCCCGGGATCTTGGCTTCGCGCCCAGGGGATTTTTATTGTCACAGGACGACCTGCGTTAGTTACTCATATTCATGGGGCACCCACGGGCCCCACTTGGCTTCATAGATCGCCTTGTTGCGCTCGAACAGGGCTTGGCGTTCATCCTGGTTCATGAGCGCGAACGATGCCGAAAGCTGGTGATGGATAAACACATCGCGGGCGCAGGCGTTCACCAGGACCGCGTGTTCGACCCGTCGGCAGTAGTCGTCATCCTCGAAGAAACCACGGCCGTAGACTTCGTCGAGCGGGCCGATTCGCGTGTAGGTGCTGCGCGGCATCATCACGCAGAAGAACGCCAGGGTCGGCAGCCGGACCACCTCGCCAAGGTGGCGGCAGGTAAAGCGCCGAGCCGCTTGTGGCATGCCTGCGAGGTCGGCGTAGTCGATGTCGATCCTGGCCTGATTACCGATGTTGTTGGTCACCGGGCCAATCAGGCCAAGCTCGGGATTGCGTTGTAGATGCCGGCGTAAGGTACTCGCCCAGCCGCTGGTGACCTGCGTGTCGTTATTGAGCAGCACCAGGTACTCACCGTTGGCGATCGCCAGGCCCTGGTTGTTCGCGGCGGCGAAACCGCGATTGTCGGTGTTGAGTACGATCGTCTGGCCGCTGCCGGCCGCCCATTGCGAGAGAAATTCAGCGGTGCCGTCACTGGACGCGTTGTCCACCACGATGATTTCCAGTTCAGGCCCCTCGCTGTCGTGCTCGAGGCTGTCCAGGCACGCCCGCGTCAGCGCCAGGTTGTTGTAGGTCACGACGATCACGCTGATGCGTGCCGCGTGGTCGCGGCGTTCGGCCAGGGTGATGAGCGTATCGGCGCGGTGTGTCCAGGTTTGTCGGGCAGCGAATGCCTGACGCTGGGCAATCTGTTCGGTCGTCGCTGGCAGCAATGCCCGCGTGATCGCGGCAATGAACGCCGGGCCGTCGCGGCCAACCTGAACCTGCGAGCCGAATTGCTGCATCTCTGGCAGGTCGACTGAGACCACCGGTTTTCCGGCACTCAGGTATTCGTAGACCTTGACCGGGTTGGTGGCGAGCGTCAGTGCCGTGATATGAAACGGCACAATGCCCACATCGAAGCCATGCAGGTAGTAGGGCAGTGTGGCATAGGGCACTTCGCCGATGAATTCTATGTTCGCATAGCCACGCAATTGCGCCTGCGCGCCCACCGTATCGGCGCCGATCAGCAGCACCACATGCTGTGGAAACGCCTCGGCGATGCGGGCGACGAGCGCCTGGTCGAACCAGTGTGCAATGGCGCCGTAGTAGCCAATCACCACGCGTTGCAAGCGATCCCGGTAGATCGAGGCAGGTGGGGTGCAGAACCGGGTAAAGTCGGCGGCATTGCGCAGGATCGCGCGGGTTTCATTGGCCTGGGCCGGCCATTGCTCGGCCAGCCAGTCGGAGGTGAACAGCCGAACGTCGGCGTTGCGCACCAGCCGTTGCTCCAGGTGCAGGATACCCGGGGCGTTGTCGCCGAAGCCTTGATGATGGTCCATGCAATCGTAGATCAATCGACTGTTGGGTAATTCACCGGCAATGTCACACCAGAAAGGGTGCTGCACCAGTGAAATCACCCGGGCGGAGCCGGCCCATAGGAGTACCTCGCCAATACTGCCGCACAGCTGCCGAACCTGTGTGGCGTCAGGCGCTGCGGCGTAGATCAGCGGTGCACCCCGGGCAAACAGCTTGACCTGGAACAACCGCTGGGTCTGGTCCAGCGACTCGAGTTCAAAGCCGGCCTGGGGGGCGTGTATCAATGAGGCCGAGACGTAGATGACCCGCCGCCCGGTGGCGCTCAGCGCCTGGGCCAGTTGTTGCGGGCGCTGGTGGCGCAAATCCCAATCGATAGCCCCCCAGATAATGTAATCCGCCAGACCGGCCTGTTGTGGCTGAGGTGCCGACGATGGGCTGGCGAAGGTTTCCATCGGTTGCAGGACGCCGCGCAGTGCGCGCACAGCGGGCAGCAGTGCACGTCGGTAGATGACTGCCAGGAGTTTTTTCGCGCTGGCCGGCAACGGCAACTGGTGATACACCGCGCGCCAGCGCTGCCGGCCAGACGGGCGCCGCTCGATCAGCATGGGCGGGGCGACCTCATCAGGACGTTCTCGGCGATGCGGCGACCACCACAAAGTCGCTTTTCAACGTGCCCGACTCGATCAGCCCGTCTTCGATGTCGAACAACATCTGCAGTACCCTGAGGGACTGCGGGTTGTCCGCGGTGAAGTTGCCGGCGATACCGTGCAGCAGAAACTGCAGCAGCGAACCGCCGCAGAGGTTCAGCGCACGCACATCAAAGTGCTCCTGTACCACCTGCAGGATATCTGCCGAACGCACGGCTTCCGACGGGTCGACTTTCACCACCTCGGCGGGGTCGGGCAGTGGCACGACCTGTTGAACCTGGCCGTATGAACCCTTCACGAATGAGCGGCGCAAATGCGCGGGAATCAAGCCGAACGCATGGCTGATGGCCGCGCGTTGCTGGGCATCAAAGGCAAAGTGATTGGCCCCGACATATTCATTGAAAAACAGCCAGCCCCCAGGCTTAAGGCTATGGCGAACCCGCTGGCAAACCACTTCCAGCTCGCGGATATGGTGCAGTGAGCCATTGAACCAGACCGCGTCGTAGTGATTGCCCGGCAGGTCAGTGCGTTCGATATCACACAGGGCGTAATGGATCGTCGACGCGCCCATCGCCAGCGCTTCGGCTCTGGCCACCTCGAGGGCGGCAGGCGCTATATCCACGCCGTCACAGTGCTCGAACGCCTTGAGCCTGTAGAGTTCGCGCTCCAGGGTGCCGGTGCCGCAGCCGATGCTCAGCATCCGTGTGCCTGGCGCCGGGTTGCCGAGAAACTCCTTCAGGCAGTACTGCACCCAGCCCGGATGGCCGCTGCCCGCCGTTGCCTTGTGCTGATGGCGGCGTTGTACGGTCGGTACCGCCAGCCAATAGACATCCGCAGAAAAGGCATCGGAGCCGGCCATGTTTTCTGACCAGTGATCCGCCGTGACTTGCTTGTCGGCGCCGATCCCTTCGCGCTTACCGTTGAGTTTGTTCATGATTCGCTTGAGCACGGTGTCTTCCTTTGGTTGGTCAAGGGCTACCCGATTTGCGCTGCGGTTCAGGGCGCGTCCATGTGCCCCATTTGCTTTCAAAGTACGCCTGGTTCTTGTCCCACAGCGCTTGATACTCGCCGCTGGCGATCAGCTTCTTGAAGGACGCCTGCCCGTAGTGGTGGATGAAGGCATCCTCGGCGCACACGGTCCTCAGGCCGGCCGCCTGGATGCGCCGGCTATAGTCATCGTCTTCGAACATGCCGATGCCGAACGCCTCATCCAGCCAACCGATGCGTTCCAGCACCTCGCGGCGCATGGCCACGCAGAACATGGCGAGCATGCTGATATCGAAGCTGCGCCCGCGACACCGCGCGACGTGCTGATCGGCGAAGGCTTCCATGTGTTCGAGGCCGACGTAGTCGACGAGCACTTTCGCTTCGTTGCCTACCGAGTTGGTCATTGGGCCGACCAGGCCAATCTGCGGGTCTTGCAGGTGGCGCAGCAACGGATCGACCCAGCCCTTGGGCACCACGGTATCGTTGTTGAGCAGCACCAGGTATTCCCCGGTCGCCAGGCGCAGCCCCTGGTTATTCGCGGCGGCGAAGCCCAGGTTGCGGTCATTGAGCACCAGGGTGACGTTTGCTTGGGTGCGGCCCAGGTAACGCAGGTAATTGCGCGTGTCGTCCGAGGACGCATTGTCGACAATGATCAGCTCGTAATCGGGGTACGTGGTGTTGCGCAACAGGCTTTGGATACAGCCCTGGGTCAGTTCGACGTTGTTGTAGGTAACGATCACGATCGACACTTTCGGGTGCAAGGACTCCAGCGCACTGAGGTTGGCGTCGAAGCGGTGGCGCCAGTCATTGGCGCTGGCGAGTGCCACGCGCCGGGTAGCGGCCTGGGTATCGGTTTCGTTCAGGGCGCGCTCGATCTGCTCGATGAAGGCCTGCGGTTCGCTGGCGAAATACACGAAATCCGCGTAGATCTGCATTTCTTCCAGCGGCACCGACACCACCGGTTTACCTGCGCTGATGAATTCGTAGAACTTCACCGGGTCGACCGCATGGGTCACGTTATACAGGCGAAACGGGATCAGGCAGACATTGAAGTGGTAGAGGTACAACGGCATCTGTGCATAGGGCTTCCTGCCGAGTAAATGCACATTGGGCAGGCGGTCCAGACCGGCCAGGTCCTTGACGAAAATGTCACCGATCAACACAACGTTCCAGTCCGGCCGCAGCCGGGCGATGCTCGCGATCAAGGGCAAATCGACCCATTCGGCCAGGGCTCCGTAGAAGCCGATCAGCGGCCGCTCGATCTCCGCCATCAAGGGGTTGGGCACACAATTTTGCTCGAAGAACTCGACATCCACGCCATTGCGCAGCAACAGGCAATTGCGGCTCATCGCGGCCCATTTTTCCTGCAGCAGCGCGGCGGTGACCGTCACCAGGTCGGCGTCTCGGACCAGGGTGTGTTCTTCCTCCAGCAACGTCTCGCCGATCCCCGGAAAGCCCACCCAGTCATCCATGCAGTCGTACTGGATTTTCCAGCCGTGGGCGTCGCGCAAGCGATGCGCGAGCGCAGCCCAGAACGCCAGGTGCACCACACTGACTGCGGTTTTTATGCGCCAATCCTTGGCCAGCGCATCAATTGCCTTGGCGTAGGTTTGCAGGTGTTTTTCCGACATGCGCTGGGTGTAGCAGTCCACGAACTCGTCGCGCTGCAATGTCACCTCGAATACCCCGGGCGCCACTTCCAAGGTGCTGTAAGCCAGGCCAGGCTCGGCGCTGCGGGAGGGCACGATGTAGAACACGCGGTAGCCGTGACGGGCGAACTGGCTCATCAACTGCTGGGGGCGCTGGAAGCGGGCGGCCCAGTCGATATTGGCGAAGCAGAGAATGTCGAAGCGCGCCTCTGGTGGCGATAAATCCGCCGATGGCGACAGCGGGTTTTTCAACGCCGTGCGCAACGGCAGATATTGCCCGTGCAGAAAGTCGGGGATGTCGGCGTCGGTGTGGGATGACCGATACCTCAACCAATGCAGCAGCGCCCGTAAGGGCTTGGTGATCCGCCACGAACGGGTATTTTTCAACATGGCGATGTAAGCCAGCGCCGCGTCTCGTTCCCTGATGGCCGCATCGCGCTCCAGCGTGGCCGGATTGTCCTTGTCCATGGTGCGATCCTTCACGAAAACGTGGTGTTGTGCTGTTCGCCGTAAGTGTGCAGAGGTGTCGGGTCGTTGGGCGGCCACATCGAGCTGGTAGAGCCGGGGCGGTAGAACGTCACTGTCACGCTGCGCCTGGAAGAACGGCAACCCTCGACAACCCGTGAAACCGCATGCCAGGAGTTGTCGGCGCGCACCAGAATCGCCGAGTTGCCGACCTCGGGCGTCACTTGCGCAACGATATCGGTGGGCCTGGCAGAGCCGAGGATCTGCAGGCAGCCGCCGTCGGCAGGGTCCCAGGTCTGATTGAAGTACAAAATGTGCGTGACCAGTTTGTCATCCAGGTCCGGGTGCGGCCCGAGGTTGGCCCCCGGGCCGTAGTGGAACAGGTTGGCTTCCATGGGGACCTCGGTCACGTCCACCCCGGTCAGCGCGGAGAGGGCCTGGCGGTACTGCGGCGAACAGAGGCTATGGGCCAGTGCCAGCCATTGCGGGCTCAAGGCTTGTGGGTTGACCACTTCGTGGCTGCCCATGGCGATCAATTGCCGCGCCTCGTATTCGTAATCCTTGGCCCCGCCGTAGCCGGAGACCGTCTTGAAGTGGTCGTGCGGGTAGGTTTCGGCCAGCGCCTTGGCATCGTCGGGGGTGTAGAGCGCACCGATTTGCGCCCAGGAAAAAGGTACGGTCTGCAGGCGGTGGGCCGTCAGTTTGTTCAGGTCAATCATGTCGAAGGGCTCCCAGCCATTTGTTCAGGGTTCGGCGCAGATGGCGCAACGGCGCCGTCAGCTTGAACGAGTTGGAGCGGTACAGCGTTTCCAGTGCCTGTTGATGTTGCTCGCGTTCGTGTTGCCGCTCGGCGGCCTGGCTTTCGAGGTGTGAGTGCAGG
Source organism: Pseudomonas sp. GW821-FHT09C10 (assembly GCF_059418085.1). Lineage (NCBI taxonomy): Bacteria > Pseudomonadati > Pseudomonadota > Gammaproteobacteria > Pseudomonadales > Pseudomonadaceae > Pseudomonas > Pseudomonas sp. GW821-FHT09C10. The sequence continues at coordinate 101,364 of NZ_JBWKPE010000016.1, forward strand.
TCTTCGAGAACACCCGGCAAGGCTTGCCAGTAGCGATTGAGCGCGGGCTGCGTGGGCCTGCGACCTTCGCGGATCAACTCGGCCACGCGGTCCCAGTGTGCGTCGATCTGTACCATCGCGTCGGCGGTCACCTGGGACACCGGCTGCTTGCCCAACTGTGCGCGAAACCACTGCGGATCAATCGGCTGGTCTCGGCGTAATTGGAATATTCGCCCATGGCTCGGCAGCGCGGTGTATTTGCCGGTGCCCAGGTCCGCCGAGCAGAAGATCGGCACACCAAAGGCCAGTGCACTGATCGCCAGGTGGTAGCTGTGCCCGATCACCCCTTCGGCATGGGCGAGCAGTTCTGCCAGCAGCAGGGGCTCGGGCCAGAAGGGCAGGCGCCGCGAGCGCGCAAGGCCGTCGCCCAGTACGGATTCGTGATCGCCCAGTACCGGCCCTATGGGCAGCAGCAGCAGTTGCACGTCCTCGAACTGCCCGGCGTGGGTTCGCCACAGCTGCAGGAAGCTGTCCAACCCCCACATTGCATGCACCACCAGATAGGGTTGGGTCAGGCCGGCGCTGCTGCACAGCTCCAGGAACGGGGCAGAAGGCGATTGAGGGTCGAGCAGGCGTTGCAGGCCAAAGGCCGTGTCGGGAAGCACCTCGACCTGGGCCGCCGGCGACAGTTGGGCCAGGGCCGATTGGGACAGCGCATCGCGTACCCTGATGTGCGGGCTGTGTTCGAGGGTCAGTTGCACCAGCGGTGCGGCCCACGGCGGGATGTCATTGCAATGCATGCCCGGTGCATTCCAGATCAATGGGATGCCGTGTTGCAGCGCAATCAGCGCGGGCGTCAGCCAGTAGCCGGTAGGGTGGTGAATGGCGGCATCCGGGGGGTAATAACCGCTGGCCACCAGCTTGTCGAAACGCACAATGAAACCACCGCCGATCAACACCCCATCCAACTGACCGACGATGTCCGGCAAACGGGTCAGCGAGGTGACCTCGTACGGCCATTCGGGCGGCGTTTTCCCGTGATAGGAAAACCGGTGCAGCGTTATCGCGCCCAGGCGCCGGGTCAATTCCGCCTCAGCGAGGATGGGAAACAGCAAGTCGCCATAGTTGGCGACATCGAATGTGCCGAAGATCCCGACCTGCCACTCTCGGCTCATTGCAGCCCCCCCGGTTCACTCGTGTGAGGGGCAGGACCGGCCTCTATTCCCAGATCGACGAACCCAAGGAACTCCCGGGTACCCGGCAAAGTGTCGAACGCCAGCAGCGCGACCTGCTTCTCGATGAGCTGCGCGGTCTCTTCGAGGTGGCCGTTCATCAGTTTCAGCGTGATGTGGTACTTGCCCGCCGCAAGGTTGGCGGGGAATCGGACGTTGAGCGTCGCCTTGCGCCAGCCGTCGTGCGCTGCCTCCAGGTGCAGCGGCAGGTTGGCGCCGCCGATCACCAGCAGCCGCGCCTCCTGGATCGTCACGCTGAGGGTCGGCAGCTCGATGCTGTCGCGTACCCGGGTTTCGATGCGCAGTTGGATGGTCTCTCCATACACAAAACTCGAATACAGGCTGTCCGTGTTGGTAAAGCAGGCCGCAACGATATGCCCCTCATCGGTGCCAAAGGCGATGCCAGCCTGTTGGGCAAGGAACGCCTTGGGGGCGACCGCCACCGCGCCGCCGCTGGCCCAGCGACGCTGTTCGTCACGCATCTCCAGCAGGTAGAGTTCGGCCATTTCTTCGGGAGAGCCACTGGCGCGCACCTGGCCTTCGCGCAGGTAAATCACCCGATTGCAAAAGCGTTTGACCATGCCCATGTCATGGGACACGAACAGTAGCGTCGTGCCTTGCTGGGTGAGTGCTTCCAGCCGATTGAGGCACTTGAACTGGAAGGAGGCGTCGCCCACTGCCAGGGCTTCATCGACGATCAGGATGTCGGGGTCTACGCACACCGCGACGGCAAAGGCCAGGCGTACCAGCATTCCGCTCGAATAGGTCTTGGTGGGCTGGTCGATAAAGTCGCCGATATTGGCGAAGTCAGTGATCTGGGCAAAACGGGCATCGATCTCCGCGCGACTGAGCCCCAATACCGCACCGTTCATATAGACGTTTTCACGCCCGGTGAAATCGTGATTGAAGCCCGAGCCCAGCTCCAGCAACGCCGCCACGCGGCCATGGCTGTGAATGCTTCCGGAGGTGGCACTGAGCGTGCCGCAGATCAGTTGCAGCAGCGTCGATTTGCCGCTGCCGTTGCGGCCGATGATCCCTACCGTTTCACCTTTGCACAGTTGCAGCGACACGTCACGCAGTGCCCAGAACTCGCGATAGAACTGCTTTTGCCCGCGAGACAACAGCTGCCACAGGCGATCCCTGGGCGTGTCGTAGATGTGATAGCTCTTACTAAGGTGGGCCGTTTGTACGGCGATGTCAGAGCACATCGGCAAATCCTTTGCGGGTTTTCTGGAACCAGGTGAACCCCTGCCAGGCGATACCCCCGGCCACCAGCAGGCCGCAGGCCCAGGTGAAAGGGTCCGGTACCACGCCCAAGAACAGCACGTCCCGGGCCTGTTCGACCACCAGGGTAAGCGGGTTGAGGTGAAGGATGCCCTGGTAGGCTGGCGGAAATGCGCTGGTCGGGTAAAAAATCGCCGAGACAAACATCAATGCCGTGGTCAGCACGCCCACCACCTGGCCGACATCACGCAGGTAAACCCCCAGCGCTGCCAATAGCCAGGTGACTCCCAGTGTGAAGAGCGCCAGCGGCAATAACACCAGGGGCAGCAACACACTGGTCAGGGGCGGCCAGCCGAAAAACACCAGGTGGAAGACCAGCCAGATCACCAGGCTGGCCAGGGTGTGGAACAACACGGCGCCCAGCACCACCCACGGCAGGATCTCGAGGGGGAACACGACTTTCTTGACGTAGTTGGCATTGGCGATGATCAGGCCCGGCGCACGCCCCACGCATTCGGCGAACACGTTGAACACCAGCAGGCCGGCAAACACCAGCAGCGCGAACTCGGTGCGCGAACCGTCGCCCGCGGGCCAGCGCAGCTTGAACATCACGCTGAACACAAAGGTGTAGACCAGCAACATGAATAGCGGGTTAAGGAACGACCATAACAGCCCCATGATGGAGCCTCGATAACGCCCAATCACTTCCCGCTGGACCATGGAAAACAACAACTCTCTATGTCGCCACGGGCTGGAAAACATCCCCGCTCGTGCATTTGTTTCACTCATGCAGCGATTCCCATAGCCAGTGCGGTGCGACCGTAAGTCTAGTCAGCAATTGCCGTTTAGCTATGTGGCGTCAAGTGATTACTTGATCGAGGGGGCGTGGGCCCTGTCGCGCCAGCCTGTCTTCAGGTGATCAGCGCACTGGATAAATTTTTTTGTGATGACGCTTGAAATTTTTACCCCTGAACCTACTTAGGTTTTACGCGATGCCGAATGCGGGTCGCGTGTCAAATCACTTGGAGAAAACTCAGGAGATTTTGCAATGGCTACTACTCTTTCGTTGGCCCCACTGTTCCGTCATTCCGTCGGCTTTGACCGCTTCAATGACCTTTTTGAATCGGCGCTTCGCAGCGAGGCCGGTACCACCTACCCACCTCACAACGTCGAAAAGCACGGTGAAGATCACTACCGGATCGTCATCGCGGCGGCAGGCCTGGTGGAGGATGACCTGGAAATCCAGGTGGAAAAAGGCGTGTTGACCGTCGCCGGCGGCAAGCGCGAACACGATGAGGGCATCACCTACCTGCACCAGGGCATCGCCCAGCGCGCGTTCCGTTTGTCGTTCCGCCTGGTCGACCACATTGAAGTGCAGGGCGCACAACTCGCCAACGGGTTGCTGAGCATCGACCTGCTCAGGGTGGTACCGGAGGAAGCCAAGCCTAAGCGCATTGCGATTGGCGGTGCAGCCAAAGCCGAGGTGAAATCCATCAGCGAGCAGTAAGGCTGGAATGAATAAAGGCGCTCTTCGGAGCGCCTTTATTCGTAGCGTTCACATTACAGCGTGGGAACATTTCTCCCTCTAGACTCGTGCCCCGCCCGCACCTCACGCCCCTCCCACTTGGCAATCACCAACGGCGCCAACGCATTGCCCAGCACATTCAGCGCTGTGGTCGGCATCTCCATCAAGCGATACACCCCGGCGATAAACGCGATGCCTTCCAACGGCAAACCCGCGCTGGCCAGGGTGGCCGAGAGGATCACGAACATGAATCCCGGTACTCCGGCAGCCCCCTTGGAGGTGAGCACCATGGTCACCACCAGCAAGGCCTGATCGCCCAGGCTCAGGTCGATGCCGTACAACTGCGCGACGAACAGGGTGCCGATGCCGAGGAACAGGGAAGCGCCGTCAAGGTTGAACGAGTAACCCACCGGCACCACAAAGCTCACCAGCGAAGGGGGTACGCCGTAGGTTTCGAGTTTTTTCATCAGTTGCGGCATCACCGCCGCCGAGCTGGCGGTGGAGAAGGCCAGCACCAGTTCATCCTTGATATGGCGCATCAGGGCGAACAGGTTGATCCCGCATACACGCGCCACCAGGTTGAGCACCACCAGTACGAAGAAGGCGATGGCCACATAGCTGACCATGATCAGCTTGGCCAGCGGCAGCAATGAGCTGAAGCCGAAGTTGGCCACGGTCACGGCGATCATGCCGAACACGCCGATGGGCGAGTAGGCCATGATCATCGAGGTGACCTTGAACATGGCATCGCTGACGCCGCGCAACAGCGCGATGACCGGGTCTTTGCGTTCGGCGGGCAGGCGCGCCACGCCCAGGCCGAACATCACCGCAAAAAACAGCACCGACAACAGGCTGCCCTGGGCCATGGCGTTGACCACGTTATCGGGGATGATGCCGACAATGATTTGCCCCAGGCTATGACCGGCGCCGTTGCTGGTGGGCAGGGTGATATTCGCCGCGTGCAGGCTGGACAGTTCAGTGCCGGTGCCGGGCTTGAGCAGGTTGCCCATGACCAGGCCGATGATGATCGCCAGGGTGGTGATGCAGAAAAAATAGCTAAGGGATTTCACCCCGATACGCCCCAGGGATTTGCCGTCACCGTGGCCGGCAATGCCCACCACCATGCAGGCAAACACGATAGGCACCACGATCATCTTCATCAGCTTGATAAAGATATCGCCCGCCGGTTGCAGGAGATTGTCCACCAGCCACGGCCGGGATTCGGGAAAGCGGTGCAGCAGGGCACCAATGGCGATGCCGGCGAGCAAGCCGATCATGATTTGCCAGACCAGCGCGATACGGGGCGTGTGCATGGGAATGCCTCATTTGAGATCAATGATTTTTAAGTTGTTGTTCTAGGCAGTCAAAAGGCGGCCGTCCGCTGGTCGCCGGGTGTTACGGGTGGCCGTCAGCGCAGGTCGTGGCATGCGTCTTTGAGGCGACGGCACCCTTCTTCGATCACGTCCAGGGCGCTTGCGAACGACAGGCGCACATACGGCGACATGCCGTAGGCCGCGCCGCTGACCGTGGCCAGGCCGTAGTCGCGCAGCAGGTAGTCCACCAGTTGGGTGTCGCTGTCGAGGCGATCACCCTGGGGGGTGAGCTTGCCCATCAGGCCGCTGACGTTGGCGAACACATAGAACGCGCCATCGGGCGGGATGATGCCCAGGCCTGGAATACCCGCCAGTCGCTCCAGCATCAGGGCACGACGCTGCCGGTATTCCCCGCGCATGGCGGCGATAGGTGCCTGATCACCCGCAAACGCGGCCACCGCTGCCGCCTGGCTCAACGAGCTGGGGCAGGTGGTGGTCTGTGACAGCAACTTGGCGATGGCCGCGATCAACCACGCCGGCCCGGCACCAAAACCCAGGCGCCAACCGGTCATCGCATAACCCTTGGACGCGCCGTTGACGATCAGCGTGCGTGGCTTGAGGTCGGGCGCCAGGCGTGTCAACGGCACATGCCGGGCGTCGCCGTAGACGAAGTGCTCGTAGATCTCATCGGCCATGATCAGCACATGGGGGTGGCGGCGCAGCACCTGCGCCAGGGCCAGCAGCTCGGCTTCACTGTACACCGCGCCGCTGGGGTTGTTCGGGCTGTTGAGGATCACCCATTTGGTGCGTGGGGTGATCGCTTCTTCGAGGGCGGCGGGCGACAGCTTGAAACCCAGGCGTTCATCGCCGGGAATGATCACCGGCGTGGCGTCGTTGAGCCGTGCGATGTCCGGGTACGACACCCAATAAGGCGTGTGCACGATGACTTCATCGCCGCGATTCAAGGTGGCGGCCAACGCGTGATAAATGATGTGCTTGCCGCCGCAACCGGCGACGACTTCGTCCAGGCCATACACCAGATCATTGTCGCGCTGCAGTTTCAGGCAGATGGCCTGGCGCAGCGCGAGGGTGCCGGTGGTGGCCGTGTAATGGGTGTCACCGCTGTGCATCGCCAGGCTGGCGGCCTCGAGAATGTGCGCCGGGGTGTCGAAGTCCGGCTCGCCCACGGTGAAGTTGACGATGTCACGGCCCTGGGCGCGCAACTCGGTGACCAGGGCGTTGGCGGCGATGCTGGGGGAGGGTGCGATGCCCAGGACACGGTCCGACAAAAATGCAGTGCTCATCTCGGACTCCTTCACGCCAGGCCGGCGTTGTTGAGGGCCTTGTCGATCCAGCTCTGGCGCACCGCACCGCTGGCGATCTCTGTCTTGACCGCTTCTTCATGTTCGGCATGTTGTGCGGCACGGCGCAGCACTTCGGCGGCGTCGGCCTGGGAGAACGCGACCAGGCCGTCTTCATCGCCCACCAGCAGGTCGCCGGGGTTGACCACCATGCCGCCGATGGACACCGGCACGTTCACTTCGCCGGGGCCGGTCTTGTACGGGCCGGTATGCACCACGGCGCGGGCGTAGCACGGGGTGTCCTCGAAGCTGGCGACATCGCGAATCGCGCCGTCGATCACAAACCCCACGCAACCGCGCTGTTGGGCATACAGCTTGATCAACTCGCCGATCACCGCGTTGTTGGTGTCGCCCTGGCCGTCCACCACCAGCACATGGCCGGGTTGCAGCAGGCTCATGGCCTTGTAGATCAGCAGGTTGTCACCGGGGCGGGTCTTGACCGTGATCGCCGTGCCCACCAGCTTGCCGCTGCGGTTGTAGCGCGTCAGGCCACGGGCGCCGATATGACGGCCGAGGTTGTCGCTGATATGCGGGGTGACGACATGGGCAAACGCCTCGACCAGTTCGGCCGGCGCCATGGGCGCGTTGGGAAGGATGCGTGAACCGGGCAAGGACATGGCAAATCTCCAGAATTGTTGGATAGCGATGGGCTATGGCCGGATCTTAGGAGTGATGAAGGGAGAGTTTTAGCGATATTTTATGATGTGATAGCATCGCTTTTTCTCATGAGTTGGCCGCCATGATCACCTTCAAGCAAATCGATGCGCTGTACTGGATCGCCGAACTCGGCAGCTTCGAAGCAGCGGCGAACAAGCTGAACATGTCTCAGTCGGCCATCTCCAAGCGCATCCAGGAACTGGAAGACACCTTCGACGTCGAGATTTTCGACCGCAGCAAGCGCAACGCCCGGCTGACGGAGAAGGGCGGTGAGCTGCTCGACTATGCCCGCGACCTGCTCAACAGCCGCGACCAACTGCTCGAACGGGTCAGCGCCCGCGAAGTGCTGGTGCGCCGTTTTCGTCTCGGCGTCACCGAACTCACCGCCTTGACCTGGCTGCCGGCGCTGGTGGAAGCGTTGCGCCAGGCCTACCCCAAGGTGCAGATCGAACCGTCAGTGGAACTGAGCAGCGAACTGTTTCGCAAGCTGGAAAGCGACCAGCTCGACCTGGTGATTGTGCCGGACGTCTACAGCGACCCGCGCTTCCACAGCACTGCGCTGCAAAGCGTGGAAAACGCCTGGATCTGCGCGCCTGGCCTGATCCCCCATCCCGACCCCGTCAGCCTGGAAGTGCTGGCCGACTACACCGTGCTGACCCAGGGTTCGCAGTCGGGCACCGGCCTGATCTACGAGCGTTGGCTGGCCGCGCACAATGTGCAGATGCCGCGCACCCTCACCAGCCATAACCTGCTGGTGCAGGTGGGGTTGGCGTTGTCGGGGATCGGCGTGAGTTATTTGCCCAAGGCGTGTTTGTCGCACTTGATCGCGCAGGGGGCGTTGCGTGCGCTTATTACGCAGCCGCAGTTGCCGAGTATCCAGTATGTGGCATTGCACCGGCTGGACCGGCAATTCGGCCTGAACCAGGACGTGGCGCGGATGGCGCAGGCGTGCTGCGATTTTTCGCGGTTGCTGTTCTAGTCGGCTCGTAGGTTATGGTTTTTTTGCTGCAGGGCTGTGAGGACTGGGCGGTGCGATAGACGCCGCAACATCCCAGCTCATCAGCAACTGGCTGATCGCCGCGTCGAGGGTGGCATGGGGCACGTTGTCCCGCGCCAAGATCGACACCCCCTGCAAAAAACTGTCAAACACACTCGCCATCACCGCTGGCTGGGTCTGCTGCGGCAACTGGCCCAGGCGAATCGCGCGCTCCACACACGCCACAATCCCGGCCCGGGTGCGCAGGCGAGATTGGGTCAATGCATCGGCCACCCGCGCATTCTCCGGGCTGGGCGCACTCATCACGCCCAGCGCCACCATGCAGCCTTTGGGGTGCCCCTCTTCACACTGCATGCGCGCCGATTGGCGCAGCGCGGTTTCGACGGCCTGGCGCGGGGGCAAGGTGTCGTCCCACAGGCATTCGGTGACCTGGGCGTAGGTCGCCAGGTAGCGCTGCACACACTCGTCGAACAACGCCTCCTTGGAGCCGAACGCCGCGTAGAAGCTCGGCGCGGAGATCCCGCCACCCAAACCCGCCTTGAGCTGGGCCAGGGAGGTGGCGTCGTAGCCATGCTGCCAGAACAGGTGCAAGGCCTGTTCCACAGCGTGTTCGCGGTCGAAGGTGCGGGGGCGGCCCATTTGTGCCATGTCAGGTCTCCAGTGGGAAAACGAGATAAATACTAGTCGATACATAAGTCGTTGACAACGCGCATTGGCTGTCTGCAATATTTATATCGATCAGTATCTAAGTCAGCCCAAGGAGTTTCCCGTGACCCCCTCACTCAGCTTATCGGCCTCATCCGAGCGCCTGCCCATCGGTGCCTTGCTCGCCCTGGCGATGACCGGCTTCATCTGTATCGTCACCGAAACCCTGCCCGCCGGCCTGTTGCCGTTGATCAGCGATGGCCTGGTGATTTCGCCGTCGATGGCCGGGCAGATGGTCACCGCGTATGCGCTGGGCTCCGTGCTGGCGGTGATCCCCATGACCATCGCCACCCGTGGCTGGCGCCGGCGCAATGTGCTGCTGCTGACCATCGTCGGTTTCCTGCTGTTCAACTCGATCACTGCGTTGTCATCCCACTATGGCGTGACGCTGGTGGCGCGCTTCTTCGCCGGGGTGGCGGCGGGGTTGGCCTGGAGCCTGCTGGCCGGTTACGCGCGGCGCATGGTTGCGCCCCACCAACAGGGCAAGGCACTGGCGCTGGCGATGGTCGGCACGCCGATTGCGCTGTCGTTGGGGGTGCCGTTGGGCACCTGGCTCGGTGGCCTGGTGGGCTGGCGCACCGCCTTCGGCCTGATGTCGGCCGTGAGCCTGATACTGATCGCCTGGGTGCTGGTAAAAGTCCCGGACTACGCGCCGCAGCCCGCCCATCAACGCCTGTCGCTGGGCAAGGTGCTGACCACGCCGGGGGTGCGCCCTGTGCTGGCGGTGGTGATCAGTTGGATGCTGGCGCACAACATTCTGTACACCTACATCGCACCGTTCGTGGCGCCGGCCGGTTTGGCCGAGCGCGTGGACCTGGTGTTGCTGGTCTTCGGGATCGCTGCGCTGGCGGGGATTTGGCTCACGGCCAGGCTGGTCGAGCCGTTATTGCGCAACACCGTGCTGGCAAGCCTGGCGAGCTTTGCGCTCATCAGCCTGGTGTTCGGCTTACTGGGAACGATGCCGCAGGTGATTTACCTCGGCGTGGCGGTCTGGGGCCTGAGCTTCGGCGGCGCCGCGACCTTGCTGCAAACCGCCCTGGCGGATGCGGCGGGAGAGGGCGCGGATGTGGCGCTGTCGCTGAACGTGGTGGCGTGGAACAGCGCGATTGCTGGCAGCGGCGTGGCAGGCGGTGTGTTGCTGGACCGCTGGGGCGTGGCGGCATTTCCCTGGGCGATGCTGGTATTGATCGGCGTGGCGTTGTTGATCACTGCGGCGGCGCACGCCCATGGCTTCAAACCGGGGGCGCGCAGTACTGGCAAACCGAACGTTGCCGGCCACTGAAAGAAAAACAGCCGCCAGTGAATAGCGGCCAGTTTCTTCAAGGGATCAACCGCGCTTCACGCAACTGATCGAATACATCAAAAAATGCCTGGTCGCTGGCTTGGTAGGCGGTAAACCCCATCTTCCGGCTCTTGGACATATCGGTGACCACCTCGATCGGGCGCCCAAGGTCGGCATCGGTGTGCCAGGGTGAGACCAAGCGCCTGATGTCGGTTTCTTTCAACCCGTGTTTGGCCGCGATCTCGCTCCAAGCCGCCTGATCATCGGCCATCTGGTGCTCAAGCGGCGACTGTTTGGCCGGGAACTCTGCGGGTACAAGGCCAAAATAATCGGCGATCTGGCCCCACATCCATTTCCATCGAAACACGTCCCCATTGGTGACGTTGAACGCCTGGTTGGCGGCAGCGGGCGTAGTGGCCGCCCATAACTGTTGCTGGGCCAACTGCCGCGCATCGGTCATGTCCGTGAGGCTGTCCCATTGCACGCGGGAGCCTGGGAATACAAACGCACGACCGGTGTGTTTGCAGACACTGGCGTAGACGGCGAGGGTGGTCGCCATGTTCATTGCGTTGCCCACCGCCACGCCGGTGACGGTGTGCGGGCGATGCACGCTCCAGGTGAAGCCGTCCTTTTTTGCGGCGGCGAACACTTCGTCTTCCTGGGCGTAGTAGAAGTTCTCGACGTCCAGGCGGCCTTGCTCTTCGCGGAACGGGGTGTGCGGCAGGCTGCCCTTGCCATAGTTTTCGAACGGCCCGAGGTAGTGCTTCAAGCCGGTGACCAGCGCCACATGCTGCACGCTCCCGGCGGGGCGCACGGCGTCCAGCACGTTGCGCACCATGGCGGCGTTGACGCGGATGTTCTCGGCTTCGGTGGCCTGGCGCGACCAGGTCGTGATGAACACATGGGTGGGTTTCAGATCGGCCAGGGCCTGTTGCAGCGATGCCGGGTCCTGCAAGTCGGCGGCGACCGGAATCACCCCCGGCACCTGCGAGGGCTGACGGGACAGGGCTGCAACGTGCCATTGGTGTTCAAGCAGTAACTGGGTGATGGCGCTGCCAACGATGCCGCTGGCGCCCACGACTAATGCGGTCTGGGTCATAGGTTTCTCCCGAGGATGTAGGGTTCTGAGCCCCTGGGCGTAGGAGAGGTTCAACCTTATCCGTGAGTCTCGCGGCACCAAACACACGAATCAGGGTCCATAAGCCCCGCACGAACATTCGCGCTCATCCGTTACCCTCACCATAAGATTTAAAGCATGTACCTACGCACCATCGCAGTCGGGCTGTCGGCCCTTGTTTTGCTTTCTACCGCTGTAGAAGCCCGCAGTCTGGCAAACCCTTACACCCCCACCGAGCAACGCGCCTCATTCGATGGCTGCGCCGATCTCTTCCCTGGCGCTGCGCCGATCAAGACGGCCACCGTCCCGGCGTCGATGAAGCCGCTGGCGCTGTGTTCCGAGACGTTTGCGGTGCTCTACTCACAAACCAGCAAGACCCCACTGGTGGTGGTCGAACGCCTGAACACCAGGCAGTTGAAAAATGCCAAAGGCGAGGAGCGCACCAACCAGTTCTACGCCGACCCACGCATTCCCAAAAGTGGCCGTGCGGAGCTGAGTGACTACCGCAGCCAGCACCCGGCCATGGACCGTGGCCACCAAGCCCCGGCCGCCGACGCACCCAACGCGCGTGCCATGGCCCAATCCTTCGCGCTGTCGAACATGGTGCCCCAGGACCCCACCAACAACCGCAAGATCTGGAGCAAGGTCGAGGCCGACGTGCGCAAGTTCGCGGTGCGCGCGGGCGGTGACGTGTATGTGTTCACCGGGCCGCTGTTCGACCCGGGCTACAGCACCATCGGCGCCAACCAGGTCTGGGTGCCGACACGCCTGTTCAAGCTGGTGTACGACGCCTCCAGCCAGCGCGCCTGGGCCTACGTGCTGCCCAACACCGAAACGCGCATCCAGAAGCCGATGGACTACGACACCTTCGTGAAAAGTACCGGGCTCAAATTGCTGGGCAACCTTCCGGTATCCGGGTCGGTGGGGCGTTCCTGATCAAGCGGCTTACCTGGCTTTTTTCAACGCTTTCAAGCGTTGGGTTGCACGTTGCACGGCGGCCATTTTCTCGGGGCGTTTCATGCGTTTCCACTTGCGGATCTCGTCCTTGCTGCGGCCACAGCTGACGCACAGGTCGCCGCTGAGCTGGCAGGTGGAGACGCAGGGGTTTTCGATGTCTTTAGCCAAGGTGTCACCTGGAAATGGGGTAAAGGGGCGCACTCACGCCGAACGAAACTCAATGGTGAGGTGGCTCACTTCATGCACCGCCTTGAGACGCTCGCGAAGGGTGTCGGCATCCGTGGTGTCCTGGCCGAGCACACTCACAATCGCCGCGTGGGCGTCGGGGCCCACGCGCCACACGTGCAGGTCGGTAATCCTGGCGTCGCCGGGTTGTTCGACCAACGCGCGGATCTCGGCGGCGACGTGCTCATCGGTTTGATCCAACAGCACACCGGCGGTCACCCCCATCAGGCTCCAGGCCCAGCGCGCGATCACAATGGCACCGACGATACCCATCACCGGGTCCAGCCACACCCAGCCCAGGTAACGCCCGGCCAGCAAGGCGGCGATGGCGAGGACCGAGGTCAGCGCATCGGCGAGCACATGCACATAGGCGGATTTGAGGTTGTTGTCGCTGCCGTGGTGGTGCTCGTGATCGTGCTCATGGCTGTGACCGTGGCCCAGCAACAGCGCACTGACGATATTCACCACCAGGCCCAGGATGGCAATCAGGGTCGCGGTACCGAACTGCACCTCGGTGGGTTCCAGCAGGCGGACCACCGACTCGACGCCAATGCCCAGGGCCACCAGCGCCAGGATCAGCGCCGAGGCGAAGCCACCCAGGTCGCCCACCTTGCCGGTGCCGAAGCTGTAGCGCGGGCTGCGCGCGTGGCGTTTGGCATAGGCATAGGCTGCGGCGGCAATGCCCAAGGCACCGGCATGGGTCGCCATATGAAAACCGTCGGCCAGCAGGGCCATGGAGCCGGTCAGGTAGCCGGCGGCAATTTCCGCCACCATCATCACCACCGTCAGCATCACCACCCACAGGGTGCGCCTGGCGTTCTCGTCGTGGGCGGCGCCGAGGAACACATGGTCGTGGGCGTGGTGGGGCATGAGCGTCATTTGGCGTAGCGCCGGATGGCTTCGAGCAGTTCTTCGACGCCCTTGCTGCGTTCCTCCTCGCTGAGGGAAGGATCGGCCACGTGCGCCCTGGCGTGTTCTTCGATGATTTCTTCCATCAAGCCGTTGATGGCGCCGCGCGTAGCGGCCACCAGGTGCAGGGTCTTGGCGCAGTCGGCGTCCGACGCCAGGGCTTTTTCCACCGCCTGAATCTGCCCGGCGATGCGCTTGACCCGTTTTATCAGGCTGTCTTTGTTGGCTGCGATATGGCTCACGGTATACCCCCCTACCTATAGTGCGGCGAAATGTGTCATACCCCACCCCCCTATGCAAGGTAACCGCAGCGAGAGGCTGTTGTGTAGCCAACTGGGACCCTGTGGTGAGCGGGCTTGTCGAATCGTCGCACCGCCCGCGTTGGGCTGCGCAGCAGCCCCAAAACCAGGCGCGGAGGAGTACCTGATACACCGCATTCATCTTCATCAGGGGGCGCTTCGCACCCCAGCGCGGGACAAGCCCGCTCACCACAGGAATTCGGTCAGCCCGAAATTGTTTATGCAAGACTCAAGACTTTTTGGTTAAGTTTTAACCCTTAAAAATCAATTGGTTATGTTGAATTTTAGAGGGGTTATCGAGCCCTGGCGAGGCTGCGATGGCGGTGGCATCGCTTGCATCTACGTTGCCTGACACACCGCTATCGCAGCCTCGCTGAAGATCGACAACGCCCACAGGTTATACTCGCCCCTTCGCAATCACCCCTTCAAATCAAACCGAGATCTCCATGAGCACCTCTCTTTCCCTCACCCCTGCGCGCAAGCCTGTCGCGCCGCTGGTGGCCTTCGTCATCCTGGTGCTGGGCGCCTTGTTCCTGCAAAACAGCGTCGGTTCGCGCCAGGTGCTGTTGCTGGTGGTTGGCGCCGCACTGGGCTTGACCCTTTACCACGCGGCCTTCGGCTTCACCTCCGCCTGGCGCGTGTTTATCAATGATCGCCGTGGCGCTGGCCTGCGGGCGCAGATGGTGATGCTCGCGCTGGCGGTGCTGCTGTTTTTCCCGGCGCTGGGGGCGGGCACGTTGTTCGGGCAACCGGTGGTCGGGCTGGTGGCGCCGGCCGGGGTGTCGGTGGTGTTCGGCGCGTTTATTTTCGGCATCGGCATGCAGTTGGGCGGCGGGTGTGCCTCGGGCACGCTGTTCACGGTGGGCGGCGGTAATGCGCGCATGCTGGTGACCTTGTTGTTCTTTATCTGCGGTTCGCTGATCGCCACCCACCATGTGGACTGGTGGTTTGCGTTGCCGGCATTCCCGGCGGTGTCCATCGTCAAGAGCTTCGGCGTGGTGCCGGCGTTGCTCGCAAGCCTGACCATGTTTGCGCTCATCGCGGCCGTCACCGTGCGCCTGGAAAAGCGCCGCCACGGCCAGCTTGAAGCCGGCGTGACCAGCGAACACCAAGGCCTGCGCCGCTTCCTGCGCGGGCCTTGGCCATTGGTGTGGGGCGCGATTGGTTTGGCGCTGCTCAACTACGCCACCCTGGCGCTGGCCGGGCGGCCGTGGGGGATTACCTCGGCCTTCGCGCTGTGGGGCGCCAAGGTGGCAAACGGGTTGGGTGTGGACGTGGCCAACTGGGCGTTCTGGCAAATGCCGGGCAACGCCAAGGCCCTGGCTGCGCCGGTGTGGGAAGACATCACCAGCGTCATGGACATCGGCATCGTCCTCGGTGCGCTGTTGGCCGCCGGCCTGGCCGGGCGCTTTGCCCCCAGCCTGAAGATCCCGGCCCGTTCGCTGCTGGCCGCGGTGATCGGCGGCCTGCTGCTCGGCTACGGCTCGCGCCTGGCCTACGGTTGCAACATCGGCGCGTACTTCAGCGGTATCGCCTCGGGCAGCCTGCATGGCTGGGTGTGGCTGGTGGCGGCGTTTATCGGCAACAGCGTGGGCGTGCGCCTGCGGCCGTTCTTTTTCGCGGGTGAGCGCCGGCCCGAAGCACTGAGCGGTTGCTGAGTTAACCCTCGGGGGACATGTCTGGCGCCTGGGCGGCCTCAGCCGCCAGCTTTTCCCGCTCGGCCTTGCTGATGTACTTGTCCTTGGATTTCGGTGCCAATTTGGCGCTGGCCTTTTTGGCTTTGGCCTTGAACAGCTGTTGCAGTTTTTTCTGGCGATTCATGGGTTGTTACCTGGCGTGTACGTGCGCGGATGATACCAGCTTAAAAAACCGCGACGGCTGCCTGGGTCGCTTTTTAGCGCCGATCTGTGCATTGAATCGCCGCGCCTTTCGCCAATACTCGGGCCCCGCATTTCCTGAGTATTGAACGCGATAAGGAACACACCATGAGCCTGCACACCCGCACCAAACGCATGACCGTGCCCCAACTGGTCGCCATGAAAGGCCAGCAGAAAATCGTCTCCCTCACGGCCTACACCAGCGCCATCGCCAGGCTGATCGATCCGTTGGTGGACTTCATTCTGGTCGGTGACTCCACGGCCATGGTCGGCTATGGCCGGGCGTCGACCTTGAGCATGCAGCTCGAAGAAATCATCAGCCACACCCGCGCCGTGGTCGACAGCACGCGCCTGGCCTGTGTGATTGCCGACATGCCATTTGGCAGCTATCAGGAATCCCATGAACAGGCGTTCCGCAATTGCGCCCAGGTGTTGGCGCGCACCGGCTGCGACGCGGTCAAGCTGGAAGCCAACCAGGCGCTGGCGGGCACCGTGGCGTTCCTGGTGGCGCGTGGTATTCCGGTGATGGCGCACGTGGGGCTGATGCCGCAGTTCGTCAACGTGATGGGTGGGTTCAAGGCCCAGGGCCTCACGGCTGAAACCGGCGCAGTGATTGCCGAAGACGCCCGCGCCAACCTGGAGGCGGGCGCTTTCAGCCTGCTGCTGGAAGGGGTGGCCGAAGGCGTGGCGCGGCAGATTACCCAGGACTCGGACAGGCCCACCATCGGCATCGGCGCCTCACCGGCCTGCGACGGCCAGGTGCTGGTCACCGAAGACCTGTTGGGCCTGGGCGGCGAGCACCTGCCGCGCTTCGTCAAGCAGTACGCCGATGTCGGCGCGGTGATCCGCGAGGCGTGCGGGCAGTTCGCCGAAGACGTGCGTCACGGCCGCTTCCCCGAAGCGCGGCACTGCTACGGGCTTTGACGGATCGCCTGGGCCAACATCTGCACGGCCTGGGCGATATCCTTGCTCCAGTCGAGGGTGTAGCTCAGGCGCACATGCTGCGCCCAGCTGCCCTGCAGGCTGAACAACTGCCCCGGGGCGATCACGACGCGCTGGGCCAGCAGGCGCTCGAACACCTGCCCCATGTCGACCGGGCGCCTGGCCTCCAGCCAGAAACTCGCGCCGCCATGGGGTTCGACCACGTGCCACTCGCCGTGCGTTTCCAGCAGGGCTTTCATGCGCGTCATCCGTTCCCGCAAGGCCGCGCGCAGCATCAGCAGGTGCTGGTCGATGCGCCCGGAGGTGAGCAGCTTGGCAATCGCTTTCTGACGGGTCGGCGACAGGCGAAACCCCCGCTCCAGGAACACCCGCGGCAACTGCGGCCCTTGCCCGCGACACAGCACATAAGCGTAGGGCGCCTCCGCGCCGATCACCTTGTCGAAGGTCGAGAACACCAGCAGTTTCTGCGGGTCGGCAAAGTCGCGATAGCGGGCGGGGGGCGGCTCGAAATACAGCTCGCCGTAGGTGTCGTTCTCGAACAGCCAGATGTCCCGCTCTGCCAGCCAGCGGCAGATCTGCTGTTTATCCTGCGCCGGCATCACGCCGCCCTGGGGCACGTTCACGCTGGATGACAGCACCGCCAGACGGATCGGCTCCCGCTCGAGCAGTGCCTGGAAGGCGGGCAGGTCGAAGCGCCCGTCCGCACCGAGGGGCATTTCAATCACGCGGATATTCGCCGCCTGCAACTGACGCAGCACCGCCCACGAACACGGCGACTCCACCAGCGCCAGCGTGCCACGCAACGCCAGGGCGCTGAGCGACAGGTCCAGCACGCTGTGCAGGTCCGAGCCGATATACACCTGTTCGGCCTGCCAATAGCGCTGGGTGGATTGGGTGTAGCGCGCGGCCAGCGCCGCACGCAACTCGGGCTCGCCGAACGGCAGGTACAGCGGCGTGAGGGCGCGCGGGTACTGGCGGGCCAGTTCGCGCTCCATCATCAACAAGGGGTTTTCCAGCGACAGCAGCATCGCCGGCGCGTCGCTGCTCAGGGCCAGCATGCCCGGCTGGCGGGCGTTGGCGAACACCTGGTCGAGCAAATCAGGCGAACCTTCGCTCAACAGCGGCGCCGGCACGGCCCGGGTGAAATAGCCACGCTTGGGCCTGGCCTGGACACGCCCCTCATCCTCCAGCAGCGCATAGGCGTACTTGGTGGTCGACACCGACACGCCCAGGCGCCGGGCCAACTGGCGCAGGGACGGCAGTTGGCGTTCGCCTGCCGAAGGGTTCGCCTCGATCAACTCGACAAGGTAGCGGTACACCGCCTGATAGGCGAAAGAAGCGTCGTTGGCGGTATCCATGGTCCCTCGGTTTAGCCAGGCTGGGCCGCCAGGCTATTACTGATGTTGCGCCCCAGCACCAGCACTGTAACAAAACCGCAGCCCACCAACGCCGTGGCCAGGCTCAACAACACCGAGCTGCCCAGTTGGTCGACGATGCGCCCGCCGAAGAACGAACCCAAGGCAATGATCACCTGGAACAAGGCCACGAACAGCGGCATGCCGCGTTCGACATCCTTGGGCGCCACCACAAACATCCAGATACTGGCACAGGCCGGGAAGGCGCCGAAGGCGAAGCCCCACAGCCCGATCAGCATGGCGGCGCCGGTCATGCCGGTGGCGAAGTGGGGGAACAGCGCGGTGCTGGTGCCGATCATCAGCGCCACCAGCAACAGGGTGTGACGCACGCTGCGGTTGGCGGCGAAACCGGCAAAGATATTGCCGAACACCCCGGCCACGCCGAAGAGCAGCAACAGCGAACCAATCGTCGGCCCGTCGAAGCCGGAACTGTATTTGAAGAACGGCGCCACATAGGTGTAGGCCGCAAAGTGCGCCAGGCCGATCAACAGCACCGCGATCAACCCGATCCGCGCCTGTGGGTTGATAAACAACGCCGGCAGGTCACTGATGCGAATGGCCTTCTCCGGGGTGAGCCGCGGCAGCAGGAACACCTGCGCCAGCAGCACCGGCACACCGAGCAGCGCGGTGACCAGGAACGTCATGCGCCAGCCCATCAGGCCGCTGAGCCAGGTGCCCACGGGCACGCCGAGCACGGTGGCCAGGGTCACGCCCATCATGATGATCGAGGTGGCCTTCGCCACGTCCACACCCCTGGGCGCCAGGCGCCCACTGAGGGCAATGGCCGTGGCCCAGAACCCGCCGATACTGATGCCCAGCAAGACACGGCCGAACAGCAGCAGGCTGAAGTCACTGGCAAAGGCCACCACCGAGTTGGCGATGATCATGATCAACGTCAGGCCGATCAGCAGGTAGCGCCGGTCCATCGCGCCAATGCTCACCGACAGGAACGGCGCAGCGAGGGCGGCCATGATGCCGGGCAATGTCACCATCAGCCCGGCATGGCCGGCACTGATACCGAGGTCGCTGGCGACGTCGTTGAGCACACCCACCGGCAGGAACTCACTGGTCACCAGGGCGAAAGCGCCCACCGCGACCGAGAGGATTGCCAGCCACTGCTGTTTGACGCTTTGCTGATTATGTTCGGGACGGCCGCTGGGGGCCTGGAGGGCACTTGGCATGATGCTGGGTTCCAAGGGGGATGTCGCCTGTGTCCAGGCGAAGGGGAGGAATTGGGAGGCGATTATAGGAATCGGGCCTGGCCACCCTATAGGCGAGCGGTTCGATAGTAATCATCAGTGCTATCGATGTGAGGGGGGCTAGGCGTGTGTGATGAGATAGGGCGTCACAGTGTCTTCGAGCATTTGCACCAGTTCCGGATCCATAAAGCGAAAGTCATCCGGAATATCCAAGCAGTGAAGCGGCTTATGCTCAAGCAAGCGTGCGTATTCTGCTTTTAGTCGATGCAGGTGTTTACGTTCCATGACGAAGATGACATCTGCCCAACGAATATCCGCTGCGCCGATAGTTTTACGTGCATTCAGACTGGTGCCCGCTGAGCGCGCATTAAAGCCCGGGCGACGGCGCCAGATGGCTTCCGCAGTAGGGCTGCGCCATTGGTTGCGGCTACAGATAAACAGTAGGTTTGCCACGTTGTTGCCTATCCAGCTAGTCATGGATATTTATTGTTTTCAGCTCATCGAGGGTCATACGGCGACGCCGAGGCGTCGCCGTCAATGTATATCCCAGCCCCTCAAGAATCGCCGCAACTTTGCGAATCCCCACCTCTGGGACGGTGTTGTTTTCGATCCCCGAGATGGTTGCGCGACTCATACCATGTCGTTGTGCGAGTTGGCTTTGGGAGAGGCCGGCGGCTTTACGCAAATTTTTGATCAGGGGGCCTAGATCGTTCATACCCGATTGCATCCTATACAGTGCATCAGTGAGGTGCTCACCGAAACCGCATCGTATTTGATGCACTATGAGATGAACATCCTGCTTTCTTCAATTGCGAAACGAGCGCTTCAAAAACTCACTGATCAGCCCCACCACCTGCTGCTGAATCTCCGCCCTCGGCCGGGCCCCCTCACCATCGCGGCAAATCATGCCGTTGCCCGGCGAACTCTCCTCGATCAGCGCCATGCCCCCCGGCTTGCAGATCGACATAAAGCTGAAGTGCGTAGCGTCGGCGATCTCCACGTACTTCGTCGTTGCTGCAGGCAGCCGCTTGACCATGTCGGCGGACTCCAGCTGCGGGTCCATATCCTCCGACGGCACGCCCCCCGCAATCACCAGCGCCGGTACCGGCAATGCCGCCAGGCTGGCGTCGGTGAAGCCGCGGGACAGGCCCAGGTCCAGGGACACGATGGCGGTGACGCGCTTGTCGCTCAAATCCGCCGCCAAGCGCACTTTACCTTCTGGCGTGCCGGCGGGGTTCATCTCCTGGTAGCCGATGCAACCGCCGAGCTTGGGGTGGACGCTGCAGTCGCGGCTGAACAGCTCGGGATCGAAGCGCGCCCCGGCGAGTTCCAGCACGGTCCAGCCGCCCAGGGAATGGCCCACGGCGGCGATCTGGCCTTTCGCGACCGCGCCAAATGGCTTTGGCTGAGCCAACACCGCATCGATCGCGCGGCTCAGGTCGGCCGGGCGTAGCCATAACTGCGCGGCGGTTTGCGGGTTACGGTCTTTGGTGGTGGTGCCGGGGTGGTTGACCGCCGCCACGATGTAGCCCTGATGCGCCAGCGCACTGGCCAGCCACACCTGCTTGCCCCAGTTACCGCCATAACCGTGGGAGAGCACCACCAGCGGATGCTCGCCGGCAGCCGGCGGGGCGTCGGGTACGGCGAGGGCACCGATGAACACCGCGTTGTCGGCGATCAGGGTGGGGTTGGCGGTGGTGGTGGCGGGGTACCAGACGACCAGCTCAAGTGGACGCTTGTATTGCGCATCGGGCAGGGTGACGGTCTTGAAGCCGACGAGGTTTTCGGCGGCGAAGGCAGGAGCGGTCAGGCACAGCAATAGCAGGGCGGCGAGGGCGTTTTTCACGGTTGTTATCGTCCTTGATATGAGCGACGCATCATGCACTGAATCCCCCGTTCAGTGCCATGAGCCCCGCGCCGTTTTTTTACCTGCTGCTAGCGCCTACGCATGGGTGAGCCCGGTCAACGTATCGGCAATGGTCTTGGTCCGTTGCGCCGTGCCTTCGGTGGCGCGGCTCGACGCCTCCAGGGTATCCAGCATCTCCCGCAACGCACCCACCCCGGTGGACTGGTCTTCAATCTGCTGGGCCACCCGCTGGATCTCACTCGACAACAAGTCGATATCCACACCAATCTCCGCCGCATTCTTGCGCGTGATTTCCGCCAGCTTGCGCACCTCGTCCGCCACCACCGCAAAGCCTCGGCCCAGGTCGCCTGCGCGCGCCGCTTCAATGGCGGCGTTGAGCGCCAGCAAGTTGGTCTGCCCGGCGATCTGCTGGATCACCTGCACAATCGACTGGATACGCAAACTCGAGCCCGCCAGCGTACGCGCACCCTCCACCGCCACATCCGCCTGGCTGGACAGCCCTTCCACCGTCGACCCGGCCTGGGCCGACACGGCGTTCTGCTGATCGATGGTCCCCACCAGTTCATCCATCGACGCGTGCAACTCCCCCGAGTAATGCTTGAGCTGCGCGGCGATGTCCTCCTGCTGCCGCTCGGCATTGGCCAACACCATGCCCAAGTCCGCCAGGCCTTCGAACACCGGCAAGATATTGCGGTCCAGCCCACGGGTATTGAGGGTGTTGCTGAAGTCATTGTTCTTGAACGCGGTGATCTGCTTGACCACCACATGGTTCAACCCCGCCAGCTTTTTCACCTGGCGCCGTAGGAAAAACGCCTTGAACTCGCCGTAATGGGCGATAAAGTTGTCCACGTACTCATCACTGAAACTCGCACCCTTGGCCACCCGAAAGAAAAAAATCGCCGTCAGCGTCTGGTTCAGGTTCAAGCCCAGAATCTCCCCAAAGGTCGAAAACCCCGCCAGCGGTACATCCCCAAACGTGCCGGCCATGCTGCCCAGCTCGGCGCCGTTGTTCAGCCGGCGCAGAATGCAGTCATTCAAAATCCCCGCCACCGGCTGGCCACCCTTGCCGCGCAGGAACTGCTCATAATCCAGGCGCGTCGCCTCCCGCAATGGCGTACGCCGCACCATCACCAACTCCTCGCCCGGCGCCACGTCGCAAAACAACTGCACGATCTGCTGCTCATAATCGATGCGCGCGATGGACCGCACAAACAACTCACTGCCCACCCGAATCGCAAACGAATAATCCGCCAGCTTCGACTCCAACGCCTGGGGCGCGCAACTGAACGCATCACACAGCGCCTGCACCATGCTCTTGATATTGCCGCTGCTGTCGATCACCTGGTCAATCGTGCGGTCCTCCACCGACGCGGTCAGCACACTGAAGGTCAAATCCGCCGCCTTGAAGTTCTGGCTCTTGAACACCCCAAACCGCACATGGGCCGCCGTTTTCAGGAACACAATCTGCGCATGGTTCTGATAACTGCGCTGGCCGTCATGAATCAGCGTCTTCTGGAAGTCCGACTTACCCCCGGCCGATCCCCCTACAAACAAACACGGAAACCGCCCCGACTCATACAGCGCCTCCATAAAAAACGACTCCGACGCCGACAACCCATCGAACACCACATACGCCAACGTATCGCGATGATCGATCGACGTACGTACCTGCACCCGCTTGATATTCGCCACCAACTTGGCAATCCGCTCCTGCATCCCCAGACGAGTGCCGCCACCGCGAATGTCCTCACACTCCAACGGCACCATCACCACCTCGGCCGAGGCGATCAGACTGTCGTCGAACAACTGCAACACCACCCGGTCCCAGCGCTCGCCGGTGGCGCAATACAGCGAACCGGGCGCATTGCACAGCTCGCCGGAGGTGGTGCACAGGCTGAGGGTGGACTGGGGGAAACGACGCTTGAGCTTGGCGGCGATGGCGTCGACGTCCAGGTGGGGGGAGATGAAGCCGGTGATCAGGGTGGGGGTGATACGCAGGGCCGTGAGTGCGGCGTCCAGGTTGTTGGCGGTGCTGGTGAGGGTGGTGGTGCCTTGGCGAGCGGGCCGGGATTTTTTCAGGAGGGAGAGTGGATTCATGGGGTGGGCTCGGTCGGGTGGGGATGCGGGGGTAGGCATGTGATTAGTAGGGTTATCGGCAGGTTGGGTGGGGGCTGGAGGGGGTGGGTGGGGGATGCGACGGATGGACGCGGTTGTTCTTAGGTTGGTGTTTATAGAGGGGCTGCTTTCGGCCAGAAGCAGACATTCGCTTGTGCCCTCTGGTATTGCCTGGTTCACGCCCAATGTGTCTAATCGTGATTTTTTTCGCAAGGAGCACAACATGCAGCTCAGCACTCTGACGTTTAAGAGTACCGTCCGCCTTGGAGGCTCATCAAACGGCTGTACCACTGTTGAGCGTTGCTTTTCCGATTTTCGAATTGACGACCGTTCTTTATTAGAAATTCTAGTGACCGCTGACGGTGGCCACTCTGACTTCATGAGCGGTTTCGTATCGGGTTTTTCAGAACAAAATCTCCTTTTTGCCGATAGCCTCCTTCGAGGCGGTCAGTCAGAGGTGGAGCCGTATCGGGTGTTGATTTACATCTGCCCAGAGTGTGGCGACATCGGATGTGGAGCCTACTCAGTGCAAATTCGCGGATGTAATAGCGAGATTATTTGGGAGGAATTTGCTTACGAAAATGGATATGAAGAACCTCGCGTAATACGTAACGTTGGCCCATTTAAATTCAGCTCAGCCCCCTATGTCAGCGCTGTAAAAGCCGTATCGGAGATTTAACTTTACGGAGGCGGGAGAGTGCCCTCTCGGCCAAAAGCGGACTTCGGCTTCAATCTGTTTCAACTCCAAGCGGGTATTCTCGAAGGTCTATTTTTAGACTGACTCCAACGGATGGAGATCATCGCAATCGAGTATCAAAACTTTCAAGGCATTACCGAACTCAGCTAGGGTTGTGTAGTGCTCCCTTCATTGTCTCTTTCCGGATGTCTCCGATGCCTTTCAGCACCGTCGTTCTGTTTAAGTGTCCTAGTTGTGCACACACCAGTCGGACCTCAGTACCTGCTCCCGACACAAGCTGGCTTGAAAAGCCGTCCACTCGAAATGCTGTGATTGACTGTGACAATTGCGGAAAGCGTTACGACGCAACTGTGAAAAAAACTCCCTACAGGTACGAAGTCACGTTAGTGGACTACCAAAATGTGGAGGTATTCTCCAGTGTTCTCACAGAACTTTCCGATTCGCATGCCACCAGCTCTGGTCAGAATAACGTCCGGGCGACTGACGATCCGCTATTCGAGTTCCTGTCGAGCTACACTCATATGACTGAGGTACTGCATACGTATGGTATTGGCGGATCAGGATTACTCAAGAGCTCTGCTCCGGAAATTAATAAGCTGGTGCTATCTGGACTAATCAGCGCAATGGAGGCTTACCTTGCCAACACACTTATGGCACTTGTGGCAGAAGAGATAGGCGTAACTGAGAATCTTCTCTTGAAAGAGGAAAAATTGTCTTCTCAGAAGATCACCCTTTTTGAAGCATGGAATGAGAGTTTGACGGTAGAAAGACGTGTCCAAGACTACTTGCGAGATCAGATCTATCATCGGCTGGGAAAAGTTGAGCAGCTTTATGAGATTGCATTCAATATTCAGGTTTTCCCAAGCCTTGAACTTAAAGAGCGACTTCATCGTGCGGTGGCTCTTCGGCACGATATCGTGCATCGTAACGGGAGAAGCCTCCAAGGCAAAGAACAGGAATTCTCGAGCATTGCGGTCCTAGCAATGATGAGAGATATCCATGACTTCGTTATGCATGTGAATAATCAACTCTTCAAAGCGCTCATCGATGCCCAAGAGGAAGAGTAGTCTTGAGCTTTTTTGGACGCTTCTCACAGACCACCTTTGGCCGTTTCCTGACTTCAGCAGAGGTAGCTCTCGGCCAGAAGCAGCCGTTTAGTATTTTTTCTTTAATGACGGCTTTGAGCTGACTTCGGTCAGACAGTCATGGTGGTCGTACGGCTGCTGCGATATAGACTCTTCACCGATTTTTTCAATAGCCGGGGTTGTGGGCTTAAAAGGTTGGAGCTTCTTCAAGACATCGTTCAGTTCCACACCAATCTTTACGGCCAGGTGCTGAATACGGTCATGCTCTTTCTGCATGAACTCGCGAGCGTTGGTTTTTTCAAAAAACTCTTCTGCGTACCAAAACGACTCCAAGAACAGAATCCACTTCTCTTCCCTCCTGCCGGTGGCGTCCTCGTTAAGTTCTGGCCGGACGATGCTGCGGTGCTTTGAAGTGTTGGTCAGGGCATTAAGGTACTTGTAGTCATCGCCAGTTGTGATCCCACGGAACAATTTACAGAGATTGTCGTAATCGGGACTCCCTTCATCACGTTGCTGCTCTAGGAGCTTGAGGACTTTATTGGCATAGATGTCTCGCTCCTTGAGGGGTCTGGGGAGCCTGTCCAACGCCAGGGAGTAATAGAGCATGTGGGAACAAGTATCCGCCACGGCATGCAGACTCTGGACGAAGGCAGTTATATTCGCCCTGATCTTCAGCATCAGATGACTGAACTCATCGTAGTCCTCGTAGACACCCCACAAGCCTGTCTCCTTTAGTTTGGAATCGATGTATTCATTCATCATGTCCAAGGCTTCGTGGTAATGGTAGTGGCAGAACTCAGGTCTGTCTGTCATGGATCTTACGCTAGCGTGCACCTTCTTCCACTGCGCCGCCCCGAATACCGCAGTGACCAGTTTCCCCGTCAATCGGACGTCCCATGTGGGGTTCTTCTGTTCTTCAGTTTCAGAATAGATGTCCATGTTTTCCCCTTATTAGGTTGGGAAATCTTTAATTTTTTGCCCGCGTACGTACTTTAGCTGTCTGTGGAGCTTTGTTCTCACGGTTTGCAATGGGTCGCTTCTTGACAGTTTCCTGTCCTGCCGAATGACTGCTTCTGGCCGGTTAGCGACCGTCGCTCTGATTAGCCATCCTTGTCTTTCCACACGTGGAGGACTTGTCATGAACATCATTGCTACCTGCGGCCGTCAGCCCTGGAACAAAGGAAAACTAGTTGGGCAGAAAGCCCCACTCCGACTGAGAGATATCTCGGCCATCCGAGTAAGGCTTCAAATTGCGAAAAGAACCCGGGATCTGGCTCTCTTCGATCTGGCCATCGACAGTAAGCTTCGAGCCTGCGACTTAACCAAGCTCCGCGTGCGTGATGTCGCCCATGGCGAGCACGTATCATCACGAGCCATGGTGATGCAGCAGAAAACGCAGCGACCAGTGCAGTTTGAGATCACTGAGCAAACACGGTCAGCTCTCGTGGCCTGGATACATCAGGCACAACTTCGCAGCGAGGACTGCCTTTTTCCTAGCCGGCTACATACCTCAGACCATCTATCCACTCGTCAATACGCTCGTATCGTCAAAGGCTGGGTGAAAGCCGCAGGCCTTGATCCAGCCATGTATGGCACTCACACAATGAGACGTACGAAGGCATCACTAATCTATCGCAGAACGAAGAACCTACGGGCGGTTCAGTTGCTGCTTGGCCATACGAAGCTGGAGAGCACTGTTCGATATCTGGGGATTGAGGTCGATGACGCCCTGGAGATGGCGGAACAGACTGAGGTTTGATCATGCATAGCGACGGTCGAAGTCAGGCCGTCGCTAACCGGCCAATAGCAGTCACCCAGAGTCAAAAACCTTATGAGTGTCTTGCCTAAGAGCGAGGCTCTCCCTCAGAAATTGACCAGGTGGGTTCACTGAGTAGGACACGAATGCATAGCGACAAGTATCTAGGATTGTCATAATAATCGTCTGGCAGCCCGGAAAACTCCCCATCCACTTGCAGGGGTTGTAGGCACCCTTTGTAGGAATGGGACTCGCCAAACGATAAATCACATGACGTATCTTCTCTCGGGGCAAAGCATGAAGCTTAGAAAAATCAAATGGAACAAACATCCAATACTAGGTGACCTGTCTCTCGATTTTGTCAACCCCAATACTGGGGAGCCTTACAGCAGCATCCTACTAGCTGGTGAAAACGGGACTGGTAAGTCGACTATTCTCGAAGCAATCAGCAGCTTTCTCAATGTTGGGCCATATGAGCACTTCGACTATATCGAATACGTCGTTGACGATAAGATATATAAGACGCAGAACCCAACTGACGGAAATCGGCATAAGCCATTTTTTGATATTATGGACGAAGGAGGAGGTGTTCAAAAAATCAGGCATGATAGGAATAATAGTCCTGGCCTGTTAGATACGGAAACTAAAGACCCAAGACACTACGGTTGTATTTATTCTAAAGCGCGATCAGATTATAAAACCCAAAAAATAAGATCAACCACTACTAGTGAGCTTGATAAGAAAAAGCATGACATAGACGCTGAAGAGGATTTTACCTCGCTAAAACAGCTAATCGTCGACGTAGTAAATCAGGACAACGCTAGCTATTCAGAAGAAAACCGAGCGCTTGGCGACAAACCAAAGTCTTGGGATGATTTTTATCAAACCTCAAAATTATTTAGATTTAAAAGTGCGTTCGACAGTTTTTTTGACAAAATGAAATATGAAAAGGTAGATGACATCGACGGAGAGAAAACCATCCTTTTCTCCAAGAGCGGAAAGCTTATACCCGTAGACTCACTGAGCACCGGTGAAAAGCAGGTTGTATTTAGAGGCATATTTCTACTTAGAAACTCCAACGTCCTAGATGGCGCTGCCATTATGATAGATGAGCCGGAGCTAAGCATGCACCCCAAGTGGGAGAGAAAAATACTGAGCTACTATAAAGGGTTATTCTCTTTAAGCGGACAGCAAAAAGCCCAGCTCATATTCGCCACTCATTCAGATCATGTTCTTAAAGAAGCTTTGATTGATAAGGTAGACAGCATCGTCATCACCCTAGAGGAAAATCAGAGTGTCATTACCTGCCGAAATATTGATGCCCCCTCAATCTTGCCCTCAATAACTTCAGCGGAGACGACCTTCCTAGCTTTCGATGTGCCCTCTAATGATTACCACATTGAACTCTACGGTTGGCTTCAGGATAAAGAAAACGTGGGCACAATCAAAGTATGCGATAACTTTATAAAAAACCACCAACTCTACGACGCTTCAAGGCATGCAAAGCCTTCCAGTCATAACACGACAACATATGAAACCCTTAGTACCTATATCCGTAATGCCATCCACCATCCCGACTCAGGCAATACTTTCACAGAGTCCGAATTGAGAACTTCAATCAAACTATTAACCGAAATTTGCAGATAGGGCATATGCTCGCGCTTTGTAAACAAATTAAAACGCTGCACTTAGCTGAAAGCTACCGGCGACTTCACTGTTGAAAGTGCAGTCGCTCCTCAATCAGTTCAACTATCGCGTATATTGCAGCTATGGGTCAGAAACCCTGCTTCACGAACCTGTGGGTTGAAGGCATTGCCCATGTAGAGCAGGAGGGTTCGGCGTAGATATCGTAACTCCCATTTGAGCGACTGCCGCGTGCCAATCTCTGCCGAAGGCCAGCTTCGGGTCGATTTCTGCCTGTAGCCACTGTCAGCTTCTAGCCGATAGCTACCGTACGCAACTGAACGCTTCCGCCCCAAAAAAGCGGTCCCTAATCGCCGAATAAACGCTAAGAAACCTGATCACCTATCACTATGATGGATGCTCCGAAGATTACGTGAGATAGCCGGGTAACCTCAGTCAATGCCCGTAATGGGGCAGGCAAATCGAATAGTTTCAGTGGATTCTGGGGACGGTATTGCAGCTCATACCCCCTCAACGCCTGGCGTGAATCGCGATGAACGTCCGACCAGTCGTAAGCAAAGAACCCACGTTTAGCAAATTCAACGAAAGCGTTTGCACCAGCCCCAACAGTGGCCCGATCTACATCGGACACTTTCGGCAAGGAAAGGACAAATTCTTCGGAGTTTTCGACGGAGGGTATCGCGGAATCAGGAACTGGTCCGGGGCCACCTGTAGTGAAGAGCGCAACCTGTCCGAGGGCGTCGGTAGCGACCCATCCAACGTCAAAGTCCTGAAGAACGAAGGGAGCCATCATTTGCACCTACTTTTGAAGAGGGGACGAGTTGATTTCCCAACTCTGCTTACCAGCCCAGAGAGCGTAAAAGTGCGTAGACAAACTCTCAAAGCGGGAAGAAATTCGAAGGATTTATTTTTCCAGCTTAAAGATCTGCTTCTGGCCGATATCCGCTACCACCCTGAAACTCACGCACTATCTGCACAACCAGCGGCTTCACATATTTCTCAATGGTATCAACATATTTCTCAATGGTATCAATCTCCGGCGGATCATCATGGCGCACCCACTCCCCCTGATCAAAGGCCTGATAAAGCGAGAAAGCAGGCTGCGGCATGTCATTGGTCATGCCCACATCAACGATGGCAGCGATGAGCCCGTTCATGACGCCATCGCAGAACTCGTAAGTCAAAGCCCCTGCCAAGTAGCCTTCAGCAACCGCTATGGATAGCTCGTTCAGCAGATTGCTGGGGGCCACGCCGAATTCCTCGAAGGTGGCAGCAAGATCATTCAACGTTAAACCGTAGGCTTCGGCTTCAACCAAAAGCTTATTGCGTTGGTTCTTTGGCAACATCCCGTCCACGGTTCCCTTCCACGTTACGGATGTCGTACCCGTGTCACTCATAATACTTCCCAGCCAGCAAAATGGCCGCACAGCGATGCCAAACATTGGGTATCGACCTATCCTCTTGGGCAAGTCGGGAACTGGCGTCTGCCCACGAAGCCGCCGCATCAAAAAACGCGTCAACGGACACATTTTCCCAGCCAAGAGCACTTGGCCCATAGACCGATGAAGGCGATGTCTTTTCAATTAAACGCCTGCTGGCGAAATCTACACCGAGGGCTTCGATAAATCGTATGAACGACGGTTCATCTCTGACGTGCGCCAACAACTCATGAAGATCTACAGGGCTATGCATAGGTTTCCTGGAAGCACTTATGATTGATCACATGCTGCTGCACTGCATCGTGAACGGTCAACTCGGCTATCCAGGCTTTCAGGCCGGGGATGTGATGCGCAGTGACCGCTTCTGGCCGATTCTGTTGAAAAATTCGGTCATCCAGAACTGCCTGATCATCGACCGGCGAAAACGCCTTTTTTACACGCTGCTATTTGAAATCCGCCTCTGGACACCTTAGCCGAAAGTAAAGATTTCAACGTCGAGCGCGTACTTTTCAGCTGCGGAAACCATGGCCGACAGTTTCAACAGAATCGGCCAATAGCCGTCGCTCGACTGATTAGACAGGTAGGGCTACGCTGGCACTTTTGCATGCATGGAAGAGCGTATGACAGAGGTGTACCAAGGAAGCTGTTTATGTGCCGCCGTCAGTTACGAGCTATCCACCACACCGAAAGCAGTGAGTCATTGTCATTGCAGCCAGTGTCGCAAAGGTCATGGGGCGGCATTTGCTTCTTACTGCAGTGTTCCGCGTAGCGCGCTGCAAATACTTAGCGGCTCCATCCATATCAAATCCTATGCTTCTTCAGCGACGGTATCACGCGAGTTCTGCGTGCAGTGTGGTTCGGCTTTGTTCTGGTCACGGTCTCAAGGCGAGTTTGCCAGTTGGGTTTCAATAGCACTGGGTACGCTCGATACGCCCTTCTTGCCTCGAAAGCAGAAACACGTTCATCTCGACTCCGCAGCCCACTGGTACGTTCCAACCAACCCATGCCCTTCAGTTGATTGAAGTCTTCTGGGCGAAAGCTGTCTGTCGCTATGCCCCCTTGTTGTTGACCGATATAGGCATTGACGTAAAATCGCCACCCCAAAAAATCAGCTTGAATAGCGAGAAGGTGCTTCGATGCAACGGGTGATGATTGTTGGTCAACCTGGGTCTGGCAAAAGCACTTTGGCACGTAAGCTTGGTCAGCTCACGGCCTTGCCGGTCGTTCATATCGACACTATCCACTGGCAGCCAGGTTGGATAGAACGAAGCCGGGACGAGAAGACGCAGCTTTGTCTCGAGGTCGAGGCCCGTGATTGCTGGATATTCGAAGGTGGTCATTCAGCCACGTGGGACAACCGGATGGCCCGTGCAGATCTTTTGATATGGATTGATCGTTCGGCGACGCTTCGATTCTTGCGCGTACTGCGCAGAACGTTGCTCCAACGCGGTCAGTCTCGGCCTGACTTGCCGCATAACTGTCCTGAACTGCTGGCGAACCTGCCGGAGTTTTTTAGATTCATGTGGCGGACGAAAAGATCAGCGCGCGCAAAAATGCAGCAACTCGTCGCAACTGCGCCATCAGCTTGCCGCGTGGTTTATCTGCGGTCTAATCGGGACACTAGGATTTTTCTCGCGAGCATTGGACATTCGACTGGCCAGACTCCGCAGGACTGATCGACGGCTGACGGCTTCTCTACGGAAACTGCCGACCACGAACTCGGGTTGAGAGGGGTTAGGGGATGGGTCTATTTATTCCGAAAGAAAACCGCCGAGTCTTCGCAAAGTGAGTCACAACGACTCAGCGATCTATCGAGTGGGTGGAAGGTTAGCTGCCCGCTCCAGCAGCCCCCTCCCGCTCCATCAACTTATCCACCAACAAAACCCCCAATTCACTCAACTGGTGAATCGCCAACGCCACATCCCGCTGCTTCCCTTCCAGCTCATCCGACAGGTCCAGCAACAACGCAGTAACCGAAGAAAAAGTCTCATAGCTATTGGTAATCAGCACTTCACTGCTGACATCGTCCGCAACGCTGAACAGCGTAGTCGAAGGTGGAGGAGGCGGCCCTGGCGGTTCGGCGCCCGCGTTGAGGTAGTGATCAATAGCACGATGCGCCGCCTGATTCAGTTTCAGGTCGGGACCGTTCGGAGGGTTAGGCGTGACTTTGTACATGTGTGTTGTACCTGTTTTAGGGCCAACACCTTTTCGCTACTAAACGAGAGGGTGGCGGCTGTACGCAGGTTAGTAGACCGGGGAAACACACAAAGCCGGCGCGCCCGAGGGCGCCCTGCGCACAGCCACCATCAAGTACAGACAAGAACATCTGATCGATGAGGCTCATGCACTTTATGTTGTCACTCGGGCTACTAAACCCGATCACTGAGTTGTCAGCGACCGGGCCACCTTAGAGACGCCCACTCAAGCGCACAAGCCGGCGGATTCTGACGCAACTGTAGGCAACGGGGCAAGGTGCTGCAGCTTGCTGTAGGACATGTCTACAAGGTAGGCGCGAGCTGGCGCGCGAAGAATCCTGGAGCTCCGCGGGAAACCAGAGTCGCGGCGTCATCGTTGACGTTTTTCGCGAGCGAGCTCGCTCCTACATTGGGTTGCGTTGATCACTGGAGGTTGTTGTCGAGGGACGCCCGGCCAGCCTGCTTGGACCAGTGGCCGAGTCGCTGGTGGGCTTGGTCACGAACGATAAGTTTGAATTCGTCCGCCAGTGCGAGGCCCACGACTGCGTGCTGCTGTTCCATGACCTGAGCAAGTCACACCGCCGCCGCTGGTGCAGCATGGCGACGTGCGGCAACCGGATGAAGGTGGCGGCGTTTCCTTCCAGGAATAAACCGTGAGTCGATAATGGGGGGCTGGGAGATAAGTCGATCCGAATGTGGGGCATCAGTCAGGTACTCGTCGGCTATCAAGGCCTCGCGGGAGCAAGCTCCCTCGCCACAGGGGGGGCAGTTTTTCTTTGATTGAACTTGGTATTGCCCAGCATTGCCCCATAACTATCCCTGTCTCCATTAACCGCAAGGACAGACCATGACCAACCCAACCGAAACCGCCATCCTCGCCGGCGGCTGCTTCTGGGGCATGCAGGACCTGTTGCGACGCTACCCCGGCGTGCTGCAGACGCGCGTCGGCTACACCGGTGGCGATGTGCCGAATGCCACCTACCGCAACCATGGCAACCATGCTGAAGCGATTGAGATCGTGTTTGACCCAGCGGTGATTTCCTACCGGCAGATCCTTGAGTTCTTTTTCCAGATCCATGACCCCAGCACGCCGAATCGGCAGGGCAATGATCTGGGGCCAAGCTATCGTTCGGCGATTTACTACCTGAGCGAACAGCAAAGGGATATTGCCGAAGATACTGCGGCTGACGTGGATGCCTCCAAGCTGTGGCCGGGGCCTGTGGTTACGGAAATTGAACCCGCCAGGGAGTTTTGGCAGGCGGAGCCGGAGCATCAGGATTATCTGGAGCGGATACCCAACGGCTATACCTGCCACTTCATCCGGCCGAACTGGAAGCTGCCCAAGCGGGCGTGAGCGTGAGTAGCGGCGGGGGAAAGGTCGCGACAGGGGAGGTCGGCCTGCCCCCCATTTCCTCATTTCGTTTCTTTTGCCTTGAATCCACTGCCCGCCTTCTAGAGAATCCCCGCCTTTGGCTCGAAAGGAGGCGTGCGATGAAGTTCGAAGGGACGTTCCAATACATGGGCAATCACGGGATCGTGTTCAACGTTTCGCAGATCACCCTCACCGACAGCGAGCGCGGACGCCTGCGCGAGCTGCATTTTGGCGAGGCGAAAAGTGCCCATTACGAGGTCAACAGCAAGGTCGTCGAGGTGTACGACAAGATGTTGGCCAAGAGCCTGCCGTGCGTGATGATGATCGGCATCTCCAAGCCACTGACGCGGCAACAGGGCGACACCCTCAATGCCCAGCGCACCAGGATCGCCAACCTGGCCGCCAGTGCCTTCGCCGGCGCCACTTCTGCTGTGGCTTCCCCTTACGTGGGTGTTCCTGTTGGCGCGGGGGTGCGCATGTATGCCAATGAAATCCTGCCCACCTATCATGCCGGCGACGTACTGGTCAGCATCGAAGCGCAGGTCAACGGCGGCATCGGCCCGCAACGCAGCGCCTCGACACTGATCATCAAGACCTGACGGGAGAAGCACATGTCTGACATTACCCAGCTGGTCCTGGCCCTGGTGCTGTTTTTTCTGCTCGATCGGTTTGTTAAACCGTACCAGCTTCGCACGTGGCTGGGGGTGCTGCTGGTGGTGGCGGGGGCGGTCGGCTGCGTGGCGGCGAGCCAGGTCCGTCCATGGGGGGCTGACCTGGGGTTGCTGTCGATCTTTGCGGTGGCGTTGGGGGTGGGGTTGTTCCTGAAGCGGCGGCGGTTTGAGCGAGTCGGTTGAAGGGGGGGCAGCTCATTAGCCATTACAGCTCTGCTTGTTGATTTCGAACCGTCCAACCTCTTTTACGTTTTTGCTGCCGAATATGTAAATGAAGGTGCCACCCAATGAAATGATGGACTGGTCCCTTGGCATTTGCGCGGCGCAGACAGCCTGGGTGATGCTGGATTTCATCACGCCCAAGTCAACGTCCTCGGGATGGGTATCGTAATCGACCAACGTGTAATAGAACTTGAGGGCGTGACTGTTGGCCGCTTCCGCGCGAACGAAGGTTAGATGCTCGTCGATCTTTCGATTCCCGGGCGTCGTTCGTGCGGTCACGATGATGAGGTCGCTGAGGAAGCTGGGTTTGCTGGGCTGGGGTGTTTCCTGGAAGGCCTGTATGACTAAAACCCCGACCAGGCTCAAAAACAGTAACCCCCATGCCGAATACACAAACGCCTTTTTGGTTTTTGCTGTTGCCATGTCCTGGTTTCCTTGCGTTTGAGGCCCGCAGTGGCGGCGCGACGGCCTCACGGACTCAGTGGTGCGTTCCGATACCGAGGCAGGAACCCGCGAAATTGATCAGACGTGCACCGTTGGTGGCGTGAGGTCGGTTTCTTGCGCTTCGGGCGCGTCAGCAAGTTGCATGGCTGACAGCGCTTTCAGCTTGAAATAGGGGCCTGTGAAGCGTGTGCCTCCATCCAGTGTGGTGAGCGTGATCCGCTCTGAATCGCACCGATGGAATGGGCTGAACATACGTTTCTTGGGGCAGTAAACGCCTTCCTGCGTCTCGGAATACTTCAAGGCACGCATCGCGTTTTGCAGCGCCGCAGGGCTGACAGGGCTGGCCATGCACCACGCGGAAAGGGCGGCATCGTGGTACATCCTGTAGGTCGCCCCTATGCATGCACCCAGTGTGCCGCCGTAGAGGACGTTGACCTTGAATGTGGCGGTTATGCCAACGCTGTGTGCAACGAACAGCATAAGGGCCGTCGTTACAAAGCAGAGGAGGGTGCTCTCCAGCAGGGCCAATGCCTTGTAAGGGTCTACGGCCAGTTGGTCTTTGAGCTTAAGTCGTGTGACGGTCGTGTCGGCGTGTTGTGGCGCGTGGGTGTCAAGCGGTTTCAAGCGTTACCCCTCCTGGGTTGAGTCTTCCTGATCGAGAACGGCTCGCATTTTACGCAAACTGAAGCGGCTGTGCAGGACGTTTTCTTTGGGCTTCATCTCTATCGTTTGCCGCCTCAGCTTGCCGCCGATGGCGGAGTGTCAGCCACCGTGATAGCGGGCGAATGCGCAGGTGCTGAGGTGTGGTGAAGGTTAGACACAGGCGCTAATAGTATCGATCGGCTGCTTATGCGAGCGCTGGACTAGGATTTTTCTTCCGGAGTCTTCCGGACTCAAAATTCACTGGTATCGACAAGGAGTAGCCAGTAGGCTACAAAAAATTCTGTGACCAATCTGATCGGCAGGACGCCGGAGTTCGATACATGGCTCGACGGCATGAGCGATACTTATGGAAAAACCGCTGTCCTCACACGGTTAGACCGAGCCGAGGAAAATAATTTCGGCGATTGTGCACCCGTAGGCGATGAGGTGAGTGAAATGCGTGTGTTTGTCGGGCCCGGCTACAGAGTTTACTTTGTGCGTACGGGCATCACTGCTTACCTGATGCTCTGGGGCAGTGATAAAACCGACCAGAACAGAGGAATCAAACGGGCAAAAGAGATCCTTGATGCCCTGAGAGGTAGATGAAATGAGCGAATCGAAATTCAAACCAGAGGACATGCCGATCCTCGATCTTGATACCTCCGGTACCAGCGTCTATGAAGCGTCGCGCTTCCTCGATAGCCCGGAAACCATCAGCGCTTATCTGGCGCAGAGCATGAAATCTCAAGACCCGCAGGTGCTCATGAAAGCGCTTGCCGAGGTCGCCAAGGCCCAGGGCGTGAACAAGGTGGCGGAGTCTGCGGGGGTTAATCGCGAGAGTCTGTATAAGACGCTGAAAGGCGGTTCTAAAACGCGCTATGAGACGATTCAGAAGTTGATGCTGGCGTTAGGCGTGGAACTGACTGTGCAGCCGATTGCGGCGGTGGCAGTCAAGAAAACTGCAAGAGCAAAGCGGGCTTTGGCCGGTAAACCCTGACGCGCGGTTTAGCGAGCGACCACAACCCTTGTAAAACACCGAGGACCCATGTGGGAGGGGGCTTGCCCCCGATGGCGGAGTGTCAGTCGATACATGGCTGGCAAACACACCGCAATCGGGAGCAAGCCCCCTCTCACATTGGATTGATGGTGTTCTGGAGACCGAGCCGCCCCCGGAACCCAGCGCTTCAGCGCACCAGGCAAGGCTGCTTGTTGTTATAACGCCACCCCGGAATCAGGAACTGCATCGCCACGCTGTCATCCCGTGCGCCGAGGCCCATGCCTTTGTACAGTTCGTGGGCCTTGGCCACGGCGTCCATGTCGATGTCCACGCCCAGGCCAGGCTTGGCCGGCACTTTCACATAGCCGCCTTCGATTTTCAGCGGTTCGCGGGTCAGGCGTTGGCCGTCCTGCCAGATCCAGTGGGTGTCGATGGCGGTGATGTCGCCCGGGGCGGCGGCGGCCACTTGGGTGAACATGGCCAGGGAAATATCGAAGTGGTTGTTGGAGTGCGAGCCCCAGGTCAGGCCCCACTCATGGCACATCTGCGCCACGCGCACCGAGCCTTGCAGGGTCCAGAAGTGCGGGTCGGCCAAGGGGATGTCCACCGATTGCAGTTGGATCGCGTGGCCCATTTCGCGCCAGTCGGTGGCGATCATGTTGGTGGCGGTTTTCAGGCCGGTGGCGCGGCGGAATTCAGCCATGACTTCGCGCCCCGAGTAACCGTTTTCGGCGCCGCATGGGTCTTCGGCGTAGGCGAGCACGTGGTGCTGGTCGCGGCACAGGCGGATGGCTTCTTTCAATGACCAGGCGCCGTTGGGGTCGAGGGTGATGCGCGCATCGGGGAAGCGTTCGGCCAGGGCGGTGACGGCTTCGATCTCTGCATCGCCACTCAATACGCCGCCTTTGAGCTTGAAGTCGTTGAAGCCGTACTTGGCCTTGGCGGCTTCGGCCAGGCGCACCACGGCCTCGCTGGTCAGGGCGGTTTCATGGCGCAGGCGGAACCACGCGTCGTCGCTGTCGGTTTCGTTGCGGTAAGCCAGGTCGGTGGCGCTGCGGTCGCCGACATAGAACAGGTAGCCGAGCATTTTCACCGCATCACGCTGCTGGCCTTCGCCGAGCAGGGCAGCCACCGGCACTTCGAGGAACTGGCCCAGCAGGTCGAGCAGGGCGGCTTCCATGGCGGTGACGGCATGGATGGTGATGCGCAGGTCAAAGGTTTGCAGGCCACGGCCCGCCGAATCCCGTGAGGCAAAGGTGCTGCGCATCTGGTTGAGGACGCGCTGGTACTGGCCGATGGGTTGGCCGATCACCAGGCTGCGCGCGTCTTCCAGGGTTTCGCGGATGCGTTCGCCGCCGGGGACTTCACCGACGCCGGTGTTGCCGCTGCTGTCCTTGAGAATCACGATGTTGCGGGTAAAAAACGGTCCGTGGGCGCCGCTGAGGTTGAGCAGCATGCTGTCGTGACCGGCCACCGGGATGACCTGGAAGTGGGTGATGACGGGAGTATTCATGGCTAATTCCTAAAGAGGCTCAGAGAGATTTGCTGATGGCAGCGCCGGTGGGCACGGCGCCCGAAGAGGCCAATGCGGCAGCGGGCGAGGTCTTGGCGAAGAACACCAGGATTGCGGCGAGCACCGAGGTGCCGGCCAGGCCGTAGAGGCCGCCCTGGATCGAGCCGGTGGTCTGCTCCAGGAAGCCGAAGGTGGTCGGCGCAACGAAGCCACCCAGGTTGCCGATGGAGTTGATCAAGGCAATCACGGCTGCAGCGATGCGCACGTCCAGGTAGCCCTGTGGGATGGGCCAGAACAGCGAAGACGCTGACTTGAACCCAATGGCCGCAAAGCAGATCGCCACGAACGCGAAGATCGGCCCGCCGGTGGTGGACATGAACATGCCCGCCGCGGCAATCAACAGCGCAGCCGCAACCCAGGCCTGCTGGAACTTGAATTTGCCCGACAGCGTCGCGAAGGCGTACATGGCGATGATCGAGATCAGCCACGGGATCGAGTTGAAGAAACCCACCTGCACATCGCTCAGGTCACCCATCTTCTTGATGATGCTCGGCAGCCAGAACGTCGCCGCGTAGATCGTCAGTTGAATGCAGAAGTACAGGGCGCAGAACAGCAGGATCTGACGGTCCCTGAGCAGCTTGCCGAGGGTCGGCTTGACGCTGGTCAGGGCTTCACGCTCGCGCTGTTCCTGGTCGATGGCGTTGACCAGCGCATCCTGTTCTTCGCGGGTCATCCATTTGGCGTCGTGGGGCTTGGAATCGAGCCAGAACCACACAAAGAAACCGATCACCACCGAGGCCAGGCCTTCGATGGCGAACATCCATTGCCAGCCGTGGAAGCCGAACCCTTCGATCTGCAGCAGCGCGCCTGACAGCGGGCCGGAGATCAGCGAGGCCACCGCCGAGCCGCTGAGGAAAATCGCAATGGCCTTGCCGCGCTCAACCCCCGGCAGCCAGCGCGTGAAGTAGTAGATCACCCCAGGGAAGAAGCCGGCTTCGGCCACGCCCAGCAGGAAGCGCAGGATGTAGAAGTGGGTTTCGTTCTGGATGAACGCCATCAGCGTGGCGACGATGCCCCAGGTGAACATGATGCGGGTCAGCCAGATGCGCGCGCCGACCTTTTGCAGCAGCATGTTGGAGGGCACTTCAAAGAGCGCGTAGCCGATGAAGAACAGCCCGGCACCGAAGCCATAGGCGGCAGCGCCGATGCCCAGGTCATGTTCCAAGTGCGTGCGCACAAAGCCGATATTGACCCGGTCGATGTAGTTGAGGATGAACATGATCACGAACAGTGGGAGCACATGGCCCTTCACTTTGCTCACGGCGCGCGCGAGGACCGGATCACTTTCTGGTGCGGCAGATGCATGGCTTGAATTGTTCACAATTCAAAACTCCCCCTGATTGTTTTTATGCGGGTTTGCGTGTCTTGTTGATAGACATCATACAAGTGAGTTTCTGAGGTTCGCAATACGGTCGTGAGTGATTTGTTCTTATAAGACCGTACGGTTATCGGGTATTTTGGTTATTTTCTTAATGTTTATTGGGTTTTTTGGCGCGTTGAAGAGCGCTGGCTGTCGCGAGTTCTTCAGGGTGACGATGATGAGATAAGGCAGGGCTAAGATTGGTTGTCATACAAGTCGGCTGACTTTTGAATCAACCCCGCCTCGTGCCCGATCGGGATGTTAAGCTCCCTCCAGCCCAACCCCGTGGACCCGCAACGATGCCCATTGACAGTGGACCTCCCGTCCGTAGACGCTCCAACAACCTGGCCCAAGGCGTGCTCGACGCCCTGACCCAGCGCATCCTGCTTGGGCAGTTGAAGCCCGGTGAAAAACTGCCGTCCGAATCCACCATCGTGCTCGAGCATGGGGTGAGCCGGACTGTGGTGCGCGAGGCCCTGTCCAAGCTGCAAGCCTCGGGGCTGGTGGAGACGCGCCATGGCATCGGCACCTTTGTGCTGGCGCAACAGGCCCAGCGAGGCTTGCGCCTGCATGTGGACACCGTCGCCAGCGTGCGCAACATGCTCGAGCTGCGCCTGGGCCTGGAAGTGCAGGCGGTGGCGCTGGCCGCCGTGCGCAGGTCCGACACGCAGCTGGCCCACATGCGCGCCGCTCTCGACGACTACCAGGCCTCGCTGGCCAACAACGACAGCTGCGTGGAAGAGGACAAGCGTTTTCACCAGTTGATCGCCGAAGCCACCGGCAACACGTTCTTCACCGAGATCATGCAGCACCTGGGCAATGCGATGATTCCGCGTACCCAGGTGAAGGGTGACGAGCGCGGCGGGGCGGACTTTGCCAAGCTCGGGCAACTGGCGAACCTGGAGCATGAGGCGATCTTCAACGCGATCAAGCGCCAGGATCCGGATGCCGCAAGGGCGGCGATGGTGTTGCATCTGACCAACAGCCGGGATCGATTTTCCGGCGAATAAAAAGGAACGCAGGTTGAACGAACACACCTTGTCCATGCGCCTGGAGCGTGTGGCCGCGCAGGTGCCGAGGGGCGCGCGGCTGGCCGATATCGGCTCGGACCACGCCTACCTGCCGGTGGCCTTGATGCGCCGTGGCGTGATTGAGGCGGCGGTGGCGGGCGAGGTGGCGAGCACGCCGTTCCACGCGGCGCAGCGCACCGTGCGCGACAATGGCCTGGAGCAGCACGTCACGGTGCGCCTGGCCGATGGGTTGGCGGCGATAGAGCCGGCGGACGCGATCACCGCGATCAGCGTCTGCGGCATGGGCGGCGAGACGATCCGCGACATCCTCGACAGCGGCAAGGCCCACCTCAGCGGCCGCGAACGTCTGATCCTGCAACCCAACGGCGGCGAACAGCCGTTGCGCTACTGGTTGATGAGCAACGGCTACCGCATCCTCAGTGAGGAGCTGCTGCACGAAAACCGCTTCTACTATGAAATCATCATGGCCGAGCGCGCCGAACCCGTGGTGTACAGCGCTGAGGAGCTGTACTTCGGCCCCATGCACCTGCAGGCCCGCAGCCCGGCGTTCCTCGCCAAGTGGCAGCGTGCGTTGCGCCTGAAAAAACGTACCCTGGCGGGCTTTGAACAGGCTCGGCAGCGGGTGCCGCAGGCGAAGGCGCAAGCCATCGCCGAGCAGGTCCAGTGGATTACCCGGCTGCTGGCGTGAACAGTCCGGCGTATCCCCTTCAAGTTCTTCCCGTGTGCGGCCGATAGGCTGTGGTGATTGAGGGCGTTTCAGTGCGCGCCTCGGGTGGTCGTCTCCGCAGGTGACGATGCCTGTGTCGCAACTGGGTGCTTTCGCCCCATTTTCGAGCACGCCTCGGGCCGTATTGGCGCGTCGCGTGCCCTGTTTCAGGGCTGTGCAGCAGCGGCCCGTATCTTGCTAGTGCCAACCTAATCAATGACATGGCATTTTGCCGTTAGTCATTTCAAGGCTTCGCCTGCCGTCTAACGCGTGGGTTGTTTTTGGGAGTGGACATGCACAGCCTTTTATCACCCGGTATCCGCCTGCTCGGACGTTTCGGCTTCGCACGTAAGTTCCAGATCCTGTTCTTCCTGTTCATGCTGCCCCTGGCGGGCAGCCTGTGGATGATCGGCCAGGACTATCGCGACAAATTAAGCGTGATTTCCAACGAACAGTCCGGCGTTCGCCAGCTGTTGGCCCTGGATGCACTGGACGGCCAGTTGACGGCGCAACGTAACCTGGCGGCGCGCTGGAAGGCGGCGGACATCCTGCACGCCCCGACACCGGAAGCGAAGGCGGCGATGGATAACGTCGATGCCAATTTCCCGCTGATCCTGCAAAGCCTGCAAGCCCTCGGCGAGGCGTTGAAAACCCAGAACGCCAGCGCTGATGTCATGGCCCGCTTCGAAGCGTTGCAGGGCACCGTCAAGGGCATGGATTCGTCATCGCTGCGCACCGTCGGGTGGTGGCCGGACGGCTACGACCGCTTCACCACCGCGCTGACGGCCATGCAGGCGCTGCGCGAACAGATCGCCCTGGACGCCGGGCTGATCCTCGACCCGTGGCTGGAAACCTACATGCTCATGCAGATGGGCACCCAGCACGCGCCCGACCTGATCGAGCGCATCGGTCGCATGGCCAGCGTGGGGCAGTCGTCCATTTCTTCGGGACAGTTCACCTTACAGAGCCGTTTGCAGATGCGCGACTTGCGCAGCCGCATCGGCGATGCGCGCGACCAGTTGACCAAGGCCGCCTCTTCGCTCAAGGCCAAGCAGTTCGCGGGCATGGAACCCTGGACCGGACAGTACGACAACAGCCTGCAAGTGCTGGATAACGAACTCAAGGTGCTCGACGACGGCGTGTTTGGCGGCACCATCAAGCTCGACACCGCCGCCTTCGACCGCAGTGTCGACGCCATGCTCGGCAGCCTCGGCGCGCTGCGCAAGCAGTCGTTGACCTCTCTGGACGCGCGCCTGAGCTATTACCACGACCGTTCACTCAAGCAATTCATCCCGATGGCGGCGACATTCAGCCTGTTGGCCCTGGCGGCGCTGTACCTGTTCATGTGCCTGCAAGCCTCCATCCGTCGCAGTGCCAGCGGCATTACCACGTTGGCCGAGTCCCTGCGCGACGGCAACCTGTGCGTGGAAGTGGCGGTGGAAGGGCGCGACGAACTCGCGGCGATCAGCACCGCGTTGAACGTCGCGGTGGTGCAATTGCGCACCAGCCTGCTCGGCGTCAATCACGAAACCCAGCAACTCGGCTCGGCGGTGCTCACCCTTAATTCGCAATCGGGCAGCACCCTCAGCGAAGTCGAGGACCAGCAGCACCAGATCAGCCAGATCGCCGCCGCCGCCACGCAGTTGGCCGCCACGTCCATGGGCGTCGCGCGCAGCTGCGAGCAGGCCTCGGGCAGTGCCCAGCAGACCCGGCGCATCGCCGAAGACAGCAGCCGCGACAGCCAGCGTACCACCGCCAGCATCCAGCAGCTCAACCAGCGCCTGACCGACACCTCGGACGCCTTGCAGCAGGTCAGCCAGCAAGGCCAGCAGATTCAATCGGTGGTCGACACCATTCGCGGCATTGCCGAGCAGACCAACCTGCTGGCGCTCAACGCAGCCATCGAAGCCGCCCGCGCAGGCGAGCAGGGCCGAGGGTTTGCGGTGGTCGCCGATGAAGTGCGCAGCCTGTCGCAACGCACTCAGGCGTCGACGGCGCAGATCGCCGGCACCGTCGACAGCCTGCGCGCCACCGTGAGCCAGGCGGTGACGCTGATGGGCGCCGCATGCGAGCAGGCGTTGACCGATGCCGAGTCCGTCACCGGCCTGGGCACGCGCCTGGGCGAGATAGCCGGCGCGGTGCAGAACGTCACCGACACCCTGGCGCAAATCGCCACGGCGGTGGAGGAGCAGGCGGCGACGGCGGACGAAGTGAGCGGCAATATCCAGCAAGTCGACCAGGCCGCCGGGCGCCTGCTGGACGGCGCCCGCGCGGTAAACCGTGCGGCGGACACCTTGAGCAAGGGCAGCCAGGCGTTGAGTGATAACACCGCACGGTTTCGCCTGAGCTGAGGCCTGTACACCCTCAAGATCCAACCCTGTGGGGGTGTAGAACCGTAGACATCGTTTACATCTGAAACCGGGGACATCGTTTACACATTTGAGGCCTGGACGCGGGTCATACCTCGTCCAAGCCTCCCCAAGGGATAATCACACAGGTTCAGGTCAGTTGGCCGAGGTATGCAGCACCTCAATCCACAGCGCCCCCTTGCCCGACGCCGCTTCCCCCACCCGCTTCAACGCACCGCTGGCGCTGACTGCATAGGTGCCGACCTTGTCGCTTTTCTCGCCGGTCACCAGCAGCCAATGCCCGTTGGGGGAGAACGCGATATTGCGCGGCTGCTTCTCCTCGACCGGGTAGTTGTCGACATAGCGCAGGCCGCCGGTGGCGGTATCCACCGCAAACGCCGACACCGAACTGCTGGTGCGCTCGCTCATCA
Organism: Pseudomonas sp. GW821-FHT09C10; assembly: GCF_059418085.1. Lineage (NCBI taxonomy): Bacteria > Pseudomonadati > Pseudomonadota > Gammaproteobacteria > Pseudomonadales > Pseudomonadaceae > Pseudomonas > Pseudomonas sp. GW821-FHT09C10. The sequence continues at coordinate 145,174 of NZ_JBWKPE010000016.1, forward strand.
GCAACAGCCTGCCGTCCGGCGACAGGCGCAGGTCGGCCGCCCAGATGCGCGGCGTCGGGTCGTCTTTCAGGTCATTGTTGCGCGCGTCACGCACTTCACCATGGGCCAGTTTCAAACGCTCGGGAATGCCATTGGCCACGCCGATCTGCGTCAGCGCACCGGTGCCGTCATCGATGGCAAACGCGGTGACGGTGCCGCTCATTTCACCGACCACATACAGGTACTTGCCGTTGGCCGAAAACGCCAGGTGCCGAGGCCCGGTATTGGCCGGCACGCTCACGAAGCCGCTGCCGATCGGGGTGAGTGCGCCGGTGGCGGCGTCGAAGCGGTATTGCAGCACATGGTCCGTGCCCAGGTTGCCGGCGTAGGCAAAGCGATTGCTGGGGTCGGTGCGCAGCGAGTGGGCATGCAGGCCGGTTTTGTAGGTGCGGATGGGGTCGGGCTTGACGATGGGCTGGACGCTGAGGGTGTCGGCACCGTAGGACGCCGCGAGCAAATAGCGCCCGGCGCGGTCGGTGGCCAGGTACGCCATGCTTTCGGCCAGCGGCGCCTTGGACTGCGGCGTCAGGCGGCCGGTTGTCGGGTCGATGCTGAAGCCCTGGACCTGAAACGGTTTGACCCGCAGGGCCGCGAACAAGGTCTTGCCGTCGGGACTGAGGGCCATGGGGTTGACCTGATCGCCGGCCGTCACTTGCTCGACCAGGCTCAGGGCGCCATTGCTTTCGTCGAGGCGGTACTGGGAAATCAGCCCGTCACCGGGGCTGGAGATATACGCAAACGTGGCGGCGTGGGCGTGGGCACTGAAGCCGCAGACAACGGCGGCGGCCAGGAGCAGGGGTTTGTTCACGGGTGATCCTTTATTGTTATGGGTGTGATCAGTCATCGTATGACTGTGGGCGAATCTCGGCAATGATTGTTTTATCGGCGGTCGGGGCGCTGTATCTCTGCCCGCGCCAAGGGCATGATGCGCTGCATGAATAACGACCCCGTGGCACTTTACTGGCGCTTCAAGGCCCCCGATCCCGGCATCGGCTCGCGCGAACAGGCACCCATGCTCGCCCAGGAGCAGGCCTGGGCGCGGGAGCATGCAGCCGGGCATCACTTCAGTTGGATCGAAGTGCTGCTGCCGCCGCTGTGCTTTGGTGTGTTCCTGCCCAGCCTGGTGTTCATGCTGGGCGTGTGGCTGTACGGGGCCGCGTTCGCGCCAGGGCTGGACGTAGACCGTGTCATCGGCGACACGTTTGCCTGGCAGGTGTTGGCGGCGGTGGTCTTTACGGCGGCCTGGGGGCTGCGCAACTACCTGCGTGATACCCGCGATCCCATCAAGCGCTACTGGCAGGCCATGCCGGACCAGGGCGTGGTCGAGCTGGAGCGCCACAGGCTGGTGTCGGGCACCAGCCTGTGGGCCTCGGACTACGATCCCGACTGCAACGCCCTGACGCAATGGAAAAACGGCGAGCTCGAACGCACCCAGAGCAGCGGGGTGTCGCAGTGGATCGTCGCCAAGACCACGGCGGGCCACTGGCTGGTATTCAAGGACGAATACCCCGGCGACTTCACGTACAACCGAGTCGGCCACATGCCGGCACCGGACAAACAACTGCAACCCTGCCAGGACCTGGCCTTTACCTTCGCTCCCGGCACCAACCTGATGCTGGGCCGACGTTTCGACGGCGAACCGCTGCCCTTGCTGGACACCGGGTATTGGCTGGCGGCCGATGAGCTCAAGCGCCTTACAGCAATCGCCCATCACTGGGCGTTTTTCCCGCCGGACCGCTATGGCGTGGTCAATCCCCGGAACGCGCCGTGGGTGCAGCAACTGTTGGACAAGGCACAAGCCGATGGCGAGGTGGCCGGGGGAATGGGTTTTACGCACGCTTAGTGGTGAGCGGACTTTTTGTGGTGAGCGGGCTTCTGTGGTGAGCGGGCTTGCCCCGCGCTGGGCCGCGAAGCGGCCCCATCAAGAACACCGCGTTTTTCCAGGTGAATCCTGATCACAGCTTTTGGGGCCGCTTCGCAGCCCAGCGCGGGGCAAGCCCGCTCACCACAAAAAGCCAGGTCACTCCAGGCCGGATACATTCAGGCACCCGATGACAGGTTTTCTGTAATGGGATGATCTTTTGTGATGGGGCACACGTGTAGTGGTGAGTGGACTTTTTGTGGTGAGCGGGCTTGCCCCGCGCTGGGCCGCGAAGCGGCCCCATCAAGAGCACCGCGTTTTTCCAGGTAAATCCTGATAACAGCTTTTGGGGCCGCTTCGCAGCCCGGCGCGGGGCAAGCCCGCTCACCACAAAAAAGCCAGGTCACTCCAGGCGGATACATTCAGTCACCCGATGACCCTGGCTCGCCAGCTACGGCGCGCTAGTGTTAATGCTCTTCAGGACGGTCCCCAGGAGCAACGGAATGCGCCCCACACCCCAATCCCATCGCCTGCGTCACGGCCGGTACTCTGAATACGGGCGCAGTTACCTCATTACCATTGTCGTGCATCACCGTCAGCGCCTATTCACCGACCTTTATCTGGGTCGTCTGCTGGTTGCCGAATTCCGGCAGGTTCATGAGCTGGGATTGGTCGACTCTCTGGCCTGGGTCATCATGCCTGACCACATTCACTGGTTGTTTGAGCTGAAGCAGAAGACGTTGCCCGACGTGGTGCGGCGTATGAAGTCGCGTAGCACGCTGACCATCAACCGGCGTCGTCAAAGCAAGGAGCGTGTCTGGCAACCCGGTTATCACGATAGGGCTGTCCGCGCGGAGGATGATGTTCGCAAGATGGCTCGCTACATCATTGCCAACCCTTTGCGGGCCGGATTGGTGGCGCAGGTAGGGGATTATTCGTTATGGGATGCTGCATGGCTCTGATTGAGTAATTGATGGCGCAGTGGTTGAAGCCCGCTCACCATAAAAAGGTGTCCGCTTGCCGCATAGGAACCTTCAGGCCTTAAGGGGCTCACTTGTTATGTCGCCCTGTTCCCCTGCCGAAAGGAATCCGCATGCATGCCACCTCATCAATGGTCCCCCTTCATCCCCCCGTCGAACGCGAACTGAGCCTGCGCGCGGTCATCACCGGCACCGTGCTCGGTATCCTGCTGACCCCTTCGAACGTGTACGCCGGGTTGAAGATCGGCTGGTCGTTCAACATGTCGATCATTGCCCTGCTGGTGGGGTATGCGATCTGGCAGGGCCTGGCGAGGCGGTCGTCGGAGCAGCTGCCGTGGACGCTGCATGAGAGCAATATCAACCAGACCGTCGCCTCGGCCGCCGCTTCGATCATTTCCGGTGGGCTGGTGGCGCCGATCCCGGCCTATACCCTGCTGACCGGTAACCAGCTGGATGCGCTGCCGATGATCGCCTGGGTGTTCTCGGTGAGTTTCCTGGGCATCTGGATCGCCTGGTACCTGCGGCCTTCGTTGCTCAATGACAAGGCGCTGAAGTTTCCTGAAGGCATGGCCACCCTGGAAACCCTGCTGCATATCTACAACCATGGGCGCGAAGCGGCGACGCGCTTGAAGGTGCTGCTCAGTGCGGCGTTGCTGTCCGGGCTGGTGAAGTGGGTAGACACCTTTATGTGGGCCTTCCCGCGTTGGTCGCCATCCGCCCAGCTGGAGCGCCTGACCTTCACTGCCGACCCTTCGCTGTTGCTGCTGGGGTTTGGCGGCATTATCGGCATTCGCGTAGGCCTGACCCTGCTGCTCGGCGCCTTGCTCGCCTGGGGCGGCCTGGGCCCGTGGCTGCTGGCGCAAGGCCTGGTGAGCTTGCCGGCCGGCAGCAGCGGCCCGCAATTTGCGGCGTTGGTGGAGTGGTTGCTGTGGCCGGGAGTGAGCCTGATGGTGTGCTCGACCTTGGCGTCGCTGACGATTCGTCTGTGGGCGTTATACACCTCGACCAAGTCCGCCGGCGGGCAAGCCTGGAGCGTACCCAAACCCGGGCCGGCCGCTGGTTTTGTGCTGTCGATCGTATTGGTGGTGAGCCTGCAGGCGCTGTTGTTCGGCATCAACCTGTGGATGGCGTTGCTGACCATCCCCCTGGCGATCTGCCTGGCGGCCGTCGCTGCCCGTGTGGTGGGCGCCACCGGTATTCCGCCGATTGGCGCCATCGGGCAGTTGTCCCAGCTGAGCTTCGGTATCGTCGCGCCGGGGCAGGTGCCGATCAACCTGATGAGCGCCAACACCGCCGGCGGCTCGGCCGGGCAGTGCACCGACCTGATGAACGACTTCAAGGTCGGCAAGGCCATTGGTGCCACGCCTCACAAGCAAGTGATCGCGCAGATCCTGGGGATTTTCATTGGCAGCATCGTCGGGGTGTTTGCGTACCTGGCGCTGATTCCTGATCCGCATTCGATGTTGCTCACCGAGGAATGGCCGGCGCCGGCGGTCGCGACCTGGAAAGCCGTGGCGCAAACCCTCACCCATGGGCTGGATTCATTGTCGGCGAGCATTCGCTGGGCGATCGGTATCGCAGGGCTGGCCGGGGTGTTGCTGGGCGTACTCGACAGCCTGTTACCCGCCCATCGCGCCCGCTACCTGCCCAGTGCTGCCGCGTTGGGGCTGGCGTTTGTGCTGCCAGCTTCGGTGTCGCTGATGATGGCCCTGGGTGCGGTGCTCACCTGGCTGGTGAGCTGCCGCTGGCCGAGCCTCACCGAGCGGTTTGCGATTACCGCAGCGGCGGGGTTGATTGCGGGGGAGAGCATCACCGGCGTGGGCGCTTCGCTGTGGCAGATGGCGGCGCCTTAGCCTCTGTCACGCAGTCGAGGGCAAGCTACTCACTTGGCAAACGCATACTCCCCACCCTGTTCCAGCGCCTGGCGATAAGCCGGGCGTGCCTGGAAACGCTGCACCCACGCCGCCAGGTGCGGGTACGCCGCCAGCTTGCCCTGGGCCTTGGCGATTTCGCCGATAAAGCTCATCTGGATGTCCGCGCCGCTCAAATCATCCCCCAGCAGATACGGCGTGTGTGCCAGTGCCTCGTTGAGGTAACCGAGGTAATTGGCCACTTCCGATTCGATCCGCGGGTGCAGCGGCGCACCGGCTTCACCCAGGCGGCCCACATACAGGTTAAGCATCAGCGGCAGCATGGCCGAGCCTTCGGCGAAGTGCAGCCATTGCACGTACTGGTCGTAGGCGGCCGTGGCCGGGTCCGGTTGCAGGCGACCGTCGCCATGCCGGCGGATCAGGTAGTCGACGATGGCGCCGGACTCGATCACCACGTTGGCGCCGTCTTCGATCACCGGGGATTTACCCAGCGCATTGATCGCCTTGAGCTCCGGCGGCGCAAGGTTGGTTTTCGGGTCGCGCTGGTAGCGCTTGATCTCGTACGGCAGGCCAAGCTCTTCCAGCAGCCACAGAATGCGCTGCGAACGTGAGTTGTTGAGGTGATGGACAATGATCATGGGAACTCCGCGGGGCATGGGGTGTGTAGGAACAGACTGCTGCGGCAACGTAGAGTGCCCTGAATCAGCGGGATGTTTGCTTGGCAAACGTCCCTTCGATCAACGCACCACCTCGAACGCCGTGTATTCATACGCCGAGCGCATTTTGCTCGAGGTCGTTGCCAGCGTCACGGCAATGCCCAGGTCTTCGATAAACGCGCGCGAGGTCTTGTAGTCGCCTTGCTCGCACTCAAGCTTAATGGCGTCGCCGGTCAACGAGGCAAACACCTGTCGGGCCGGGAAGCGCTGGCCTATCTTGCAGCTCACGGAGGTCTCGAGCGGGGTATCGGTCGGTTTGCCGGGCACGTTCGCCATGTGCAGGTTGGCGCTCAGCGTCTGGCCAGGCGTCCAACTGCTCGGAATGCTCAGTTCGGCTTCGCGGGTCAGCAGCACCTGGCCGTCGCCCACGCCGTTCATCTTCGACTTCAACTGGATCAGGTCCGCCTGCACCAGGCGCTCGACATGGAAGGTGTCGCTGTAGATCTCATTCTTGTTCAGCAAGCCACCCACCGCCGTGAAGGTCACCGAGGTGGGGCTGTCGTTGTTGCCATCGCTTTTTTTCGACAGGTAGGTGTAGTTCAACGTCTTGAACTTCGGCTGCAGCAGGGCCGAGTCGAGGCGCTGGAGCACGCTGGCGGGGACGGCGACGTCGTTGATGCTCGGCTCTACGACGGTGCGCGGGTAGTCCACCGGTTGGATGTCCGGACGCGACCAGGCCAGCAGCGCCGCATCGACACCACCCTGCAACGAACAACTGATGCGCGATTGCGTGCCGTCGCTGCCCTCCGGCTCTACCAGCAGCACGCGCTCGACTTCGCGGGTGCCGGGCGCGACGCCGGGCCGTGGCTTGATGGCCTGCCAGCGGTCGCCGACCTTGAGCTCGCTACGGATGTAGGCGCCGTCGCCTTTTTGCAGGCGAGCCGGTTGGTCGAGCAGCGGGGCAAGGCGTTGGGCAACCTCGTCGATGTTGCCTTGCACAACAAAGCCCCAGTAATAGTAGAGCCCCAGATTGCCGAGGTCGGTGGCCTCGTCGGCGTACGACAACAGCTTCAAGCCGGCGATCGGCGGCGTGCTGACCGGCACCGCGTTGGCCTTGCGGTCTGCACGGTTGACCACCGCGATCCACGAGAAGTCTTTTTCCTGCTTGAGCGGCGCGTAGGCCTGCCAGGCGTCGCGATGGCTGTTCAGGCGGCTGAAGAACGTCGCGTCGCAGCGGGTGAAGGCCTTGAGTGTATCGGTCAGCGCGGCGTCGTCGGCGTGGGCGATGGAAGGCAGCAGCGCAGAGGCGAGGAGGAGGGCGGCAGCGGTGGGCAACTTCATCGAGCGGGATGTCCGTATCGGGGGCGGGAGCTGGGCATTATCCAGAAATTACCCGCTAAAGGCTCGACTCAATGACCGAGCCCCATGAGGCGCGCGATTTTTTCAGATCCAAAGATCGTTTGTTGCAGTACGTTCACCGCCTTCATGACCGGTATTCAGAATGCCTCGCGGTTCGATCATCATCAGCTTCGCCTCACCCTCGGCGGCAGTCCGATGTTCAACGCCACGCGGGACCACATACAGCTCGCCCGCCGCCACGTACACCGGGCCTTCCGGCAGATCGATACGCAGCGTCCCTTCCAGCACCAGGAATGCTTCGTCGGTTTCCGGGTGCGAGTGCCAGATGAACTCCCCTTCGATGCGCACCACCTTGAACTGGTAGTCGTTCATTTCGGCGACGACCCTGGGGCTCCACTGCGCGTCGATGAGCGATGCCTTTTGCGCGAGGTTTACCGGTTGTGCCGAGTGCTGTGAGGTAGCCATGATCCATCCTCTGGTAGGTAAGACGGCCAGACTATCGAGGCCACGAGGCGCCTGGCTTGTACGATCCTGCAAGTTGGTCGTCTAAAGCTCGGCCGATTTCCGGCGATAACCTGTATGAACCGCCAATCAAGGATCGATGAAATGGCTCTTTTCGTCAGCGCTGCCTATCTCCCGCCGGCCAACACCAGTCTTACACCTTCCGAGCAGAAACTCGTGGCCCAGCCCCTGACGGACGCCGCGAAAGACGCGTTGGCCAACGCCGCCCCGGCGGCCGTCTACCATCCCAGTGGATCAGCCAGCGCCCCCTTGGAACCGCTGGAGGTGGTCGACACCTGGGTCGGTCGGACCCAGTCGCGAGACTTTCCTCGCCGCGCTGAAATCTTCAACGGGGCGTTCAGTACGCTGAAGGCTTCCTTCAAGTCATTCGAGTCAGCGCTGTCGGCCACCGCTCCCGACTTGGCCGGCAAAAAATACGGCTTCACCGTCGAAGCCGATGGCCGCCTGAAAGTGCTGGATTCGGCCAGCCAGCTCAGCCGCTCGGATACCCAGCGGCTGACGGATTTGCTCAATCAATCCCTTGGTCTGAAAACCGCAGCCGTTGCCTACCGGAATGCCGCCATCGACACGGTGGACGCCGATTCGGTCTGGTCGGGCCTGGGCTATTACAGCCTGACCAACGAAAACTTCGCCAAGACCCTTGATCTGGCGCCTCTACTCACGGATCACGACCCGTCGGACATCAAGGGGGCCAAGGACCGGACTTTTATCCAACAACTGCAATACAAAGGCGAGCGGGCGACGCAAGCGACGGAAGCGGCGATGTATGAGCGGCGTGGAGTGCAGCGGTTCAGTACGCAGGCGTGACCTGCCTGGTGGGGTAAAAATGCAGCCGTGCAGCGACCATCGCGAAAGCCCGCAGATGCCCTGCCCATTGGTACAACCGGCGCCAGGAAGATGCGCACTCACACCTTGGCCGTATGCACCTTGGCCAGGCGCACGCGCCAATCGCCGTCATGGCGCAGGCGGCATTCTTCCTCGGAGTCGAAGTGTACGCAGCGCCCCATGGGCGCGCCGTGCACGTCGGCGTCGTTGAGTGCAGCGGCGGTCAGCTCACGCATGCGTGTGTCTGCCCCGGTCGAGAGGGCGTGTTCCTTGCGGGCGCGGCTGTCGAACACCCAGATCACCCGCAGGCTTTGGGGGAAGGCGCTGTAGTCGACGGTGTGGGTCAGCCAGTCGAAGCCGGGGATTTCAGTCTTGGCGGTTTCGCAAGCGTCGGTGAGGGCGGCGATGAGACGGCGGTCGAGGCGGGCGGTTTCGCGATGGGTCAGGGGCATGGAGATTCTGCAGGGGGGAAACGCCTGAGAATAGCAGCGTGCGCAAGTGGGTGGCAGTACTCATCTGGGATTGGCTTTCAGCCGGCCCAGTATCGCCGTGCGCAGGCAACCCCAGGCGATCAACCCGATAATCAGCACCTCGGCGATGCCGACAAGCAGGTTGAATGAAAAAACCATCGGTTGCTCAGCCCAGTAAAAACTTGTCGACCCCGTTCGAAGCCCGCTGACCCGCAGCCGTCCGGTCAACAGCGCACGCATCAATGCGATCACGTGAGTCAACTCCAGCACCGCCAGGAACGCACCCAGCAGGGTGAGCAGGGCGCGGGCGGGAAGGCCGAGTTTCTCGCTCGATTCGTGTGAAGAGTTGAGCTCTTTCCCCTTCGGCTTGACCCCCTTCGCCGCTCTGGCGCGGGCGGGAGCGGGCCTATAGGCGGCGGTTGCCCTGGCCGCCGAATCGACCACGACCTCGGTGGGCACCGGCACGTTCAGGTAGTCGGCCAGCTCACGCAGCCACCTGTCGGTGCGTTGACTGCCCGGCACTACCGGCACGTTGTCGGTGGTCAAACGCTGCTCGCTGCCATCGCGCATCACCAGCCACAGCTGGGTATAGACCGGCTCGGCCTGTGGGCGGCGGCGAAGTTCGAGGGCATGGGGGGCATTGATGCTGAACACCGACTGCACCCGTTCGCGGCGGCCGAAAAAATTACGGGTGCGGCGCGTGCCTTCACCGTTGTGCCGCGATAACAGCAAGGTCTCGCGGGTGCCGGTGTACACCATCAGCAGCAGGCCAAGGGCAGGAATCAGCAGCAGCCCGAGCACGATCAGCAGCGACGAGAGTGGGTCCAGGTCTGCCATCGACGCATTTTCAGCGCTGAACCCCAGCACGACGAAGGCCAGCGGCAGGATGAAGGCCATTGCGCCGGTCAGCAGCACGAATGCGCTTTGCACCCGGTTGCGCGAGTGGATGTGCAGGTCACCCTGGGCGGTGCGCTCGAAGCGATGGCCGATCAACATGCAGCTCTCCTGGTGCGCCGTTTTTAAGGTTGCTCGAAAGTCTGTGACAGGCGGTGCATGTCGCAGCGCAGGATAGCTTATGCCGGACAGGGCCGGGCCAGCGGCACACGGGTATTCTCCGGCAGGCCCGTATTGCTAAAGTTTCCCACTCACCCGCCGACAGATTTTGTTCCCACTTCACGGATGATTTTAATGTTCCGCTCTCTTTTTTCCGGCGTTGCATTGCTCGCCGTCGCCTGCACTGCCCACGCCCGTACCGTCACCACGCCCGAACAGCTGCTGACCGAGTTCTCTCGTTGCGATGCGCATTTCTTTGAGAGCCTGCGCGATGCGCGCTTGCCAGCAGGTACCTTGCGCCTGAGTGACTACGGTTCGGTCAAGGCACCGACCATCATGAGCCCGCTGCAGGAAGGTGGCACTTACCAACACTTCGAAACGCCCCTGATCGTTAATGGCGTGCGTATGGTCGGCTATTACAACCAGGCCCAAACCATCAAGGACGTCGGCAATTTTCTGTTCTGGGGTTTTGTAGCCGATGGCTCGCCGCAAGAGGTGGCTGCAAAGCTCAAGCCGCTGATCGTTGATAACGCCCGTTTTGTCAGTCAGGGCAAAGCCATTACCCGCGCCGAAATCCGCCGTGTCGGTGACCCGATCGGCCAATGGCGCACCGAAGGGCTGACCGGTCCTGGCGTCGCTACGCCGTTTGGTTTCGTAGACCGCGTGTTGATGGTCGACGCGGGCGACACGTCACCGTCGCTCGTGGGACACACCACCGTGTTCTGCTCGCTGCAAGGCACCGTGACCGCGCCGCTCCTGCAGGTCTATCGCCCTGACCTCAACGCTCATCTGCTCGACTGACAAGGATGCTGATCATGAATACTCGCTGGCTCGCACTGATTGCCTGCTCCGCCCTCCTCACCGGTTGTGCAGGGATGCAGAACCCGCAAAAAGCCAACCTTGCCCACTGCGCCAACCAGTTAAAGGCGTCCAAAGCCGAAAACTATCCTCTGGTGCTGCAGGAAGGTGATCTGTGCCTGCAGAAAGCTACGCTGCCTGCCTCGCTGCATAGTTTGATTTATGCGGTGCAGGCCGACGCCTACCTCAACCTCAAGCGCTTTCCCGAAGCCTTGGCCGCCAAGGAGAAATCCATGCAACTGGTGGTCAAGCCTGAGCCGCGCGCCTACCTGGACTTGAGCGCCATGTATCGCGCCGCTGGTAACCCGAAAAAAGCCCTTGAGCTCGTGCAGTACAACCTTGACAACGGAATGGGAGAAGCAGGAAAGGGGACCGGCTTCAATATGCCGACCTACTATCATCTGGGCCTCGCACTGACAGACCTGGGTCAGTACCGGGAGGCCGCCGAAGCATTCAGTACCGGCCTTCAGCGCCAGCCGGACTACGCCTGGGCCTATTATGCGCGCGGGATCGCGTACGACCATTTGGGCAACAGGGAAGACGCCAAGGCCGACTTCATGAAGTTCTCGCAGATCGTCGACAAGAAGTACCTCGAGCAGGAGAACAAGGCCAAGCTCGCGGAGTACAGGATTTCCATGCCGTAATTGGAACACCCGCTTAGGGGCGAATGTGCATGTTGTCTGGATAATTCGACGGATTCTGAGAAAGCACAGGCAGTGGAACAGGGTGGCCAGGCTCTGTGGTTCATCTGTGCTGCGAATGGTTGGGGGGCTGCTGCGCAGCCCAAAGGGAGCAAGCTCACTCGCCACAGGGGGGAGCGCGTGCTTAGGTCAGTTCGCTGCAGCTGCCGCATGCTTCTTGGCCCATAGCGCCAGGCAGCGGTTTGAAGGCTTGGTTTGGTGTTGGTCTGCTTACTGCACGCTCGGCCAGTTGGCCTGGCGAAAGGGCCTTTTCTTCGTGCCCAAGCTGGGCGCGCATAACCTCTTCATTTCTGGGTAGCTTGCGCTTCAATGCTATGCGCAAAAGCCCGCACGCCTTAACAAAAGATAGGTCAGATAGCCTAGGAGCAGCGCAACCAAAGGAACGACAAACCGGCGCAATTTCGAATCCGTTCGTGAGGTGTGGACGGGCAGTGTAGCGATGCTCACGCGCCGTACATAGATGCCTTGCTACAACAGGTTTAACCGCGTTCGGCGCTGCGAACCAGCGGCGCATGTGCTGGCTCATGTAGGCGTTGATGGCGATGGTACATCGCGCCCAGCAGGGAAAATTACGCCGTGGTGGGTTGGTCGGGGACCATAATTACGGTAGGCATGCAGTGAAGGTCAGGATCGCTTCCGGGTTACTTGAACCTGTTTTGATTACTCGCTTACCGGAGGGCAGCTTTCGAGCGAGCTAACCGGTAGCTATGGGGAGCAAACGACCCGTAGCTGACAGTCGGTTCAGATTCAGATTGAGCAAGTCGGTCGCTCACCCAATCGCTCTACCAACCTTACAAGATAACCGTCGGGATCCTGGACGATGAATTCGCGCTGGCCTACTTCTACATTGTCAGCCCGATACCAAGTGTCTTTGCATTCTCGATAGAGAGCACAGCCAGCCTGATCAAGTTTTTGGATAATGGGTGCAACAGCCTCAACATCAATCTGCAGGTTGATGCCTCTTCCAAACGGCTTGGTCAACGGCGCAGTCAGCCATTGACCCGCACCCGAATCAACCTGCTCAAGCATGACTTGAGCACCCTTCAAATCAAGGTATGCAAATCCATCTTCCAGGCGTTGATAAGCTACTTTGAAGCCCAGACGAGAAACCCAAAAAGCCAAGCTGCTATCCAGGTTGGTGACCATTAACTCCGGTACCAGTTTGTTACGTTCGAACATGGGATGACGTCCATTTCAAAAGGCTCGTTTTTGCGAACGGGCAGGTTTTGCGCCGTTGGCTTCTATACCGCAACGGGAACGTGGCGAGCGCGATGATGCACCGTCGGGTGGGAATTATCGAGTCGCGTCGAGTGACAACTAATGGCCCAGAGTTTTTTACACACTCTGGGCCGGTTAGCGACCGTTGCGCTCGGGAGCATCCGCTTCTGGTCGAAAGCCCCCCCCTTTCTAAGCCAACCGGTCTACCATGCCACCCCCGGCAGTGGTTGCACGCGCTACCGACTCAACTTTTAAAGGTATCGCAATGTCCATCGACCAAATCTCCCTCCCCAAAGGCGTAGGCCCTCACGCCGCCAAGCTTCTCGACGCCATCACCGGCGCCGCCACCCATGAAGAACTCAACCGCGCTGGCGGCAAGGCTGAAGGTTTTGTGCTCGGTCTGGAATCCACCAAAGCCATCAAGAGCCAAATCGCCGAGTCGTTGTATGTGGCCTATGACGACGCGGCGAGTAATCGTTCTAGTGAATTGAAGGGCTAGGCATTAACCGGAGCAGGGCGCTTCGCGGTCGAGCAATTTGGCAGTGAGGAGTACGCCCAGCTCGCTCAGTTGGTGGATAGCGAGGGCGATGTCGCGGTGTTTGCCGCATAGGTCTTCGGACAAGTCGAGCAGCAGTATGCTGACTGAGGCGAAGGTTTCGTAGCTGTTGGTGATGAGGGTTTCGTTGCTGGCGTCGGGTGAGACGCTGAAGAGAGCGGTTGAATCAGGTTTGACTTGATACATAACGATATCCAGATGTGGGCCGTCACCTCGCCGCTACTAAACAAAAAGGTGGCAGCTGTACGCAGGTTAGTAGACCGGTGGATATCAAAGCCGGCGCGCCCGGAGGCGCCCTACGCACAGCCACCATCAAGCACAGACGCAATGTCTGACTGATGACGCTCATGCACTTTTTTGATACCCAACTCAGGCTACTAAACCCGATCACCGAGAGATTCAGCGACCGAGCCACCTTAGAGACGGCCATCCCAGCGCACAAGCCGGCGGATTCTGACGCAAGCGTAGGCAAGGGAGCAAGGCACGGTGGCTGGGCGGCTCACACCGTAAGACTTAATAACCATCCCGTCGCGCCGCTTCCTACAACCACCAGCCACGGTGGCAGTTTCCACACCATCAGCGCCACCAGGCCAATCAGCGCCAGGGCGACGTCCCAGGCGGTGAAGATGGCGCTGGTCCACACCGGTTGGTACAGCGCCGCCAGCAACAGGCCGACCACCGCTGCGTTCACACCCGCCAGCGCGGCTTGGGTGCGCGGGCTGCGGCGCAGGCTTTCCCAGAAGGGCAGTGCGCCCAGCACCAGTAAAAACGACGGTGTGAAGATCGCCAGTAGGCAGAGCAGGCCACCGAGCCAGCCGTTCGGCGCTTGGGTCATCGAGGCGCCGAGGAAGGCGGCGAAGGTGAACAACGGGCCGGGCATGGCTTGGGCGGCGCCGTAGCCGGCGAGCAACACGTCGTTGCTCACCCAGTGGCGGGGCACGACTTCGGCTTGCAGCAAGGGCAGCACCACGTGGCCGCCGCCGAATACCAGCGCGCCGGTGCGGTAGAAGGCGTCAGTCACGGCCAGGGTTGGGTTGGGCATCCACTGGGCGAGAATCGGCAGGCTGGCCAGCAACAGCACAAACAGCGACAGCCATAGCGCCCCGGTGCGACGGCTGATGGTCACGGGCAGGGCGTCGTGCGCGGTGGGCGGTGTGGGCTTGAACAGCAGCAGGCCGGCCATGCCCGCGACGAGGATCACGCCGACCTGGCCCCACGCCGATGTTTGCAGCAGGGCCACGCAAGCGGCGAGCAGCATCACGGCCACGCGCGGGGCGTCGGTGCACAGGTTGCGCGCCATGCCCCACACGGCCTGGGCGACCACGGCGACGGCCACCACTTTAAGGCCATGCAACGCGCCGGGAGGGATGGCGGTGCTGTGCCGGGTGATGCCCAAGGCCAACAGGATCAGCACCACGGCGGACGGCAAGGTAAACCCGAGCCACGCCGCCAATGCGCCGCCGTACCCCGCGCGCGACAGGCCGAGGGCGATGCCGACCTGGCTGCTGGCGGGGCCGGGCAGGAATTGGCACAGCGCGACCAAATCCGCGTAACTGCGCTCGCTCAGCCAGCGCCGCCGGGTCACGAACGCGTCCCGGAAATAACCCAGGTGCGCAATCGGGCCGCCAAAGGAGGTAAGGCCCAGGCGCAGGAAAATCAGGAACACCGACCAGGGGCTTTCGCGGTGATCTGCGGGGGAGTGGGCCAAGGCGGGCGGTCTCGGTGAGGGCAGGGCATCGCGGCACCTTAGCGAATTTTGATGACGTGAAGAAGCGGCGCTAGCGCTCAATGTTGTACCGTTGCTCCCCAGGACCGTACCGATGATGAAGGAGCCACCATGACATTGACCGTCGACACCCTGCTCGAACTGGCCATGGCCAACCCCATCAACGCCGAAATCACCGCGCGCCTGCCTGACCTAGGTGTGGACCAGTGCATGCTCACCGCGGGTTGCCTGTTCCAGGCGGTGTGGAATCATCAGGCGAATCTGCCGGCTGATCAGGGCGTGAAGGATTACGACGTTTTTTACTTCGACACCGACCTGTCCTACGAGGCGGAAGACGCGGTGATTCGTGCGGCGGATGAACTGTTCAAAGACCTGGGCGTGAATGTCGAGGTCAAGAACCAGGCGCGGGTGCACCTTTGGTACGCTCAGCGCTTTGGTCGGCCTTACCCGCAGTTGCAGTCGGCGCGCGACGGGGTCGACCGTTATCTGGTGGCCGGTACGTGCATCGGCTTGGAGGTTGCCACGGGCGACGTGTATGCGCCGTATGGGTTGGAGGATGTGGAGTTGGGGATTTTGCGGATTAATCCACTGCATCCGGAGCAGACGTTGTTTGAGCAGAAGGCGCGCAGTTATCAGGCGCGGTGGCCCTGGCTGAGGATTGTCGGGTTGGAGATGCCGGAATGAATTGGCGCTGAACTTTTAGGTAGGTGTCGCACGTCCAAGCTTCAAATCACTCCCGCCAAGGACAGACGATGACCTTCTTTATCTTCCTGCTTGCCTGCGCCGCCGCCGCCAGTACCGGCGTCATTTTCAAACCCGGCGCCTGGTATGAATCCCTCGTCAAACCCAGCTTCACCCCACCCAATTGGCTGTTCCCGGTGGCCTGGACGATCATCTACCTGCTGCTGGCCTGGGCCGGCTATCGCTTGAGCCTGATCCCCGGCAGTCAAATGGTGCTGGCGCTGTGGGCTGCGCAAATTGCCCTGAATACCCTGTGGACGCCGGTATTTTTCGGCGCGCATCGCCTGCTGGCCGGGATGGTGATCATCGTGTTGCTGTGGATCACCGTGGCGGCGATGGTGGTGCTGGCCGTGCGCCTGGACCTGATCACCGGCCTGATCCTGTTCCCGTACCTGGCGTGGCTGTGTGTGGCGGCCGCTTTGAATTTTTCGATCCTGCGTAATAACCGCTGATGGCTCGCCAACCGTGGCCCGCCAACGAGGCGGAACTGGCGCAGATGCGCCGCTTCAATCAGAAGCTCGCCTGGCTGCCGCGCTTCAAGATCCGCAATCGCGTTACGCCGCGTTTGATCCAGGCGCTGTTGCGCGCCAGTCAAACGCTCAAGCGTGCCATACCGGCTGAAAGCCGGATGGTCGCCGACGTCCCGGTGCGCATCCTGCGGCCAAGCGGCAAGCCCAAGGGCGTGGTGCTGGATATCCACGGCGGCGGCTGGGTGATCGGCAATGCGCAGATGGATGACGACCTCAACCTGGGCATGCTGCAGGCGTGCGACGTGGCGGTGGTGTCGGTGGATTATCGCTTGGCGGTGGATACGCCGGTTGAAGGCTTGATGGAAGACTGCCTGAACGCCGCACGTTGGTTGCTCACGGATGATGAGTTTGCCGGGCTGCCGGTGATCGTCGTCGGTGAATCGGCCGGTGGGCATCTGGCGGCGGCGACATTGCTGGCGCTCAAGCAATGGCCGGAACTGCTCAAGCGCATAAGCGGCGCGGTGCTGTATTACGGCGTTTATGACCTGGCCGGTACACCGAGCGTACGCGCGGCCGGGCCTGAAACGTTGCTGCTGGACGGGCCGGGGATGGTGGAAGCGTTGCGCATGCTCACGCCGGGGCTGAGTGATGATGAACGCCGACAGCCGCCGTTGTCGCCGTTGTATGGCGACTTTGAAGGGCTGCCCCCAGCGTTGATGTTTGTCGGGGAATTGGACCCGCTTAAGGATGACACGCTGCTGATTGCCGAGCGGTGGCCCAGTGCTGAAGCACACCTGCTGCCGGAGTCGGCCCATGGGTTTATTCATTTTCCGGTGGCGATGGCGGATGGGGTGTTGGCCTATAGCCGACAGTGGATCACTCAGTGCATTGATGGCGAACAGGCATAACTGTATAGGCGCCTCTCTAAGGCTCACCCATTCCTCTGTGGTGAGCGAGCTTGCTCGCGTTGGGCTGCGAAGCGGCCCCAAAACCAGCCAGTGCAGAGTAAGCTCGCGTCCCACAGAAAGCACCGATTCACCATTACCGCCTTATCTTTTATCAGCAGGCCGGGTACCCTCTTTTCTCCACACATTCCCCCCAAGCCAAGGAAAGCACGTGAAGGTTCTTCAAGGAGCAATCGGACTATCGGCGTTGTATCTGCTGGCAGGCTGTGGCCAGGTCACCGAAAAAACACTGACGTTCGACGTGCCCTATGGGATGTATGAAACCGTTCTGCGCCAGAACGTCACCGGAACAGGCCAGTTGACCTGCAAGGTCACCACCGACAACCAGGACCGCGGCGAAAAGTGGGTGCCGTCGGTGATTCTTGCGGCGGCCGAGGACGCTGCCGAGGACGACACCCTGTTTCTTTCCAGCTACACGCCCGCCGACAGCGACCAGCGCTTGTTCCAACTGCGCACCTTCAACAAAGCCAGGCCGGTCATCGACACCTTCTTCCATCGGGCCCCCGACCAACGCGGTGTGTATACGTTGCGCCTGACCTGGCAGGTGGACGGCGCCATTGGTTATCAGGTCGCCAGCGGTGGGGCCTGGGAAGAGAGGAAACTCGTCGACAAGCCCGGTTTTTCCGTGCGCCATGTGAGCGTGCATGCCTCCGGTATGAAGGGCAGTGCTGTGTGTGAGTTGCGCGAGTGAACGCGCTGACGTTGAGGCCGGCGACGGTGACTGATCTGCCGTTCTCCCTGTGGTGAGCGGGCTTGTCCCGCGTTGGGCTGCGAAGCAGCCCCGAAACCAGTCTCTACAGAGTGTCTGATACAGCGCATTCCTCTTGACTGGGGCTGCTACGCAGCCCAACGCGGGCAAGCCCGCTCGCCACAACAGCCTATCTACCACCGCCCCTCCCACAATAGAGTCTCGGGTGAAGTGGACATGTGCTGTTCAGTTAGACCGCAACCGCAGTATCTGCGCCCCATCAAACGGGTCCGTCAGGTAATGCGCCTGCACCCCGAATGTCTCCTGTAGTCGCTGTGGCGTCAGCACCTCCAGCGGCTTGCCCAGCGCGACCAGGCGCCCACGGTCCAGCACGGCCAGGCGATCGCAGGTCAGCGCCTGGTTCAGGTCATGCAGGGCGATGAGGGTGGTCACCGGCAAGCCTTGCACGCCTTTCAAAATCGCCAACTGATGCTGGATATCCAGGTGGTTGGTCGGCTCATCCAGCAACAGGATCTGCGGCCGTTGCGCCAGGGCCCGGGCGATGTGCACGCGTTGGCGCTCGCCGCCGGAGAGGCTGCGCCAGGCGCGCTGGCTCAGGTGGGTGGCGTCCACGTCATGCAGGGCCTGGCGCACGATGGCGTCGTCGTCGCCGGACCACGGGCTCAGCGCCGACAGCCACGGTGTACGGCCCAGCGCTACGGCGTCGAATACGCGGATGGCGTCGTCGGTGTCGGCCTGTTGTTCCACCACCGCCAGCTGTTGGGCGATGGCGCGGCGGGACAGGTCGCCCAGGCGCTGGCCGCCCAGGTGCACGTCGCCGCTGGCCGGTGCGCGCAGGCCGGCGAGCAGTTTGAGCAGGGTGGATTTGCCGGAGCCGTTGGGCCCGACAATCCCCAGGGTTTCCCCCCGCTGAACCTCCAGGTGAATATCCTGCAGCAACTCCGCCTCACGCACCTTGAAGCCCAGGCCGGTGCAACTCAGTACGCTCATCGCGCATTCCTCCGGCCAATCAGGATCAGCGCAAACACCGGCGCGCCCACCAGCGCCGTCACCACGCCGACCGGAATCACCTGGCCCTTGATCAAGGTGCGCGACAACACATCGGCCGCAATCAAAAATAACGCGCCGCCCAGCGCACTGGCGGGCAGCAGGCGCGAATGCCCGGTGCCGAGCAGCAGGCGCACCGCGTGGGGGATCACCAGGCCGACAAAGCCAATGGAGCCGACAATCGACACCATCACCGCCGTTACCAGCGCCGCGCACCCCACCAGCACAACCTGCACGCGGCGTACCGGGATGCCCAGGGAGGCCGCCGAATCCGTGCCGAAGGTAAACGCATCCAACGCGCGACGATGCCACAGGCACACCGCCAGGCCGGTGACCGCCACCGGCACCGCCAGCCACACCGACGGCCAGCGCACGCCGCTGAGGTTGCCCAGCAGCCAGAACATGATGCCGCGTGCCTGTTCGGAGCTGGCGGACTTGGTGATCAGGAACGCGGTAAGTGCATTGAACAGCTGCGAGCCGGCGATGCCGGCGAGTATGATCTGCCCGGTGCCGCTGGACGAACCGCTGGCCCGCGCCAGCAGGATCACCAGGGCAAACGCCGCCATCGCGCCGACAAAGGCGCCGGCCGACAATGAAATCAGCCCGCCGCCCACGCCCATCAACGCCACCAGCACCGCGCCGGTCGAAGCCCCGGCGCTGATGCCCAGCAGGTACGGATCGGCCAACGGGTTGCGCAGCAACGACTGCAAAATCACCCCGCAGGTGGCCAGCCCCGCACCGCAGGCGGCGGCCACCAGGGCACGGGTGAGGCGATAGTTCCACACCACGCCTTCATCGATCGGGTCCAGCACGTAACCGGCCGCCCACAGTTTGTTGGCGAGCACCTGTAGCACCACCTGGGGCGAGATGGCGGTTTCGCCGATGGCCACGCCGGCGAGCACGGCGATCAGCAATAGCGCCAGGGCGAGTAAGGTCCGGATCATTGCGGCAGGTCGTAGCCGTCGATGGCCGTGGCCAGGTGTTCAAGGCCGTCGAACATGCGGATGCTGGCCTGCAGCGCCAGGGCGTCGAGGATGATGATGCGGTTGTTTTTCACCGCGTCCATGTTGCGCGTGACCGGGTCGCTGCGCAGGAAGGCGAGTTTCTTTTCATGGTCGTCGGCGGGGTAGCGGCGGCGGTCCATGCGGGCGATTACCAGGAAGGTCGGGTTGGCCTTGGCGAGGGTTTCCCAGCCGACGGCGGGCCATTCTTCATCGGATTGCACCACGTTGTGCAAACCGAGGGTTTCGAGCATGAACTCCGGAATGCCCTTGTGTCCGGCCACGTAGGGGTCGCTGGCCAGTTCGGCGCTGGAGAACCACACCAGCGCGCTGGCCTGCTTGAGGCCTTTGCTCTGCACGGTGGCCACGGATTTGGCCAGGCGCGCCTGGAGCTCATCGTTCAACTGTTGGCCGCGATCCTGTACATCGAAAATCTGCGCCAGCTGGCGGATGCTTTTGTAGATGGTCTCGATACGGAACGGCTCCAGCCGCGTGCCGTCGGCGCCCACCAGGTTGTCCTTGCCTTCGCAGTCGGAGGGCAGCAGGTAGGTGGGGATCTTCAGTTCGTGAAACTGCTCGCGGGTGCCGACCACGCCTTGCGGGCCCACCACCCATTCCAGCTCGGCGGCCACCAGTTGCGGGCGCTTGGCGATCACTGCTTCGAAGCTGGGCTCGTTGTTGGCCAGGCGCTCGATGCTGTCGTTCTGCGCCTTGAACTGCGGCAACACGCTGTTGAACCACAGCGAAGTGCCCACCACGCGGTCAGCCACGCCGAGGGCATAGAGCATTTCGGTGGCGGCCTGGCCGATGGTCACGCTGCGCGCGGGCGCCTGCGGGAAAGTA
Organism: Pseudomonas sp. GW821-FHT09C10; assembly: GCF_059418085.1. Classification (NCBI taxonomy): domain Bacteria; kingdom Pseudomonadati; phylum Pseudomonadota; class Gammaproteobacteria; order Pseudomonadales; family Pseudomonadaceae; genus Pseudomonas; species Pseudomonas sp. GW821-FHT09C10. The sequence continues at coordinate 165,645 of NZ_JBWKPE010000016.1, forward strand.
AGGGTGCTGCCGCAGTTTTCCAGGGTCAGCGGGTAATGCGTGGGGGCGGCGTGGGCCAGGGCGCAGAAACCCAGGCCGCTGATCAGGGCGGTAACGCGTGGCAGCATGAGGCGATCTCCGTGTGAACCGTACGTGGAAACAGGGGAGGTACGGTTCGGAAATACGCCCTCGAACGCTGCCGAACGGGCAGGCAAGGAGGTCCTTCCCGGACACCCCGCCGGTTAGTGATTACTGGGCCGGCAGGTCTCCTGACTGATGCGTCGTCGCCACGCTCCGGCCTTCCCGGACGCGGTCCAGTGGCAGTGGGGAGCAGGCTCGGCACCTACAGTTGCGGGGGCAGTTCCGATTGACGCGGTGTACCGCGCTTCGGATTCCCTATTAGTCCCGTTCGGGAACCGGCGCGGTATGGTAGTTGATTAGGGCCAGGCGATACAGCCCGAAGGGCGCCCGGTCAGAGACGAATATCCTCGGGGCCGCGGATCAGCGCTTCAATTCGCGTGCCCGTGGCGCGCTCTTCGTTGCTGAAACCGTCGTAGTCCGCCAGGTTGGCGAAGCGGATGCCGGTCAATTGTTCGATCTGGATCACGCTGCGCTGGTAGGTCCTGACCTGGCCGAACATCAGGTCGAGCTGACCCAACTCGCGGCTTTGGTCGATCATGTAGGCGCTGGCGGAGGGCTTGCCGTCATCGCTGAGGTAGGCCACCACCTTCCAGAACGCCTTGGGGATTCTGATGCCACGGTAAAGGCGGTCGTCGTCGGCGAACACCGGGCCGCTGAACACCGTTGCCCGGGCTTTCCAACGTTGCGTGTTATTGAGGATGTAGTCTTCCAGTTCCAGCCAGGTCTTCTGGTTGAACCCGCTCATCTGCGGCGAGCAGTTGGTGAAGTGGAAGGTGTCGAGGTTGGCGGTGTTTGCCGCATCGCCCCAGTTGGGATCCTGGCGCCGTACCAGGTGGCCGCGATCCAGGCCATTGCTGGCATAGAGCTCTTCGCCGACCTGGGCGCTGATCGGCAGGCGCCCATCGTAGGCCCAGGTGTCGTTGCTGCGGATAATCTCCACATGCTGCCCGCCGTCGATATTGACGCCCACGTAGAGCGCCAGTCGTCGGGAACGGGACATCGTCACCGAGAAATGCGTGTAGTCCAGGCGCAGCGGTTGGACGTCGTCCGCCAATGCCTCATCGGCGGTGGGCCAGGGCACTGTGAAGCTGCTGAGAAAGTCCTCGGCGTAGCCCTGTCGGTCCTGTAGATCCTTGGCCGCGGTGACACGGGGCTTCGCCGCCCGGGCTTCCATCAGGGTGGGATTGGTCGCGATCAAAGGGCGCAGATCGGCGAGTCGTGGGCGGTGCGCAAGATCGATTTTGGCTTTGCGGGCTGGCATGGGTAAGTCCTCCTTGGATAAACACGACTGCAACATAGATTGATGACAATTGATGACACGGGTTAACCCTGGGGGGCTATCCTCAAACGGTTACCGGAGCTACACCATATGCCAACAGGGAGCCAGCTAATGTGTGATCGCCACCACCGCAACCCGATTTTCTGCCTGATCCCGCCGTATATGCTCGACCAGATCGCGCGTCACGGTGATAAGGCCCAGCGCGACATCGCGCTGCGCACCCGCGCCAAGGACAGCACGTTCCGTTCGCTGCGCATGGTCGCAGTGCCCGCCAAGGGGCCGGCCCACATGGCCCTGGTCATGGGCGCCGGCAAACGGCGCTCGATCTACAGCGCCGAAGGCACCGACAGCCTGCCGGGCAAGCTGATCCGCGGTGAAGGCCAGCCCGCCAGTGGCGACGCCGCCGTGGACGAAGCCTATGACGGCTTGGGTGCCACGTTCGATTTTTTCGAAGAGGTGTTCGACCGCAACTCCATCGACGACGCCGGCATGGCGCTGGATGCCACCGTGCACTTTGGCCAGAACTATAACAATGCGTTCTGGAACTCGACCCAGATGGTGTTTGGCGACGGCGATGGGCAGTTGTTCAACCGCTTCACGGTGGCCCTCGATGTGATTGGCCATGAATTGGCCCACGGCGTCACCGAGGACGAGGCCAAGCTGATGTATTTCAATCAATCCGGCGCGCTGAACGAGTCACTTTCGGACGTGTTCGGCTCACTGATCAAGCAGTATGCGTTGAAGCAAACCGCCGAAGACGCCGATTGGCTGATCGGCAAAGGGTTGTTCACCAAGAAGATCAAAGGCGTCGCCCTGCGTTCGATGAAGGCCCCCGGCACCGCGTTCGATGACAAGCTGCTGGGCAAGGACCCTCAGCCAGGGCATATGGATGATTTTGTCCAGACCTACGAGGACAATGGTGGGGTGCATATCAATTCCGGCATTCCCAACCATGCGTTCTATCAGGTGGCGACCCGGATTGGCGGGTTTGCCTGGGAGCGCGCAGGACGTATCTGGTATGACGCGCTGCGCGATGCGCGGTTGCGGCCTAACTCGGGGTTTTTACGTTTTGCGCGTATAACCTACGATATCGCCGGTCGTCTCTACGGCGCGAACAAGGATGAGCACAAGGCGGTCAAGGAGGGCTGGAAAGCGGTTGGCATTAACGTCTGACGTGAGGAACAGCCATGCAAATTTCGATCAAGGAAAACGGCGGGCCGGCGTTTTTTCCGGGTTTGACCAAGCCTCGTACGGTGGAGTTGAACACGTTGCCCGAGCCGGACCAGCAAGAGTTGCGGCAGCTGATCGAGGCTTCAAACTTCTTTCAATTGCCGCAGAGCACCACGCCAGAGCCCGGAAACCCGGGCCAGGTGCACTACACCCTGACCGTGAAAGAAGGCCAGCAGGAACATACGGTGTGCGTGCTCGCGCCGGTGAAGTCGCAGGCGCTGGATGGGCTGGTGCAGTGTGTGCGCCGGCATATCCGCAGTTGAGGTCACCCCAGCAGTTCCTTCACCTTGGTAATGAGCTTGTTGATGTCGAACGGCTTGTCCAGCACCGCATCGAACAGGTCCGAGCGCTGCATGCCGATATGGGCCTGCGCGCCGCTGATCAGGATAATCGGCAGGTGCTTGACGGCAGGCAGTGCACGGACCGCTTCGGCGAACTCCTCACCGTCCATCACCGGCATCATGAAATCGGTGATGATCAGCGACGGCCGTTCTCGCTCCAGCACCTCCAGCGCCTTTTTCCCATTGCCAGCTGTGACGACCATGAACCCCTCATCTTCCAGTGCGTAGGCAAGGATATCGGCGATCAAGTACTCGTCATCGACGACCAGGATAGTGGCCATGTCAATTCAACCTACCCAAAGACTTAAAAAGCTGAACCAGGCAGCGCTGAATTGGATGCAACTGAGGGGGCATTTCTTGAGACCTTTCTTAAGTCAACGGCTTGGTCACGGATCACCACCTCCAATAATGAGGGGTCATAAAAGCTGTCTCTGACCTTAAGAATGGAAAGCGTCCTTCTAAGTTCAGACTGAATCTCGAAGAAACGCATAAGCATGAGGTTGTCGGCAATGCTCGACAGTTCAGACGCGGGTGAAGTGACCTCCGAGCCGAACAGATCATGCATCTCCCACGTGGCGAACACCGTGACGCCCCTGGCGCGCAGTTCGTTCATCAGTGCGCTGTAGAAATCGGTGATCCGTGCCGGGTTGTTGGAGACGCGGGTCATGCCGCTCAAGCTGTCGATGAACAGGCGCTTGATGCCCTTTTCCTCGACCAGGCGCAGCAATCGCGCGCCAAGCCCATCCAGCAGGCCTTCGGTGGTGGGCTGCCAGGCGATGGTCAGTGCGCCACTGTCTTCCATCTCCTGGATATCGATGCCCAGGGATTGGCCTTTGAGCCGCAGGCGCTGAGGGCTTTCGTAGAAGCCGAAGTGCAGGCCGGGAGCGTCTACCGTCGATTCCGAGAGGAACTTGAGGCCCAGGGTGGTCTTGCCGATGCCCGACGGTCCCATGACCAAAGTCACGCTGGAGCTGTGCAGCCCGCCGCCGAGGATGCCGTCCAACGAGCCGATACCGCTGGCGATGCGCGTCAGGTCGGCGCTGTCGGGCGCGGACGGACGGCCATAGAGGCTTTCCAGGCGCGGATACACCACCAGGCCGTCGTCGTTGATTTCACACTCGTGCAGGCCGGTGAGCGCGCCGCTGCCGCGGGTCTTGCGCAACTGGATACGGCGCACGGAACGGGTGCCGAACAGTTCCTCGCCCATTTCGATCACGCCATCGACCATGGTGTGCTCGGGGCTGCCGTCATCCAGGCGTGAGCTGGTGAGGAACAGCACCGTGCAACCGGCGAAGGCGGCATGCCCTTGCAGTTCGGAAATGAATTTTTTCGTGTCGATCGGCGAGTCGGCCTTGGAACGCGCGTTCAACAAGCCGTCCACCACCATGACGGTGGCTCTCTGCCTGCTGATCTCACGCCTGAGCAGCTTGACCACTTCGTCGAGGCCTTCGTTTTCCAGGGTGTCGAAGGCGCTGACAAACTGGATTTCGGCGCCCACACGGGAGGCGTCAAAAAAGCTCAGGGTAGAGAGGAACTGGAAAAGGCGGTCGTGGGATTCCGCCAACAGCGTGGCAACCAGGACTCGGCCGCCATTGCGCGCGTGATGAAACCCCAGCTGGTTGGCAAGGATGGTTTTACCTGAGCCGGGGCGGCCCTGAATGATGTAGGACGCCCCAGACACCAGCCCTCCCTTGAGCAGAGCGTCCAGCCCTTCGATTCCGCTTTGAAGGCGATTTAGCTTTTCCACAGTGCGATCCTGACCCTAAAAACATGCTGTTAAGCCGAGTGGACAGAATGCTAACGCCATTTGTTCACTGCTGCTACTTGCGATCCAGCCATACGGTCTGCGCATTGCAGAATTCGCGCAGGCCAAAATGCGACAACTCGCGCCCGAACCCGCTCTTCTTCACGCCGCCAAACGCCACCCGAGGGTCGGACACGCTGAACGCATTGATGAAGATCCCGCCGGTGTCCAGCTGGTTGGCGATGTCGCGGGCCTTGGCCGGGTTGGTGGTGAAGAGGCTGGCGGTGAGGCCGAACTCGCTGTCATTGGCCAGGGCCACGGCGTGGTCGGCATCGCGGGCGGTGATGATCGACGCCACGGGGCCAAACAGTTCCTGTTTGAACGAAGTCATCTGGTCGGTGACGTCGGCCAGTACGGTCGGCTCATAGTAGTTGGCGGCACCGGCGACTTTGTGGCCGCCCAGCAGCAGGGTGGCGCCTTCTTCCAGGGTGGCCTGGACCTGGCCGTGCAGCTCGTCGCGCAGGTCGAAGCGCGCCATCGGGCCGACGTAGGTGCTGGCCGAGGTCGGGTCGCCCATCACCAGCGCGCGGCTGGCTTCGACGAACTTGGCGGTGAAGGCGTCCACCACACCGGCTTCGATGATCAGGCGCTTGGCGGCGGCGCAGACCTGGCCGCTGTTCTGGAAACGACCGATCACGGCGGCCTGCACGGCGGCGTCGAGGTCGGCGTCGTTGAGTACGATGAACGGGTCGGAGCCGCCCAGTTCCAGTACGCATTTCTTCAGCGCGGCACCGGCCTGGGAGCCGATGGCCATGCCGGCGCGTACGCTGCCGGTGAGGGTGACGGCGGCGATGCGCGGGTCGGCGATGGCAGTGGATACGCCGTCCTGGGTCACGTTGATCACTTCGAACAGGCCTTCAGCGAAACCGGCCTTCTGCAACGCCGCTTTCATCAGGTAGGCGCTGCCCATCACGTTCGGCGCGTGTTTGAGCACGTAGGTATTGCCGGCGAGCAGGGTCGGCACGGCGCCGCGCAGCACTTGCCATACCGGGAAGTTCCACGGCATCACGGCGAGGATCGGGCCCAGCGGGCGGTATTCGATGTGGGCGCTGCCGTTGTCCACCAGGGTGGGTTCCGGGGCCAGCATGGCCGGGCCATGGGCGGCATACCACTCGCTGAGCTGGGCGCATTTTTCGATTTCGGCGTGGGCCTGGGTGATGGGCTTGCCCATTTCCAGGGTGATCATCTGCGCCATTTCTTCGGCTTGATCGCGCAGGGCGCCGGCCAGGGCCAGCAGCAGTTCGGCGCGCTGGCTGACCGGCTCGCGGCGCCAGGTGCGGAAGGCTGCGCTGGCACGGTCGAGGGCGGCGTCCAGTTGCGCGGCGTTTTCGTAGGCGTAGCTGCCGACTGTTTCGCCGGTGGCGGGGTTGATCGACAGGGCGTGGGTCTGGTGGGAAATAGCGTTCATGGCACCGTCCGGCTGAAAGAGTGGAATGGGTTCAGCCTACGGGGCTGTATGTTTTCTGGAAACTGAATAATATTAAGCAATACATTCACGATTGGAGAATGACTTGGACCTGGTGCAGCTGGAAATCTTCAAGGCCGTTGCCGAGCAAGGCAGCATCAGTGCCGCCGCGCAGTTGATTCATCGGGTGCCGTCGAACCTGACCACGCGCATCAAGCAACTGGAGCAGGATCTGGGCGTGGAGTTGTTTATCCGCGAGAAGAGTCGTCTGCGCCTGTCGCCCGCCGGGTGGAATTTCCTCGGTTATGCGCGGCGTATTCTCGACCTGGTGCAGGAAGCCCGCGCGACGGTGGCGGGGGAGGAGCCCCAGGGCGCATTTGCCCTCGGCTCCCTGGAAAGCACGGCGGCGGTGCGCATCCCGGCGCTGCTCGCGGCCTACAACCAGAAGCACACCAAGGTCGAATTGGACCTGAGCACCGGGCCTTCAGGCACGATGATCGAGGGCGTATTGTCGGGGCGGCTGGCGGCGGCGTTCGTCGATGGGCCGGTATTGCATGCCACCCTGGAAGGCGTGGCGGTGTTCGAGGAGGAGATGGTGGTGATTGCGCCGCTGCACCACGCGCCTATCAGCCGTGGGCAGGATGTGAACGGGGAGAGCATCTACACCTTTCGCTCCAACTGTTCCTACCGGCACCATTTCGAGCGCTGGTTCGCAAAGGACGGCGCGGTGCCGGGGAGGATCTTCGAGATGGAGTCCTACCACGGCATGCTTGCCTGTGTCAGCGCCGGGGCCGGCCTGGCGCTGATGCCGCGCAGCATGCTGGAAAGCATGCCGGGGTTTACCACGGTGAGCGTGTGGCCGCTGACGGACAGTTTTCGCACCCTGCATACCTGGCTGATCTGGCGCCGTGGCACGGTGTCGCAGAGTTTGAACAGTTTTGTGAAGTTGCTGGAGGAGCAGGGTGTGGCGTCGGCCTAGCCGCCGAACTGGAACGTGCCCATGGCCAGCTTGGCCATGATTGCCGTCGCGCCCAACTGCACCAGCCACAAGGCCAATCCACCCAGGAACACCCCGAGCGCCACCTGCAACACCAGGCTTTTCTGGCGCTTGGCTTGGGGCGCGCGCGGGGTGTAGTCGTGCAGTTCGTCGCGGTCGGCGCGCAGGTCCAGGTCGTCGTTTCTCATAGGGCTCTCACAGCAAAGGGGCGATCAGGGTTCAGTCTAGTGGGTTCGCCAATAAAAAGGGGGAAGCCATCGGCTTCCCCCTTCGTATGACGCCGTCAGGCTTATAGAACCTGAACAATCGCCTTTGTTACCGCAGCAATGTTCGACTGGTTCAACGCCGCCACGCAGATACGCCCGGTATCCAGCGCGTAGATACCAAACTCGCTGCGCAGGCGGGTGACTTGCTCAACGGTCAGGCCGGAGTAGGAGAACATCCCGCGCTGGCGACCGACGAAGCTGAAGTCGTGGCCCGGAGCAGCCTTGGCCAGCTCGGCAACCATCTGCTCACGCATGCCACGGATGCGCAGGCGCATCTCGGCCAGTTCGGCTTCCCACTGGGCGCGCAGCTCAGGGTTGTTGAGCACCGCGGCAACAATCGCTGCGCCGTGGGTTGGCGGGTTGGAGTAGTTGGTACGGATCACGCGCTTGACCTGGGACAGGATGCGCGCGCTTTCTTCCTTGGAGTCGCCGACGATGGACAGCGCGCCCACACGCTCGCCGTACAGGGAGAACGACTTGGAGAACGAGCTGGAGACAAAGAAGGTCAGGCCCGATTCGGCGAACAGGCGCACGGCGGCGGCGTCTTCGTGGATACCGTCGCCAAAGCCCTGGTAGGCCATGTCGAGAAACGGCACCAGGTTCCGGGCCTTGACCACGTCCAGCACGTTCTGCCAGTCGGCCGGGCTCAGGTCGACGCCGGTCGGGTTATGGCAGCAGGCGTGCAGCACCACGATGGACTGGGGCGGCAGGGCGTTGAGGTCTTCGAGCAGGCCGGCACGGTTCACGTCGTGGGTGGCGGCGTCGTAGTAGCGGTAGTTTTGCACCGGGAAACCGGCGGTTTCGAACAGGGCGCGGTGGTTTTCCCAGCTCGGGTCGCTGATCGCTACGACGGCGCCTGGCAGCAATTGCTTGAGGAAGTCTGCACCCAGCTTCAGGGCGCCGGTGCCGCCTACCGCTTGTACGGTGGTGACGCGGCCAGCGTTCAGCAGTGGCGATTCAGCGCCGAACAGCAGGGTTTGCACGGCCTTGTCGTAGGCCGCGATGCCGTCGATCGGCAAGTAGCCACGGGCGGCGTGTTGCGCCACGCGAATGGCTTCCGCTTCGGCAACGGCACGCAAGAGTGGAATCTTCCCCTCCTCGTTGCAGTAAACGCCCACGCCAAGGTTGACCTTGGTGGTTCGTGTATCGGCGTTGAATGCTTCGTTGAGGCCCAGGATTGGATCGCGTGGTGCCATTTCGACAGCGGAGAACAGGCTCATTTTTGCGGCAGCTCTATGGGAGAAGGGAGGGACGTGTCGCGCTCCAGCCGAATGCACTAGAGCGGTGCACAAACGGGGAGCTAGTATAGAGGCCATCACCGCTGAGGGCGACAACCGAAACGGCTTTTCGGCCAAGTTTTTCGGTTTATTTGCCGACCGTTAGTCTTATTGCAACATGGGTCGACGACGGCAGGCGGGACGATTGCCTTGAAACCCGTCACATTCGCCACCACTTCTACAGCTATCATGGTTTTTTCCTACGACCCGCTCTGAAACTTCGCGGGTTGTGGTCTTTTTCGTCCCCGACGGGTTTACAGTCTGGGGTGACTTCAAGAGGTACGTTATGTCGGATTTCCAACTAGTCACCCGCTTTGAACCTGCCGGCGACCAGCCCGAGGCCATTCGCCAGATGGTCGAAGGCATCGAGGCCGGCCTGGCACACCAGACGCTGCTCGGGGTGACCGGTTCGGGCAAGACCTTCAGCATCGCCAACGTGATTGCGCAGATCAACCGCCCCACGCTGGTGCTGGCCCCGAACAAGACCCTGGCCGCGCAGTTGTACGGCGAGTTCAAGGCGTTCTTCCCGAACAACGCGGTGGAATACTTCGTTTCCTACTACGACTACTACCAGCCCGAAGCGTATGTACCGTCCTCCGATACCTTTATCGAGAAGGATGCGTCGATCAACGACCATATCGAGCAGATGCGGCTGTCGGCGACCAAGGCGTTGCTGGAGCGCAAGGACGCGATCATCGTCACCACGGTGTCGTGCATCTATGGCCTGGGTAGCCCGGAAACCTATTTGAAGATGGTGCTGCACGTGGACCGCGGCGACAAACTCGACCAGCGCGAGCTGCTGCGCCGTCTGACCAGCCTGCAGTACACCCGCAACGACATGGATTTTGCCCGCGCCACTTTCCGCGTGCGTGGCGATGTGATCGACATCTACCCGGCCGAATCCGACCTGGAGGCGATCCGCATCGAGCTGTTTGACGATGAAGTCGAGAGCCTGTCGGCCTTCGACCCGTTGACCGGCGAGGTGATCCGCAAGCTGCCGCGCTTCACTTTCTATCCGAAAAGCCACTACGTGACCCCGCGCGAAACCCTGATGGGCGCCATCGAGGGTATCAAGGTCGAGCTGGCCGAGCGCCTGGAGTACCTGCGTGCCAACAACAAGCTGGTGGAAGCCCAGCGTTTGGAGCAACGCACGCGCTTTGACCTGGAGATGATCCTCGAGCTGGGTTACTGCAACGGCATCGAGAACTACTCGCGCTACCTCTCGGGCCGTGACTCCGGCGCACCGCCGCCGACCCTCTACGATTACCTGCCCGACGACGCGCTGCTGGTGATCGACGAGTCCCACGTCAGCGTGCCGCAAGTGGGCGCCATGTATAAGGGCGACCGCTCGCGCAAGGAAACCCTGGTGGAGTACGGCTTCCGCCTGCCGTCGGCACTGGATAACCGGCCGATGCGCTTCGACGAGTGGGAAGCCATCAGCCCGCAGACCATCTTTGTCTCCGCTACGCCGGGCAACTACGAGGCCGAGCATGCCGGCCGTGTGATCGAGCAACTGGTGCGTCCCACCGGCCTGGTCGACCCGGAAATCGAAATCCGCCCGGCGCTGACCCAGGTCGACGACTTGCTCTCGGAAATCACCAAGCGCGTGGCGCTGGAGGAACGGGTGCTGGTCACCACGCTGACCAAGCGCATGTCCGAAGACTTGACCGACTACCTCGCCGACCACGGCGTGCGCGTGCGTTACCTGCACTCGGACATCGACACCGTGGAGCGCGTGGAAATCATCCGCGACCTGCGCCTGGGCACCTTTGACGTGCTGGTGGGCATCAACCTGCTGCGCGAAGGCCTGGACATGCCGGAAGTGTCGCTGGTGGCAATCCTCGATGCAGACAAGGAGGGCTTCCTGCGTTCCGAACGCTCGCTGATCCAGACCATCGGTCGCGCGGCGCGTAACCTCAATGGCCGGGCGATTCTCTACGCGGACCGCATCACCGGTTCCATGGAGCGGGCGATTGGCGAGACGCAACGCCGTCGCGACAAGCAAATTGCCTTCAACCTGGAAAACGGCATTACGCCCAAAGGCGTGTTCAAGGACGTTGCCGACATCATGGAAGGCGCCACCGTGCCGGGCTCGCGCAGCAAGAAGCGCAAGGGCATGGCCAAGGCCGCCGAGGAAAGCGCCAAGTACGAAAACGAACTGCGCTCGCCGAGTGAGATCACCAAGCGGATTCGCCAGTTGGAAGAGAAAATGTACCAGTTGGCGCGGGATCTGGAGTTCGAGGCCGCGGCGCAGACCCGCGATGAAATTGGCAAGTTGCGCGAGCGTCTGCTGGCGGTTTGATGGGTGGTGACTTGACCGGCCTCATCGGGGGCTTGCCCCCGATGGCTGCGCCTCGGTTTTCCAGAAATCACCCAGGCTGTTACCATTCGCCCCTTGTTTCAATTTCAGTTATATCGCCCATTCGAGACCTGCCATGACCACCGTCCGCACGCGCATCGCGCCATCGCCTACTGGGGATCCCCACGTCGGCACTGCCTACATCGCCTTGTTCAACTACTGCTTTGCCAAGCAGCACGGCGGTGAATTCATCCTGCGGATCGAAGACACCGACCAACTGCGCTCCACCCGCGAGTCGGAACAGCAGATTTTCGATGCCCTGCGCTGGTTGGGCATTACCTGGGCCGAAGGCCCGGACGTCGGCGGCCCGCACGGTCCGTATCGCCAGAGCGAGCGCAGCGACATCTACAAGCAGTACACCCAGCAGCTGGTCGACATGGGCCATGCGTTCCCATGCTTCTGCACCGCTGAAGAACTCGACCAGATGCGCGCCGAGCAACAGGCCCGTGGCGAAACCCCGCGCTACGATGGCCGCGCATTGCTGCTGTCGAAAGAGGAAGTGGCGGCCCGCCTGGCCGCCGGTGAACCTCACGTTATCCGCATGAAGGTGCCGAGCGAAGGCGTGTGCGTGGTGCCGGACATGCTGCGCGGTGACGTCGAGATCCCGTGGGACCGCATGGACATGCAGGTGCTGATGAAGACCGACGGCCTGCCGACGTACTTCCTGGCCAACGTGGTCGATGACCACCTGATGGGCATCACCCACGTATTGCGCGGTGAAGAATGGCTGCCGTCGGCGCCGAAGCTGATCCTGCTTTACGAGTACTTCGGTTGGGAACAGCCGCAGCTGTGCTACATGCCGCTGCTGCGTAACCCGGACAAGAGCAAGCTGTCCAAGCGCAAGAACCCGACCTCGGTGACGTTCTACGAGCGCATGGGCTTCATGCCTGAAGCGATGCTCAACTACCTGGGGCGCATGGGCTGGTCGATGCCGGACGAGCGCGAGAAGTTCTCCCTGCAGGAAATGGTCGATAACTTCGACCTGTCCCGCGTGTCCCTGGGCGGGCCGATCTTCGATATCGAGAAACTCTCGTGGCTCAATGGCCAGTGGCTGCGTGATCTGCCGGTGGAAGAGTTTGCCAGCCGCGTGCAGCAATGGGCGCTGAACCCAGAATACATGATGAAGATCGCACCGCTGGTGCAGGGCAGGGTGGAGACGTTCAGCCAGGTCGCACCGTTGGCCAGCTTCTTCTTTGCCGGTGGTGTGAACCCGGATGCCAGGCTGTTCGAATCCAAGAAGCTCTCGGGCGATCAGGTTCGTCAGCTCATGCAACTGATCCTGTGGAAGCTGGAAAGCCTGCGCCAGTGGGAGAAGGACGCGATCACTGCGACGATCCAGGCGGTGGTGGAATCCCTGGAGTTGAAATTGCGCGATGCCATGCCGCTGATGTTTGCCGCGATCACCGGGCAGGCCAGTTCGGTGTCGGTGCTGGATGCGATGGAAATTCTCGGCCCGGACCTGACCCGTTTCCGCCTGCGCCAAGCCCTTGATTTGCTTGGTGGTGTATCGAAGAAAGAAAACAAAGAGTGGGAAAAGCTGTTGGGCGCTATCGCTTAAGCAGTCCGTTGCAGCGACGAAACCCAGGTTTTCCGGGGTTTCGTCGGTAAGTGATTGTTATCCCGGCAAAAAATTTTGGAAAATGTTGAAAATAAATTTGACACCTTTCCAAACCGCCATTAAGATTCGCCCCGTCCTCACCGATGAGGGGCTATAGCTCAGCTGGGAGAGCGCTTGCATGGCATGCAAGAGGTCAACGGTTCGATCCCGTTTAGCTCCACCAATCTACAGGTTCAAGGTCTGGCCACACCGTCCTTGAACCGATCAGCTCTCAGCGCTGGTCAGATGTACAGAAGGTTTTGTCCCCTTCGTCTAGTGGCCTAGGACACCGCCCTTTCACGGCGGTAACAGGGGTTCGAGTCCCCTAGGGGACGCCA
>NZ_JBWKPE010000017.1:0-177090 GCF_059418085.1 Pseudomonas sp. GW821-FHT09C10
GCCCCAAAACACAGCCCCGGACCTGCCTGGCACACTGCAGCGCTCTTATTGGGGCTGCTGCGCAGCCCAACGCGGGCAAGCCCGCTCGCCACAGGTTACTGTTTGACCGTTCTATCTCTTAACTGATCGGCATTAGGGCTTGCCCGCTCTCACACTTTGACTTGCGGTGTTTCAGTTAACCGCAATTTTTAGATAGCCCCTGCGACTTTCTCATTTGCCCCCCCTCCCCCATGCGTGGCCTGATTCACCCTTGTTCATTCAAGGCAGGCCCATGGAAAACGTTCAGGCAAAACCCACCACCGCCGTGTGGCTGATGATCAGCGTCGTGCTGGTCGCCCTTAACCTGCGGCCTTCGATGGCCGCCGTGGGGCCGTTGCTGTCGTCGATTCGCGGCGAGGTGCCGTTGAGTTTCAGCAGCGCGGCGTTGCTGACCATGTTGCCGGTCATGGCCATGGGCCTGGCGATGTTCTTTGGCATGGGCCTGGCCAAGCGCGTTGGCGAGCACCGCAGCATTGTGCTGTCACTGCTGGTGATTGGCGTGGCGACGTTGTCGCGATTGTTCCTGGATTCGGCCCTGGAATTGATCGTCAGCGCGATTGCCGCCGGTGTGGGCATCGCCATGATCCAGGCGTTGATGCCGGCCCTGATCAAGTCGCGGTTCAGCGACAACGTTTCGCTGTTCATGGGCCTCTACGTCACCGCCATCATGGGCGGCGCAGCGCTGGCGGCAGCGTTCTCCCCCTTCGTGCAGGTGCAGACCGGCAGCTGGCGCATCGGCCTGGCGATCTGGGGGTTTCTGGCGTTGCTGGCCCTGGTGTTCTGGTACGCCCAGCGCTCGGTGTTGCCACCGTTGCCCCAAGCCGCCGCCGGCCCTCAGGAATCGTTTTTCGGCAACGGCCGCGCCTGGTTGCTGGCGATCTTTTTCGGCCTCGGTACAGCGTCCTACACCTGCGTACTGGCGTGGCTGGCGCCGTACTACGTGGAGCAAGGCTGGAGCGAACAGAATGCCGGTTTGTTGCTGGGTTTCCTGACCGCGATGGAGGTGGTGTCCGGCCTGGTCACGCCGGCCATCGCCAACCGCCGCCGAGATAAACGCGGGGTGGTGGCGGTATTGCTGGGGTTGATCATCCTGGGGTTCTGCGGCCTGATCCTCAGCCCGCAACACCTCAGTTTGCTGTGGCCGTGCCTGCTGGGCCTGGGTATCGGCGGGTTGTTCCCGATGAGCCTGATCCTGTCCCTCGACCACCTCGACAACCCGCGCCGCGCAGGGGGCCTTACCGCATTCGTGCAGGGCATCGGCTACCTGATTGCCGGCCTGTCGCCGCTGATCGCCGGAATGATCCGCGACCAGCTGGGCAGCTTCGAATGGGCCTGGTGGTCGCTGACGGCGGTGATCGTGGTGATGCTGCTGATCGTCACGCGCTTCAACCCAAGGCATTACGCAGAACATATTCGCTGACGTCGTGTTGCAAACAGTATTTGTCCCACGCAAAACATAGAAACGCCCTACAGAGCTTTCTATTGGTACGGCCGTTCCGTTAAGCTTTCGCGCTGTCTTGTACTGACTTCGGTACATGGGGTTTACGGACGAAACCGATGTTAAACAGTAACTTGCTCAGAAAACTCGATATGCAGGACTTGATGGTGTTTATCGCCGTCTATGACCAGAGCAGCGTTACCGACGTGTCAGAAACGCTGTTCGTCAGCCAGTCCACCGTGAGCTACAGCCTGAAGAAACTGCGGACCAGTTTTGAAGACGAGCTTTTTATCAACACGCGGGCGGGCATGCGGCCTACGTACAAGGCCACTACCATGTACGCCCATGTGCAGAAGATCCTCGAAAGCATCAACCTGTGCCACGCCGGTGGCCAGGCCTTCGACCCGACCCAGAAGGCCGTGACCTTCAATGTCTGCGCGCCGGAGTACTTCGAACAACTGATCCTGCCGCGCCTGTTGAAGAATTTCGACCGCGCCGACCTGCCGGTGATCGTCAATGTGCAGAAACTGGAAGCCGACATCCCCGCCGACGACCTGCGCGAGGGCCGCCTGGACCTGGTGATCTGCTTCGGACCGCACTTTCACCGCGCCCATAAAGACTTCAAGACCCAAATGCTGCTGGAGGACGATCTGGTGTGCGTCTTCGATAAACGCTCGGCACCGCGCGAGCCGGCATTCAGCCTGCAATCATTCGTCGAGCGGCGCCACGTGTTCCCCACGCCATGGACCTCCGACACCAACATGATCGACGGCTGGCTGGCGCGCCAGGCCCACAAGCGCCAGGTGATCGCCCGCGCCAACAGCTACAGCGCGGCGCTGAAGATGATCACCGGCACCGACTTCATCGTCACCCTGCCGCGCCGCGTGCAGAAACTGCTGGCGCCCGCGACGGTGTTCGGCCACTGCGAAGCCCCCAACGGGTTACCGGGGTTCACCCTGGATATGCAGTGGAATGAAAGCAGTGAACAGGACAGTGCCAATACCTGGTTTCGTGAACAGGTGGTGAAGGTGTGTGCGGATCAGGGATTACTCTGACTTCTGTGGCGAGGGTTAGCCGATCGCGACTTTGCTGTAGGAATCGCGATCCATGTCGACCAGCTGGACACTGAGTTGAACCTGCAGATCCGTCGGCCAGTCGCCCAGATCCTGCAACGCTGCCAGCAGGCTTTGCGACAATTGCTGCTTGACCTGCGGCGACCGCCCGCTGAGCAGTGACAGCTTCACCGCGATGAAACCGCGTGGGTTGAGGGAGGTGCCGACCTGAAAACTCTCGACCTTGATCGCACGGCTTTTGATATCGAACTCGGAACCGAACTGCCCGGACGCCATCAGCACATTGTTGAGCCGCAACAGGGTTTTCTCGACGGCCAGGTTTGTCAGGTTGGCGGTGTATTCCAAGTGCAGGTGTGGCATGGATGACTCCGAGTCATTCGTAGGAAAGTCTGTAGATATAGCACGGATAAAAGCCTCAGGCCTTGTTCGCCTGACCTCGATCGCTCATGAACGCTTCCAGCCGCGAACGCACCCAGCGCTCGGCCGGGTCGGTGTCCACATGACTGAGCCAGACCATGGACAAATCCAGGGTCGGCGTCTCGAACGGAAACGGCTCGCAGAACAGGTTGCCCGACACCGCCATGGCCTCGGCGGTGTAGTCCGGCAGGCTGGCGATCAGGTCGGTCCCGGCCAGCAGCGCGGGCAATGCGCTGTACTGCGGCACCGACAACACCACATGGCGCTTGCGGCCGATTTCCGCCAGCCACTCATCGGCAAACCCGGACACGTTGGCGGTGTGGGACACCAGCACATGGGGGCGCGAGCAATATTCATCGAGGGTCAGCGGGGTGTCCGAGGCATCGGCGCGCAGCAGGCGCGGACGAATGTGGCGCAGCAGCTTGCGCTTGGCATTCGCCGGCAGGCCACGGGTCTGGGTGATGCCGACGGTAATATCGCCGGACGCCAGCAGATCGGGAATCCGCCAATAGTCCACGTGCTGCACCACGAACACCACCTGCGGCGCTTCCTGGCGCAAGGCGCGCAACAACGGTGGCAACAGGCCGAACTCGACGTCGTCGGACAAACCGATGCGAAAGGTCATGGTGCTGATGGACGGGTCGAAATCGTGAGTCAGGCTCAAGGCCGACGACAGTGAGTCCAGGGCCGGCGACAGGTGCTGGATGATTTCCTCGGCGCGCGCGGTAGGTTCCATGCGATGGCCGACGCGAATGAACAGCGGGTCGTTGAACAAGGTGCGCAGACGGTTGAGGGCCGAACTGATGGTCGGCTGGCCGAGAAACAGCTTCTCGGCCACCCGCGTCACATTGCGCTCGAGCATCAGTGCTTCGAAGACCACCATCAGGTTGATATCGGCCTTGCGTAATTCATTGCGATTCATCGGCGCCTGCCCCTAGCCCAAGACAAGCCGCAGTTTAGAAAGCCGGGCCGGCCGCGTCTATGTGCACACTGTTCATCTCGCGGCTTTGGGACTATAAACAGCGCTCGAACGTCGCAGGAACACTCCCGTGCTGGTCATTTTTGGCCTGGCCATTCTGGTGGCCGGGTTCTGCCTCTGGCTTATCCGCTTTGTCACCCGCCCCACCGCCCGCACCTTGTTGCGGGTGTTTGTCGGCCTGTGCCTGGCAGCAGTGGTGGCGTATCTGGTGCTGGCCTCGGGTTTTCCTGTTTCGTTTCTGGTTTCATAACGCCCCCTCTTTGAACTGGATGCTATTGCCTTGATAAACATCCGCAACATCGCACTACCGCTGTTACTGGCCGGATGTACCGCCATGACGCCCTACAAGGCACCGCTCGAAGGCCCGCGCGCGCAGCTCAAAAGTGAGTTGAGCACCCACGCCAGCTACAACGAATGGCTGTCGGTCAGCGTGTCGACGGATGATGAGTGCCTGCAAGGCAGGGTGGGAACGCCGAGTAAGGAAACCGCACTGTTTGCGGTGCACAGCAGCACTTCGCGCCCCGACGGTTACGTGGACATCGCCGCCGACCAGCCGCTGCACTTGATCGTGTCGGGCCTGGCGAGCGCCGGCCGGCGCTGTGTGATTGAGTTCAACACCCAGTTCGCCGCCCAAGGGCGCTACCTGCTCAAAGGCGGGATTACCGACGCCGACAGTGGGTGGTGTCGCGTTAAGGTGATCAATGCCGATACCGGCGCCGCGCTGGCGGCGTTCGAAACCCCGACCCAGGTAACACCTGCCCCCACGGAGAGCCCTTCGTGGAGGCAGTTCATGGCCCGTCAAGGGTGCTTTTTAGCCCCGGCCGAACATTGATCAGGGCTTGAGCGGACGCTCCTGATCCCGTTCGGATAGCTCAGTGCCGTCGTCCGGGTGCTTCCAGGTCTGGGGTTTTTCCTCTTCATGTCGCCGGGGTTGCTCATGCTCCGGCTCATCTTGGCGCTTCGGTTCATTGCCCATAGCCATCTCCCTTCCGTAAGAATGGGCCATACCTTCCAGCATAGAACAGAGCGGGATTTTTGACAGGCACGCAAATTCATAACCAACAGACATTAATCAATCCATATTTTTCACTTTTCATTTCTAAATGTGTCAGCCACTATCTTCAGCATTAAGCGAAACAAGCACTTTAAAAAGAACGCTGGAGACACAAAACCATGACTAGCCCTACCTTGCCCGATTCTGCCCGTTCTAAAGTGGGGGCGGTATTCCGCGTTACTTCGGGCAACTTCCTTGAACAGTTCGACTTCTTTCTGTTCGGTTTCTACGCCACCTACATTGCTGCCGCGTTCTTCCCTGCCGCCAATGAATTTGCCTCATTAATGATGACCTTCGCCGTGTTCGGCGCGGGCTTCCTGATGCGCCCACTGGGCGCCATCATCCTCGGCGCTTATATCGATGACGTCGGTCGCCGCAAAGGGTTGATCGTGACCTTGTCGATCATGGCCAGCGGCACGCTGTTGATCGTGCTGGTGCCGGGCTATCACACCATTGGCCTGTGGGCACCGGCGCTGGTGCTACTGGGCCGCTTGCTGCAAGGCTTCTCGGCCGGTGCGGAGCTGGGCGGTGTGTCGGTGTACCTGTCTGAAATGGCCACCCCAGGCCGCAAGGGGTTCTACACCAGCTGGCAATCGGGCAGCCAACAGATCTCCATCGTGGTCGCCGCCGCCCTGGGCTATGGCTTGAACGTGTGGATGGAGCCGGCGGTGGTTGCCGATTGGGGCTGGCGCATTCCGTTCGCCATCGGTTGCGTGATCATCCCCTTTATCTTTGTGTTGCGTCGCAACCTGCAGGAAACCGAAGAATTCGCCAATCGCAAGCATCGCCCGACCATGCGCGAAGTGCTGGCCACACTGGTGAAAAACTGGACCGTGGTCATCGGCGGCATGCTGATGGTGGCCATGACCACCACCGCGTTCTACCTGATCACCGTGTACGCGCCGACCTTCGGCAAGACCGTGCTGCAACTGAGCACCTCCGATGCGCTGCTGGTGACCTTGCTGGTGGCGGTGTCGAACTTTGTCTGGCTGCCAATCGGCGGCACCCTGAGCGACCGCTTCGGTCGCAAGCCGGTGCTGATCGCCATGACCGCGTTGACGGTGCTCACGGCTTATCCGGCGCTGTCCTACGTGGTGAATGCACCGAGCTTCGCCCATATGCTGGAGACGCTGCTGTGGTTCTCGTTCCTGTACGGCATGTACAACGGCGCGATGATCCCCGCCCTCACGGAAATCATGCCGGTGGAAGTGCGCGTGGCGGGCTTCTCCCTGGCCTACAGCCTGGCGACCGCGATCTTCGGTGGGTTTACCCCGGCGATCTCCACCTGGTTCATCCACATCACCGAAGACAAGGCCTCGCCAGCCTATTGGATGATGTTCGCTGCGTTGTGCGCGCTGTGTTCGACCCTGGCGCTGTATCGTCGCGCCAATGCACGCGGGCAGGTGATGCAGGGGGCGGCGTGATGAAGTCTCTGTTCAAGACCCTGACGGCCCTGGCCCTCGGTGCCCTGGCGCTGACGGCCCAGGCCGAGGAACTCAAGGTGATGACCTCCGGTGGCTTCACCGCCGCCTATAAACTGCTGGGCCCGCAATACGCCCGGCACAGCGGCGACACCCTCGATACCATCCTCGGCCCCTCCATGGGCAAGGCGCCGGAAGCGATTCCCAACCGCCTGGCCCGTGGTGAACATGCCGACGTGGTGATCATGGTCGGCTATGCCCTGGATGACTTGATCAAACAAGGCAAGGTCGACCCGGCGTCCCGCGTGGAACTGGCGGATTCGCGCATCGGCCTGGTGGTGAAGGCAGGTGCGACCAAACCCGCGATCGGCACCGATGCCGAACTCAAGGCCGTACTGAGCAAGGCCAAGTCCGTGGCGTATTCGGACAGCGCCAGCGGTGTGTATGTCGAGAAAGAGCTGTTCAAGAAGCTCGGCATGCCCGCCAAAGGCACCATGATCGAACGCCTCCCGGTGGCCGAACAGGTCGCCAAGGGCGATTACGAGGTGGGCTTGCAGCAGGTGGCGGAGTTATTGCCGGTGCCGGGTGTGACGTACGTCGGCAAGATCCCGGAAGACGTGCAATCGGTGACGCGCTTTGCGGCGGGCATTCCGGTCAATGCCGAACACCCTGCACAGGCCAAGGCGTTGTTGCAGTTCCTGGCCTCGCCCCAGGCACAACCGGTGGTGCAATCCACCGGCCTGGACTCGGTGGCGCGCTGACCGAAACGGTATCTCCCTCCCCCACCGCTCCAATTCCAGCGCCGCCGACGACCAGCTCCGTCCGCGGCGTTTGATCAAGCCCACATTACCCCTCACCTGCGGTTCCACCCACCGCACACTCAGCCAAATGGGCTGCTCCGACGCCAGTATCGCGATCGACGGCAGCATAGCCCCCCATCCCGCCTCCACCAGTCTGAAGCGCCCGGTCCACAGGGCTTGAGGCAAATGAACGAAAACCTTCGAAACAATTCAAAGCACTTCAATTTAGTATAAATTGCATGCCACTCAACAAGGCATTCAAGGAGGTTTCCCGTGGCAACTCTGCAAGCTCACACCATCCAGGCACTGCACACCCATCGCCCGACCCTGCTGACCGAATGGGTTGCCAGCCTTGAAGCTTCGGGGGCCACGCGTAACGTCAAGGCCGAAGACACCCGGCAGCAGGCCAACGACTTCCTCAACCTGCTGATCGCGGCCCTGCAGCAAGGCGGTTCCCAGCCGGTCAACCATGAAAACTGGGCAGAAACCCGAGTATTCCTGGAAAAGCTCTCCCACAGCCGCGCCCTGGTCGGCCAGGACTCGCAACAGACCGCCAGCTTTATCTTTGCCCTCAAGGGCCCGCTGTTCGCCCTGCTGCAACGGGAATACGCCGAACAACCGACGCAACTGGCCGAACAACTGTGGGAAATCTCCGAGCTGCTTGACGCGCTGGGCATGCACACCATCCGTACGTTCCAGAAATCCCGTGAATCGGTGATCAAGCGCCAGCAGGAAGAATTGCTGGAACTGTCCACCCCGGTGGTCAAGCTGTGGGACGGCGTGCTGGCCCTGCCGATGATCGGCACCCTGGATTCGCAACGCACCCAGGTGGTCATGGAGTCGCTGCTGCAGCGCATCGTCGACACCGGCTCGGAAATCGCCATCATCGACATCACCGGCGTACCCACCGTGGACACCCTGGTAGCCCAGCACCTGTTGAAAACCGTTACGGCCATCCGCCTCATGGGTGCCGACTGCATCATCAGCGGCGTGCGTCCGCAGATCGCCCAGACCATCGTGCACCTGGGCCTCGACCTGCAAGGCGTGGTGACCAAGGCTAACCTGGCGGATGCCTTGGCGTTGGCCCTGAAACGCCTGGGCGTCACCATCAGCAAGGCTGTTTAAGCATGGAACGTATCCCTATTTTGCAGATGGGCGAGTTCCTGCTCGTGACGATCCAGGTCGACATGCATGACCAGCTGGCGCTGACGCTGCAGGACGACCTGTCCGAGCGCATCAGCCGCACATCCGCCCGGGGCGTGCTGATCGACATTTCGGCGCTGGACATGGTCGACTCGTTTATCGGCCGCATGATCGGCACCATTTCCGGCCTGTCGCGCATCATGGATGCCCAGACCGTGCTGGTAGGCATGCAGCCGGCCGTGGCGATCACGCTGGTGGAACTGGGCATGACCCTGCCGGGCGTGGCCACCGCGTTGAACGTCGAGCGCGGCATGCAACTGTTGCGTGACCGGGTAGACCACTCATGACCCAGGCCAGCAGTGGCACTCACCCGGTGCTCATCGAACAGGACGTAGTGCTGGCCCGACAATTGGTGCGCAAGCTGGCCCAGGAATGCGGCATGCGCCTGATCGACCTGACCAAGCTGGTCACCGCCGTCAGTGAGCTGGCGCGCAACACCGTGGTGTACGGCGGCGGCGGCCATATGGATTGGGCCGTGGTCGAAAAAGACTACCGCCCAGGCCTGCGCCTGACCTTTCGCGACGAAGGGCCGGGTATCCCCGACCTCAAGTTGGCGATGACCGACGGCTGGACCTCCGGCGGCGGCCTGGGCCTGGGCCTGACCGGCGCCAAGCGGTTGGTGGACGAGTTTGAACTGGACACCGCACCCGGCCAGGGCACCCGCGTGACGATTACCCGATGGGCCTGAATATTCCCAGTGCCCTGACCCAGGTGTTGTTGATCGAGGATGTCAGCCAGATCGGCCATGCCCGACGCACCGCGCAACAGTTGGCCGAACAATCGGGCTTCGACGAGACCGATGCCGGCCGCGTGGCACTGGTGGCCACCGAGCTAGCCAGCAATATCCTCAAGCATGCCGCCCATGGCCAATTGCATCTGCGCCTCACGGGTAACCAGGGCGTGGAGCTGATCGCCGTGGACCGTGGCCAGGGCTTTGACCTGGACAGTTGCCTGGTGGACGGCTTTTCCACCGGCGGCACCCAGGGCATCGGCATGGGCGCCATTGCTCGTGTGGCCCAGGTGTTCGACGTGTACGCCGATCAACGCGGCACGGCGATGCTGGCGCGCCTGTATCCACGGGCCTCGGCCCCCAAAGATATCCGCTACGGCGTCAGCCAGCATTCCCTGCACGACGACCCGGCCTGCGGCGATGCCTGGCACCTGGTGATCGAACCCGGCCGGTTCAGCGTGATGGTAGCCGACGGCCTGGGCCATGGCAGCGAAGCCGAACGCGCGGCGCAGGCCGGCGAAGCGGTGTTTGCCCAAGACGCCTTCTTCGACGCAAGCGAGCTGTTCAACGACCTGCATATCGGCATGAACGGCACCCGCGGCGCAGCCGTGGCCGTGGCGCAGTACGATGCCACGGCAGACAGCCTGCGCTTTACCGGGGTGGGCAATATCGGCGCCAGCCTGATCGGCCCCGGCAAGTCCCGTGGGCTGGCGTCCCATCCGGGGATCGTAGGCGTGCAGTTTCGCAAGGCGCAGCCCTTCGACTACGCTCAAGTGGGTGGCCAGATGCTGATCCTCTACAGCGACGGCCTGCAGTCACGCTGGAACCTGGCGGACTATCCCGGGCTTTCCCATCGCCACCCTGCCCTGATCGCCGCCGTCCTGCACCGTGATTTCTGTCGCGGCCGGGATGACGTTACCGTCTTTGTGATTGCCCTGGAGGCCACCGATGGCTGACACCACCGTTTCGCTTGAGGAGCAAGTGCGAACGCTTCGCCTGGAAGCCGATGCACTGCGCGCCGAACTGGACGAAACCAACCAGGGCGTATTGGCACTCTATGCCGAGCTGGATACCCAGGCCGACCAACTGCGCCAGGCGTCGGACCTGAAAAGCCGTTTCCTGTCGTACATGAGCCATGAATTCCGCACGCCCCTGGGCTCGATCCTGAGCATCACCAGCCTGTTGGCCGACGAACTCGACGGTCCGCTGAGCCCTGAGCAGCACACACAGGTCGGGTTTATTCGCAGCTCGGCACGCGAACTGCGCGAAATGGTCGACGACCTGCTGGACCTGGCCAAGATCGAGGCCGGGCGCATCACGATCTCGCCGGCCTGGTTCGACATGTTCGATCTGTTCTCGGCGTTGCGCGGGATGTTTCGCCCGATCGTCGATGCGTCGTCGGTGGACTTGATCTTCGAAGAGCCGATTGGCTTGCCCAAGCTGTACACCGATGACAAGAAGCTCGCGCAGATCCTGCGCAACTTCATCTCCAACGCCCTGAAGTTCACGGTGCAAGGTGAAGTGCGAGTGTCGGCGCAGAGAGTGGGTGATCAGGAAATCCGCTTTGCCGTGCACGACACCGGCCTGGGCATTCCGGCTGAATTGCACAGCAACCTGTTCGAAGACTTTTCCCAGATCGATTCGCCGCTGCAAAAACGCCTGCGCGGCACCGGCCTGGGGCTGTCGCTGTGCAAACGCTTTGCCGAGTTGCTCGGCGGCCGCGTCGGCGTGGAAAGTACCCCAGGCGTGGGCTCGATGTTCTTCGTGATCATTCCTCTCTCTATTCCTGGCGGGCCTGTTGATGAACCGTGACATCCAACTGCTGATCGTCGACGACAACGCGGCGACCCGCTATGCCCTGCGCCGGCGCCTGGAGAACCATGACTACCGCGTGCTCGAGGCCGGCACCGGCCAGGAAGGGCTGGACCTGATCGCCAGCCAAAAGATCGACGGGCTGATCCTCGACGTCAACCTGCCGGACATGAGCGGCTTCGACATCGTACGCGGGCTGCGCACCGATCCGGTCACGGCCTTGCTGCCGGTGGTGCACGTGTCGGCGGCCTCCATCGAGACCGGCGACATCATCACCGGCCTGGATGCCGGGGCCGATGCCTACCTGATCCACCCCATCGACCCCGATGTGCTGCTGGCGACCCTGCGGACCTTGCTGCGGGTGCGCGACACCGAATATGCGCTGCGCGAGAGCGAGGCACGCTTTCGCGAAATATTCTTCAATATCAGCGCACCGATTGCGGTCATGGACGCGCAGCTCAAGGTCCACGAATGTAACCACGCCTTCGCCCAATTGATTCACGACAACCTCAACCCCGACGCCCTGCTGGAGTGCTTCGCCGCCGATCAACTCGGCGTGCTCCAGGAACTGTGCCAGCGCCTGGCTGCCGGCGAGCGCTGGAAGGGCACCCTGCAGATGAAGGTCGACGGTCAGTTGCGCGAGACCGAATGGCAGGTTTCGCCCTACCGCAGCGCCGAATTGAGCCTGGTGTTTGTCGAAGACGTCACCGAGCACCGCCACCGCGAGCGGCACCAACAGGCCGAGCTGGCCAACGCCGCCACCCAGTTGGCACGTACCGAGGCGCAACTGTTGCAGGCGCAGAAGATGGATGCCCTGGGCAAGCTCACCGGCGGCATTGCCCATGACTTCAACAACCTGCTGACCGGGATCATCACCAGCCTGGAGCTGATCAAGAAACGCATCGAGACCCAGCGCACCGACAAGGTCATGGCCTATGCCGATGCAGCGTTGAGCTCGGCCCTGAGCGCCGCCGGCCTGACCAACCGCCTGCTCGCCTTCGCCCGCCAGCAACCGCTGGATACGCGGCCGATCGACATCAACGCGCATATCCGCTCCCTGGAGGAACTGCTGGTACGCACCATCGGTGAACATATCGCGCTGAAGCTGGAGCTGACCAACAACCCAGCCGTGGCGATGGTCGATCCGATCCAGCTGGAAAGTGCGGTGCTGAATCTGGTGATCAACGCCCGCGACGCGCTGCCCAAGGGCGGCACTGTCTGGGTGACGACTTACCCGGCCTACTCCAGTGGCAACCTGAAACTGGAAAATGGCGCCTACATCGCCCTGTCGGTGCGGGACAACGGTGTGGGCATCGAACACAGCGTCATCGACAAAGTCTTCGACCCCTTCTTCACCACCAAACCACTGGGCCAGGGTACCGGGCTGGGCCTGTCGACCATCTACGGGTTTGCCCGCCAGTCCGGCGGTGATGCACAAATCCGCAGTGTGACCCGCCAGGGCACCGAAGTGACCATCATGCTTCCCGCCTCCAGCGGGCCTGCCAGCATCGTGACCAAGCCTCTGGCCGCACCCGGCCAGAGCAAGGGCGAACATGTGCTGGTCGTCGAAGACATGCCTTCGGTACGCAGCTTTGTCGCCGAAGTCCTGGCCGACGCCGGCTACCGTTGCAGCCTGGCCGCCAATGGTGACGAAGCGGTGGTCTGCCTGCGCAGCGACCCGAGCATCAACCTGTTGCTGACCGACGTCGGCCTGCCCTTTATGACCGGGCGCGAACTGGCAGACGTGGCACGCGAGATCCGCCACACCTTGCCGATCCTGTTCATGACCGGCTACGCGGAAAATGCCGCGAACCGGCAAAGTTTCCTCGGCGAAGGCATGGATCTGATTTCCAAGCCGTTCCATATCGATGAGTTGCTGGAAAAGATCCGTCGTGGGCTGGATGGGACGGCAGGCGAGGGTTAGCAGGAGATCAGGGCAATGACAGGGTGATGTTCAGCGGCATGCTTGGTACCGTGGGCGACCTTTTGATTCGTTACCGGCTGCGCTATGCCTCAAACAGTTAAACCTCATCGGGCCCTGCGCCTCACCCTGTGGACACTCGCCCTGCTGTGTGCCGCAACCTTGGGCTTTTTCGCCTGGCAGAACTTCTACCCGGTGCGTGCCGCCGAGCAATGGCGTTACCAGGTGCTGCATCGCGACGTGGCCAAGGCCGCGTCCTTGATGCCCCTGGACGATGGCTCACTGATGGTCAGCCAGGAACTCGACGACGCCAAGGGCAGCATCCTGCGCATCCACCCCAACGGCACCCGCGAGGTTGTGGTGGGCAATCTGTCCAAACCCGACGGCATGTTCGCCACCCGTGGCGGTTGGGTATTCAGCCAGGAAGCCCTCGATTCCCCGGTCAGTTTTCTCAAGGACGGCGTCGTCACCGAACTGTTCAGGGGCCAGAACGTACAAGGCCTGTGGGACGACGGTAAGTACCTCTATGCCATGGAAGACAGGCGCGATGAAGGCCGGGTGCTGCGTTATCGCTGGAGCGACCAGAGCTTGAGCGTGGTGCGCAAAGGCCTGGACGAGGGTGAGTCGATCATCCGCTGCACCGACGGGCGCCTGCTCTACACCAAAAAGAAGGAAGGCATGGTTCGCGAGCTGACCGAAGACGGCAGCGACCCGGTCGTGCTGGCCAAGCTGAATCAGCCGACGTTCCTGATGTGCGATGAGCGGGGCCTGTGGATCACTGAAGATGCCACCCACCGTGCGCGGTTGCTGCTGATTGATAAACAGGGGCACCGGCAGACCATCCTGTCTTTCCTGAAGGCGCCACAGTCGATTGTGCCAACCGCGCGCGGCACCTATCTGGTGGCCGAAGGCGGTCGGAATCGGGTGCTGGAACTGCTGCCCGCGCAGCACGAAAACCCACGGTAAAACGAACCAGTATCGCGCAACGGCACAGGCGGCGAACCTGTCAGGAATGACAGTACCGCTGGTCCCGTGGCGCGTTGACGAGCAGCGGCTTCAGGACTTTGCTTATGGGTACCGCGACGAATCAGCAGCGGGGCACACCGGTTCGAGGACACCAAGAATGAGCGACAGACAGAACGGCACAGTGAAGTGGTTCAACGATGAAAAGGGTTACGGATTCATCACGCCGGAGAGCGGCCCCGACCTGTTCGTCCACTTCAGGGCAATCGAGGGCAACGGGTTCAAAACTCTGAAGGAGGGCCAGAAGGTCACCTTCGAAGCCGTACAAGGCCAGAAAGGCATGCAGGCCGATAAAGTCCAAATCGTGTCCTGACCCGCTTGATGCCCGCAGACATACCTGCCCCGACGGGCCACCTATTGCACTGGAAAGGAGAACGGCCATGCCCAGGAAAACTCCACAGACTGCAATCTCCATCAGCAGCAAGACCGCCGCCTACGATGAGCAGGACATTTTCTTTCGCAGCGCCACCACCGCCCAGGGCGGCCGGCGGCTGCGCGAGGGGCAGACGGTCACCTACGAATTGGTCAGGGGCCCGGGCGGCGACTGGCAGGCCGTCAATATCGAGATCGTGGACGAGTCGACACTGAACTAGCCCGCGCATGTCACTACAGCTGAAACTTTGCTACGGCTTCGTTCAGGGAAACGGCCAGCTGCGCCAGTTCTCGACTCGATCCATTGATCTGTCCGGCGCCGGAAGAAGATTGCGCCGACAGGTCGCGAATATTGACGATATTGCGATCGACTTCCTTGGCCACCTGGGCCTGCTCCTCGGCGGCGCTGGCGATGACCAGGTTGCGCTGGTGGATCTGGTCGATGGAGTCGGTGATCTGACTCAACGCACCGCCCGCCCCCTCAGCCAGGGCCAGGGTGTCGGTGGCTCGCTGGGTGCTCGACTGCATCGAGCTCAACGCGTCGTTGGACCCCGTGCGCATCGCGGTCACCATCTGGTCGATTTCCAGGGTCGATTGCTGGGTACGGTGGGCCAGTGCACGGACTTCGTCAGCCACCACCGCAAAGCCGCGCCCGGACTCACCGGCCCGCGCAGCCTCGATCGCAGCGTTGAGTGCCAGCAGGTTGGTCTGCTCGGCGATGGAGCGGATCACATCGAGCACCTTGCCGATATCCCGCGATTGCTCGGCGAGGTTCTGCACCAGGGTCGAGGTTTCGCCGATGTTGGTGCTCAGGGCTTGAATGGCGCTGACCGTTTCACCCACACGGTGCTGGCCTTCGCGCGCGGTTTCATTGGAAAGGCGAGTGGACTCGGAGGTAGACACCGCATTGCGCGCTACCTCATCCGCCGCTGAGGTCATCTCGTTGACGGCGGTGGCGGCCTGCTCGATTTCAGCGGTCTGCTGTTGCAGGCTGCGGCTGCTCTGGTCGGTGATGCCGTTGAGGTCGGTGGCCGATGAGGCCATCTGCCCGGCGGACTGGCGAATCAGTTGCAAGGTCCCGCGCAGGTTGGCCTGCATGGTCTTGAGTGCTACGAGCAGGCGCGTCACTTCGTCGTCGCCGCTCACGTCCACCGTTTGGGTCAGGTCACCTTGGGCAACGTTCTCGGCAGCCCGCACGGCATGACTGAGTGGGCCGACAATGCTACGCGTGAGCAACCAGGCCAGCAGCACGGTGCTCAACCCGGCCACGATCACAAAGCCGAACACCATGGTGCGCGAACGGCTGTACTGCGACTCGGCCGCCTGGCCTTGCTGGTTGATCTGGGCGTTGTAGTAGTCGGCCAGGGCATTGAGTTGAGCCCCGGAGCCATCGACCACGGTTTTCATATCCACCAGCAACAGCTTGTTGAGCTCGGCGCCCTGCTGCTTGTCGGCGAGGATGAACGACTGCGCCAGCCCTTGCTGGTATTGGCGCAGCGAGACCTGGAACTGGTCGTAGAGCGTGCGCACTTCGGGGGTGTCGATCACTGCATCGAGGTCGGCCAGCCGTTTGCTCAGGTCCTGGCTGCGGGTGTCCATCTGGCTACGGTATTGCGGGATGCTCGCCGGGTTCGGGTCCAGGGCCATGCGCAAAGAGATCGTACGAATGCGCAGCATGATTTCGCGAATGTCCGCCACCAGCCGCATCTTCGGCACCAGCCCGCTTTCCACCTGCACCGCGCTGGCGCGGATATTTGCCATGTTCGACAGTGCAAAAAAACCCAGCAGGGCCACGAGCAAAGCAATCAGGGCAAAACCCAGACCCGCACGGCGGGCGATGGACAGGCTGCGAAGGGACATTGGGGGGGACTCTCTTATTGGGGGATACGATGTCGTACGAGAGTGTTTCGGCCGCGTGGATAAAGACTTGAGGGCGTACACCCAGGAAATGGGAAGTTATAAATATCAGTGAGTTATTTGCAGTATCGACGAGCACGGCGCCCCCCAACGACAATACTGGGAACATCAAAGGATTACCCCACCAGCAGGTCTGACATGGAAAAAGCCGTCATTACTCTGGCACTGATTTCTTGCCTATACGGCTGCATCGGCGCACAACTTTCACTTCCTGAACAGAAAAACGTACGCACCACCCCTCAACAGAACCCGCCTGAACGAGCATGGTGCGGCGTGACGCTTTGGGCTGTAGTTCCAATCCCCCTGAAGCTCCCCGTGTGCCGCTCACATCCCGCTCCCTCGCCCTTATATGCCTGTGGTCCTTTCATGTTCCTGGGACCGATCATGCACGGTTACAAGGGGAATGCCTTATGTGGAGAAATGCCTTGAGAGCCCATGACACCCGTCTGGAAAACTGCTTGTTCCCATGTGCCCACTTGCAAAAGTCCCAAGGCGGGACTAGGATTTTCCCATGAGAATAGTCGCACTCAGTCAACTCAAAACCTTTTGGCACAAGTACCCGGATTCGGAGCAACCGCTCCTGGCCTGGATAGACGAAGTAAAAAACGCCGACTGGTCAAACCCGACTGACATCAAGGAACACTTTCGCAGCGCTAGCATTCTCAAAAGTCGAAGGGTCGTCTTCAACATCAAAGGTAATGACTACAGGCTCGTGGTAGCCGTGGCCTATCGCTATGGCGCTGTCTACATCAAGTTTGTCGGTACACATAAACAGTACGACGCAATTGACGCCGATACCGTCGAAACGGAGTAACCCATGAACATCCGACCTATCCACACCGAACAGGATTACAAGGACGCGCTCAAGTCTGTCTCTGCGCTGTTTGATAACGAACCAGAACCCGGCACCCCGGAAGGTGATTACTTTGACGTAATGATCACGCTGATCGAGGCCTATGAAGCCAAACACTTTCCCGTAGACCTGCCCAACCCAATCGATGCCATTCGCTTCAGAATGGAACAGTCTGGCCTGTCGGCGGCTGATCTTATTCCCGCCATTGGCCGCCAGAATCGTGTTTATGAAGTGCTGAATGGAAAACGAGCGCTGACCTTGCCAATGATTTGGAAGCTGCATGAGATGTTTGGTATTCCAGCAGAAAGCCTGATCAAGCCAGTAAGGACTGCCTGAAGACGGAATACGGTTGGTTGTGCCTGCTGGAAACAACCACTACGGCCCTGTTTGCTGCTCGGAACGAGTAGCTTGCCCCCA
Source organism: Pseudomonas sp. GW821-FHT09C10 (assembly GCF_059418085.1). Lineage (NCBI taxonomy): Bacteria > Pseudomonadati > Pseudomonadota > Gammaproteobacteria > Pseudomonadales > Pseudomonadaceae > Pseudomonas > Pseudomonas sp. GW821-FHT09C10. The sequence continues at coordinate 17,470 of NZ_JBWKPE010000017.1, forward strand.
AATCTCAGAAACGAAAAAGCCCCGTAGCTTATTCAGCTACGGGGCTTTTTCTATGTAATGGCGGAGAGATAGGGATTCGAACCCTAGGTACCGGTGAAGGTACAACGGATTTCGAATCCGTCCCATTCGGCCACTCTGGCATCTCTCCAACGGCGCGCATCATAACAGCCTGTTTCGTGGAAGCAAAGCTCAAACGAGATTTTTTTCCGTGCTATCAGATGCTTGCGTCGATTAAAGCGGTACGCCGAGGCGCTTGGCGACTTCTTCGTAGGCTTCGATCACATCACCGAGGCCTTGGCGGAAGCGGTCCTTGTCCATCTTCTTCTTGGTGTCCTTGTCCCACAGGCGGCAGCCGTCCGGGCTGAATTCGTCGCCGAGGACGATGGAGCCATCGTGGAACACACCAAATTCCAGCTTGAAGTCCACCAGCAGCAGGCCTGCGTCGTCGAACAGCTTGCTCAGCACGTCGTTGACCTTGAGGGACAACTCCTTCATGCGCGCCAGTTGCTCGGCGGTGCCCCAGCCGAATGCCACGACGTGGGATTCGTTGATGAACGGGTCGCCCTTGGCGTCGTCCTTCAGGAACAGCTCGAACGTGTAAGGGTTGAGCTTGAGGCCCTCTTCCACGCCCAGGCGCTTGACCAGGCTGCCGGCGGCGTAGTTACGCACTACGCACTCCACCGGGATCATGTCCAGCTTCTTCACCAGGCACTCGTTGTCGCCCAGCAGTTTGTCGAATTGGGTCGGAATGCCGGCCGCTTCGAGTTTCTGCATGATGAAGGCGTTGAACTTGTTGTTCACCATGCCCTTGCGATCAAGTTGTTCGATGCGCTTGCCGTCGAACGCCGAGGTGTCGTTGCGAAACAGCAGGATCAGGCGGTTGGCGTCGTCGGTCTTGTAAACCGACTTGGCTTTGCCGCGGTAGAGTTCTTCACGTTTTTCCATGATGGGCTCCGCTTTGAGTGAGGTGGGCTAGGCGATATGTCGCCAGTCGAGCCCTGAATCTTGATCGGCCAGTTGCAGCCAGTCCGGGTCGCACCCGAGGGTGTCGACAAAACATTGCCGGGCAAGCGTCGGCAGGTTGTTCTTGCTGCTCAAGTGGGCCAGGACCAGGTGTTGCAGGTCTTGCCAGCCCAACTCATACACCAGGTACGCCGCCTGATGGTTGTTCAAATGTCCCAGTTCGCCGCCGACCCGTTGCTTGAGAAAGTACGGATAGTGACCGCGAGCCAACAGGTCTCGGCAGTGGTTGGACTCGATCATCAAGGCATCGAGGTTCCGGTAGCCGTCCAGTACCTTGGCGCAGTAGGAGCCCAGGTCGGTGAGCACGCCGAAACGCCGCTCTCCGTCACTGAATACATACTGCGTCGGTTCCTGGGCGTCGTGCGCCACGGCAATCACATCGATGCTCAGGGCGCCGATTTGCAGCTGCTCGCCACCGGCCAGGAAACCTGCGGGTTCTATAGGTTTGCGCATCCCGCGCAGTGTGCCGCGACTGAGGTACACCGGAAGATTGTAGCGCCGAGACAGCAAACCCACGCCATGCACGTGGTCGGCATGTTCGTGGGTCACCAGAATCGCGCTCAACTGCGAAGGGTGAACCCCCAAACGCAGCAGGCGCCGCTCGGTTTCCTTTAACGAGAAACCACAATCCACCAGCACGTACGTGTCGTCATGGGCGACCAGCGTGCCGTTCCCTTGGCTACCGCTGCCGAGAACGGCAAAACGCATCGGATCAGCCCAGGTTGTCCTGAATAACGCCCAACACCTTGCGCGCTGTTTCAGCCGGCGCGACGGTGTTGATGTTCTTCTCGACGGTGACCTGCACAGTCTCGCCAACCTTGCTCAAACGCACCTGATAACGCTCGGCGCGGGTTTCGATTTCTTCCTTGGTCGGCTTGCTGCCGAACAGTTTGCCGAAGAAACCAGGCTCTTCGTCTTTGCGCTCGGCCTTTTCAGCCACGTTGATGTAGTACAGGCCCAGGCTGCGGTTGATGTCTTCAACACGCCATGGGCCTTGCTCCAACGCGCGGCCGACGCTGGCCCAGGCGCGATCCAGGTCTTCACCCAGGTTCAGCACCACGTTGCCGCTGCCGTCCTCGGTGAGGCTGACGCGGCTCGGGGTGTCGTAATCACGGGCGGCGAGCAGGGAAACGGAACCGCCCTTCTCGGAGATACGGCTCATGCTGGCCAGCATCTCGTCGACCAATGCCGAGTCGACACTGGTGTTGACCGAGCGGTTGGTGAAGTCGACGTTGGCGGTGCTGCCGGCAGGACGCTCGGCGCTGACCACGTAGACTTCACTGGTGTTGCGCTGTACGCCCGGCTCGATGCGCACACGCACACGGGCTTCGCTGTCGGCGGCGACACCACCGGCCTGCAGGCGCTTGGCCATGGTGGCGGACAGTTCACTGCCCTGCTGCCATGCCGTGGTGAATTCACCGGTCTGCGGGCGCTGCTCGTCGATGCGGAAACCGTTGTCCTGGAAGAACTGCACCGCTACCGGCCAGACTTCGGCAGGTGGGCGCTGCGCCACGATCCAACGCGAATCACCGCTCTTCTGCAGGCTGTAGTCGCTGGCATCCGCCACGGCTGAGATCGGCTGTGGACGTGGCACGACGTATTCACCCTTCGTGGTGTCGTCGGCAACGTTGCGTGGAATCGGCAGCAACGGGTCAAGGCGCTTGGCGACGTTGACGTCCGGCGGCAGTTGCATCGGTTTGGTTGCTTGTGCTTCCAGGTAATCGCTGCCGCGGTCACGGAAGTAGCCTTCCGGGCCCCAGATCCAACCGCAGCCACTGGTGCTGGAGATAATCAAGGCAAGTGCGGAAAGTCCGGCCAATCGCTTCATGCGTAGTGCTTCCTCAATTAAACCAGGACGCCGGACTGGCGCAGGGCCTGTCGCAGCGGTTCGTGACAGGCTTCGCTGAGGCGGGTGAGCGGCAGACGGATACCGTCCGGCATCAGGCCCATCTCGAACAGCGCCCACTTCACGGGAATAGGGTTGGATTCGATAAACAGTGTCTTGTTGAGCGGCATCAGCTTCTCGTGGATCGCACGGGCGGTCACGGCGTCGCCGGCGATGGCGGCGGCACACATGTCGCTCATGGCGCGCGGGGCCACGTTGGCGGTCACGGAGATATTGCCCTTGCCGCCCAGCAGGATCAGCTCGACAGCCGTGGCGTCGTCACCGGAATACAGCAGGAAATCGCTGCTCACCCCGGCCAGGATGTCCTTGGCGCGCTGCAGGTCGCCGGTGGCTTCCTTGATGCCGATGATGTTCGGCACGGTAGAGAGGCGGATCACGGTCTCGGCCTTCATATCGCACGCGGTACGACCCGGCACGTTATAGAGGATCTGCGGGATGTCGACGGCTTCGGCAATGGTGCGGAAGTGCTGGTAGAGGCCTTCCTGGGTCGGCTTGTTGTAGTACGGGGTCACCAGCAGGCAGGCGTCGGCGCCGGCTTTCTTGGCGTTTCGGGTCAGCTCGATGGCTTCGCGCGTCGAGTTGGCGCCCGTGCCGGCGATCACGGCAATACGCCCCGCGACACGCTTGACCACGAATTCGATCACCTGGATGTGTTCTTCCACATCGAGGGTGGCCGATTCACCTGTGGTGCCGACCGCCACGATGGCGTTGGTGCCTTCTTGCAGGTGGAAGTCCACCAGTTTGCCCAGGCTGTCCCAGTCGAGATGACCTTGTGCATCCATGGGTGTGACCAGTGCCACCATACTGCCCGCAATCATGCAACCGCTCCTGCCGGAAAAAGAGAGCCGTAATGGTACTGGCGCCAAGATGCTTGTACAAGCGAAGTACCGCCTGAGGATGCGTTCTGGCGCAACTAAACGACGGGCAATGCCATCATCGGGCCAAAGCACCGGTTGAGACAGGGCAAAATCAGGCGGATCACGTAATGAAAACGCCACCTCCTATCCCTTGGCGACGCTTTTCGCTACCCTTCATGCTTTGATCGATACAGCCCTCACAGTATCGACCGCTCATCGTTTTAGGAAGGCTGCATGTCCACCCCCACAGTTCGCGAACAATTCCTTGTTATCAGTGCCCTCGGCGCCAACCCCATGGAGCTGACCAACGTCCTGTGCCGCGCCAGCCATGAAAACCGCTGTGCCGTGGTGACCTCCCGCCTGACCCGCCATGGCGAGTGCAGTGCGCTGGTCCTGCAGATTTCCGGCACCTGGGATGCCCTGGCGCGCCTGGAGACCGGCCTGCCGGGCCTGGCCAAGAAGCACGACTTCACCGTCAACGTGGTGCGCAGCGCCGCCCTGGAAAATCGCCCGCAGGCGCTTCCTTATGTGGCGTATGTCAGCTCGGCCTACCGCTCGGACATCGTCAATGAGCTGTGCCAGTTCTTCATCGACCACAATGTCGAACTGGAGAACCTGACCTGCGACACCTACCAGGCCCCGCAAACCGGCGGCACCATGCTCAACGCCACCTTCACCGTGACCCTGCCGGCCGGCGTGCAGATCAGTTGGCTGCGCGACCAGTTCCTGGATTTCGCCGATGCCCTGAACCTCGACGCGCTGATCGAGCCGTGGCGCCCACAGAACCCAATGTAAGGAAGTCATCATGGCGGTAGTCATCGATAAACCGGTCGCCGATTTCGAAGCTCAGGCCACCAGCGGCCAGACCTTCAGCCTTGCCGCCCTCAAGGGCAAGCAAGTGGTGATCTACTTCTACCCGAAGGACAGCACCCCGGGCTGCACCACCGAAGGCCAGGGTTTCCGTGACCAGTACGCAGCATTCAAGGCCGCCAACACAGAGGTGTTTGGCGTGTCGCGCGACAGCGTGAAGTCCCATGAGAACTTCAAGGGCAAGCAGGAATTCCCGTTCGAGCTGATCAGCGACAAGGATGAAGCGGTCTGCCAGCTGTTCGATGTCATCAAGCTGAAGAAGCTGTACGGCAAGGAATACCTGGGTGTGGATCGCAGCACCTTCCTGATCGACAAGGACGGTGTGCTGCGCCAGGAATGGCGCGGCGTGAAAGTGCCGGGCCATGTGGACGCCGTTCTGGCCGCAGCCCAGGCGTTGAACAAGGCCTGATCTGTAGCGCGGATCACTGCGGCGATGAAGCAGTGATTCGCGCCTCCCCTTACAACAACGGTGCCACCACCGGCTCCTGCCGCGGCCACGCATCCAGCACGGCCTTGAACAGCGTCGCCAGGGGAATCGCAAAGAACACCCCCCAGAATCCCCACAGCCCACCAAACAACAACACTGCACAGATGATCGCCACCGGGTGCAGGTTGACCGCCTCCGAGAACAGCAGCGGCACCAGCACGTTGCCATCCAGGGTTTGGATGATGCCGTAGACCGCCATCAAGTAGATGAACTGGTCGCTCCAGCCCCACTGGAACAAGGCGATCAAGGTCACCGGCACCGTCACCACCACGGCACCGACATACGGCACCACCACCGAAATCCCCACCAGAAGTGCCAGCAAGGCGGCGTAGTTGAGGTCCAGTGCGATAAACGCGATGTAGGTAACGCCCCCGCAGATAATGATCTCGATGACCTTGCCACGAATGTAGTTGGCGATCTGCCGGTTCATTTCTTCGGCCACCCGGGTGATCAGCGCTCGTTCGCGCGGCAGATAGCCGCTCACCCAACGTCCGATCATGGCGCGGTCCTTGAGGAAGAAGAACACCAGGATCGGTACGAGCACCAGGTAGATCATGATGTTGACCAGCAGCGGCAGGCTGGACAGGGAAAAGGTCAGCGCCCATTGCCCGAACTTTCCGATTTCGCCCCGTGCCACTTCTATCGCCTGCAGCACCTGCTCGTCCGACACCAGATGCGGGTAGCGCTCCGGCAGCAGCAGCAACAGCGACTGCCACTTGGCGAGCATGCCCGGCAACTCGTTGAACAACGTGATCAGTTGGTGCCACAGCAGCGGCAATACCACGACGACAAACACCACCAGCAGCCCCATGAACAAGGCGAATACCAGGCCCACTGCCGCGCCGCCCGGCAAGCGTAGACGCTCCAGGGTGGTGACCAGGCCCTGCATCAGGTAAGCCAGCACCATCCCCGCCAGTACCGGCGCCAGCATGCCCCCCAAGGTGAGTACGGCCGTAAAGGCCAGAAACAGCAGGACCGCCAGCACCACGGCTTCTTCATCGGAGAAGTAGCGCTGGATCCAGTCTCGTAACACTTTGAACATCAATCAACCTCGGGTGGTAGGGGCAAACGGTTCAGGCCTTGCGCAACCAGTAACGGTACACACCGGCGGCGTCTTCTTCATGCAGCAGGGTATGGCCGGCCAGCTTGGCGAAGGTGCGGAAATCACGCTGGGAACCTGCGTCGGTGGCGATCACCTTGAGCACAGCGCCACTGGCCAATCGATTGAGTTCCAACTTGGCTTTGAGCAGAGGCAACGGGCAATTGAGGCCGCTGGCATCGAGTTCGGCATCAAAGGCTACAGCGTCGGTCATGGTTTTACTCCGGGCACGCATTCGGGGTGCTTAGAATATCTGGTCCGAAGCTCAGTGTCCGGCTACAGTAAGCTCTTTGTCGAAAGGCTCTGTGCATGACTTTTTTGCGCCCCACCCTGCTGACGCTGGCTTGCCTGCTGGCCTCCCCAGGCTTCGCTGACGACCTGCCGTCACTTGGCGACGCCAGTTCTGCCATTGTCTCGCCACAACAGGAATATCAGCTGGGCCGCGCCTGGCTGGCCTACCTACGGGGCCAGGTCTCGCAGTTGAACGACCCGCAGCTCAAGGATTACGTCGAAACCAGCGTGTACAAGCTGGTGGAAACCAGCCAGGTGAATGACCGGCGCCTGGAATTCATCCTGATCAACAGCCCGCAGCTGAACGCCTTTGCCGCACCCGGCGGTATCGTCGGCGTGAACGGCGGCCTGTTTCTCAATGCCCAGACCGAAGGGGAATACGCGTCGGTGCTGGCCCACGAACTGGCTCACTTGTCTCAGCGTCACTTCGCCCGTGGTGTCGAGGCGCAGCAGCGCATGCAGATCCCGATGATGGCCGCCCTCCTCGGCGGCATCATTGCGGCCGCCGCCGGTGCCGGGGATGCCGGGATCGCTGCAATCGCCGGCACACAGGCCGCGGCCATCCAGGAACAACGACGATTTTCTCGCCAGAATGAACAGGAAGCGGACCGTATCGGCATCGTCAACCTGGAGAAAGCCGGCTACGACCCGCGCTCCATGCCAACCATGTTCGAACGCCTGATGCGTCAGTATCGCTTCGACGCCAAGCCGCCGGAATTCCTGCTGACTCACCCGGTGACCGAATCGCGTATCGCCGACACCCGCAACCGCGCGGAACAGGCCAAGGCCGGTGGCAAGGAAGACAGCCTGCGCTACCAGTTGATTCGCGCACGGGTACAGCTGCAATACGAAGACACCTCCGGACTCGCCGCCAAGCGCTTCCAGGCGCAACTGGACGAAAATCCTAAAAACGACGTGGCGCGCTATGGCCTGGCCATCGCCCAGATCAAAGCCTCCCAGTTCAAGCAGGCACGGGAAAGCCTTCAACCCTTGCTGGCCAAGGCGCCCAATGACATCACCTACAACCTGGCGCAGATCCAGTTGGACATCGACAACAACCACCTGCCCGATGCCCAGCAACGCACGGATCGGATGCTGACCCAATACCCCGGCAACTACCCGCTGAATCAGATTCGGGTAGATCTGTTGCTTAAACAGAATCGCACCGCCGATGCGGAAAAGGCCCTGGATGGCTTGCTCAAGTCTCGCCCGGACGATCCGGATGTGTGGTACCAGGTCGCCGAGACTCGTGGCTTGTCGGGCAATATCATCGGCCTGCATCAGGCTCGCGCCGAATACTTTGCTTTGGTGGGCGACTTCCAGCAGGCGATTCAGCAGTTGGACTTTGCCAAACGTCGCGCCGGCAGCAATTTCCCGTTGTCGTCACGTATCGATGCACGTCAGCGTGAGTTGATCGAACAGGAGCGCCTGGTTAAAGGCATGATGGGCTAAACCCATCGCCCAATAAAAAGCCCCGCCCTCGTAAAACGAAGGCGGGGCTTTTTATTGGCCGGGTGGGTTACTCGGCCAGCTTGAAGGTAATGAAGCTGGCACGCCCCTGACGAAGCACGCGCATCGATACCGAGCGGTTCTTCGGCAACGCCTTGGCGATGTCGGTGAACTGCTTGGTAGTCTCAATCGCCTGATTGTTCAGGTGAGTGATCACGTCGCCAGGCTGCAGGCCGATCAACGCTGCCGGGCCGTCCTGCACTTCCTTGATCACCACGCCGCTCTTGAGATCGAAGGCTTTCTTCTGCTCGTCAGTCAGCTCGGCCACGGCAATGCCCAGGCGATTGCTGCTGCGCTCGGCGCCCGGCTTGGTGTTACCCAGGGCATCCAGGGTCGCGCCCTCTTCAGGGATCGCACCCACGGTCAGCTCGACATTCTGGCGCTTGCCATCACGAATCACTTCCAGCTTGGCCTTGCTGCCGGCCTTGAGCGCGCCAACCAGGTGCGGCAGGTCGGCCGACATAATGATCGGTTGACCGTTCATGCTCAGGATCACGTCGCCGACTTGCAGGCCGCCTTTGGCAGCCGGGCCGTCGTCCTGGATTTGCGCGACCAGGGCGCCCGCCGGCTTGTCGAGGCCGAAGGATTCAGCCAGGTCCTTGTTCACCTCCTGAATGACCACGCCCAACCAGCCACGGCTGACCTTGCCACCGCTTTTCAGCTGATTGGAAACATCCATGGCCACGTCGATAGGAATGGCGAACGAAACCCCCATGAAGCCACCGGAACGGGTGTAGATCTGCGAGTTGATCCCCACCACTTCGCCCGCCAGGTTGAACAACGGGCCACCGGAGTTGCCCGGGTTGATCGGCACGTCGGTCTGGATGAACGGCACATAGTTCTCGTTCGGCAGGCTGCGACCAATGGCACTGACGATACCCTGGGTAACGGTATGGTCAAAACCAAACGGCGAGCCGATGGCTACCACCCACTGCCCCGCCTTCAGGTCTTGGGACTTGCCCAGCTTCAGCACCGGCAGGTCCTTGCCCTCGATCTTCAGCAAGGCCACGTCGGAACGCGGATCGGTGCCGACCAATTTGGCTTTCAGCTCACTGCGATCGGCCAGGCGCACGAGGATCTCGTCGGCGTCGGCAATCACATGGTTATTGGTGAGGATGTAGCCATCTGGCGAGATAATGAAGCCCGACCCCAGGGACTGCGCTTCACGCTGGCCACCGCCACCACCACGGGGCGCACGCGGTTGTGGCATGCCACGCTCGAAGAACTCGCGCAGCATCGGCGGCAGGCCTTCCAGGTCAGGCATCTGCTGGTTGGAGACTTTGCGATCCGGCAGCTTCTGGGTGGTACTGATGTTCACCACGGCAGGCGAGGCTTGCTCAACCAATTGGGTGAAGTCAGGCAACTCGACCGCTTGCGCGGGCACGGCCTGACCCAGCACCAATACCGTGGCGACTATGGATAGGTAAGACTTCAAACGTGGTATCGACATACAGCTCCCGTTACGACGAGCAGGGTTGAGCGACAGGGTTCAAGAAACGCCGAAAACTGCGAACGACATCTTTGTTCCGCGAACAAAACAAGGCCAGGGCCAACAAGCCCTGACCTATAAAAAACATGAGAGATTTTTGCAAGTGAAAATGCTGATCCAGACATTTCATGCTCTCGGCAGCCAACCTGGCATGGGCGTACTGTGAAAGATCCGGATGAACATAGGATTAACGACTCACGGCTTGGGGGTGGCCTTTTTTTCACCGCGCACCGACAGTGCGATGCGTTCGGCGGTGCCAATAGGTATTTCGCCAACCACAGTCACCATCATTTCGCCATCCACCGTATTCAAGCGACGAGATACAGCAACCGTGGGGCCTAATTGGGTGCGAGTCTCGGTCACGCTCACATCGCTGATCGGTTCGAGAAACACCGAGAAACGCGCCAGTCCATCTTCATACATCAGGCTGTCGACCGTGGCCTTGGTATGGGGATCCTTGCGGGCGCTGCTATTGGTCAGCTGAAAACCTGGCGGCAACCACTCCAAGTGCCACGCCTCGGTGGCCTCTACGGCCGCTGCATTGGTATCGCCGACGGCGATGGAGGTGCATTCACCGCTGGGCTGCAAGTCGAGATCATTAGGCGTGGTGGAGGTGTCCAATCGAGTGAACTGAAAGCGCTCCAGCAACTGCCCTTGATCATTCAGCAACAAGGATTTGAGCGGCAAGGCAGTTTCACGATCAAGGTGCAGCTCAAAACCGTAGCGGTATTGATCACGGGGGGTAATCGACACAATCACCGCATTACGACCGGCCACGCGAGATTTTCCGATAACGGCCAGTTCGTAGAATTGATTGAGTCTTTGCGGATCGAGCGCGCGCGAGGGCGCATCACGCGAATTGCCCAGGCCGGCGACAAGAGTGCCGCTTACGCACTGAGTACGACCATCTACACGAACGACTTCCTGGGCAGAACCATCAAGCTGCAAGAGCCGCTCACGGACCTGGCCATTCTGGACGCGATGCCAGATGTCATGGGTAGAAAAACTGCCATTACGCTCGTAGACAAACGTACCTTGGAAACTTTGCTGCTGCTCTGCACGCCCAAGTCGAGTCAGCCAGTCTTGGGCGTCGTCGGCATGGGCGGGGAGTGCAAACCAACCACTGAGCAATAACGTAAGGAGCGGTATGGCGCGCATAGGGCTCCTTAACGGATCAGCGGTTTTCCAGGCTTGCAGCGCGAGCGTATGGCAGAGCGCTTTCAGTGCCTTTCAAGGCGGATTCCTGTGCGTGTTGGCGCATGTAGCCTGGAAGACGCTGGTCCTGCCAGCCGGATTGCCCTTGCAGCACACCGTTGGCCATAGGGCCGGTGGTGTCGGAGCTTTCCTTGTAGCCGGCCAGTACCGCTGGGCCTTTGACTTGCGGACCGGCCATGACCGGTTGCTGAGTCTGCTGGGCCAGTTCGGCACCGGCGATTTCGTCCTGGTTGTACAGGCGAACACCGGCCAGCACTGCAACAGTCACCGAGGCAGCCACTGCCAGGCGACCCAGGCTGCGCCAAGGGCCACGAGCAGCTTTTGCCGGAACGGCTTCATCAGCCAGCGCGGCAGAAACGGCCGCAGCAATATCCAGACGAGGGATTAGAAGATCCTTGTGCATCACCGCCCGAGCGACTTGGTAACGAGACCAGGTATCACGGGTTTCGGCATCATCAAATGCGTTGAGCACTCGACGAAGTTCCAGTTCATCCGCTTCGTTATCCATCACTGCGGACAGCGATTCCTGCAGGGCATCACGACTCATGGCGGTTCCTCTCTTGGCTGTCGCCGCTGTCTTTAGTTTTCCTGCAACAACGGTTGCAAGGCTTTATCGATGGCTTCCCGGGCCCGGAAAATCCGTGACCTTACAGTCCCCACCGGACACTGCATGACGCTCGCAATGTCTTCGTAACTCAGACCATCGAATTCACGTAAAGTTAACGCCGTACGCAAATCTTCTGGCAGTTGCTGAATTGTGCGATGAACGGTGCCTTCGATCTCGTCGCGCAGCAATGCACGCTCCGGCGACTCGAGATCTTTGAGGCCGTGATCACCATCGTAAAATTCTGCATCTTCTGAACTTACATCGCTATCCGGTGGGCGGCGTCCGCGAGACACCAGATAGTTCTTCGCCGTGTTGATGGCGATGCGGTAGAGCCACGTGTAAAACGCACTGTCACCGCGGAAATTGCCCAGTGCACGGTACGCCTTGATAAAGGCTTCCTGTGCAACGTCCTGCGCTTCATGGGTGTCGTGCACAAACCGCACGATCAACCCGAGAATTTTGTGCTGGTATTTCAGCACTAGCAGATCAAATGCTCGCTTGTCACCGCGTTGAACGCGCTCGACCAGCTGCTGATCCTCTTCCTGGGTTAGCATGAACACTCCTCGTTGTACTTGAAGGAGGCTTGCATAACTAAACGATCAGGCTTGCAAACATAGACTCGGACTTTTCGCAAAAGTTCTCCCCCTTCAAGCAAGTTTCCGGCACGCACTGATTTGGCACACACGAAAAACGCAGCGCGGGCAACGCCGGCTGCGCGAATAATCTTGTCGTCGGTTTTCTGACGCGTCCAATGCTCCCGACGGGCCAATAAACTCAACGTTTTCCCAGCTTTCGGGCAACCTGCTATTGAGTCGGGGCTTATGCAAAAAGTTCCCACCTCAATAACCAGTCGATTTTACCCGAGCCGTGCACCGTAATCTCACATTGCCACGAATGCCCGGCTATTGTGCCGCTCCCCCCCTCTATATACTAGTGGCCCGTGTGACCCTTTGATTCGCCGATCCAGGCGTCCTGTTTGCGCCAGCCCTGTGGATCGCTTTTTGCGGAATCCTTCAAATGAGCCAACAGTTTCAACACGATGTCCTGGTGATCGGTAGCGGCGCGGCCGGCTTGAGCCTTGCGCTGACCCTTCCCAGCCACCTGCGTATTGCCGTCCTTAGCAAAGGCGACCTGGCCAACGGTTCGACATTCTGGGCCCAGGGCGGTGTCGCCGCGGTGCTGGACGACACCGATACGGTGCAATCCCACGTTGAAGACACCCTCAACGCCGGCGGTGGCCTGTGCAACGAAGACGCGGTGCGCTTCACCGTCGAGCATAGCCGCGAGGCGATCCAATGGCTGATCGACCAGGGCGTGCCCTTCACCCGCGATGAACATGCAGGCAGCGATGACGGTGGCTTCGAGTTCCATCTGACCCGCGAAGGCGGCCACAGCCATCGCCGTATCATCCACGCCGCCGATGCCACCGGTGCCGCGATCTTCAAGACCTTGCTCGACCAGGCCCGCCAACGCCCCAACATCGAACTGCTGGAACAACGCGTCGCTGTCGACCTGATCACCGAAAAGCGCCTGGGCCTGCCGGGCGAACGCTGCCTCGGCGCCTATGTGCTCAACCGCGCCAGCGGCGAAGTGGATACTTATGGTGCGCGCTTTACCATCCTCGCCTCAGGCGGCGCCGCCAAGGTCTACCTCTATACCAGCAACCCCGACGGCGCCTGCGGCGACGGCATTGCCATGGCATGGCGCTCGGGCTGCCGGGTGGCCAACCTGGAATTCAACCAGTTCCACCCCACCTGCCTTTATCACCCACAGGCCAAGAGTTTCCTGATCACCGAAGCCCTGCGCGGCGAAGGTGCACACCTCAAGCTGCCGAACGGTGAGCGCTTCATGCAGCGTTTCGACCCGCGCGCCGAGCTGGCTCCACGGGATATCGTCGCCCGCGCCATCGACCATGAAATGAAGCGCCTGGGCATCGACTGCGTCTACCTGGACATCAGCCACAAGCCCGAAGCGTTCATCAAGACCCACTTCCCGACCGTCTACGAGCGCTGCCTGGCGTTCAACATCGACATCACCAAAGGCCCGATCCCCGTAGTACCGGCTGCGCACTACACCTGCGGCGGCGTGATGGTCGACCAGCATGGGCGTACCGATGTACCCGGCCTGTACGCGATTGGCGAAACCAGCTTCACCGGCCTGCACGGCGCCAACCGCATGGCCAGCAACTCACTGCTCGAATGCTTCGTCTACGCCCGCTCGGCCGCAGCCGACATTCTCGAACAACTGCCGCGCATCCCGGTGCCGGCCGCCCTGCCCCGCTGGGATGCCAGCCAGGTTACCGACTCGGACGAAGACGTGATCATCGCCCACAACTGGGACGAGCTGCGGCGCTTCATGTGGGACTACGTGGGGATCGTGCGCACCAACAAGCGCCTGCAACGGGCACAGCACCGGGTGCGATTGCTGCTGGATGAGATTGATGAGTTCTACAGCAACTATAAGGTCAGCCGTGACCTGATCGAACTGCGCAACCTGGCCCAAGTCGCGGAGTTGATGATCCGTTCGGCCATGGAACGCAAGGAAAGCCGGGGCCTGCACTACACCCTCGACTACCCGCAGATGCTGCCCGAGGCCCGCGACACTATTCTGGTGCCAACCACCTACGGCGGCTGAACTTCAAGCGAACCCGCAGGCGCCGGTGCACATCGGCGGCCTGCGAATCCGTCGGCACGCAGACCGAGCGCACCCGCCATTCCCCCGGTACGCGATAGCGCAACACCACAATCAGCGGCAACGCCAGGCTGTCGGGCCGCAGCTGCACGCGATGCCAACCGCGCTCATTGCTGAATAACTGCCAGCCCTCTTCATCGCGCCGCAGGCCACGAATCGACGAACGGTGAGTCAGCAGAACATAACGCGGTAATACCCAGGCAGCCTGGGCCAGGCATGCCAGCACGCCGAGGACAGCAAAGGGAGAGTCAAGGACCATCAGTGCACCCAGCGCGAACAGCTGGGCAAGGAGATACGCCGCCAGCAGCAGCCGTGAGGCCTGCCAGCGGCATTCGAAACGATTACTTGGGCTGGACACGATCCAGGATCATCCGGACCATGCGCTGCAGTTCAGGATCTTCGGACTCTGCCCGCTCCATGAACCAGCCGAACATGTCCTGATCTTCGCAAGTCAGCAGCCTGACGTAGAGATCGCGATCTTCCTGATTGAGCGTCGCGTACACCTCTTTGGTAAAAGGCACCAGCAACACATCAAGCTCAAGCATGCCACGACGGCTGTGCCAGTAGAGACGATTGATTTCTACATCTTCGACCATGGAGCGCTCCTCAAATAGAGCGCAAGTATACAGGCCCGACGGCACCGGAACAGTCGGCTTTGGTCGCCCCCTACGGAAACTATCCATTTGCCGGGCGCCCCTCTATGATGCACCCATGACTTTTTGACCTGCGATGACCCATGGCTGACTCTGCTTTCTTCTGCCCCCTGTCCCACGAAGGCGTTCTCGCCGTCCGCGGCTCCGACGCTGCCAAGTTCCTGCAGGGACAACTCACCTGCAACCTCAATTACCTGAGCGACACCCAGGCCAGCCTCGGTGCGCGCTGCACGCAAAAAGGCCGCATGCAGTCGAGCTTCCGCATCCTGTTGCAGGGCGACGGCGTACTCCTGGCCATGGCCAGCGAACTGCTCGAACCGCAACTGGCGGACCTGAAAAAATATGCGGTGTTCTCCAAGTCCAAGCTCACCGACGAAAGCGCCGCCTGGGTGCGTTTCGGTGTGATCGATGGCGATCAGGCGCTGGCCGGCCTTGGCCTTGAGCTGCCCACCGAAACGAACAGCGTTGCCCGTACCGAACACCTGATCGCCGTCCGCGTGTCTCCCGCCCGCGCCGAACTCTGGGTACCTGCCGAGCAAGCCGACAGCGTGCGCAGCCGATTGGCCGCACAGTTGACACAAACCGACTTGAATCACTGGCTACTGGGCCAGATCCGCGCCGGTATCGGCCAGGTCATGCCCCAGACTCGCGAACTGTTCATCCCGCAGATGCTCAACCTGCAGGCCGTGGGCGGCGTCAGCTTCAAGAAAGGCTGCTACACCGGCCAGGAAATCGTCGCGCGCATGCAGTACCTGGGCAAACTCAAGCGTCGCCTGTACCGCTTGAGCTTGAATGCGGCTGAAATGCCCGAGCCAGGCACCCCGTTGTTTTCCCCCAGCCACAACAGCTCCATCGGCGAAGTGGTGATTGCAGCAAAAGCTGACCAGGTGATTGAACTTCTGGCGGTATTGCAAGCCGAAGCTGCCGATAGTGGCGATGTGCACCTAGGCACGCTGGAAGGCCCCGGTTTGCAACTGCTTGACCTGCCTTACACCCTTGACCGTGATCGTGAGATCCAGCGTTAGTCGCCGTATTTTCCTGCAACACCCTAGAGAGCATGAATGAACAAACTGGCGGAAAAAGTCCAACAGGCGTTGGTTAAGGCCATCGACAACGATGACCTGGTTCTGCCGACATTGCCGGAAGTGGCCCTGAACATCCGTCAGGCCGCTGAAGACCCGGAAATCAGCATCAGCCACTTGAGCAAAGTGATCGGCCGCGACACTGCGTTGTCGGCGCGCCTGATCAAAGTGGTCAACAGCCCACTGTTACGCGCCACCCAGGAAGTCACCGACCTGCACACCGCCATCACCCGGCTGGGCACCAACTACAGCAGCAACCTGGCCATCGGCCTGGTGATGGAACAGATCTTCCACGCCCGCTCCGAAGTGGTCGAACAGAAAATGCGCGATGTGTGGCGCCGCAGCCTGGAAGTGGCGGGCGTCAGCTACGCCCTGTGCCGCAGCCACAGCCAGCTCAAGCCGGACCAGGCAGCGCTGGGCGGCCTGGTGCACCAGATCGGCGTGCTGCCGATCCTGACCTACGCCGAAGACCACTACGAGCTGCTGTCGGATCCGGTCAGCCTCAACCACGTGATCGACAGCATCCACCCGGTGCTGGGCGACAAGTTGCTGAGTGGCTGGGACTTCCCGGAAATGCTGGCGAAACTGCCGGGCCAGTACCTGAACCTGGAACGGGACTCAGCCTGCCTCGACTACATCGACCTGGTGCAGATTGCCATGCTGTATTGCCATCACGGCACCGATCACCCCCTGGCCAAGGTGGACGTCTCCAGCGTGCCGGCGATGAAAAAACTGCGGGTTGATCCCTACAGCGAAAAACTGCGCGCAGAGCTGGATGAAGCGCGCGCCATGTTCGATTGATCAACCGGCGATAAAACTCACCCGCACCTTCAACCCCGCGTGCTCGCCGTCATGCAGGCTGATCTGGGCCAGATGCGCACGACAGATTTCGCCCACGATCGCCAACCCCAGGCCTGAGCCCATGCCTTGCTGGCTACGGCGGTAGAAGCGCTCGAACACCCGGTCGCGCTCCTCCTGCGGAATACCCGGGCCATCATCTTCCACCTCCAGTACCGCCGGCGCCGTGACCCGCAGGATCACGTTGCCGCCCGGTGGCGTGTGCGCCAGGGCGTTGTCCACCAGGTTGCTCAACAGTTCATTGAGCAGCGTCGGCTCGCCACGCAACCACACCGGTTCATCCGCCTCCAGCGCCAGTGCCACGCCGCGTGCATGGGCCAGCGGCGCCATGGCCATGCCCAGTTCACGAGCCAATTGGCTGAGGTCGAGCAACTGCGCGCCGCCTTCGGCAATCGCCCGGGCGCCGTTTTCGATGCGCGCCAGGGACAGCAACTGATTGGCCAGGTGGGTCAACCGATCGGTGCCTTGGGCGGCGGTCTCCAGGGTACTGCGCCAGGTTGCGGGATCTTCGGCGCGCAGGCCCAGCTCCAGGCGCGCCTTGAGCGCCGCCAACGGGGTACGCAGTTCATGGGATGCATCGGCAATAAACTGCGCCTGACGCTCGAACTGGCCGCGCAGGCGTTCGGTGAAGTGGTTGAGGGAACGCACCAGCGGGCCGAACTCATGCTGCACTTCCACCAGCGGCAACGGCCGCAAATCGTCGGGCTGGCGCTCTTCCACCGCCGTGCGCAGGCGCTCCAGCGGGCGCAAGGCGGCGCTGACGGCAAACCACACCAGCAACAAGGCGCCAATGGCGAGCATGCCCAGGCGCAGCAAGGTGTCGGCCATCAGGCTGCGGGCCATGCTCACCCGTGCCTCATCGGTTTCGGCCACGCGGATTTCCGCCATGCCGTTCATGTTCGGTTCTGAGACCGCCTTGAGCAGGCTGACCACCCGCACTTCCTGGCCCTGGTACTTGGCGTTGTAGAAGCGCGCCAGCGCCGGGTAGTCGTCGGTGCGCGGCGTACCGGGGGGCGGGCCGGGGAGGTTTTCGTAGCCGGAAATCAGCTTCTGATCAATGTCATTGACCTGGTAATAGATGCGCCCGGCGCTGTCGTAGGCAAAGGTGTCGAGGGCGACATAGGGCACGTTGGCGCTGAGGGTGCCGTCCACCTGGGTCAGGCCGGCGGCAATGGTACGCGCCGAGGCCAGCAACGTGCGGTCATAGGCGGTGTCGGCCGCTTCGCGACCGTTCCAGTAGGCACTCATGCCGCTGGCGAGCATCAACAGCACCAGCAGCAGCGCCAGGTTCCACAGCAGGCGCCAGCGCAGGCTGCTGGGCTTATGCATCGCGGGCTTCCAGCAGGTAGCCGAGACCGCGGAACGTCACGATGGCGATGGGGTGGCCATCGAGCTTCTTGCGCAGGCGGTGCACGTAGATTTCGATGGCGTCGGGGCTGGCCTCTTCGTCCAGGCCGAACACCTGGGAAGCCAGTTGCTCCTTGCTCATCACCCGGCCTGGGCGGGCAATCAGCGCTTCAAGCACGGCTTGCTCGCGGGAGGTCAACGTCATCAACTCGCCGCCCACGGTGAAACGGCGGGTGTCGAGGTCATAGACCAGCACCCCGCAGGCCTGCTGGCGCTCGCCGCCCAATACGCTGCGGCGCAGCAGCGCCTTGACCCGGGCTTCCAGCTCGGTCAGTTCGAACGGTTTGGCCAGGTAGTCATCGGCGCCCAGGTTCAGGCCATGCACGCGGTCCTTCACATCGCTGCGCGCGGTCAACATCAGCACCGGCAGGTTTTTCCCACGCGCCCGCAAGCGCGCCAGCACCTCGAAACCGTCCATGCGCGGCAGGCCCACATCGAGGATGGCCACCGCGTAATCCTCACTGCCCAAGGCCAGGTCGGCGGCCACGCCGTCATGCAATACGTCGACGGTCAAACCTGTGCTCTTGAGCGCTTGGGCGACACTTTCGGCGAGTTGCAGATGGTCTTCAACCAGAAGGACACGCATGGATTTCCACCTTATTCGGACGTGGTCGGCGCCACGCTTTGCCGGGCAGTTTACAGGCGCCGACTGCCCTGTGAAGCCTGAAAACATTGAAAGGCAGCTGAAAGGTTAGTGAAAGCTTCGCCCTTTAGCATCCAGCCACGGTAGGTCATGCCTACTGAGCGACCTGATGGGTCGCGCCCGAAAAACGCCTCGAAGCGTTTTCGCCAAAATAAGAACAATAACGGAGTGCACCACGATGCTGTCGACACAGCCACAGGCTTGCCCGCCTGTTCGTATTTCCCGCCTGACCCACACCGCCCTTGCCAGTGCCGCTGCCCTTGCCGGCTTTTCGCCGCTTGGCCAGGCTGCCTTCTTCGAAGACAGCAGCGCGACCCTGGAAACCCGCAACATGTACTTCAACCGCGACTTTCGCGACGGCACCAGCGCCCAGCAATCCAAGCGCGACGAGTGGGCCCAGGGCTTCATGCTCAACCTGCAATCAGGCTACACCGACGGCACCGTCGGCTTTGGCGTGGATGCGCTGGGCATGCTCGGGGTCAAGCTCGACTCCAGCCCCGACCGCACCGGCACCGGCCTGCTGCCCACCCATGATGATGGTCGCGCCGCCAACGAGTACTCCAAGCTGGGCCTGACCGGCAAAGTTAAGATTTCCGCCACCGAGCTCAAGATCGGCTCGCTGATGCCTGAACTGCCGATCCTCAAGCCCAATGACGGGCGCATCCTGCCGCAGACCTTCAACGGTGGCCTGATCACCTCCAAGGAATTCAAGAACCTGGTCTTCACCGGCGGCCGTCTCGACAAGGCCAAGGACCGCGACGACAGCAACTACGAGGACATCGCCCTCAACAACAAGAACAGCCGCTTCCTCAGCGGCGCCACCGGCAAGCATTTCAACTTCGGCGGGGTCGACTACAAGTTCGCCGACAAGATCACCGGCAGCTACCACTTCGCCCAACTCGATGACGTGTACCGCCAGCACTTCCTCGGCCTGGTCGCCGCACGCCCGATGGGCCCCGGCACCTTCGCCACCGACCTGCGCCTGGCGATCAGCGATGACGCAGGCGCAGCCCGTGGCGGCAAGATCGACAACACCTCCCTCAACGGCCTGTTCAGCTATGCCCTCAATGGCCATAAGCTCAGCGCCGGCTACCAGCATATGTCCGGCGACAGCGCCTTTCCCTATGTGGATGGCAGCGACCCGTACCTGGTCAATTTCGTGCAGATCAACGACTTTGCCGGCGCCGAAGAGCGCTCCTGGCAGGCGCGCTACGACTACGACTTCGCCAAGCTGGGCATTCCCGGCCTGAGTTTCATGAGCCGTTACCTCTCGGGTGACAATATCAAGCTCAGGAACGGCGACACCGGCAAGGAATGGGAGCGCAACAGCGAGATCAAGTACGTGGTGCAAAGCGGCACATTCAAGGATGTCGCCGTGCGCCTGCGCAATGCCACCTACCGTTCCAACTATTCAGCCCGTGATGCGGATGAAATGCGCCTGCTGGTCAGCTACAGCGTTGCGCTCTGGTAAGCCACTCATAACAACAAAGACGGAGATCACCATGACCCCTTCATTGCGTAAATTGGCCCTCGCCGCCGGCTGCATGCTGTTCGCCGGCCAACTGCTGGCCGCCGACGAACCCAAGCGCCCGGAATGCATCGCCCCGGCCTCCCCCGGCGGTGGTTTTGACCTGACCTGCAAACTGGCGCAAAGCGCGCTGGTCAACGAGAAACTGCTGAGCAAACCAATGCGCGTGACCTACATGCCGGGTGGCGTGGGCGCGGTGGCCTACAACGCCGTGGTGGCCCAGCGTCCTGCGGACGGCGGTACGCTCGTGGCCTGGTCCAGCGGTTCGCTGTTGAACCTGGCCCAGGGCAAGTTCGGGCGCTTCGATGAGAGCGCCGTACGCTGGCTGGCCGCCGTGGGTACCAGCTACGGTGCCATCGCCGTTAAAGCCGATTCGCCCTACAAGACCCTCGACGATCTCGTCAAAGCCCTGAAGAAAGATCCCGGCAGCGTGGTGATCGGTTCCGGCGGCACCGTCGGCAGTCAGGACTGGATGCAAACCGCCCTGATCGCCAAGGCCGCCGGGATCAACCCGCGCGAGCTGCGCTACGTGGCGCTCGAAGGCGGCGGTGAAATCGCCACCGCCCTGCTCGGCGGGCATATCCAGGTCGGCAGTACCGACATCTCCGACTCCATGCCGCACATCCTCAGCGGTGACATGCGCCTGCTGGCGGTGTTCTCCGAGGAGCGCCTGGACGAGCCGGAAATGAAGAATATTCCGACCGCCAAAGAGCAAGGCTACGACATCGTCTGGCCGGTGGTGCGTGGTTTCTACCTCGGGCCAAAAGTCAGCGATGCCGACTACGCCTGGTGGAAGGAGGCCTTCGACAAACTGCTGGCCTCCGACGAGTTCGCCAAGCTGCGTGACCAGCGCGAGCTGTTCCCGTTCGCCATGACCGGCCCGGAGCTGGACACCTACGTGAAGAAACAGGTGGCTGACTACAAAGTGCTGGCCAAAGAGTTCGGCCTGATCCAGTAATCGCCCCTCTGTCGCGCGGCCATGCCTGGCAAACCCCAGGCATGGCCCAGGAGTTCAACATGCTCTTACAACGCATATTCGCCGCCGCGCTGCTGCTGGCCTGCGCCGGTCTGGCGCTGATGGCCTGGCCCTACCAGGCGTCGTTTTCCTACGAACCCGTAGGGCCCCGCGCCTACCCATTGCTGATGCTGGGGCTGATGAGCCTGGCGCTGATCTACATGCTGTTCCGCCCGCAACCCACCCAGCACACCGAAGAAGAACCGGCGCTGGACCGCCAGACCCTGGTCAAGATCGGCATCTGCGTGGCGCTGTTGATCGTGTTTGCCGGCACCTTCGAGCCCCTGGGCTTCATCCTCAGCAGCATGCTGATCGGCATCCCCATGGCGCGCCTGTATGGCGGTCGCTGGGTGCCCAGCGTGGTGATCGTCAGCCTGATGGCCATCGGTCTTTATCTGCTGTTCGATAAAGCCATGGATGTTCCGCTGCCCCTCGGCCTGCTCGACGTTCTGGAGAACTGATATGGATACTTTCGGCTATTTGGGCCAGGGCTTCGGCGTTGCGCTGTCCCCCTACAACCTGGTAACCGCCCTGTGCGGCACCCTGATCGGCACCGTGGTCGGCCTGTTGCCGGGCCTGGGCCCGATCAACGGCGTGGCGCTGTTGATCCCCATCGCGTTCGCCCTGGGCCTGCCGCCAGAATCGGCGCTGATCCTGCTGGCGGCCGTGTACCTGGGCTGCGAATACGGCGGCCGTATCAGCTCGATCCTGCTGAACATCCCGGGCGAGGCGTCCACCGTGATGACCACCCTCGACGGCTACCCGATGGCCCGCAAAGGCCTGGCCGGTGTGGCACTGTCGTTGTCGGCATGGAGTTCGTTCATCGGCGCGTTTATCGCCACCTGCGGCATGGTGCTGTTTGCACCGCTGCTGGCCAAATGGGCGATTGCCTTCGGTCCGGCGGAGTATTTCGTGCTGATGGTGTTCGCGATTGTCTGCCTGGGCGGCATGGCCGGTGACAAACCGTTGAAGACCTTTGTGGCGGCGCTGATCGGCCTGTTCCTTTCCGCCGTGGGCATCGACGCCAACAGCGGCGTGTACCGGTTTACCGGCGATAACATCCACCTCACCGATGGCATCCAGTTTGTGGTGTTGGTGCTGGGCTTGTTCTCCATCAGCGAGATCCTGTTGCTGCTGGAAAAAACCCACCGTGGCCAGGAAGCAGTGAAAGCCACCGGGCGGATGATGTTCAACCTGAAGGAAGCAGGTTCGGTGTTCGTGGTGAACATTCGCTGCGGCCTGCTCGGTTTCATCATGGGCGTGCTGCCCGGCGCGGGCGCGACCCTGGCCTCGGCCGTGGCCTACATGACCGAGAAACGCCTGGCCGGTGCCAGCGGCAAATTCGGCCAGGGCGACATGCGCGGCCTGGCTGCACCGGAAACCGCCATCGGCGCGTCCGCCTGCGGTGCCCTGGTGCCGATGCTGACCCTCGGCGTTCCCGGCTCGGGCACCACCGCCGTGATGATCGGCGCCCTGTCGCTGTACAACATCACCCCCGGCCCGCTGCTGTTCCAACAGCAACCGGACATCGTCTGGGGCCTGATCGCTTCGCTGTTTATCGCCAACATCATGCTGGTGATCCTCAACATCCCGATGATCCGCATCTTCACGCGCATCCTCGCCGTGCCGAACTGGGCGCTGGTGCCGGTGATCGCGATCATCACCGCGATCGGTGTGTACGCGGTGCACGCCACCACCTTCGACCTGTTCCTGATGGTCGGTATCGGCATCTTCGGCTACATCCTGCGCAAGCTGGACTTCCCGCTGTCGCCCGTACTGCTGGGCTTTATCCTCGGCGGCCTGATGGAGCAGAACCTGCGCCGCGCGCTGTCGATCTCCAACGGTGCGCTGGAAATCCTGTGGTCGAGCCCGATCACGTTTGGCGTTTGGGTACTGACCGCAATCATGCTGTTCGTACCGCTGCTGCGTGCCTGGCGTAAACGTGCTCTACAGCGTCGTGCCGTGGCCGATGTCTGAGGTCACCTTTAAACATTGGTGGGGAACACCGCTGGTCGGCCTGGCCGGCGGTTACCTGGCCAGCCTGGTCGGCTGGCCTTTGCCGTACATGGTCGGCTCATTGCTGGCGATCATCCTCGTGCGTTGCCTAACGCCCTGGCAGTTGGCGGAGATTCCCGGCGGGCGCAAATGCGGCCAATGGGTGGTGGGCATCGGCATCGGCCTGCACTTCACCCCGGTGGTGATCGAACAGGTGATGAGCCACTTCGGCCTGATTTTCTTCGGGGCACTGGTCACCAGCCTGTCGAGCGTGGTCGGCGTGTGGTTGATGCGCCGTAGTGGTGAAGACCGCGCCACCGCGTTTTTCTCGAGCATGCCGGGCGGGTCCGGCGAGATGGTAAACCTCGGCTCGCGCAATGGCGCGGTACTCAGCCGTGTCGCGGCTGGGCAAAGTCTGCGCGTGCTGGTGGTGGTGCTGTGTGTGCCGGCGATCTTCAAGTATCTGTTGGGCGGCGGTGCACCGCAGTTTCATCCGGCGCCTGTCAGTTGGGCGTGGCTGGCGCTGCTGTTTCCACTCGGGGCACTGGTGGCCTGGGGCTGGCAGCGCTTGCGCCAGCCTAACCCGTGGTTGTTCGGCCCCTTGCTGGTCAGTGCGACGGCCAGCGTGGTGTGGGACCTGCATATCGGCCTACCCGACGGCGGCAGCCAGATCGGCCAGTGGTTGATCGGCAGCGGGTTGGGCTGTCACTTCAATCGGCAGTTCTTTCGTCGAGCACCGTCGTTCATGGGCCGCACCTTGATCGGCACGGCCTTGACCATGGCGTTGGCAACGTTGGCGGCGGTGGGCTTGAGCGCCCTTACCCACCTGGACCTGCGCTCGCTGACCCTGGGCATGATGCCCGGCGGGATTGCCGAGATGAGCCTTACGGCCGAGACCCTGCAACTGTCGGTGCCGTTGGTGACGGCGATGCAGGTGATGCGCTTGTTGTTTGTGCTGTTTCTGGCGGAGCCGTTGTTTCGGCATTGGAACCGTCAGCCGGAAAAAATCTAAACCTTCGGCACAGGTTGAACTGTGCCTGGCCTTAGAGCGGCGGCAGGCGCCACTCAATCGGCGTCTCGCCGTTCTGCTCAAGAAACTTGTTGGTGCGGCTGAAATGCCCGCACCCCAGGAACCCCCGATACGCCGACAACGGTGACGGATGCACCGACGTCAGCACCAAATGCTTGGTGGCATCGACCAGTTTCTGCTTGCCCTGGGCATGGGCGCCCCACAACAGGAACACCAGGTGCGGCTGGTGCTCGCTGACCACCTCGATAATCCGATCGGTAAAGAACTGCCAGCCCTTGCCCGCATGGGCATTGGCGTTGGCGCGTTCCACGGTCATGGTGGTGTTGAGCAGCAACACGCCCTGGTCGGCCCAGCTTTGCAGGCAGCCGTGGTTGGGGATGTCGATGTTCAGGTCGCGCTTGAGCTCTTTGTAGATATTGACCAAAGACGGCGGTGCCGGCACGCCCGGTTGTACCGAAAAGCACAAACCGTGGGCCTGGCCGGGGCCGTGGTACGGGTCCTGGCCGAGGATCACCACCTTGACCTTGTCCAGCGGCGTTGAGTTAAGCGCATTGAAGATCAGCGGGCCGGGCGGGTAGATCTCTTTGCCGGCGGCATGTTCCTGGCGCAGGAACTCGCGCAACTGGCCCATGTAGGGCTTATCGAACTCATCACGCAGGGCGTGTTTCCAGCTGGGTTCGAGTTTGATACGGTCGCCTTCGGTCATAGTTGAAATGTCTTGTAGAAAAGAATGAGGCGAACCCTAGGAAAGCCGGCCCTGCTTGTCAATTGATCTGACACACCACCGGCACTTTCCCACGAAGCGATCATACTGATCCTTCACCTTCTCGATTGAGGTCACGATGAATCTGCACTTCGAAGAACTGACCGGCAGTGGCGGCGCCCGCGTCGGCATCGCCAGCCTCGACGCTGAAAAGTCCCTCAATGCCCTCTCTTTGCCGATGATCCTGGCCCTGACAGATCGCCTGGAGGCCTGGGCCAAAGACCCGGCCATCGTCTGCGTGCTGCTGCGTGGCAACGGGCCCAAGGCCTTTTGCGCCGGGGGCGAAGTGCGCAGCCTGGCCCAGGCCTGCCGCGAGCAGCCGGGTGAAGTGCCGGCCCTGGCCGCACAGTTTTTTGCTGCGGAATATCGTCTCGACTACCGCTTGCACACTTACCCTAAGCCGTTGATCTGCTGGGGCCACGGTTACGTGCTGGGCGGGGGCATGGGCCTGCTGCAAAGCGCGGCCATACGGATTGTCACGCCGAGCAGCCGCCTGGCCATGCCCGAGATCAGCATCGGCCTGTACCCGGACGTGGGCGCCAGCTGGTTCCTGTCGCGCCTGCCCGGCAAGCTGGGTTTATTCCTTGGCCTCACCGGCGCCCATATCAACGGCCGTGACGCCCTGGACCTGGGCCTGGCCGACCGTTTCCTGCGCGACGATCAACAAGACGAGTTGCTCGATGGCTTGCTGCAACTGAACTGGCAGGAGCAGACCGCGATACAGCTCAACAGCCTGCTCAAGGCCCTGGCCCAGGAAGCCGTGGCCCAGCAACCCGAGGCGCAATGGCTGCCGCGCCGGGCACAGATCGACGAATGGCTGGACGTCGGCGATGTGCGCAGCGCCTGGCGCGCCTTGAGCCCGCTGCGTGACCACGCGGACCCACTGTTCAATCGCGCCGGCAAGACCTTGAGCGAAGGCTGCCCGCTGACCGCGCACCTGGTGTGGGAACAGATCCAGCGGGCCCGCCATCTGTCCCTGGCCGAGGTGTTCCAGATGGAATACACCCTGAGCCTGAACTGCTGCCGCCATCCGGAATTCAGCGAAGGGGTACGCGCGCGGTTGATCGACAAGGACCAGAAGCCCCATTGGCATTGGCCGGACATCAATACGGTCCCGGACGCCGTGGTGCAGGCGCACTTCACCAAGGCGTGGGAAGGCCGGCACCCGCTGGCGGACTTGTCCGATTACTGAGGTTTTGCGCCCATGAAAAAGCGGCGCTTCATGCGCCGCTTGTCATACAGGCCGGTCAACGGTGACCGCCGCGGCCACCTCCACGGTCATGATCGCCACCGCGTCCATGCCCGCCATTGTTCCAACGATCCCCCCAGCCCTGGTTCGGGTATGGCCGGTAACCGGCCCTTGGCCCTGACGGGTAATAGCGAGGCGCCGGCTGGTAATAACGCGGTGCCGAGTAATAACGCGGTGCCGGAGCGTAGTAACGCGGCGACGGGTAGTAATCACGGCGATATTGATACGCCGTGCCGCCGCCATAGTAATAAGCCGGCGCCGGTGAGGTGTAGACCTCGGAACGGTAGTAGCTCTGGCCTCCATCGTAGTAGGGCACACAAGCGGAAAGGGTCAGACCGAGTAAAGCGCTGAGCAGCAGTCGTCGATACATGGCGGCCTCCTGGACCGCGGAAGAGCACCTCCAGCGACGCTGGGGGGCGGCATTCAGCTTTCACTGAATGACGAAATATCTGACATCAAAAAACGAAACTGGTGCGTTTTCGCAATAGTTTGAAACATGTGTGTAACCGTCATGAACAGGGCTTTTTTGTACGAACTGAAACTTTCCGGATTTGCATGATGTCATTACGACATCGCACAATGCCAGGGAGGCTCTAGCGCGAGCTTCCTCCCCTCATACCCGGATTCCAGTCATGAAGATTTCAACCAAACTGCTGCTCTCATTTGTATTGTGCGCGTTCATCACCCTCGTCGTGGGCGCCTTGGGTATCAAGGGCGTGACACGGCTGGCTTCGGCGCTTGAACTGACCTTCTCGAACAACCTGGTCTCGGTGAGCAATACCGCCGCCACCCTCAATGGCATGGTCGCCCACAACCGTGGCCTGTATCGCCTGGTGGATGCCAGCAATGGCGATGTGGCCCAGCAGGACCGCGAACGCGTGCGCCAGGACATCGCCAACGAACTCAAACGCAGCCAGACCGCCTACGCCATTTATCGCGCCACACCGTTGGAAGATGACGAACGGGCAGCCGGCGACAAGTTCGACCAGATCTGGCCCACCTACGTCAGTAACTCCGAACGCATCATCGCGATGCTCGATGCCGGCCAGCTTGAGCAAGCCCGTACGCAGCTCAACACCAGTAACAATGAACTGTTCCGCCAGGCACGTGAGCTGATTCGCGTGATGGTCGACTCCAATAACCGCCAGATCAAGGAAGGCGCCGCCGCCGCCGACGATCTGCGCAACAGTGCGATGACCTGGATGATTGCCGGCATCGTGCTGGCCTTCATCATTGCAATCATCATTGGCGTGCTGATCACGCGGCTCATCACCCGCCCCATCGCCCAGGCGGTGGAAGGCGCGCAGCGCATTGCCAAGGGTGACCTGACCCAAGCCATCGTTACCGAGCGTACCGACGAAGCCGGGCAACTGTTGATGGCGTTGTCGGATATGCAGGGCGGCCTGAAAAGCACCCTGGTGGAAATCGCCAACGCTTCCGACCAGCTCGCGTCAGCCGCCGAAGAGCTGAGCGCGGTCACCGACGAAAGCAGCCGCGGCCTGACCCGCCAGAACGACGAAATCCAGCAAGCCGCCACCGCCGTCAACCAGATGACCGCAGCGGTCGACGAAGTGGCGAGCAACGCCGTGTCGACCTCCGAGGCGTCGCGCCAGGCCACCACCGAAGCCGAGGACGGCCGCCAGCAGGTGGAGCAGGCCGTGTCGGGCATGTCATCGATGGTGGTCGAGATCAACGATTCGACCCAATCGGTCGCCGACCTCGCCGGCCAGGTGCGTGAAATCGGCAAGGTGATCGATGTGATCCGCGGCATTGCCGACCAGACCAACCTGCTGGCCCTCAATGCCGCCATCGAAGCTGCCCGAGCCGGTGAACAAGGCCGTGGTTTTGCGGTGGTGGCCGATGAGGTGCGGGCGCTGGCCCACCGCACCCAGACCTCCACGGTCGACATCGAGAAAATGATCGGTGAAGTCCAGGCCGGTGCCGACGGCGCCGTGGCCGCCATGAACAAGAGCCTGACCTGGGCCAACAACACCCAGACCCTGGCACAAAACGCCGGCCAGGCGCTGGAGCGCATCACCGCCAGCGTGGCCAGCATCAACGAGCGCAACCTGGTGATCGCCTCGGCGTCCGAGGAACAGGCTCAGGTGGCCCGCGAAGTGGATCGCAACCTGCTCAACATCCAGGACCTGTCGACCCAGACCGCCGCCGGTGCGCACCAGACCAACGCCTCCAGCCAGGACCTGTCGCGCCTGGCCACCTCGTTCAATGTGCTGGTCAGCAAGTTCCAGCTGTAAGCGCCTCATAGCAGTGCGCCGACGCACCCGCGTGGCGCACACCGCCCTCTTCTACTCCCTCCTCTCCCGCCCGCCCGGCTGAACCGCCGGGCATCGAAGCCACTTGGCACGACTCTCGCTTTGTCTCTTGCGTGCAGGATTCATCACAGGTTCGCGGCACCACAATTAGCAATGGCCGACTAGGGTTCCGGCTCGCCGAAAGCGAGTGGCTGGTCCGAGAGTTGGCGACCTCCAGTTGAGGTTACACGGCGGGATAAAAGCCCGGGAGACAAGCCACCGTTCACGGTGCCGCGTTGCTCCTGCTCGCCCTTGATCAACTGGAGAAGCCCCATGCCCTCAATCCGTTTACCCGCCCTGCTCGCCGTCGTCTTTGCCGCCGTGCTGAGCGTCCAGGCCCAAGCCGCCCCCAAAAAACACTTCAGCGTGTGCTGGACGATCTACGCCGGCTGGATGCCGTGGGAGTACGCCGGCAGCCAAGGCATCCTCGACAAGTGGGCGAAGAAATACGGCATCACCATCGACATGGTGCAGCTCAACGACTACGTCGAATCCATCAACCAATACACCGCCGGCCAGTTCGACGGCTGCACCATGACCAACATGGACGCCCTGACCATCCCCGCCGCCGGTGGTGTGGACAGCACCGCGCTGGTGGTCAGCGACTTCTCCAACGGCAACGACGGCGTGGTGATCAAGGGCACCGGCAAGACCGTGGCCGACCTCAAGGGCATGAACGTCAACCTGGTGGAACTCTCGGTGTCCCACTACCTGCTGGCCCGCGCGCTGGAGTCGGCGGACTTGACGGAAAAAGATCTGAAGGTGGTCAACACCTCCGATGCCGACATCGCGGCGGCGTTCAACACCGACCAGGTCCAGGCCGTCACCACCTGGAACCCGATGCTCTCGGAGATCAAGGCCAAGCCTGGGGTGAGCCAGGTGTTCGACTCGAGCAAAGTGCCCGGCGAAATCATGGACATGATGGTGGTCAACACCCAGGTCCTCAAAGACAACCCGGCCCTGGGCAAAGCCCTCACCGGCGCCTGGTTCGAAGTGGTCGCGCTGATGAACGCCAAGGGCCCCGCCAGCACCGCAGCCCTCGAACATATGGCCAAGGCCTCCGGCACGGATCTCAAGGGTTTCCAGTCGCAACTGGACACTACCAAGCTGTTCGTCACGCCCCAGGAAGCCCTGGCCTTCGCCACCAGTCCACAGTTGCCCGCCACCATGGGCAAAGTCGCCGAGTTCTCGTTTAAACACGGCCTGCTGGGTGAAGGCGCCAAGGACGCCAGCGCCGTGGGCATGCGCTTCGCCAACGGTGTGACCAGTGGCGACAAGGCCAACTTCAAGCTGCAGTTCGACCCCAGCTACGTACAGATGGCCGCCGACGGCAAGCTGTAAGAGGACCCGGCCATGCGCCTGATCAACCGTCACCCCGACCGTTCCAGCCGCCTGTTGCTGGTGCTGCTGCCGTTCGCCCTGCTGCTGTTCGCCTACTTCGTGGGCTCGGCCGAGCGCCTGGCGGACAACCCCAACGACAAGCTGCTGCCCGGCGCCGGGCAAATGCTTGACGCGGTAAAGCGCCTGGCCTTCAACGCCGACACCCGCACCGGCGAATACGTACTGTGGCAGGACAGCGCCTCCAGCCTGCGGCGCCTCGCCATCGGCCTGAGTATCAGCGCCCTCGCCGGCCTGTGCCTGGGGATCGCCGCCGGCACGCTGCCGCTGTTTGGCGCGCCGTTGTCACCGTTGCTGACGGTGCTGTCGATGGTGCCACCGCTGGCGATCCTGCCGATCCTGTTCATCGTGTTCGGGCTGGGGGAATTGTCCAAGGTGATGCTGATCGTCATCGGCGTCACCCCGTGCCTGGCCCGAGACCTGGAACAGCGCGCGCGGGAAATTCCGGTCGAGCTGCTGGTGAAGGCGCAGACCCTCGGCGCCTCCACCTGGACCCTGATGCTGCGTGTGGTATTGCCGCAATTGCTACCGCGCCTGTTGATCTCGCTGCGGTTGATGCTCGGCTCGGCGTGGTTGTTTTTGATCGCCGCCGAAGCCATCGCCTCCACCGACGGTTTGGGCTACCGGATCTTCCTAGTACGGCGCTACCTGGCGATGGACGTGATCCTGCCCTACGTGGTGTGGATCACCCTGCTGGCGTGGCTGATGGACTGGGGCCTCAAGGCCCTGACCCGACGTGCGTTCCCCTGGTACGAAGGAGCGCGGGCATGAGCTTTATCAGCGTCAATAATGTGTGGCAGCGCTATGGCGATCAGGTGGTGCTCGAAGGCCTCAACCTGCAGGTCGCCGAGGGTGAATTCTGCACGCTGGTGGGCACGTCCGGCTGTGGCAAGTCGACTTTCCTGCGCCTGCTGCTGGGCCAGGAAACCGCGAGCAAGGGCCAGATCCTGCTGGACGGCCAGGCCCTCGCCGCCGAGCCGGATGCCAGCCGTGGCGTGGTGTTCCAGCGCTATTCGGTGTTCCCGCATTTGACGGTGCTCGACAACGTCGCCCTTGGCCTGGAACTGCCACGTTCTCGCCTGCTGGGCCGGCTGTTCGGTAAAGCCAGGAAGGACGCCCGCGAACAGGCTGCCGCGCTGCTGCACAAGGTCGGCCTCGGCCACGCCCTGGACAAGTACCCCGCGCAGCTCTCCGGCGGCATGCAACAACGCCTGGCCATCGCCCAAGCCCTGATCATGAAACCCCGCGTGTTGCTGCTGGACGAACCCTTCGGCGCCCTCGACCCGGGCATTCGCAAGGACATGCACCAGCTGCTGCTGGAACTGTGGCGCGAAACCCGGCTGACGGTGTTCATGGTCACCCATGACCTGAGCGAAGGCTTCAGCCTCGGCACGCGCCTGCTGGTGTTCGACAAGGTCCGCGTCGATCCCCACGCCCCCGGCGCCTATGGCGCGCGCATCACCTACGACATCCCTTTGAACAGCGAACGCCGCAAGGCGCTCGCCGCCGAACTTGGAGCCACGTCCAAATGACCGATTCCACCCAACTGTTCCCACCCTTCGCCGAAGAAATGCTGCCCGGCGGCGGCCACCGTTCGTTCGTGCTCAAGCGCGGCCAACTGCTGCGCCTGACCGACCTGCGCGGCGGCGCCAACGTCAGCCTGACCCTGCTCAACGCCAACGAAAAAACCGAGCGCCTGAACCTGCCCGACAGCCTCAAATGCCAACACACCGCCAAGCTCACCACCGGCCATTGCCTGTACTCGGACATGGGCCGCGTGCTGGCCGCGATCACCGCCGACACCTGCGGCTGGAGCGACAGCATCGGCGGCGTGCTGTGCGCCGCCGAAGTCGCCGAGAAATACGGCCAGGGCCGCTACCAGGAACTGCGCAATGGCTTCTTCCGCAACGGCACCGACAACCTGTTGGTGGAGTTGGGCAAGTGGGGCCTGAGCCTGTCCGACCTGCTGATGACCCTCAACCTGTTCAGCAAAGTCACGGTGGACAGCGACGGTGGCCTGCACTTTGTACCGGGTAATTCCAGGGCCGGCGACTACATCGAACTCTATGCGCCGATGGACACCCTGGTGGTGCTCACTGCACTGCAACACCCCATGGACCCGAACCCGCAATACGCCCCGCAACCGCTGAAACTGAGCTGGATGAACGCCGACAAAAGCGTCGCCGAACACTGCCGCACCTCGCGCCCGGAAAACGAGCGCGGCTTTATCAACACCGACCGCCTGTTCGCCTGAGGAGCTGCCATGTCTATCGCACTGAAACAACCGGACGCGGCCGTGTACCGCGCAACCATCCCCGCCGGCGAACCGTGGCTGATGGAGGTCAAGGCCGGGCAGACCCTGCGCATCCTCGACCTGGAGGGCAACCAGGCCGTCGACACGTTGTTCTACAGCGTGAAAAACCCGCGTGAACGCTACGACGTGCAACGCACGTTGCGCCGGCAGAACAGCGTGTACCTGGGCACCGGCAGCGTGCTGTATTCCAACCTCGGCCAGCCGATGCTGACCATCGTCGATGACACCTGCGGGCGCCACGACACCCTCGGCGGCGCCTGCGCCCAAGAGAGCAACACCGTGCGCTACGCCCTGGAAAAACGCTACATGCACAGCTGCCGCGACAACTACCTGCGCGCCTGTGCCCACGACGGCCGCCTCGGCAAAGGCGACATCGGACCGAACATCAATTTCTTCATGAATGTGCCTGTGACGGCCGACGGCGGGCTGACCTTCGAAGACGGCATTTCCGCCCCCGGCAAGTACGTCGACCTGCGGGCGGAGATGGATGTGATCGTGCTGATCTCCAACTGCCCGCAGTTGAACAACCCATGCAACGCCTACAACCCCACCCCTGCGGAGCTGCTGGTATGGAACTGAAACTCAAGCGCCTGCGCCGTTGGCTGTTTGCCCTGTGCCAATCCCGAGCCGGGCAGTGCATCCGCAAACAATAGCGCGCCAATGTGGGATCCACACTGACTGCACGCACTGCGGACGACCGCAGTGCTCCCCCACTTTGCGGGACGGCCCGCAGGGTTTTGCCATGTTCGAAAAACTGTTGATTGCCAACCGTGGCGCCATCGCCTGCCGCATCCTGCGCACCTTGCGCGAGCTGCAGGTCAAGGGCATCGCCGTGTACGCCGAGGCCGATGCGGCGAGCCTGCATATCCAGCAAGCCGACGAGGCCTACAGCCTCGGTGAAGGCGCGGCGGCCAGTACGTACCTGGCGGTGGAAAAAATTCTCGCCACCGCCAAGGCCTGTGGGGCCAAGGCGATTCATCCCGGCTACGGCTTCCTGTCGGAGAACGCAGCGTTTGCCGAAGCCTGTGAAAACGCGGGCATCGCCTTTGTCGGGCCGACGCCGCAACAGCTGCGGGTATTTGGCCTCAAGCACACCGCCCGCGCCTTGGCCAAGCAGCACAAGATCCCGCTGCTGGAAGGCACCGAACTGCTCAACAGCCTCGCCTGCGCGTTGCTGGCCGCCGACACCGTGGGCTACCCGGTGATGCTCAAAAGCACCGCCGGCGGTGGCGGTATCGGCATGCGCGTATGCCGCAGCAGCGTGGAGTTGAGCGAGTCCTTCGAGGCGGTCAAACGCCTGGGGCAGAACAATTTCAGCGATGCCGGCGTGTTTATCGAGAAGTACATCGAGCACGCACGCCACCTGGAAGTGCAGGTGTTCGGCGACGGCGCCGGTGAAGTGATCGCCCTCGGCGTGCGCGACTGCTCGGTGCAACGGCGCAACCAGAAAGTCCTCGAAGAAACCCCGGCGCCGAACCTGCCCGAAGGCATGGCCGACGCCCTGTGCGCCGCCGCCATCACCCTGGCCAAGGCCGTGAACTACCGCAGCGCCGGCACCGTGGAATTTATCTATGACAGTGCTGACGGGCGCTTCTACTTCCTCGAAGTGAACACACGCTTGCAGGTGGAACACGGCGTTACCGAACAGGTATGGGGCGTGGACCTGGTGCGCTGGATGGTGCAACTGGCGGCCGGGGAAATGCCGCCGTTGAACACACTCGAGTTAACCTCCCAGGGCCACGCGATCCAGGCGCGCCTGTATGCCGAAGACCCGGGCCGCGATTTCCAGCCCAGCCCCGGCTTGCTGACCTGTGTGGATTTCCCGCTGGCCGAAGGCCTGCGGATCGACACCTGGGTGGAAGCCGGCTGCGAGATCCCGCCCTACTTCGACCCGATGATCGCCAAGCTCATCACCTGGGCGCCCACCCGCGAACAGGCGCGCCTGGATCTGCACCGGGCTTTGAGTGACAGCCGGTTGTACGGCGTGGAAACCAACCGCGATTACCTGCGCCAAATCCTGCTGGCCGCGCCCTTTGCCAATGGCCGGCCGTGGACGCGGTGCCTGGAAGACCTGGTCTACGTGGCCGACACGTTTGAAGTGATCAGCGCAGGCACGCAAACCAGCGTGCAGGACTATCCCGGCCGCCTCGGCTACTGGGCCGTGGGCGTGCCGCCGTCGGGGCCGATGGACAGCCGCGCGCTGCGCCTGGGCAATCGCCTGCTGGGCAACGACGAGGGAGCAGCGGCGCTGGAAATCACCCTGAGCGGGCCGCTGCTGCGCTTCAATTGCGCGGCGGTGGTCGCCGTGACCGGTGCTGAAATCCCGCTGCGGTTGAATGATCAAGCCGTGCCAATGAACACCGCGTTGTTGATTGAGGCCGGGTCGGTGCTGAGCCTGGGCACCCTCGCCGGCGCCGGGGCGCGCAGTTACCTGTGCCTGCGTGGCGGGCTGCAAGTGCCGGACTACCTGGGCAGCAAAAGCACCTTCACCCTCGGCCAGTTTGGCGGGCATGGCGGGCGCGCCTTGCGGGCAGGCGATGTGTTGCATCTGTTGCCGTTGGAAGACCGGAACGCCGGGCAACAATCAGTCGCTGAACCGCTGCCGGAGGTCCGCATACTGCGGGTGATTTATGGCCCCCACGGCGCGCCGGAATATTTCCTGCCGGCGTACATCGACACGTTCTTCGCCACGCAGTGGGAAGTGCATTTCAACTCCAGCCGCACCGGTGTTCGGCTGATCGGGCCCAAGCCATTGTGGGCACGCACGGACGGCGGCGAAGCAGGGCTGCATCCGTCGAATATCCATGACAACCCCTATGCCATCGGCGCCGTGGATTTCACCGGTGACATGCCGGTGATCCTGGGGCCGGACGGGCCAAGCCTGGGCGGTTTTGTGTGCCCGGTGACGGTGATCGAGGCGGACCTTTGGCAACTCGGCCAGCTCAAGGCCGGTGACAAGGTTCGCTTTGAACCGGTGGACCTCAAGACCGCCCGCGACCTTGCCCTGAACTGGGATCAAAAGGATGCCGAAACCCTGCGGGAGCAGAGCTTGCTCGCGATGGGAGCAACTCGGTCCGTCGCCGGCACCGAGCAATTGGCATCCCCCATCATCCTGGACATCGGCCACGCCGACACCCGCCTGGTCGCGCGCCTCGCCGGCGACACCCACCTGCTGCTGGAAATCGGCGCGCCGGAGCTGGACCTGGTGCTGCGCTTTCGCGGCCATGCCCTGATGCAGGCCCTGGAAACCCGAGCGTTGAAGGGCGTGATCGACCTGACGCCCGGGATCCGCTCGCTGCAGATCCACTACCAGCCGGAACAACTGCCCCTGGCCGACCTGATCGCACTGATCAGCCACGAGTGGACCGCCGTGTGCACCCGGCAAAACCTGCAGGTGCCTTCGCGCATCGTGCACCTGCCGCTGTCCTGGGACGACCCGGCGTGCCAGCTGGCCATCGAAAAATACATGACCACCGTGCGCAAGGACGCCCCGTGGTGCCCGAGCAATCTGGAGTTCATCCGTCGCATCAACGACCTGGCCAACCTCGATGAAGTGCGCCACACCGTGTTCGACGCCAGCTACCTGGTAATGGGCCTGGGCGACGTCTACCTCGGCGCGCCGGTGGCCACGCCGCTGGACCCGCGTCATCGCCTGGTGACCACCAAATACAACCCGGCCCGCACCTGGACCGCCGAAAATTCGGTGGGCATCGGCGGCGCGTATTTGTGCGTGTACGGCATGGAAGGGCCCGGCGGTTATCAGTTTGTCGGGCGCACCTTGCAGATGTGGAACCGCTATCGCGAAGTGGCGGCGTTTGACGGCAAGCCGTGGCTGCTGCGCTTCTTCGATCAGATTCGGTTCTATCCCGTGAGCGCGGATGAGCTGGTACGGATTCGTCGGGATTTCCCCCTGGGACGCTTCGAACTGAGCATTGAGCAAAGCACGCTGAACCTGGCGGATTACCAAGGGTTTCTTACGCGGGAAGCCGCGAGCATCGGCGCGTTTCGTGAGCACCAGCAGCACGCCTTCAATGCCGAGCGCGAACGCTGGATCGCCAGCGGCCAGGCGCATTTCGACAGCGAAGAGCTCGCGACGCCAGCGGCGCAAGACACGCTGCTCAAGGCCAATGAATACAGCATCGACAGCCCTATCGCCGGCAACCTCTGGCAGGTGCCGGTGGCCGTGGGCGCGCGGGTTGCGGCCGGGGATGTGCTGGTGATTCTGGAGTCGATGAAAATGGAGATCCCGGTGCTGGCGCCCTTTGCCGGGGTGGTGCGGGAAATCCCGGTGCAGCCGGGCAGCGGCATTGGCGCCGGCCAACGGGTCGTGGTGCTGGAACGGGACTGACCGGCGCTGTATCGTGCAGGGACTTCCAAGGCCCTGCCCCCACCGACCATGACCACGCCAACCCTTTGCCCCGCCTGCGGTGCCCGCAACGATTGCACCCTGGCCGACCCACGCACCGCCGACCAGCCGTGCTGGTGCTACAGCGTCACCATCGACCCGGCGGTGCTTGAAGCGCTGCCCGATGCATTGCGCAACACGGCCTGCCTGTGCCCGCGCTGTGCTCAGGTGGATGAGCAGCTTCGCAATGCGCGTTGACCGTTTCCTCAGCAACCTGCCGCGTTTCAATCGCCAGCAAGTGCGCGTGTTGCTGGTGGAGCGGCGGGTGACGGTGGATGGCGTGGCTGTCAGCGACCCACATCATGAAGTGCGCGAATTCAGC
This sequence comes from Pseudomonas sp. GW821-FHT09C10, assembly GCF_059418085.1. Lineage (NCBI taxonomy): Bacteria > Pseudomonadati > Pseudomonadota > Gammaproteobacteria > Pseudomonadales > Pseudomonadaceae > Pseudomonas > Pseudomonas sp. GW821-FHT09C10. Next base: position 54,488 of record NZ_JBWKPE010000017.1, read on the forward strand.
CGCGTGTGCGTGGACGATGACGTACTGCAGGCGGGTAAAGCGGCGCGCTATTTCATGCTGCACAAACCCCAGGGCTGCGTCAGCGCGACCTCGGACCCGCAACACCCGACCGTCCTGGACCTGCTGGATGAGCCGGACAAAGGCGAGCTGCATATCGCCGGTCGCCTGGATTTCAACACCACCGGCCTGATGCTGATCACCAACGACGGCCAGTGGTCGCGGCGCCTGACGCAACCGCAGACCAAGTTGCCCAAGGTCTATCGGGTAGAGACGGAGCAGGACATCGGCCCCGAATACGCGGCAACCTTTGCAGCGGGCCTTTATTTCGCCTTTGAAGACCTGACCACGCAACCGGCCGAGCTGGAGCTGCTGGGGCCACGCCTGGCCCGACTGAGCATCACCGAAGGCCGCTATCACCAGGTGAAGCGCATGTTCGGGCACTTCAACAACAAAGTGATCGGCCTGCACCGTGAGCGAATGGGCCCATTGGGCTTGGATGCGGCCCTGGCGCCTGGCAAGTACCGGGCGCTGTCCGAGGAAGAAATCCGACAGGTCTGACGACCGTTCGGCCGGTGATGGCAAAAACCCATTTGTGTGACTTGCGGCATCCCCGGTCTACTGCTTGAATCAAACCGTCAGCCAAATTATGACTGACGAGTCGCCTATAACCTCCAAGAAACACCTTGCCCCGCCCGCGCTTGATCTACGGGCCTCCCAGGCAAACAGCCCGCCCTAACAACAGCCGTCGGCCAGCCGTCATCGGACCGACATGGGCTCTCATCTTCCAGGCGTATGCCTACCTGTCATAAAGCTCGTGCAGAGTGATCTGCGCGCCCTACCCGCTTGCCAGGAGTCTTACGACATGAGGCCAGAAATCGCTGTGTTGGATATACAGGGTCAGTATCGGGTTTACACGGAGTTCTACCGCGCGGATGCTGCTGAAAAGACCATCATCCTGGTCAACGGCTCGCTGGCCACCACGGCCTCCTTCGCCCAAACCGTGAAAAGCCTGTACCCGCAATTCAATGTGGTTTTGTACGACCAGCCCTACGCCGGTCGCTCCAAAATCCATAACCGTCATGAGCAAATGCTGACGAAGGAAGTCGAAGGCCAGATCCTCCTGGAGCTGATCGACCACTTCGCCGCCGAGCACGTGCTGTCCTTCTCCTGGGGCGGCGCCGCCACCCTGGTGGCCCTCGCCCAGCGGCCACGGCGTGTGGAAAAGGCCGTGATCAGCTCGTTCTCTCCGGTGATCAACGCGCCGATGCGCGACTACCTCGAGCGTGGCGTCGACTACCTCGGCAACCTCGACCGCGACCGCGTCGGGCACTTGATCAACAGCACCATCGGCAAACACCTGCCGTCGCTGTTCAAGCGTTTCAACTACAAGCATGTGAGCAGCCTGGCCGAGCACGAATACGGGCAGATGCATTTTCACATCAGCCAGGTACTGCACAACGACCGCCTGTGCTACCTCAAGGCCGCGCGGCAGATCGATGTGCCGGTGCTGTTTTTGAACGGCGAATGGGACGAATACACCAGCGCCGAGGATGCCAAGCAGTTCGGGCAGTACGTGACGAAGAGCAGCTTCAGCACCATCCAGGCGACGGGGCATTTCCTGGATATGGAGCACAAGGCCGCCTGCCGGGACAGCCGGGACGCGGTGGTGGGCTTTTTGAAACCGGAACGGCAGGCCAGCCGATTGCGTTATCACCAGGGCCAGACGCAGCATGCATTCGCCATCTGAAATGAAGGCTTGCCGTGGCGAACGGACCTGCTCGCCACGGCAAGCTGCACAAATTCCGAAGAAAAACTTCAAATCCCGGCGCACATCTGGTACAAAGTCAGCCGCTCTGAGCGGGTGTCGTATAATGGCATTACTCCAGCTTCCCAAGCTGATAACGAGGGTTCGATTCCCTTCACCCGCTCCACTCAGACATAGCTTCCACGCCGGCAGGATTTTGGCGGGGGATGCATAAAAAACCGGTCCTTGGTGGCCGGTTTTTTTATGGGTGGGATTTGAGATTCAAAAATAGAGTGCGCACAAACCTGTACAAATTTTATTTATTGTACAAGTATCATGCTTCGAGCGGCGACACTTCGCCCCGCACCTTCGAAGAGCCAGGCCATGAGTGGGGCCAGGTCACGTTGTTTTTCGTCACCAATGAGCCCTAAGCGAGGGTTAATCATGAATATGCAAATGCTGACCGAGCTGGCCGGGAAAGGCGAAATACGTGAGCTGGAGTTGCTGTCCCTGGAGGGCGGTTTCTATATCGCTCTCGTCAGGCTGGAGCACGTCGAGGCGACGTTACTGGACGATCACGGCAAGCCGATGCGCATCGGGTCCACCACGCATTTACGCGACCTGTTGCAGCGGGTTCCGCCGTTTCCTTGCGTACTGGTGCAACACTGCGTTCACGATGAAATGTGCGGTACGCGTGAAGGGCCTATCGGTGCGTTGCGCATTCCGTTTTCGCTGGCGGCGACACTGTAAATCCTGGCTCCCCTCCCCCGTGGTATGGGCGGCCTGGGAAGGCAAGCCGTTTACACCGTACGGGTGACCTACGCGGCTCGGTCCACGCGGTCCTGAACAGCCTCGACCAGCAGCAGGCCCAGTTCAATCATCTGCTGAATGGCCAGGGCCAGGTAGCGCTGTTGAGAGGGCAGGCTTTCGACGAACTCGTGGGTCATGGCACCTGCACCGGCGATGGTTTCGTAGGCGTTGGCGAGCAGCGCTTGAGTGTCGATTTCGGGACGGACGCTGAACAGTTTTACGGATGGATTGCATGAGTCAGTACACATCTGTTGATCCTCGTTAGGGACCGCATACCAGAGCTACTAAACAATGGGTGGCGGCTGTACGCAGGTTAGTAGACCGGCGAATCAACGAAACCGGCGCGCCCGAAGACGCCCTGCGTGCAGCCACCATAAGAGCAGCTGTACGCCGTTGATCGTATCGGGCTACTAAACCCGACCGCTGATGGGCAGCGGCTGACGAACCTTAAAGAGGCCGTCCAAGGCGCACAACTCGGACGAGTCTGATCGTTGTGTAGGCAATGCCGCAAGGTTCAGCCCCATGCTCGAAGCGTGAAGAAATCGAAGCTTTTGGCAACAAATAGCCGTTGAAGAACGTTTGAATTCAACCTACCACTCACATCATTGTCCATGGCCCCAGCCCACCAGAAATGCATACGCAGGTTTGATCATGACTCAGCCATTGACCGCTTTCGATATTGTTGACCTGCTCGACAGCCAGGAAGCCATCCACGAATACCTTTCTCAGGTTATTGCAGAGGGTGATAAATCAGAGTTCCTAAGGGCTGTCGATTTTGCGGCCAAAGCCCGTGAGAAAATTCGGGCAGAACTGGCGATGGTTGAGTCCAGCCGAGAACCTCAGCCGTTCGACTCCTTGGCATTTAAGCAAAAAATTCCAAGTACCCGAGAGTGAGCCTTTTAAGCCTCAACCCCACTCCTCTGCACCACCCACGCCAACGGCAACGTCACACCCAACATCCCCGCCAACACCATCACCGCCACCGGCACGCCCAGCACATCCCCCACTGCACCAAACACCAGCGGCGCCAGCGCGCCACCGCCAATCGTGCCGGTGTAGAACAGTGCAAACGCCTGCTCGCGCTTGCCCGCGCCGGCAAGGTCGGGCACGGCGCCGTACAGTACCGAGGAGGTGCCATTAAGCACCAGGCCCAACAGCGGCAGCATCACCATCAACCCGCTGAGCGGCAGGCACACCGCCGCGACGATCAGCACTGCAGTGCTGGTTTCCGTGATCCACACGGTCTTCATCATGCCGATGCGCGCGCCGAGGTAGCCGCAGAACAGTTTGCCGAAGGCACCACCGATGAACAGCAAGGTGAGGGCGAGGCCGATGCCAGCAGTACCGGCGCCTTTGGCTTGCAGCAGGAACGGCAGGAAAGTGAGAAATCCCATGCGCACGGCGCTGTCGAGGGTGCCGGTGAGGATCAGCGCGCGCAGGCCCGTGGTGGAGCCGCTACCCCTGAGGGGCTTGGCTGTTTTTGCGGCGGTGGATTCGGATGCTTGAGCAGGAATCAGCCACCACAACAGCCCCGCCGCCGCCAGGCCAAGCAGGCCCAGCAACGTGGCGCTGGCCTGCCAAATGATGACGGTGAGCAGCAGCCCGACCAGACCAGGAATCAGTGTCTTGCCGATATCGCCGGAGAAGTTGTACTGGGACAGCGCCTGCTTGACCCCACCCCCGTCCTCGTAGGCGTCGGTGATCATCGACGAGGCCAGTGGGTGTTGGGTGCTGGCGCCCAGACCGCCGAGCAGCAGCGCCAGCAGCAACACGGTCAGCCCTGTCGCCTGGCCCACCAGCAGGTAGGCAACACCCGCCAGCGCCGTGCCGCCCACCAGCATCGGTGTGCGGCCCCAGCGTCTGGCTGCGCGGCTGGCCAGCAATTGGAACACGGCCATCATCCCGGAATAGGCACCCCGCAGCAGGCCGATCTGGGCGTAGGACAAGGCGAACTGAGCCTGCCAGACAGGCAGCAAAACGTAGATCACGTCAGTGAGCCCATCATGCACGGCATGGGCGCTGCAACCAGCGAACAAAGCGCGACGGCGCGTCGATAATTCGGGCGAAGGCACAGCAACGGTATCGTTCATCGCGTAGGAATCAGCTCAGGTTTAAGGGGCTTCCAGCCGGTCAAGGCGATCAACAAGATCAGCAGTTGGAACCCGATGATCAGCACCACGCACCCGACCCAGCCCCAGCGTTCCCAGATCAGCGCCGGGACAATGGCGCCGCCGCTGCCGCCCAGGTAATAACAGGTGAGATACACCCCGATAGCACCCGTCTTGTTATCGCCCGCGGTGGCCGTGATAAACCCATTGGCGGCCGCCTGGGCGAGGAACACACCGGTGGAACTGAGCGCCAGGCCCACTACGATGCACCAGAGGGAGGGCATCAGGGTCAACGCCGAACCACTGACGCCCAGCACGGCGGCGACACCCAGCAGTTGGGCATGGGGCCGAGCTTTGCTGAGGCGTCCGGCGATGGGGATCACGATCAACGCCAACAGGAACACCATGTACAGCGTCCCCAACGCCGCAGGCCCGAGGTTGAACGGCGGCAGGCCCAAGTACAAACCTGCGTAGGTAAACGCCGCGACTTGCGAAAACAACACGCAGAAACCTACGGCGTATGCGGCCAACAGCGGCTGGCGAAATACACCTGACGAGGAGGCTTTAACCTGCACGGTCCGCGGGCGGTTGGCCGGCAACAGAAACTGGATGAATCCGCCGACCATCAAGCTCAGCACCGCGAGCACTTCAAAGGCCTCACGCCAGCCCACATACTCGGTCATGACTCCGGTGACGAAGCGCCCGGCGAACCCGCCCAACACGGTGCCCGCGACGTAGAGACTCGTCACCTCCGTGACCGTGCCGCCGCGCCAGCGGTCGCCGATGTAGGCCACGCTGGTGGCGAACAGTACCGGGATCAGCATGCCCTCGACAAAACGCCATACCAGCACTTCGGCAAAGCTGTCGGCATAAGCGGTCATCAATGCCGGCACCGCCAGCAGCACAGCGGCCACCGAGATCACCGTGCGTTGTGCAAAACGTCCGGTCAGGCGACTGACGAAAGGTGCCGTGATCGCCACCGCCAGGGTGGTGACGGTGATGCTCCACCCCGCCTCCTTGGCACTGATATGAAAGTGCGCGGCGAACGTCTGGAGGATGCTTTGGGTCGCATAGAGGTTGAGAAACGCCGCGCAGCCACACAGGAACAGGGCAAGGCGGGCACAATGCAGGCGCAGTTTCATGAAACCTCTCGTTTTATTTTGAAAGGTCTTTATAGAATGGCCGGCAGGTCTTGAACCAATACCGAATTCGGACCGATTGATACCCAAGGATCAGGATGCTCGACCTACGCAAGCTGCGTTACTTTCTGACGGTCGCCGAAGAATTGCATTTCGGTCGCGCCGCCCTGCGCCTGCACCTGGCCCAGCCGCCGTTGACCCGGCAGATTTCGGCACTGGAAGCAGAGTTGGGTTTCAAGCTGTTCGATCGCACCAGCCGCACGGTGACGCTCACCGCCCAGGGCCGCGCGTTCCTGCCCTATGCCCGTGGCGTGCTGGAACAGGTTGAATTGGCACAGGTGATCGCCAGTAAATTGGCTGCTGGCACCGCCGGGCAACTGGCTCTGGGCTATGTGAGTTCCATCGCCCTGTCGGACCTGTTCAGCCAATCGATCCAGGCCTTCGCCCAAAGCTTTCCCGATGTGCAACTGACCCTGGTGGAATGCGCCTCCGGCAGTCTCGGTGCGCAAGTGGCCGATGGACGGCTGGATATTGGCTTGAGCCGGCTGTTACCACAAAACGACGCAGTGCAAACGCTGTCGTTGGGCGAGGAACCCTTGGTGGCAGCGGTGTCGAGTGACAGCCCGTTGGCCAGCCAGGCCGACATCAGCCTGGCGCAGCTCAGTGCCTATCCTTTGATTCTGTTTCCAGCCGATTACGGCTCGGGGCTGAACCAGTCCATCGAGCAGCTTTACCGCCACCATGGCGTGCCCCTGCATGCCGGACCGACCGGACGGCAGATCACTTCGATCATTGCACTGGTGGCCGCCGGGCAAGGGGTGGCGCTGGTGCCGGCCTGTACCCGGAGTTTGATGAACAAGGGCGTGACTTATCGGCCTTTGGTGGAGGCAGATGCGTGTGCGCGATTGTTGGTGCTGACACCGACCGAAAGACACAGTGTGTTGATTGACGCGTTTCTTGCCGTTATCGAAGAAGCATTACACATCCGGCAATGACCCGAAAAACCTCGCAATACCTCCCCAGAGCGCCGATCCCACTCGCTCTTACACTGCATTCACCATCTGCCGAAATACCGGTCATCGAAGACTGGTAGGTAGAGTGTTGATAATTTATTTTCAGTGGTTATAGTCACCACCAACACACACCACAAGGAGGTGCTGTGGATAGCCGATACTTGATAGGTCACATCGTCGCAGACGGCTGGTACCTGGTGCGCATCAGAGGCAGTCATCACCACTTCAAGCACCCGACGAAGCCTGGCCTGGTGACGATCCCCCACCCAAAGAAAGACCTGTTGGACAAAACCGCCAAGAGCATTTTGAAACAAGCTCTGTTGAGTTAATCGTCCCTGGAGGACAACGAACATGCTGTACCCCATCGCAATTTCAACCGGTGACCACGATCACGCCTGGGGCGTGGAAGTCCCGGATATTCCGGGTTGCTACTCTGCCGGTGACGACCTGGACGACGCCATGGCCATGGCGCGCGAAGCCATCGAAGGGCACTTCGAAATCCTCGCGGAAGACGGCGCGCCGATCCCGAGCGCCCAGAAGGTCACCGTGCATGCCGCCAACCCTCAGTACGCCGGCTGCACTTGGGCGGTTGTAGACATCGATGTCACCAAGTACCTGGGCAAGGCGCAAAAACTCAACATCACGCTGCCGGGCTACCTGCTCAACCGCATCGATGAATATGTACTGCACCACCCGGAGGAAAAAAGCCGCTCCGGCTTTCTCGCGTCGGCGGCGCTCAAGGTGCTGCAACAGGATCGGTAGCTGCAACGGGAGCAAAGTCTGAATGCGGCACTGCATCCATAGCGTGATGATGTCGCTTCATTGAGCTTGCGGCCCCAGGGTTATTGCCATGATTGAACCCAAACAATCCACATCCACACCTGTACTGCGCCAAGTGCTCGGCTGGGTGCTGGTGTTACCACTGCTGGTCGCACTGGTGCGGCTCCCGTATCCCTTGGGGCTGGGGCTGGCGCTCGGATCCATCGCCGCATCCGTCTACGGCGTAGTGTTTGCCAGGCGCCATGCCAGCCGAGGCGTCACCGCATTCGCTGCAATCGTCACGCTGTTCAATCTGATTTCCCTGGTCGTCATCGGGGAGGCCTCAGTCATCATGGGGCTCTACAGGATTTCCTGGTTCTACTGGTACCCGTACTATTCCAACTGGGTTTACTGGAATTTCCAGGGCCAGTGAGAATTCCACCGCAAGAAACGTAGTGTTCAGTCCGGCGGATGGCATTACCGTAGGCCTGTAGCGTTTAACAACCGCCCTTCGAGGAGCCCGCTCATGTCCTACGAATACAAGCTCATGCCCTCCCCTGTCGGGGAACTCACCCTGGTGGCGCGCGATGGCAAGCTCAGTGCCATCCTGTGGGAAGTCGAACGCGCCAACCGTGTGCGCCTGGGTCAATTGCACGAAGCCAAGGACAGCCCGGTGCTGTTGGAAACCGAGCGCCAGTTGAAGGAGTACTTCGCGGGGACTCGCCACACATTCGACCTGGAACTGGATTTCGCCGGTACCGAGTTTCAGAAACAGGTCTGGCAGGCGCTGCTGACTATTCCTTTTGGCGAAACCCGCAGCTACAGCCAGATCGCCCGGCAGATCGGCAACCCGAAAGCCGTACGAGCCGTGGGCGCTGCCAATGGGCGCAATCCCATCTCGATCATTGCGCCGTGCCATCGAGTGATTGGTGCCTCGGGCACCTTGACCGGGTTTGCCGGAGGACTCGAAGCCAAGCAGTATCTGTTGACGCTCGAGGACCGTGGTCAAGGAAAAATGACCTTCTGATCACTGGCCTGCGACCGGGCCACGGACAAAAGACTGGTAGTCGAATAAATCTTCGAAACCCAACTTGCGGTACACCGAAACACCCTGGGTCGTTGCTTCAAGAAAACAGCGCCGGGCCCCCAGGCTCGAAGCATGAAGCAGCGCGGTTTGAATCAGTTGCGTCGCATACCCCTTGGCGCGGAACTCCGTGATCGTGCCGACATCGTTAAGCCGGGCCTCTCCATTGCACATGGACAGCGTCAACGAACACCTCACCTGCCCCTCAGTGGACAAGGTGAAGTGGTAAAGCGCTTGACCCACGTCAAGCGCCCGCTGGTGCCGTGCCTGATAACGCGTAACCCATTCAGGCGGGAGCAAAAACGCATTGCCAAGGGGAGCCGCCCAGCCTTCCAGGTTTCGAGTCAAGCTGACCTGTACAGTGCTGTCACGCTCCGATGAAACAAGGCGCGACAGATCGAGTGCCATCGCCGTGGTCTTTTCGGCTGCCTGAAAGCCGATCCCCATCAGCACCGCACCTACCTGCGCGACCTTTTCCTCATGAATCACGATGCGTGTATTCATCAAGATACAGCGAATCAGTTCCATGGGCGCCGCCATGGCGTCCCCCATCGGGGTGCTGCCTATCCGGATAAACAACAGGTTCGCAGGTTCGAAATACCCGTCGGTAAAATAAGCGTTGATACAAGCGTTGTAGCGACGATGCAGCGAGCAAGTGGCAGCGAAATAATGATCTTCGGTCTGGTGATAAAGCGCAGTCAGGTCACAGGCGGCGTTAACGTGCATAGGGCGTTCCCGGATAAAATCCCAGTCTTGCCCCTCGCGGCGTCGTGTGCCGTAAGCCCACTCCTAAAAGCCCGGAAGAAAAACGCACAACGTTGTTCACACCCAAAGATGTAAAAAGAAATTTCAGAGCGTGCCTGCGGTCAGTATTTTCATCACTCACCTTTAAGGAAAGCGGTCATGAAATTCTCTGCAGTCTCACAATCCCTGTCCCGTTGGGCAGGCAGTGCCCGGACGTTCTATGCGGCGGTCGCGTTGATTTTCCTGTGGAGCTTGAGCGGTCCGTACTTCCACTACAACGACACCTGGCAGTTGATCATCAACACCTCGACCACCATCATCACCTTCCTGATGGTGTTCCTGATCCAGAACACGCAAAACCGCGATAACGACATCCTGCACATCAAGATCGATGAACTGCTGCGGGTCTCCAAGGATGCGCAGAACGCCGTGCTGAGCCTGGACGGCCTGGACCGCAAGGAACTGGAAAAACTGCGCCAGGAATACCGCAGCATCGGCAACACCGGCACCGTCAGCCTGAACAGCAGCTGTGGCCACGCGGCCGACGATGCGGCCCCGAACAAGACCGATCTGAACCAGGCATAAAAAAACGGCGGTTGGACATGATCCAACCGCCGTTTTTTATATCAAGCGAAAGGCTCAACCGTCGCCTTGATGGCCCTTACCGTAGGTCGAGGCCAGGGCTCGGGCCTTTTGCAGACGTTCTTCCAGCTTGGGCAGCGTCTCATCCACCAGTGCCTTGATTTCCGGCACATCCGAGGCCGCCCCTTCGCGCTTGAACAGGGCAATGGCGTCTTCGTTTTCCTTCACTTGCTGCGCGGTGTAGGCCGCGTCGAAGGAGTCGCCGTCCTTGAGTTCGGGCATCAGGGTTTCGGCCTTGTCGACGATCTTCTCCCGTGGGGCCACGGGCAGGTCGAGCTTCTTGGCGATGGCCGCCAAATGCTGGTTGGCCAGGGTGCGCTCGTTGATCACCTCGATGGTGTAGTCCTTGATTTCCTGGGACGAGGTCTTGGCGTGGGCCATGCGACTGGTTTCGATATCGGCCATGCCTTTGGCCGAAGCCTGCTCGATGAATTCAGCAGGCGACTGGGCGAAAGCATTGCTGGCGCCGAGGCCCAGCAGCATCGCGAAACTGGCGGTGCGTAACCGGATAGCCATGCGGCTCATGATGGGTTCCTCCAGGGCAAAAATAGGTGCGGGGAAAGACACCTCGCCCTGAATTCGAATTTTCAGGGCGGCAAAGGTTTAGAAAAAACTTGCCCGCGCGACGAACGGTCGTGCCCAGTCAGGCCGGTTTACTGCCGAACAGGCCTGGCAGCGCATGGGCCAGGGCATTGATGGCGAAGCCGATAAACATCACGCCGCAGAGCCTGGTGATGAGGATTTCATGGCGCTGATACACCGTGCGCACCCGCTGGGCACCGACCACGCCGATCAGGATCGCGTAGGCCAACAGGCCACCGACGAAGCTCAGGAAGATCAACGCCGGCAGCATCGACCAGGTCAGCAATTCGGCGCGGCTGGACAGCAATGCAGTAAATGTCGCCACGGCCACTGGATACGCCTTGGGGTTGGTCAAGCCGAACAGGATGCCGTGCCAGAACGGATGCCGCGCCGCGCCCTGGGGGGCTTCACTGCTGCGACGCTGGGTACGAATCGCGCGCCAGCCGAGCCAGAACAGGTACAGCCCACTGAGCACGCCGAGCACATCGAACGCGCTGCTGCCGACTTCCCGCGCGCCCACAATCGCGATCAGCGCCGTACTGCACCACAGCACATCGCCGAGCAAGTGCCCGCACAGAAACCCCGCCCCGGCACGACGCCCCCGGGCGGCGCCGATGCCAAACACCGCCAATACGCCGGGGCCAGGCGTAATACCGTAGATAAAACCCGAAGCGAGGACGGCAAGCAGCAAGGAGGGGGTCATGGTCGCGACTCTGACAAAGCATGGGAAGGTGGACGGATTCTGCACGTTCCTGCGCTATGGGTAAAACCGCATTCCCGCATAGGGCTGGTCGCGGCAAGCCAGCAGGCGCGAAGCCAAGTCGCCCACATGGGCTTCGAGCTTATGGCCGTCGGGATCAAGGAAATAGAACGAAGCGCCTTCGCTGCGATTGTCGCGCCACGCTTGCACCTCGGCGGCGCGCAGGCGCGAGACCAGCGCAGCGAAATCACTCGCTGCGACAGTGAACCCATAGTGGGTGTAATCGGCCGCCGGCTTCGAGTCGCGCAGCGGATCAAGGGACAGGCATAGCCATAGGCCCGGCAATGACAAATAGGCGCCGGTGTCCCAGGTGGCTTCGAGCTTGAGTTGCAACAACTCATGGTAAAACCCGACGCTGCGCTGCAAATCGGTGACCGACAGGGTCAAGTGATTGAGGCCTGAGAGCATGAGCATTTTCCTTATCGGATCCCCCTGACGAACGGGGGTAAATCATGAAGAGATGACAATGTAGTATGTTGCACTACACATCACTACATCGAGGCTCCCCATGTCTGTTATGTCCCTACGCATACCCGAAGACATCGCCGCCACGCTTGCCAGTCTCGCCAAGGCGACCGGGCGCAGCAAATCCTTTCTCGCAGTCGATGCATTACGCGAATACTTGACGCGCGAAGCGTGGCAAATCGAAGAAATTCAAAAAGCATTGAAAGAAGCAGACGCAGGCGAGTTCGCGACGGCTGCGGAGGTAAAAGCCGTTGCCGATAAATGGCGCACCAATGCAGGTTGAGTGGCTGAGGACAGCCCTCAAGAACCTTGATGATGAAGCCGCGTACATTGCGCAGGAAAACCCCAAAGCCGCCCATGAGTTCGTCCAGGCCATCATGGTTGGGCTAGGACATGTCGCCGAATTTCCTGCAATGGGAAAGGAAGGTCGAGTTCCAGGAACGCGGGAGTGGGTAGTGCCTCGATGGCCTTACATCGTTCCCTACCGGATTCGAGATGGACGATTACAAGTGATGCGACTTTTTCATACACGTCGCCAGCCACCGACATCCTGGTAGCAACCATTCAGCCCTGTAACCCTCCCTGCACCTGCCCAATCAACCACTGCAACCCCGAATCCCCGCCCCGTCGCGCATGCCATGCCAGTTCAAAGGTAAACGACGGAATATGAAACGGCGGCGCCACGGCGACCAGATGCGGGTGATCAATATTCAGCAAGCCTCGCGACGATACGGTGAGAATCAAGTCCGTGCCCTTGATCAACTGCGGCGCCACGCCCCAGTGCGGCAGGCTGATCGCCACATGCCGTCGCTCGCGAATCGCGGTCAGTGCCCGCTCGATTTCCGGCGCACCGCTGCCGCGCATTTCCAGCAGTACGTGGGGGCGCGACAGGTAGGTGGGCAGGTCGAGCACACCGTTGTGCGGCAGGCTGTTGCGGTCCAGCAGGCAGGTGTAATGCTCTTCGAACAACGGCGCAGTGCGCAGCTCGGCGGGCATGTCGGGAAAGACGCCGGCAGCCAGGTCGATATCACCGTTGAGCACGCCCTCCACCATGCCTTCGCGGCTGGCCTGGATGATTTGCAGGTCGATACCGGGCGCTTCACGCCGCAGGACGCGAACCAGACCCGGCAGGAAAATCGCCGCACTGTAGTCCGACATCGCCACACGAAACCGGCGCTTGGCTGATGCCGGGTCAAAGCGATTCGGCGCCAGCAACGCCTGCACCTGGGCCAGGGCTTCGGCCAATGGCGCCGCCAACTCCAGGGCGCGGGCCGTGGGCACTAACGTGCCGCCCTGGCGCACCAGCAACGGGTCACCCAATAAATCGCGCAAGCGCGCCAGCGCGTGGCTCACTGCCGGCTGGCTGAGGTGCAAACGCTCGGCGGCGCGGGTGACGTGTTGCTCACTGAGCAAGGCGTCAAGGACCACCAACAGGTTAAGGTCGATTCGGCGCAGATCATTCATCAGTTGCATGCTCGACATAAGAACTTGGAATTTAAATTTGCGCGACGAATAGCCTAGAGTCCAGCAAAACCTCTGGGAGATTCGCCATGACGACGTTGCATTGGGCCGGTTTGTTGCTATTGGCGGTGATCGCCGGGGCGATGGTGCCGTTTCAAAGTGCGATCAATGCCAACCTCGGACGCAGCCTTGGGCACCCGCTGTGGGCCACCCTGGCGTCGCTGCTGGTGAGCATCCTCGTGCTGCTGCCGGTGATCGTGGCGCTGCGCCTGCCGCTGCCCGGCCTCGCATTTATCACCAAGGCGCCCCTGTGGATGTGGGCCGGGGGCGCGTTTGGCGTGTGCTTTATCGCGCTGGCGTTGACGCTGCTGCCCAAGCTGGGCGCGTCGGGGTTTATCGCCCTGGCCATGGCCGGGCAGATTCTCGCGTCGCTGCTGTTGGATCACTTCGGCCTGTTTGGCTTGGCGGAGCGCTCACTGACAACACCCCGAATCCTTGGCGCGTTGTTGTTGATGGGCGGCGTGGCGTTGATTCAGTTCAGCGCCACACCGGCCCAAGCGCTGACAAACGCCGGCTGATCATGCCTTGTCGAGGGTGCGCAGCTTTTGCGGCAGGCCCCACAGCAGCAGCGCCGCCGCCAACAGCGCGCAAACGCCGATCACATAGAGTGCCGGGGTGGTGCTGCCGGTAAGGTCCTTGATCCGCCCCACCATCACCGGGCTGACAATTCCACCGAACTGCCCGAGGGTATTGATCACCGCAATCCCGCCCGCCGCGCCTGCGCCGGCACCGGCCAGCAACTTGGGCGGCAGGGTCCAGAAGGTCGGGATCGACGCGATGATGCCGGCGCCCAACATGCCCAGGGCGATGATCAGGAAGGTGGTGTGATCGGCAAAGATCCCGGCACTGAAGAAGCCCACCGCGCCCAGCACCACCAAGCCGCAGACAAACTTGCGGCGCTCGCCGGTCGCATCCGACAGCCGCCCGATCACCACCATGCTGATCGCGCCGCACACATAGGGAATCGCGGTGAGCAGGCCGATCATCACCGGGCTTTGGGTGCCGGCGCTGCGGATCAGCTGCGGCGCCCAGAAGTTGAGGCCGTAAGACGCCACCTGGATCAGGAAGTAGATAAACCCGAGCATCAGGAAGCCGGGAATGCGGATCGCCGACAGCAGTGAGCCGCCATGTGTGTTCGGCTCATGCCGGGCAATGCGGCTCGACAGCAGGGTCTTCTCCGCCGGCGTCAGCCAGTGCGCATCTTCGATACGGTCCTTGAGCAGGGTCAGCACCAGCAAGCCCAAGCCGATGCAGGGCAAGCCGCCGAGCAGGAACAGCCAGTGCCAGCCGCGCATCTGCAGCACGCCGTCGAGGTGTTCCAGCACCAGGCCGGAGAACGGCGCACCTACCAGGCCGGCAAAGGCGGACGCCAGGAACAGCATCGAGGTAATGCGCCCGCGGAAGTGCTGCGGGAACCACAACGTCAGGTAATACAGCACACCGGGCGCGAAGCCCGCCTCCATCGCACCAATGATGAAACGCAGGCCATAGAACTGCCATTCGGCGGTGACAAACACCATGGCCGCCGTGGCCAGGCCCCACGACATCATGATCCGCGCGATCCAGCGCCGCGCGCCGACCTTGTACAGCATCATGTTGCTCGGCACTTCAAAGATCACATACCCCACCACGAACAACCCGGCGCCCAGGCCGTAGGCGGTGTCGCTCAGGCTGAGGTCGGCCTGCAGCTGGAACTTGGCAAAGCTGATGTTGATGCGGTCAAAAAACGCGAACAGGTAGCACACCATGATCAGCGGCATCAGGCGCCAGGCGACCTTGCTGACCAGGGCTTTTTCGGCATCGATTTCAGCGGCCGGGCGCGCGCCGGCCTGCAACGTATGAGTGCTCATGGTTTCTCTCCAGCGGACTGCTCACAGGCGTCCGATTGTTTTTGTTGTCTGGTATGGCGTTACAAGGCGGCGATGTAGTCCGGCGGCGGATGCAGGTCGCAATTGCGCCCGGCCTTGGCCACCTGGCCGGGTAATTCATGGCCCAGCAAGGCCGGCAAGCGGCGGGACAGGTTCAGCAGGTGCGGCAGGTCGACTCCGGTGGGAATGCCGACCTCTTCACACAGGTTGACCAGGTCTTCGGTGCAGATATTGCCCGACGCCCCCGGCGCAAACGGGCACCCACCCAGGCCCCCCAGCGCCGCGTCAAAACGCCGGGCCCCGGCTTCGTAGGCGGCCAGCACATTGCACAGGCCCAGGCCGCGGGTGTTATGGAAATGCAGGGTCAGGTCGCTGGCGGGCACGCGTTGCAACACGCGCTTGACCAGGCGTTCCACCTGGCGCGGGTTGGCCATGCCGGTGGTGTCGGCGAGGCTGATGCCCTGGATGCCGAGTTGCAGATAGGCGTCGACCAGTTGCAGCACGCGGTCTTCATCGATCCTGCCTTCGAACGGGCAGCCAAAGGTGGTGGCGATGCTGCCGTTGAGGCGTACCGGGTGCCCGGCGGCAAAGCTGACGATCTCGCCGAATGCCGCCAACGACGCCTCGCACCGCATACGCATATTCGCCAGGTTGTGGGTCTGGCTGGCCGACATCACCAGATTCAGTTCGTCGGCGCGCGACTCGACGGCGCGCTGGGCGCCCTTGAGGTTAGGGATCAGCGCAACGTAGATCACCCCGGCTTTGCGCGCGATGCCCTGGAACACGTGTTCGCCATCACGCAATGCAGGGATGGCCTTGGGCGACACGAAGGAACCGGCTTCGATCCGCGAAAAACCGGCCAGGGAAAGCTGGTCGATCAGGGCGATCTTGTCAGCGGTCTCGACCCAGGTCGGTTCGATTTGCAGGCCATCGCGCGGGGACACTTCCTGCACGATCAGCGGGTCGGAATAGTCAGTGATCATTGCACCACTCCCGAGGTTTTCAGGCGTTGAATGTCGGCAACCGTAAGTCCCAGGCTGCCGAGGATGTCATCAGTGTGCTGGCCCAGGCTCGGGCCCTGCCAGTTCACGGCGCCGGGGGTTTCCGAGAGCTTGGGCACGATGCCGGGCATCTTCACCGACACACCGCCCGGCAGCTCGGCATTGAGCAACATGTCACGCGCCTGGTAGTGCGGGTCGCTGACGATATCGGCCACGGAGTAGATGCGCCCGGCCGGCACTTCGGCGGCTTCCAGGGCGCTGAGCACCTGCTCGATAGGCAGGCTGCTGGTCCAGTGGGTGATGGCGGCATCGAGCAAAGCGCTTTTCGCCGCACGGCCATCGTTGTGGGCGAATTCGACGGCTTCGGCCAGGTCGGCACGGCCGATGGTGGTCATCAGGCGCTTGTAGATCGGGTCGCTGTTACCGGCGATCACCACATAGGCACCGTCGGCGGTCAGGTAGGTATTCGAAGGTGCGATACCGGGCAAGGCACCGCCGCTGCGCTCACGCACGTGGCCGAGCATGTCGTATTCGGGCACCAGGCTTTCCATCAGGTTGAACACGCTTTCCGCCAGGGACACATCGACAACCTGCCCGTCGCCTTGGCCGGTCTTGACCCGCAGCAACGCCATCAGCGCACCGATCACACCATGCAACGACGCCAGTGAGTCGCCGAGGCTGACGCCGACCCGCGCCGGGGGCGAATCGGGGTTGCCGGTGGTGTAGCGAATCCCGCCCATGGCTTCGCCGATAGCACCGAAACCAGGGCGGTCACGGTAAGGGCCGGTCTGGCCGTAGCCGGAGATACGCACCAGGGTCAGCTTGGGGTTGAGCGCGTGCAGTACGTCCCAGCCCAGGCCGAGTTTTTCCAGGCCACCGGGGCGCAGGTTTTCGATCAGCACATCGGCGTCGCCGAGCAGCTGCTTGATCAGGTCCAGGCCTTCAGCGGACTTGAGGTCCAGGGCCAGGGATTTCTTGTTACGCGATTGCAGGTACCACCACAGCGAGGTGCCTTCATGCAGCTTTCGCCATTTACGAAGTGGATCGCCCTGCCCCAGGGCTTCGATCTTGATCACCTCGGCACCGAACTCGGCCATCAGCCGGGCGGCGAACGGCGCGGCAATCAGCGTGCCGATCTCAATCACCTTGATACCGCTCAAGGGAGCCGTCATGGGGTGTACCTCTTATTCTTGGAATGTGCAGCCAAGGCTAGAGGACAGGGACAGGAAAAATCCAACCGTCAGTTGGCAAGGAGCGTTCGCTGAATGCGAACGCTCAGGTAATCGAACAGCAGCCGGCTCACTGGCGACAACTGCGCCTCATCGCGCACCACCAGGATCAAACTGCGGTCCGACCAGGCATCGGTCAGTGGCACGGCATGCAGGCCCAGGGCACGGCCAAACAATTCATAGGCCTTCAGCGGCAGGATGCCGATGCCCATGTTCGCCTGGACCATCCGGCACATCGCATCAAAGCCCGGTACATGAATACGCAGGCGCAGTGTCTTGCCGGCCTCGCGCGCGGCGGTGTGGGTGCGCATGTTGATCGAGCTGGCGGCGTGCAGGCCCACGTAGTCACTGTCCAGGGTTTCGGCGAAGGCCAGGCTTTCGCGCGGCGCCAACGGGTGATCCGCCGGCATCAACACCACCAGTTTGTCGTGGCGATAGGTCACGCTGGGCAGGCCCTTGGTGTCGGTATCACTGGAGCAGATCCCCAAGTCCGCCACCCCATCCAGCACACCTTGTACCACGCCATTGCTGGGGCGCTCTTCGAGGTCGGTTTTCACTTCGGGATGCAGCCTGGAAAAATCCCGCAAGTCTTCCGGAAGAAACTGAATAATCGCCGAGAGATTGGCCAGCATCCGCACATAACCGCGAACACCGTGGCTGTGTTCGCCAAGCTCCAGGCCCATTTTTTCCACGTTGAACAGCATCTGCCGGGCATGGTGCAGCAGGGTTTCGCCGGCGGCGGTGAGGTCCATGCCCTTGGCCCGTCGCACGAACAGGCTCACCCCCAGCACCTGCTCCAGCTCCATCAAACGCTTGCTGGCTGCCGACACGGCGATGGCTTCGCGGGCGGCGGCGCGGGTCAGGGTGCCTTCCTCGAACACCGCGACGAACAGCTGCAGGGTGATCAAGTCAAGGCGACGCACCAGGCTCTTGTGCAACATCAGGCGCGCTCGGACGCCAGGCGATTGATCTCGGCCTGTTCCACCACCGGTTGCGGCGCGCCATGGCGCACCGCCGCGAGCATCGCCCGGCCGACAGTCTCCGTACTCACCACCCAGCCCGGCTTGACCCGACGCACCAACGACAGCACTGGCCCGAGCACGGAATAGAAGGCTTGATACAACGGCGTCTTCGAGCGCACACCGTGCAGCGGCTGAATGATCCCCGGCCGGAACAGGTACACCGCCTTGAACGGCAGGCGCAGCAGGGCATTCTCGGTCTTGCCCTTGACCCGCGCCCACATCGACTTGCCCGCTTCGGAGCTGTCCGTACCGGCGCCGGACACGTAGATAAACGTCATTTGCGGATTAAGCCGCGCCAGGGTGCTGGCGGCGACGAGGGTCAGGTCATAAGTGAGGTGGGTGTACTTGGTTTCGTTCAGGCCGGCAGACGACACGCCGAGGCAGAAGAAACACGCATCAAACCCTTGCAGCAGATTTTCCAGGGGTTGGAAATCCAGCATGTCGCTGTGCAACACCTGATGCAACTTGCCGTGTTCCCGGGTCAGGGGCGTGCGGCCGACGGCGACGACTTCCTGTACGTCAGCGGCCAGCAGGCACTCGCGCAGGACGCCCTGGCCGACCATGCCGGTGGCACCGAATAACAGAACTCTCATCAAGTACTCCCTTCATCCATCTGGTTTCGACTACCCAAGAGACAGGTCCTTGAAGGCCATCGTCACATCCGGCCGGTATGCGGACACCTTACTCAATCCTGCGGGATACGACCTCAACAAAACGCGAACGCCCCCACTGCATTCATTTACCCAATCACAATCAAATGCTCCCTGGATCCGCTACGTTGAGTCATGCACATAAGAATCGGTCGGATGTCCATTGGGACTTACAAAATGTAGGACCTTACTCACAACAAAATATCCATTCGGAGTAGCTTGCATGGGAAATATCTGACTTACCTTATCAAAATTTTCCCTTTACTGTTTTTGCCTTCCCTAAGGACAGGTAAAAACAATGGAAAATATTCATTCAAAAAATCAGTTCACAAATTACAAAAAGCTGATCGACCTTGCCGACAGAGACTGGCACTCAGCACAGTCAGGCAGAATTTGCGAACTTAATGTAAAAGTCAAAAGCAACAACCAACTTATTGATCAGTACGGACGAAAACTTCATCACTTTTGCACAACATCATATCTTGGCCTCGACTACAACCCAAAGATACTCAAAGGGGCTATCCAGGGAATAAAAGAAGCCAAAACACTTCGCATTGCAAACTCAAAAAATCGATGCAAACTTGAAATACTTGAACGATATGAAACAGAGCTATCAGGCCTTTTCAACTCAATCTGCCTCAGCACTTTGTCCTGTAGTGCGGCCAGCTCCGGACTCTTGCCCATGCTCGCCAGCGGCGTATTTACCAATGACTCCCCACCCACAATGGTATTCGACAAATATTCCCACTATTCAATGAATCATATTAAAGCCTCGTGCGCAGATGAAACAGAAGTAAAAACCGCGCCTCACAATGACATGTGCTGGATTGAAGACTTGTGCAAAAAACGTAAAAATGTAGCTTACATAGCAGACGGCATATACAGCATGGGTGGAGTCGCAGATATCGATAGCCTGCTCTACTTGAAGGCGCGTTACGGACTGTTCCTTTATTTGGATGACTCCCACGCCTTGTCCGCATTTGGAGATAAAGGGGCCGGTTTTATCCGGCCGCGCTTGCAAGAGATAGACAATAAAACCTTAATCGTGGCCTCTCTAGGCAAATCATTTGGTGCCAGTGGAGGAATGATCATGTTCGGTAGCGAAAGACAGAAAAGTCTAATGTATCGATACGGCGGGCCCAGTAACTGGTCCCAAAGTCTCAATTCTGCCGCTATAGGAGCCGGGCTGGCGTCAATAAAAATACATCAAACAACCGAGCTATCCGTGCTTCAAGAACAGCTTCAAACCAATATCCGGTTATTCGACAGCCTTATCCACACTGAACAACAGGGTGCCGACACCGCAATACGATTGGTAACCTGCGGCGAGGCTGAAAAAGCGAACAAACTCGCTATGCGACTGGCTGACAGCGGATTTTTCACCTCTGCCGTATTTTTTCCTGTCGTGCCCAAGGAAAAAGCAGCATTACGTATAACTCTTCGGGCAGACATGAGCCATAAAACAGTAGAGTTGTTTTGCTCCACACTGACAGCCTTAATACAGGAACACAAAGACGCAAAATAAATTGCGCACCTACTATAAGCAACCGCCACATACTCACTCTTATTTCTCAATGAGCATAAACATCAATCATTGTTCGGATCCATACGGAGGAATCGACTTACGATGACGTACGCAGAACTTAAGGCGCAGGACGCCTCCCCTTGAAAAACACCACCCGTCTCGCCCTCGCTTGCTGCGCCGCCTTCCTCGCCCAAGTCGGCATTAGCAGCTATTTGCCCGCTGTGCCGGTCATCGCCCAGTCCCTGCTCGCCGCCGAGGACCACGTCGCACTGGCCCTGGCCGTGTACCTGGTGGGTATGGCGCTGCCGATGTTGCTCTGGGGCAGCCTGGGGGAGCGTTTTGGCAGAAAGCCGGTCCTGCTGGCGGCGCTGGCGGTATATGCCTCGGCAAGCGCGGCGATTCCATCGGCATTTAACGTCGAGTCTTTTTTGTCATTACGGCTGATTCAGGGTTTGGGCGCGGGTGGAGTCGCGGTCATGGCCAGGGTGTTGGTGCGGGACAGTTTCAGCGGGGCGCTTTTGGCCAGAGGGTTGTCGTGGCTGGGGATGACGTTTGTAATCGCGCTAGGTATCGGCCAGTTCATGGGGTCGCTGTTGCAGGCGGCCTTCGGCTGGAAGGCCATTTTCTACGGGTTGGCAATAAGTGCCGTCACGTTGATTGCTGTGCTGCAAAGCGTGGTGTTTCCGTCAGTGATGAAGGCTGATTCGCCAGACTCAGCCTGGCGGATCTACACCACGATTGTGCGGCATCCCCCCTTTCTACACGCAGCATTGGCCGGTGGGCTGGGCTATGGGGTGATCATTGCCTTCAACACCTGTGCTCCGCTGATACTGCAAGGGCGCTTCGAGTGGAGCGCGGCGCAGTACGGCTGGCTGGGGTGGCCGATCAGCGGGGCCTATCTGGCGGGGGCGTTGATGGTCAACCGCTTCGTCGCGCGGATGGGGCGGTTGACGATGATGAGCTGGGGCGTGGCGCTGGCGTTAATGGGAACGGCGCTGATGCTGTTGGGTAGTGTGTTTGCCAGCGGGATCGCGCTGTTGTTGTGGCTGCCGTATTGCCTGGCAGTTTTTGGGCAATCGATGAGTTACCCCATCAGTTTGTCACTGGCTAATGATCAGTCGCCGGTCGGCGGTTCCTATGCCATCGCCTTGAGCGGCTTTATGCACCAGTTGATGGCGGCGTTGATCGGCGGCGTAGCAAGCCTGCTGGTGAGCCAGCAGGCTTGGCCATTGGCGCTCTTGTGCGTGGCGTTGGCTGGCGGCGCATTTATATGTGCCGCCAGTTGCCGGACAGATCAGAACGCGCTGCGAAAGATCTCCTCAATCTGACGCTGATCGGCGCGCCGTGGGTTGGTCAGCCCGCATGCGTCCTTCAATGCATTGGTGGCCAGCAGCGGAATGTCCTGCAACTTGGCCCCCAGTTCGCGCAGGCCAGCAGGAATGTCAACGTCCTGGGACAGGCTGCGAATGGCGGCGATGGCGGCTTGGGCGCCCTCTTCGTCAGTGGTGCCCTTGGCGTCGACACCCAGCGCGCGGCCGACATCGCTCAAGCGCTTGGCACTGACGCTGGCATTGAAGCTTTGCACATGGGGCAGCAGCACCGCGTTGCACACGCCGTGAGGCAGGTCGTAGAGACCGCCGAGTTGGTGGGCCATGGCATGCACGAAACCCAGGGAGGCATTGTTGAACGCCATGCCTGCGAGGAACTGGGCATAGGCCATGTTTTCCCGCGCGGCCTTGTCGCTGCCGTCGCGTACGGCCAGGCGCAGGTTGGCGCTGATCAGTTCGATGGCCTTGATCGCGCAGGCGTCGGTGATCGGGGTGGCCGCCGTGGACACGTAGGCTTCGATGGCGTGGGTCAGGGCGTCCATGCCGGTGGCGGCGGTGAGGCCCTTGGGCATGCCGACCATCAGGCTCGGGTCGTTGACCGACAGCAGCGGCGTGACGTTGCGGTCGACGATGGCCATTTTCACGTGGCGGGTTTCGTCGGTGATGATGCAGAAACGGGTCATCTCGCTGGCGGTGCCGGCGGTGGTGTTGATCGCCACCAGGGGCATCTGCGGCTTGCTGGATTGGTCGACGCCTTCGTAGTCGCTGATATGCCCGCCGTTGGTGGCGCACAGGGCGATGCCCTTGGCACAGTCATGGGGCGAACCGCCGCCCAGGGACACCACGAAATCGCAGGCGCTCTGCTGCAGCAACGCCAGGCCTTTCTCGACGTTTTCCACATTGGGGTTGGGCTTGGCGCCGTCGTAGATCACCGAGTCGATGTCCTGCATCGCCAACTTCTCGGCGATCATGCTGGCCACGCCCGCCTTGGCCAGGCCCGCGTCGGTGACGATCAGCGCTTTGCGAAAACCGTAGTTACGAATGGCATTCATGGCTTCGTCGAGGCAGTCGGTGCCCATGATGTTGACGGCGGGAATGAAGAAGGTGCTGCTCATGGCGAATCCTCGGATGACGTGTATGCCTACAGCATCAACCTCACCTGCCTGCGGCATCTTGACCAGGATCAACGCCGGCTCGTGATAAAGTCGCCATCCAGCCGATTTCGAGTAGACCCACAGCAATGAAGGATTTCCAGGATATTGACGCCCACCTTGAAGACTGGAGCGCCCTGCGCAGCAGCACCGCCTTCAGTGGGATTCTGATCGGCAATGGCGCGAGCCGCACGATTTGGGAAGACTTTGCCTACGACTCGCTGTTCGAAAACGCACGCACCGTCGAAGAAAAACCCCTGGGCCCATCCGAGCTCAGCGTGTTCGACGCCCTGCAGACCCGCAGCTTCGAGCAGACCCTGGGGGCCTTGAAAACCACCAGCCGAGTCAACAAGGCCCTGGCGGTTAGCTCGGCGGCACCGCGTAATCGCTACTACGCGATCAAGGAAGCGCTGATCAATACCATCCACGCCGTGCACATTCCGTGGCGCCTGGTGCAGCCGTCGACGCTGGCGACGATCAACCGCGAACTGGCGACCTACACCAGCGTGTTCACCACCAATTACGACCTGCTCAACTATTGGGCGATCCTGCACACGCCGGGCATCGACGACCTGTTCCGCAGCGCCGACTCGAGCTTCGACCTGCGCAACACCCACACCGATACCACACGCATCCTCTACCTGCACGGCGGCCTGCACCTGGTGCGCAACCTTGACGGCACCGCGCGCAAATTGCCGAGCACCGACAGCACCTTGCTCAGCAGCTTTGCGATCAACAATACGATCAAGACCCTGGACGATGTGCCGCTGTTTATCAACGAAGGCACGGTGCAAGAGAAGCTCAAGACCATCCGCAGCTCGGATTACCTGTCGTTCTGCTATGAACAGTTGCTGAGCCATGAGGGCGCGCTGTGCATCTTTGGCCATGACCTGGGAACGCAGGATCAACACGTGGTGGATGCAATTCGCCAGGCCCGCCCCGCGACCCTGGCGATCTCGGTATCGGGCCGCAGCGACGGGTTTATTCGCCAGCAGAAGCGGCGGTATTCGCAGTTGTTTGATGGCTGTGGCGCGCAGTTGAAGTTTTTTGCCGCGCGCACGCATCCGTTGGGTGATCCGGCCCTGTCGGTACCTGTCGAACGTTGAGCCACCGGTGGGAGGGGCTTGCTCCCGCCCATACCGATCGCATTTCAAACCGTCAGCGCGGTCATTCTTGCGAGCTGTGTACAACCACCAATAGCTGCGCCTGCACAGGGCCTACCGAACGCAGGCGATGCGGCTTCTGGGCATTGAAATGCAGCGCATCGCCGCGTTCCAGAATCACCCGCTCGTTCATGAAATCCACTTCTACCGCCCCTTCATGCACGAACAGGAACTCCTCTCCAAGGTGCTCCTTGAAGGTCTTGTCGGAGAATTGCGCCGGCGGGTAGATGATGAACGGCAACAAGCTGCGCTCACTGACCTGATGGGCCAGCACTGCGTAACCCGGCGCGGTGTCGGGCCGCTCATGGCTGCGCACCAGGCTGTAGCTGTCGAGGCTGACGCGGTCTTCGCTGAACAGCTCTTCGACCTTCACGTTCAACGCCTTGGCCAGTTTCAGCGCAGCGGCAATCGACGGCGTGTTGAGCCCGCGCTCGACCTTGGACAGGTAACTCTTGGTCATCCCGGATTTTTCAGCCAGGGCCTCCAAGGTCACGCCAAGTTTTTTCCTCAATAATTTCAAACGGATAGACATGTGCTGCGGTTAATCCATGCAGAAGCGATAAGCTGCGCTTGCCAATGACACTTTGTGTCATATAGCATCATTAGTGTCATTTGCCTCACCCAACGACCTTGCGAGCAGCGGGAGACCAGCAAATCCGACGTCCATTGAACCACCCAAAGGACACCGATATGGCCAAGACATTAGCACTCCCCAAAGACCAACTGGTCAAGCAAGCGCTGGTCCAGATGCAAAACACCCTGGCGGATAATACGTGGACCGTCCGGCAAAAGCTGGCGCTCACTTGCCGAATCCTGTTCGAACACGGCCACGACTCCGGCCTCGCCGGCCAGATCACCGCGCGCGGGCCTGAACAGGGTACCTACTACACCCAGCAACTGGGCCTGGGTTTTGATGAAATCACGGCCAGCAACCTGTTGCTGGTCAACGAGGATCTTGAGGTGCTGGAAGGTCACGGCATCCCCAACCCGGCCAACCGCTTTCACAGTTGGGTGTACCGCGGGCGACCGGATGTGAATTGCATTATTCATACGCACCCGACCCATATCGCTGCACTGTCGATGTTGGAAGTGCCGTTGCAGGTGTCCCACATGGACCTTTGCCCGCTGTACGAAGACTGCGCGTTCCTGGAGGCCTGGCCGGGTGTGCCGGTGGGCAATGAAGAGGGGGAAATCATCACCGAGGCCCTGGGCGACAAGCGCGCGATCCTGCTGTCGCACCACGGCCAGTTGTCGACCGGAGCGAGTGTCGAGGAAGCCTGCGTGATCGCACAGTTGATCGAACGCGCGGCCAAGTTGCAGTTGCTCGCCATGGCAGCCGGTGCGATCAAGCCGATCCTGCCGCAACTGGGGCGCGAAGCCCATGCCTGGATTTCCCGACCCAAGCGCCACGGCGCCGCGTTCAATTACTACGTGCGGCAGAACCTGCGCCAGCACGCCGATTGCCTGAACTGACCCGACCTTTTTCTACCGGAGACTTTCCATGTCCAGCCCAACGATTCACGGCATCATCGGCTACACCATCACCCCGTTCAGCGCTGACGGCCAGCGCATCGACCTCGACGCCCTCGGTCGTTCCATCGACCGTTTGATCGACAGCGGCGTGCACGCCATCGCGCCTCTGGGCAGCACCGGTGAAGGTGCGTATTTGAGCGATGCCGAGTGGGACGAAGTCAGCGCCTACAGCCTGGCAAAAATCGCCCGGCGCGTGCCCACGGTTGTCAGCGTTTCCGACCTGACCACCGCCAAGGCGGTGCGCCGCGCCCGCTACGCCGAAGCCAATGGCGCGGATGTGGTGATGGTGCTGCCGGCCTCGTATTGGAAGCTCAGCGAGGCGGAAATCCTCGCCCACTACGCTGCGATCGGCGACAGCATCGGCGTGCCGATCATGCTCTACAACAACCCGGCCACCAGCGGTACGGACATGTCGGTGGATCTGATCCTGCGTATCGTCAAGCAGGTGGCAAACGTGACGATGGTCAAGGAGAGCACCGGGGACGTTCAACGCATGCATCAACTGCGGCGCCACAGCGACGTGCCGTTCTACAACGGCTGCAACCCGCTGGCCCTGGAAGCCTTTGCGGCCGGAGCCAAGGGTTGGTGCACGGCGGCGCCAAACCTGATCCCGCACCTGAACCTGGCGTTGTATGCGGCGGTGCTGGCCAATGACCTGGACAAGGCGCGCGAGCTATTTTATCGGCAGTTGCCGTTGCTGGAGTTCATCCTCAAGGGCGGGTTGCCGGCGACGATCAAGGCCGGGCTGCGCCTGACCGGGTTGGAGGCGGGCGATCCTCGTTTGCCGGTGTTTCCGTTGGGAGAAGCAGGGATCGAACAACTGAAGACCTTGCTGCGGTAAAACTGCGACCTTATGTGGGAGGGGTTTGCCTCCTCCCCATATTTTAATCCGGGCTCGTCTAAAATAGAGACAAATGACAATAGTTCTCGATATCATTCACGACTTTTCCACGTCGTGCTTCGTCAAGAAGGATATCCATGTCTCGTCCCAAGCCCGACCCGGTGTCGGCCGATGCCTTTCGCGGGTTCTATGCAGATATTCTGTATTTCCTGCGCAGACGCACGGACAACGCCAGCGACGCGGCGGACATGACCCAGGACGTCTTTACCCAGTGGCTGGACTACCGCGACCGGGCCAAGGTCGAGCAGCCACGGGCATTTTTGTTCCAGATGGCACGCAACCTGCTGCGTGATCACTGGCGCAAACAGAAGGTACGGCAAACCGTCCACCCAGATCAGGCCGACAGGGACGCGGAACCGATCACCGACGAGCAAAACGACCCCATGGCCGCCGCCCAGCGCCTGCAACGCCTGGAACAGTTGAAAGAAGTCCTCGCCGAACTCTCGCCCCGCCGGCGAGAAGCCCTTATGCTGCACCGCTTCGAAGGCCTGAGCCAGGTGCAGATCGCCGAGCGCATGGGCATTTCGACAAGCATGGTGGAAAAGCACATCGCTTTTGCCCTGCTGCATTGCAAGCGACGCCTTCAAAACGACCCCGGCACGGAGCAGCCAGAATGAACCGCCTGAGCGACACCGACGGCCTGGATATCGAAGCCAGTGACGCCATCGATGCCCAAGCCGCCAGTTGGTTTGCGCGCAACCGTAACGACGCAGGCCGTGCCGATCGCAAGGCCTTTGCCGCCTGGCAGGCCACGCCGGCCCATGCCCGCGCCTATGCCGAATTCGAGCAGTTGTGGGCCGACCTGGCCCAGTTGCAGCAACTGAACAAACCCGTGGCGCTGCCCAAGCGCAAAGCATCGGTATTGCGCCCGGCCCTGGCCGTAGCAGCCGCCGTGCTATGCGCCGTATTGGCCCCCCACATCGGTGCGCCCCGCGAGTTGTATCACAGCCAGGTGGCGGCCCATGCCAAGGGCATGCGCACCCTGAAGCTGCCCGATGGCAGCACCCTGTCGGTGAATGCCAACACCCGCCTGCGTGTGGATTTCAGCGCCCACCAGCGCATCGTGCACCTGGACAAGGGCCAGGTGTATATCGAAGTGGCGGCCGACAAAGAGCGGCCGCTGTTCGTTCAAGCCGGCGAGGCCAGCGTGCGGGTGGTCGGCACCGGCTTCGATGTGCGCCGCAGCCAGCAGCAACTGGTGGTCAGCGTCGCCCACGGCCAGGTTGCTTTCGAGCCGTCCGCCACAAGCCCCGTCTCTCTGCTCGGCGCCCAGCAACGCGCCATCTACAGCTACGCCAAGAGCACCTTGCAACAGCAAACCCTCACGGCCGAAGAAGTCGCCGATTGGCGCAGCGGGCACTTGTCGTTCCGCAACCGTGAACTGGCCAGCCTGATCGATGAACTGAGCCTGTATCGCCCGCAGGCACCGTTGCAGGTCAGTAACGCGGTAGCGCACCTGAAAGTCTCGGGCAATCTGGACGTGAATGATCCGGATGCCCTGCTCAACGCCCTGCCCGCCCTGTTGCCGGTGAAAACCGTGGTCTCGTCCGATGGCACCGTGCGGATCGAACCGAGCAAGTAACCTGCGAAATTCTTATTTGAGAATATTTTGCATTCGCAGGTGTGGATTTTTTTGCCTGCCCCGTCTTCCTCCGGTCTGTATCTGATCAGCACACCTTTTTGGCCATTTGGCCGCTCCGGGGGATTCCATGTTTCGCGCGCCTTGCCACGCTTCGCACCTGTATCTTCGACCGACCCTTATTGCCACCTGCCTGGCGTTCAGCCTCAGCGCCCAGGCCGAGTCATTCACCGTGCAACTGCCCGCCCAGGCGCTGGCCACGTCCCTGAGCCAAGTAGCGCAGCAGGCGAAGATCCAGCTGTTGTTCGATGAGGAACTGCTCAAGAACGTGCAGGCACCGGCGCTCAACGGTGACTTCACACCGGAAGTTGCGATTCGCAGCCTGCTGAAAAACGGTGAGTTCACCCTGATCAAGGTCGGCAGCACATACGTGGTAAAGCCCGAAGAGGCCAAAACCACCCAGAGCGGCGCGATCCAACTGGACACCCTGAGCGTGATCGGCACCGGCAATCAGGTCGACTCCAGCACCGTCGGCCGCTCCACCCTGAGCCAGGCGGATATCGATCGCTACCAGGCCAATAACATCCCCAGCCTGTTGCAGACCCTGCCCGGCGTGAGCCAGGGTGGCTCACTGAAACCCGGCGGTCAGACCATCAACATCCGTGGCTTCGGCGATGCCGAAGACGTGCCGCTGACCGTCGATGGCGCGACCAAAAGCGGTTTCGAGCGCTACCAGCAAGGCACCGTGTTTATCGAGCCGGAGTTGATCAAGAGCATCGAAGTGGAGAAAGGCCCCAACTCGCCGTTCAGCGGGAACGGCGGCTTTGGCGGTACGGTGAACATGACCACCAAGGATGCCCCGGATTTGCTCAAGGACGGTCGCAACAGCGGTGCAATGCTCAAGTACGGTTATTCCAGCAACGACCACGAACAGGTCTACAGCAGCGCCGTGTATGGCCGCACCGACGATGGTCGTTTCGATGCGCTGGCCTACCTGACAAAACGCGACGGTGACGACATGAAGGTGGCCGCCAAGCTGCCCAACGAAAACAACCAGTACCCGATCAACCCCCAACGCCTGCCCAATACGGCCCAGGATGTGGACGGCAAGCTGTTCAAGGTCAATGCGCACTTCACCGATGAACACAGCGTCGGCCTGTCCTACTCACGGTCCCACAGCAACCGCTGGACACCGTTCTCCGCCGCCAGCTACCCCACGCCACCGACTCAGGCCAACATTGATCGCTACGGCTACGAAGGAGCACTCAAGCGTTTTTTAGCCCACCGCGACACCGTCGACACCACGTGGTCGGGCAAGTATGAGTACCAGCCCCTGGACAACCCGCTGGTGGACCTGACCGTCAAATACTCCCAGTCCAACACCGACCAGACCGACGAGCGCGATGCCACGGCGTTTTTCCAGCTGGCCACCGGCGGGCGCAAGATGGACACGGCCTACACCGACAAGAACCTCGACATCCGTAACGTCAGCCTGTTTGACACGGGTCCCTTGCAACACGCAGTGACCCTCGGCGGCCAAATTCGCAAGCACACCCGCGAAACCGAGATGTGGATGCCCGGCGCCACCTACAACACCCCACGCTACAACTACGGGCATTTCCAACCGGGCTTCATGCCGCATGGCAAGGTCGATACCAACAGCTTCTTCATCCAGGACGCGGTGACCCTGGGGGACGTGACCGTTACCCCATCGCTGCGCTACGACCACGTGCGCAACCGCGGCGAGGCCAACGATGCACCGTACTACAGCAACCCCGACCCGGCCGTCGGCCACGACTACAGCGACCGGACCTACACCGGCTGGTCGCCGCGCCTGGCGCTGTTCTGGACGGTAACTCCCCATGTCGGGCTGTTTGCCAATTGGAGCCAGACCTGGCGCGCGCCGGTGATCGACGAGCAGTACGAAGTGCAGGGCCTGGGCAGCCGCACCGCCACCAGCGTCGACCTCGACCCGGAGCGCATCACCTCGATCACCGTGGGTAACATCACCAGCTTCGATAACCTGATCGCCCAGGATGACAACCTGCAAATACGCACGACCCTGTTCCACAACAAAGTCGAGGACGAGATCTTCAAGGCTACCGGTGTAGGCTGCCAGAACCAGGCCATCAACGGCGGCAGTATTTCCACGGCCTGCCCGCCGGGGGCGATGTCCAACTATCGCAATATCGGCGGCCTGACCATCAAGGGCTTCGAGGTCGAGTCGTTCTATAACTCCACCTACCTGTTCGGCTCGGTATCGTACGCCTATGCCACCGGCCAACACGAAGGGGCCTACACCAACCCATGGGGGCCGGATGTGTCGGCACGCGATATTCCGCCGACCAAATGGGTACTGGTGTTAGGGACCAACATCCCGGCCTGGGATGCCCAGGTCGGTTGGACGGGGCAATTCGTCGGCGCCACCGACCGCCTGCCCAGCGACAAATATTCGGGCGGCCCGGGCTCCAGCGTCGGCGACTTGTTCTACGACCAGTATGGCAACAAGCGCTACAACACCCAGGGCCTGTTCGCCAAATGGAAGCCGCAGCAGGCGTACCTCAAGGGCACTGAGGTCAACTTCACCCTGGACAATATGTTCAACAACAACTTCCGTCCGGCCCTGAGCGGCGACCGTGCCTACACCAAGGGGCGCGACGCCAAGATCAGCATCACGCGCTTCTTCTGAAAACTGTACGGATAAATCCGCACCCAGCTGTAGGCCCGGAATCGGCGGGGGTTGTGGCTAGATGGGCTTCCCTTGAAGCCCTCTGGATTTCGGATCCCGCCCATGAGCTCGCGCGAAAACACCGGCATGGCCCTCGGCCTGCTGGGCGTCATCATCTTCAGCCTGACCCTGCCCTTCACCCGTATCGTGGTGCAGGAAATCCACCCGCTGCTCAACGGCCTGGGCCGTGCCTTGTTCGCGGCGATCCCCGCGGCGGCGCTGTTGCTGTGGCGCCGCGAGCGCTGGCCGACCTGGCGCCAGGTGCGGGGTTTGTGCCTGGTCATTGCGGGGGTGATTCTGGGCTTCCCGGTGCTGTCGGCGTGGGCCATGCAAACCTTGCCAGCGTCCCATGGCGCACTGGTCAATGGCCTGCAACCGCTGTGCGTGGCGCTGTATGCGGCGTGGCTGTCCCATGAGCGGCCGTCGAAAGCCTTCTGGGCCTGCGCGGCGCTGGGCAGCGGGTTGGTGTTGAGTTATGCATTGATCACCGGCGCCGGCAGTATCCAGGCCGGCGATTTATTGATGCTCGGCGCGATAGCCGTGGGTGGCCTGGGCTATGCCGAAGGCGGCCGGTTGGCCAAGGAGATGGGCGGCTGGCAGGTGATCTGCTGGGCGCTGGTGCTGTCCACGCCGGTGTTGATCGGCCCGGTGTGGTACCTGGCGGCGCAGCACCAAGGCGCGGTCTCGATGCGCGCCTGGTGGGCCTTTGGTTATGTGTCGCTGTTCTCGCAGTTCCTGGGCTTCTTCGCCTGGTACGCGGGGTTGGCCATGGGCGGCATTGCGCGGGTCAGCCAGATTCAGCTGTTGCAGATCTTCTTCACCATCGCGTTTTCGGCGCTGTTCTTCGGTGAACATATCGAGCCGATTACCTGGGTGTTTGCCTGTGGGGTCATCGTCACGGTGATGCTCGGGCGCAAGACCGCGGTGCAGGCTGCGCCGATCGCTAAGTCGGCGTGAGCCCCTATTTAAGGTAGCCATCCGCGCGCAGCAGGGTTTCCAGGCAGTGTTCGGAGATGTGGTAGAACGCCTTCAACTCCTGGATTCTCTCCAGCAACTGCGCGTTGTCCACCGGCTCCGCACGCTTGACCGCCAGGATCATCTTGTTCTTGTTGGTGTGCTCCAGGGAGATGAACTCGAACACCTTGGTCTCGTAGCCGCAGGCTTCGAGGAACAATGCCCGCAAGCTGTCGGTGACCATTTCCGCCTGCTGGCCCAGGTGCAGGCCGTATTGCAGCATCGGCTTGAGCAGCGCCGGGCTCTGGATCTGCAGGCGAATCTGCTTGTGGCAGCACGGTGAGCACATGATGATCGACGCGCCGGAGCGGATGCCGGTGTGGATCGCGTAATCGGTGGCGATGTCACAGGCATGCAGGGCGATCATCACGTCCAGCTGGCTGGGCGCCACGCTGCGCACATCACCACATTTGAAC
Organism: Pseudomonas sp. GW821-FHT09C10; assembly: GCF_059418085.1. NCBI lineage: Bacteria > Pseudomonadati > Pseudomonadota > Gammaproteobacteria > Pseudomonadales > Pseudomonadaceae > Pseudomonas > Pseudomonas sp. GW821-FHT09C10. The sequence continues at coordinate 86,967 of NZ_JBWKPE010000017.1, forward strand.
ACCAGCCCCGGGTGCTCCAGGCGGGCCGCTGCGCCGTTGCACAAGGTCACCATGTCTTCGCGCAACTCGACGCCGGTGACTTCGCCTTCGGCCTTGAGGGTGTTGCGCAGGTAGTCGTGGATCGCAAACGTGAGGTAGCCCTTGCCCGAACCGAAATCGGCGACGCGCACCGGTTGGTCCAGCTTCAGCGGTGAGGAGGTCAGCGCATGGCTGAACACTTCGATGAACTTGTTGATCTGCTTCCACTTGCGCGACATCGACGGGATCAACGCCTGCCTGGCGTCGGTCACGCCCAGGTCGGCGAGGAACGGCCGGCTCAGGTCGAGGAAGCGATGCTTCTCACGGTTATGCTCGGCCGATGGCGCCTCGCGCAGTTGCTGAGGCTTGCTCCTGAACAGCGAGCTTTTGTTCTTCTTGCTGTATTCCAACTGGGCTTCGTCGGTCAGCGACAGCAGGTGTGCGTTCTTGAACGAGCCCGGCAGCAACGCGGCAATCGCCGCCACGCCGTCGGCCAGCGCCAAGTTCTTGGTGATGTCGCGGGTCTTGTAGCGGTAGACGAAGGACAGGCACGGCTGCTCCTTGACGGTCACCGCCTTGATGATCAGCCGCTGCAACTCGGCTTCGTCGCCGACGTATTTGGCCAGCACCAGCTTGATAAAGGCGTTCTGCGCAAGGCTTGTGCTCAACAGTTCGATGAACTGGGCGTGATGATCCGGCGCGGGGCTGGCAGGTTGAACGGTGACAGACATGAACAAAAACGCCTCGGGCAGGGAATGCCGGGCATTTTAGGGGGGATGGGGGTTCAGGGCACGGGGTTATTTGATCAACGGTACTGCCCCCTCCCACATTTGATCTCCGGTGTTGGATGTTCTATTCGAGTACGACCAGGCGATTTGGCAGTTCATTCCGGGCGTGTGTCACCGGCACATGCACCTTCAATAATTCACCACACGCTTCGATGCAGGCAATAAACCCAACCAGCGTCTGCCCCTGTTTCACCTGCTGGGTAAACGCCTTGACGATGGCATCCCAACTGCTGTTATCCAGGCGCTTGGAAATACCTTCGTCCACCAGGATCTCCACATAACGTTCCGCCTCGCTGACAAAAATCAGCACCCCGGTGCTGCCCAGGGTGTGGTGCAGGTTCTGCTCCAGGAACTGCCGGCGCGCCAGGTTGGAGGCGCGCCAATGGCGTACCGAGCGCGGGATCAGGCGAGTGGTCACCTTGGGCAGGCGAAACAGCAGGCACAACACGATGAACGTCGCCCACTGCGCCAGCAGCAAGGTGTACATGGTCAGGTAGCCCGACAGGTAATGCACCACGCCCGGCACCACCAAGGCGATCAGGCTGGCCCACAGCAGGGGGATGTAGGCGTAATCGTCGGCGCTGGCCGCCAGCACGGTGACCAGTTCGGCGTCGGTGGTTTTTTCGACCCGGGCAATCGCTTCGGCGACTTGGCGCTGCTCGTGTTCAGTCAGTAATGCCATGGTTGTAGATGCTCTTTTCTAGTTATTGTCATTACCAGCCGCCCGACGCGCCGCCGCCGCCGAAGCCACCACCGCCGCCTCGGAAACCGCCGCCACCTCCCCCGCCACCGCCGCCGCGTCCACTGCTGCTGAGGATCGCCAAAAGGATCGCGCCCACCGGCAGGCCCATGCGATTGCACAGCCACAACACGCCGATCAGCAGGATGAACAGGCCGATGGAAAAGCCGGGATTATCCTTGGCAAAGTTGGCATCCGCCACATGCGCCGGCACCGCCAGCGGTTCGCCACCGACCACCTGTACCATCGCCGCCACGCCGTCGCTGATGCCCTGGCTGAAATTGCCGGCCTTGAACTTGGGCGCAATCACCTGGTTGATGATCACCCAGGCCTGCGCATCGGTGAGCACGCCTTCAAGGCCATAGCCGACTTCGATGCGCAACGTGCGCTCGTCACGGGCGACGATCAGCAACGCGCCATTGTCCTTGCCCTTCTGGCCGATGCCCCACTGGCGACCCAACTGGTAACCGTAGTCCTCGATGGGCACGCCCTGCAGGTCGGGCACCGTGACCACCACGATCTGGTCGCCACGGGTCTGCTCCAGCGTCTGCAACTGCTGGGTGATGTGCTCGCGCGTGGCCGGGTCGATCATCTGGGCGGTGTCCACCACCCGTCCGCTCAACGCCGGGAACGTCAGCGCTGCCTGGGCCACCCCCACGCAGGCCAGCATCCATAGCGCCAGGCCTATCCGTAATAAACGCATCGACACCTCAGTGCAGCCTTATTTGAACTTCACTTGCGGCGCTTTATCGGCATCGGCACTGGTGGCTTCAAAGGTGGCGCGGATCGGCAGGTCGCTGTACATCACGCTGTGCCACAGGCGACCTGGGAAGGTGCGGATCTCGGTGTTGTACGCCTGCACGGCCTGGATGAAATCGCGACGGGCCACGGCGATGCGGTTTTCGGTGCCCTCGAGCTGGGATTGCAGGGCCAGGAAGTTCTGGTTGGCCTTCAGGTCCGGGTAGCGCTCGGAGACCACCATCAAGCGGCTGAGGGCACCGCTCAAACCGTCCTGGGCCTGTTGGAACTGCTTGAGTTTTTCCGGGTTGTCCAGGGTGCTGGCATCCACCTGGATCGAGGTGGCCTTGGCCCGCGCCTCGATCACGGCGGTCAGGGTGTCCTGCTCATGGGCCGCGTAACCCTTGACCACTTCCACCAGGTTGGGGATCAGGTCGGCGCGGCGTTGGTACTGGTTCTGCACCTGGCCCCAGGCCGCCTTGGCCTGTTCGTCCAGGGTCGGGATGTTATTGATGCCGCAGCCGCTCAATACTGTGCTGATCAATAGCAAAGCCGCGGCCTTGAGGCCCCAGCGGGAATGTTGTGCTGCTTGCATGGTGTTTCTCCTGCCCAAACTGGATGGAATGTGACGACTAACCCTAAAAACCACACGCTTGGGGCATAATCCGCCACCACTGGAATGCATCGAGCCAATCAGCTACAAAGATGCCCAGCGCGATAAAGAGTTCAGAGTGTGCTGCATTTATCTGAACAACACCCGAACAACAATAGACGCTCCCCACATTTTGGCCGATCAGCCCAAGCGCTGTGCAGTGAGCCGAAAAAGGATATTCATGAAGAAGCTGTGTTTGCTCGGCCTTGTTGCCACGCTGGCCACCCACCCCGTCTGGGCAGAAACAAAGCCTGCTGCGCTTAAGGACAAGGACGCTTTCGTCAGCGACCTGCTCAAGCAGATGACCCTGGATGAAAAGATCGGCCAATTGCGCCTGATCAGCATCGGCCCGGAAATGCCCCGTGAGCTGATCCGCAAGGAAATCGCCGCCGGCCGCATCGGTGGCACGTTCAACTCCATCACCCGCCCGGAAAACCGTCCGATGCAGGACGCGGCCATGCGCAGCCGCTTGAAGATCCCGATGTTCTTCGCCTATGACGTGATCCACGGCCACCGCACGATCTTCCCGATCAGCCTGGCCCTGGCCTCCAGCTGGGACATGGACGCCATCGGCCGCTCCGGGCGCGTCGCCGCCCGGGAAGCCGCCGCCGACAGCCTCGACATCACCTTTGCACCGATGGTCGATATCTCCCGCGACCCGCGCTGGGGTCGCACGTCCGAAGGCTTCGGTGAAGACACCTATCTGGTCTCGCGGATTGCCGAGGTGATGGTCAAGGCCTTCCAGGGCGCCAGCCCCGCGAATGCCGACAGCATCATGGCCAGCGTCAAGCACTTCGCCCTCTACGGCGCAGTGGAAGGCGGACGTGACTACAACGTGGTCGACATGAGCCCGGTCAAGATGTACCAGGACTACCTGCCGCCGTACCACGCGGCGATCAAGGCCGGTTCCGGCGGCGTGATGGTGGCGCTGAACTCGATCAATGGCGTGCCCGCCACCGCCAACACCTGGCTGATGAACGACCTGCTGCGCAAGGACTGGGGCTTCAAGGGCCTGGCCGTCAGCGACCACGGGGCGATCTTCGAGCTGATCAAGCACGGCGTGGCCAAGGACGGGCGTGAAGCCGCCAAGCTGGCGATCAAGGCCGGCATCGACATGAGCATGAACGACTCGCTGTACGGCAAGGAACTGCCGGGGCTGCTCAAGTCCGGCGAGATCGAACAGAGCGACATCGACAACGCCGTGCGTGAAGTGCTCGCTGCCAAGTACGACATGGGCCTGTTCAAAGACCCGTACCTGCGCATCGGCAAGGCCGAGGATGACCCGGCCGACACTTACGCAGAGAGCCGCCTGCACCGTGCCGAGGCCCGTGATGTGGCGCGCCGCAGCCTGGTGCTGCTGAAGAACCAGAACGACGCCCTGCCGCTGAAAAAGTCCGCGACCATCGCGCTCGTGGGCCCACTGGCCAAGGCGCCGATCGACATGATGGGCAGTTGGGCGGCGGCCGGCAAGCCGGAGCAATCGGTCACGCTGCTTGACGGCATGAACGCGGTCATCGGCGAAAAAGGCAAGATCATCTACGCCCGTGGCGCCAACATCACCAACGACAAGGCGGTGGTCGACTACCTCAACTTCCTCAACTTCGATGCCCCGGAAGTGGTGGATGACACCCGCCCGGCCCAGGTGATGATCGATGAAGCGGTCAAGGCCGCCAAGGATGCCGACGTGGTGGTCGCCGCCGTGGGTGAATCCCGTGGCATGTCCCACGAATCGTCGAGCCGCACCGACCTGAATATCCCGCAAAGCCAGCGCGACCTGATCAAGGCGCTTAAAGCCACCGGCAAACCGCTGGTGCTGGTACTGATGAACGGCCGCCCGCTGTCGATCCTGGAAGAGAAACAACAAGCCGACGCGATCCTGGAGACCTGGTTCGCCGGTACCGAAGGCGGCAACGCCATCGCCGACGTGCTGTTCGGTGACTACAACCCATCGGGCAAGCTGCCGATCACCTTCCCACGCTCCGTGGGGCAGATTCCGACCTACTACAACCACCTGACCATCGGCCGGCCATTCACCCCGGGCAAGCCGGGCAACTACACCTCACAGTACTTCGATGACACCACCGGGCCGCTGTTTCCGTTTGGCTATGGCCTGAGCTACACCACCTTCAGCCTGTCGGACATGGCGCTGTCGTCCACCACCCTGAACAAGACCGGCAAGCTCGACGCCAGCGTCACGCTGAAAAACACCGGCAAGGTCGATGGCGAAACCGTGGTGCAGCTGTATATCCAGGACGTGGCGGGTTCGATGATCCGTCCGATCAAGGAGCTGAAGAACTTCCAGAAGGTCATGCTCAAGGCTGGCGAAGAGCGCACGCTGCACTTCACCATCACCGAGGACGACTTGAAGTTCTACAACACCCAGCTCAAGTTCGCCGCCGAGCCGGGGGAGTTCAATGTGCAGATCGGGCTGGATTCCCAGGACGTACAGCAGCAGACCTTCGAACTGCTCTAACGCCTGACACGGTCAACAAATGTGGGAGCAAGCCCCCTCCCACATTTGACCTCAGTGTTCTTGCTAGCCGCGTCGATCCAGCAGGTTCACCACCAACCGATCAATCCACCCCCACACCCGCTGCTTCACCCGCCGCCACAACGGCCGCGCCTTCCACGCTTCCAGGCTGACCACCAGGCTCTGGGCAAAATCCGCGGTAAAACTCGCCGCCACCGCCTGCGTTAGCTCAGGGTCCAACGCTTCCAGGTTGGCTTCCAGGTTGAAGCGCAGATTCCAGTGATCGAAGTTGCACGAGCCGATACTCACCCAATCGTCCACCAGCGCCATCTTCAGGTGCAAAAAGCACGGCTGGTATTCAAAGATCTGCACGCCTGCACGCAACAAACGCGGGTAATAACGGTGCCCGGCGTAGCGCACGGAGGGGTGATCGGTGCGCGGGCCGGTGAGCAGCAAACGCACATCCACCCCACGCCCTGCGGCCCGACGCAATGCGCGGCGCACGCCCCAGGTGGGCAAAAAATACGGCGTGGCGAACCAGATACGTTGCTGGCTGCTGTTCAGCGCGCGGATCAGCGATTGCAGGATATCGCGGTGCTGTCGGGCGTCTGCATAGGCCACTCGGCCCAGGCCTGGCCCCGTCGCAGGCACCTTGGGCAAGCGCGGCAAACCGAAATGGGTGGCGGGCTTCCACGCACGGCGCGCGACATTGGCATGCCATTGCCGTTCGAACAGCGCCTGCCAGTCCAGCACCAGCGGGCCGTGGACCTGCACCATCACCTCATGCCAGTCGGCGGTGTCTTGCCCCGGCGTCCAGAACTCATCGGTGACGCCCGTGCCACCGACCACGGCAGTTTCCTGGTCGATCAGCAACAGCTTGCGGTGGTCGCGGTACAGGTTGCGCATCCAACGGCGCCAGCTCAGGCGATTGTAGAAACGCAGTTCCACTCCGGCGTCGGTCAGGCGCTTACGCAGCCCCAGGGTAAACGCCAGGCTGCCGTAGTCATCAAACAGGCAACGCACCCGCACGCCGCGCTCGGCGGCCAGCACCAGCGCCTGCACCATCGCTTCGGCGCAGGCGCCAGCCTCCACCAGATACAATTCCAACTCCACTTGCCGCTCGGCCCGGGCAATGCCCACCAGCATCTGCGGAAAAAATTGCGGGCCGTCGATCAACAACTCGAAACGGTTGGCGCTGCGCCACGGGAACACTGCGCCGCTCATGTCAGCGCGCCGTAAAGATCAGCACCGCACCCACCGGCACCGACAAACTGATCGACTTGAGACCGGCCGCTTTACGCAACATCGCCACACCCGGCGCCAGGTCGAAATCCTCCGCATGCAACACCACCGGTTCCAGGGTCACCACCTGGAAACGCCGGTCATCCAGGCGCGTGGCCAACAACTCGGCGCTGTAGGTCTGGGTCTTGCCATGCAGGGTGACGCTCAGGGGCAAGCGCAGTTCCAGTTGCGCGCCAGGCGCCAGGTCATTGATGGGTTGCAGATTGATCTGTGCGCTGATCAGCGCTTCGGGGAAAGTCTTGATTTCGAACAGCTGATTGCGCATGCGCTCGTCGCGCAGCGGGATGCCGCTGTTGACCGACTCCAGCTCTACTTCCAATTGCGCCGCGCCCTTGCTGTCGACCTTGCCGTGCAGCACCAGGAAGCGATGGACTTCAGCGATCTCGGTGTTTTTGGTGGTGACGAACGACAGGCGCGAGGACTCGTTGTCCAGGTACCAGTCGGCATGGGCGGGCACCGCGGCAGCGGCCAGCAGGGCGAAGGCCAGGGGTTTGATAACAGACGCGTTGAACATTAAGGACTCGTGGGGCGAAAAACCTGCACGAACCTTAAGCGCAATGTCACGAACGGCGCAAATCCAATGTGGGGGGTGGCTTGCGCTGTGTCAGGGATTCAGACGACAGCCCTGCCGATCCCCCAACCACCGCGCGCTGTGCGTACGCCCCAAGCCACTCGCCGTCACTTCACTGCGTTCCGGGTTATCGCTGAACGCACTGGTGGGCACGTACTGCTTCACATAACCCCGGCAGTAGTCGGCTGGATTGTTCGCCACATAGCGGCACGAGCAGTACTCCTTGGCGGTATACGCCGCGATGATATCGGGGAAGGCTTGCAGGTTGACGCGCTCGTGCCAAACCCAACCAGACAGGGCAAGCAGCAGCACGAGAAACAGGCTGGTGAACGGCCGACGACGGATCATGGTTGCACCGCCGCGAGCACGCGTTTGAGCAGTTCGTTGTGGCGGTAGCTGCCGTCGCGATCATCGCCATAGCGCACGATCACCAGGTGTTCGTCGGGCATCACGTACAGCGCCTGGCCCCAATGACCGAGGGCGGCGAAGGTGTCGGCGGGGGCGTCGGGCCAGGGCCTCGGGGCGCCTTGGTTGAGCCACCATTGGCCACCGGGGACGGCTTCGTCCTGGCCGGCGGTGTATTTGTCGAAGGGTTGGCGGTTGAACGCCACCCAGTCCTTGGGCAGCAATTGTTGATCCCCCCAGCGCCCGTCGCGGGCCATCAGCAGGCCGACACGCGCCAGGTCACGCGCGGTGAGGAACGCATAGGACGAGGCGACAAAGGTTTCGTCGGCATCGGTTTCCCAGGTGGCGTTGTGAATGCCCAGCGGCTTGAACAGCGCGTCCCAGGGGTAACTCATGTACGCCTTGTGGCCGAGCATGCCCTTGAGCGCGGCGGACAGGATATTGCTGTCGCCGCTGGAATAACGAAAGGCCTGGCCCGGTGCGCTGAAGGACTCAGTGCTGGCGGCGAACTCGGCCATATCGGCGCGGCCACGGGTGTAAAGCATCGCCACCACTGAGGACTTCAGCGGCGCGTATTCATAGTCTTCCTGCCAGTCCAGGCCCGAGGCCCAGTGCAGCAGGTCGGCCATGGTCACCTTGGGGTGCTGTTTCATCGGCGGGTAAAAGCGTGCCGCAGGGTCGGTCAGTTTGAAACGGTTTTCGCCGTAGGCCACGCCGAGCACGGTAGCCATCAGGCTTTTGCTGATGGACCAGGTCAGGTGTGGCGTGCTGGCTGTGGTCGGCGCGGCGTAGCGTTCATAGACGACCACACCGTCGCGGATCACCAGCAGCGCGTCGGTGCGAATGCCTTGGCGGGCAGTGTCGTCACGGGGCGGGAATGCATAGGCGTCAAGGGCTTCGACGGCGGGCCCTGCGAGCGGCGTGCCCTTGGCCCACTCCTTGTCAGGCCAGGTTTCAGCGCAGGCGGTAACGGTGACGAACAGCAGGGCAACGCACAACAGGCCTTTGACCATGGACACAGACTCAAGGGGGCATTCAAGCCCGCGAGCCTAGCCGAGGGCAATGACAGATTTGCTACAGAGGTCCTGTCATCCAAGCGTCACCATAACTTCATGGAGATGACACCGGGGCTACATAGCCTGACTTTGGACAACAAAGTCGACCGGCCGAAACGTGGCTGGCACTCGGAGATTCGCCATGACTCAGATCGCCCGCATCAGCGACACCGGCAATGAACGCCGTCTGCAAGCCGAACGCCTGGTTGGCGCCAAGGCTTTGCAAGAAGCCCAGGCCCTGCGTTTCAACGTCTTCAGCGGCGAGTTCAACGCCAAGCTCAAAGGCGCGGAACACGGCCTGGACATGGATGACTATGATGTTCACTGCAGCCACATCGGCGTGCGGGACTTGAACAGCGGTCGACTCGTCGCCACCACCCGTTTGCTCGACCACCAGGCCGCCAGCACCCTGGGCCGGTTCTACAGCGAAGAAGAATTCAGCCTGCATGGCCTGTTGCATCTGCAGGGCCCGATCCTGGAAATCGGCCGCACCTGCGTCGACCCGGCCTACCGCAACGGCGGCACCATCGCCGTGTTGTGGGGCGAGTTGGCCGAAGTGCTCAACCAGGGCGGCTACAGCTACCTGATGGGCTGCGCGAGCATCCCGATGCACGACGGCGGCATCCAGGCCCACGCGATCATGCAGCGCCTGCGCGAACGTTACCTGTGCAACGAACACCTGCGCGCCGAACCGAAAAAACCGCTGCCGGCGCTGGACCTGCCGACCAACGTAATCGCCGAGATGCCGCCACTGCTCAAGGCCTATATGCGCCTGGGTGCGAAGATCTGCGGCGAGCCGTGCTGGGATGAGGATTTCCAGGTCGCCGACGTGTTCATCCTGCTTAAGCGCGATGAGCTATGCCCGCGCTATGCGCGCCACTTCAAGGCGGCCATGTGATGAGCCGCCTGCGCGTGTACGGGCGCATCGCCCGGGTGCTGGTGGTAGTGGCGCTGGGCTTGAGCATGGCCAGTGTGTTTGGCGTGTTCGAACGCTTGGGCATCGCCAACTCGATGGTGCGGCGCCAGCGCTGGTCGCGGTTCTTCATGGCACGGCTGACCAACGCCCTGCCCTTTCGCGTGACAGTGCACGGCGAGTTGCCGACCCAGCCCATGCTGTGGGTGAGCAACCACGTGTCCTGGACCGATATTCCGTTACTGGGCGCAGTGGCGCCGATGTCGTTTTTATCCAAGGCCGAAGTGCGCACCTGGCCGGTGGCCGGCTGGTTGGCGGCGAAGGCCGGTAGCTTGTTTATCCGTCGCGGTTCGGGTGACAGCCAGTTGATCCGCAAGCAGATGACCCGCCATCTGGAACAACAGCACCCGCTGCTGATGTTCCCCGAAGGCACCACCACCGACGGCCGCAGCCTGCGCACCTTCCATGGGCGCTTGCTGGCCAGTGCGATTGACGCGGATGTGTCGCTGCAACCGGTGGCCATCCGTTATCTGCGCGACGGGCAGGTCGACCCGCTGGCACCGTTCATTGGCGATGACGATTTGCTCTCGCACCTGATGCGCCTGTTCGGCAATGACCAGGGCGATGTGGAAATCCACGTGCTCAAACCGATTGCCTGCGCCGGGCAGGAACGTGCGGCGCTGGCTTTCCAGGCGCAGCAGGCGGTGCAGAAGGCGTTGTTTGGGCCGGTGCCGGAGACTGAACACGTAGCGGCGCGACCAGCCTTTGCCGCGTGATATGAGCTAGACACTGCTCCAAATGTGGGAGGGGGCTTGCCCCCGATAGCGGTGGGTCAGCTATAGATAAGCTGACTGGAAGTCTGCTATCGGGGGCAAGCCCCCTCCCACATTTAGCTTTGTGTTGTCAGGTAGTTATGCGCGAAGGCTTGCAGTTCGGGGTAGAAGATCCGGAAGTCTTCACTCAACGGCTCATACAACTCACGCAATTCCTGCATCGCAAACCTTAATTCCTGGGGTTGTGTGAGCCGCCGCGAAATCCCGCGCAACACCTGCTCCATCACCGCAAACTCGCGGTACGACCCCAACCAATCATCCGCGGCCATATACGGCGCTATCTGCGCCAGCCGCCCCGGCAACTGCGGTTCGGCCGCCAGCACGCGGTACACCTGCGAGGTGAAGTGCTCCAGGGGCTGGTCGGCGTACAGCGCCCAATCCCGCGCCAGGCAGTGATCGAAGAACACATCAAGGACAATCCCGGCGTAGCGCCGCCGGGTCAGGCTGAAGCGCGACAACGCCTCGCCCACCAACGGGTGGCTGTCGGTGAAGCGGTCGATCGAGCGATGCAACTGGATCGCCGCTTCGATTGGCGGGCTGAACTGGCCCTGCAGGCGACCTTTGACAAAGTCGCCGTACAGGCTGCCCAGCAGTTGCGCAGGAAGTTGGCCGCCCAGGTGCAGATGTGCGAGATAATTCATGCCGCGCAGTCTAGCACTGGCGCCAACGTATCGTTATAACCCGATATACCGATTCAGCCTGAGCTCAGAGCAAAATCATATTGGTATATCGGGATATAACGATTTAAAGTTCGCCTCATCGCGATATAACGCTTTACGACACCGAGCACCTGCCATGTCCATCGACCTCGACGAAATAATAAAAGCCCTGGCGCACCCAGTACGACGAGACATCCTCACCTGGCTGAAAGACCCGAAAGTGCAGTTCCCCGAGCAATTGCACAACCACGAATACGGCATCTGTGCCGGGCAGATCGACCAGCGCTGCGGCTTGTCCCAGTCGACCGTGTCGGCCCACCTGGCCACCTTGCAACGGGCGGGATTGATCAGCAGCCAGAAGGCCGGGCAGTGGCACTTTTTCAAGCGCAATGAGGAAGTGATCCAAGCCTTCCTCGCGGCGCTTACCACTGAACTCAGCGCTGAAATCAGCGCGACGTTGTAACAAGGAAACGATAATGCCCCTCTCGCTACTCATCCTGGCCCTGAGCGCCTTCGCCATCGGCACCACCGAGTTCGTGATCATGGGCCTGCTGCCCGATGTGGCCGCGGACCTCGGCGTGTCGATTCCCGGCGCTGGCTGGCTGGTCACCGGCTATGCCCTGGGCGTGGCCATCGGTGCGCCGTTCATGGCACTGGCCACCGCCAGGTTGCCCCGCAAGGCGGCCCTGGTAGCGTTGATGGGCATCTTCATTATCGGCAACCTGCTCTGCGCCCTGGCCAGTGACTACAACGTGCTGATGGTTGCCCGCGTGGTCACCGCGCTGTGCCATGGCGCGTTCTTCGGCATCGGTTCGGTGGTCGCCGCCAACCTGGTGCCGGCCAACAAGCGCGCTTCGGCCGTGGCCCTGATGTTCACCGGCTTGACCCTGGCCAACGTGCTCGGTGTACCACTGGGCACTGCGCTGGGCCAGGAAGCCGGCTGGCGCTCGACCTTCTGGGCAGTGACGGTGATTGGCGTGGTGGCGCTGATCGGCCTGATCCGCTTCCTGCCGGCCAAGCGTGACGAAGAAAAACTCGACATGCGCGCCGAACTGGCCGCCCTCAAGGGTGCCGGCATCTGGTTGTCGCTGAGCATGACCGCCCTGTTCGCCGCGTCCATGTTCACCCTCTTCACCTATGTTGCGCCGCTGCTCGGCGATGTCACCGGCGTGTCACCCAAAGGCGTGACCTGGACCCTGCTGCTGATCGGCCTGGGCCTCACCGTGGGCAATATCATCGGCGGCAAGCTGGCGGACAAACGCCTGGCAGCCACCCTGATCGGCGTGTTTATCAGTATGGCGGTGGTGTCCACCGCGCTGACCTGGACCAGCATCGCCGTGATCCCGACCGAGATCACCCTGTTCCTCTGGGCCACCGCTTCGTTTGCCGCCGTACCTGCGCTGCAGATCAACGTGGTGACCTTCGGCAAGGCCGCGCCGAACCTGGTCTCCACCCTGAACATCGGCGCCTTCAACATCGGCAACGCCCTCGGCGCCTGGGTGGGCGGCAGCGTGATTGCCCACGGTTTCGGCCTGAGCAGCGTGCCTCTGGCGGCAGCGGCCCTGGCGATCCTGGCGCTGCTGGTGACCCTGATTACTTTCCGTCAGGGCGGCGATGCCGACCTGGCCCCTGCGACCCACTGATCAACTTCAAAGAGAAGGGTGTTTTCCCATGACGACTATTTTCGATCCGATCAAACTGGGCGACCTGGAGCTGTCGAACCGCATCATCATGGCACCGCTGACCCGCTGCCGCGCCGATGCCGGCCGCGTACCCAACGCACTGATGGCCGAGTACTACGTGCAACGTGCTTCCGCCGGGCTGATCCTCAGCGAAGCCACTTCGGTGACACCGCTGGGCGTGGGCTACCCGGACACGCCGGGCATCTGGTCCAACGACCAGGTGCGCGGCTGGGCCAACATCACCAAGGCCGTGCATGGCGCAGGGGGCAAGATCTTCCTGCAACTGTGGCACGTCGGCCGCATTTCCCACGCGTCCTACCTGAACGGCGAAACCCCGGTGGCGCCGAGCGCGATCCAGGCTAAAGGTCACGTCAGCCTGGTGCGCCCATTGGCCGACTACCCGACGCCGCGCGCCCTGGAAACCGCTGAAATCGCCGACATCGTCGACGCTTACCGCACCGGCGCCGAGAACGCCAAGGCCGCAGGCTTTGATGGCGTGGAGATCCACGGCGCCAACGGCTACCTGCTCGACCAGTTCCTGCAAAGCAGCACCAATAAGCGCACCGACAACTATGGTGGGTCCCTGGAAAACCGTGCACGCCTGCTGTTGGAAGTGACCGATGCGGCCATCGAGGTCTGGGGCCCTGGCCGTGTGGGTGTGCATTTGGCACCGCGCGCCGATGCCCACGACATGGGCGACGACAACCTGAAGGAGACCTTCACCTACGTCGCCAGCGAGCTGGGCAAGCGTGGTATCGCCTTCATCTGCTCCCGTGAAAAGGCAGGTGCGGACAGCCTCGGCCCTCAATTGAAAAAGGCCTTTGGCGGCGTGTACATCGCCAACGAACGTTTCACCAAGGACAGTGCCAATGCCTGGCTGGCCGAAGGCAAAGCGGACGCCGTGGCCTGGGGTGTGCCGTTCATTGCCAACCCGGACCTGCCAGCACGCCTGAAAGCCGATGCGCCGTTGAACGAAGCGCATCCGGAAACCTTCTACGGCCAGGGCCCGGTGGGCTACATCGATTACCCGACGCTGCCACTGTAATCACCCGACACGCGAAACCAAATGAGGGAGGGGGCTTGCTCCCGATGGCGGTGCGTCAGTCACTGTATGTGTTGACTGAACCACGGCCATCGGGGACAAGCCCCCTCCCACATTGTTGACACGATGTTGCCTTGGGAAACACTCCTTAACAGCCTTGCAACAAAATCCCTACAAAATACTTAGGCGGCTATGTATCAACCGCCCGCCAGCCCGTATATAAAGTCACCCCACCTATCAGGCAGAAGGACGATTGACGGTCCTTAGGCTTTACTGTTGACACAACCTGATGCAATTACGCATTTTGTCTCAATTGCGCAGGCTGGGGCTCAGGCGCAGCATATCGAGCCCTGCATCCACCCAGCGTTCGGCCTCCTGATGTAGCTGGAAGCTGTCGGGTACCAGCAGCCACTGGCCAATCAGCCCGTTGATGTAGGCATGGATGCACACTGCGCCACGGGTGGTGTCGAGGTTTTCCGGAAGTTGCCCGCGATGGACCGCGTTGCGCAGTGTCAGGCCGATGCGCAGGTTGCATTCCAGGCTGTGGGTCTGGCGCTGACGGCGCATGTCGCACATTTCATCGGTGAATTCGCACTTATGAAACAAAATCTCATTGATGCGCCGGGTTTTCGGGTCCAGGGCCACCTGATGAAACAAATGAATCAGCAGCTTGCGCATGCACCCCAACGGATCGACTTCGTCCTCGCTTTCACTGGCCCTGGCCAATTCGTCCAGTGGCTCATGCAGCGTGTCCAGCAGGGCCTGCAACAGATCGGATTTATTACTGAAGTGCCAATAAATGGCGCCCCGCGTGACGCCGGCCAGCGCAGCGATATCCGCCAGCGTCGTCCGTGCAACGCCGCGTTCATAAAAGGCTTGCTCGGCGGCTTCGAGAATTTGGCTGCGCGTTTCCTGAGCTTCCTCTTTAGTGCGACGAACCATGGCAGTACAACCTCAATCAGGACACATAAGACTATCGTTAACGCAGTGTTAATAGATGTTAACGATCATCCGAATATTTGTGGGACGACACCGTCATGGGCGCCGAACGTAATGGAATCGAGACTTTTGGCCTGCTTTGTCAACAATCCGCGAAGCCTGTCAAGAGTTTACAAACAACCATGAACGTAAGTATATTGCGTAGCAAGCTACTTATCTACTCACAGCTTGTTTTTTACCCTTCCACACTTCTTGTGCGCACCCTGCGCGCCTGACCCGAGGATCTTCATGCAACTTAAGCCAGCTGTTACCGCTCTGGTCACTGCCGTCGCCCTGGCATCGCTGCTCAGCGGATGTAAAAAGGAAGAAGCGGCTCCGCCCGCTCAAGTCCCTCAGGTCGGCGTGGTCACCATTCAACCGCAAGCCTACACCCTGACGTCCGAGCTGCCCGGCCGCACCACCGCCTACCGCATCGCGGAAGTTCGCCCGCAGGTCAACGGCATCATCCTCAAGCGCCTGTTCAAGGAAGGCGCGGATGTGAAGGAAGGCCAGCAGCTCTATCAGATCGATCCGTCGGTCTATGACGCCACGCTGAAAAGCGCACAAGCCAGCCTGACCCAGACCAAGTCCATCTCCGACCGCTACAAGCAGTTGGTCGATGAGCAAGCCGTCAGCCGCCAGGAATACGACACCGCCGTGGCCAACCGCATGACCGCGGAAGCAAACGTGCAAACCGCCCAGATCAACGTGCGCTACACCAAAGTGTTCGCGCCGATCTCTGGGCGTATCGGTCGTTCTTCGGTGACTGAAGGCGCGCTGGTCAGCAATGGCCAGACCGATGCCATGGCGGTAATACAGCAACTGGACCCGATCTACGTCGACGTCACGCAGTCTTCGGCTGAAATGCTGAAACTGCGCCGCGACCTGGAAAGCGGCCAACTGGAAAAAGCCGGCGCCAATGCCGCCAAGGTCAAGCTGACCCTGGAAGACGGCAGCGACTACGGCCATGACGGCAAGCTGGAATTCTCCGAAGTCTCGGTCGACCAGACCACCGGCTCCGTGACCCTGCGCGCCGTGTTCCCCAACCCTGACCACACCCTGCTGCCGGGCATGTTCGTGCACGCCCAGCTGCAAGCCGGCGTGAACAGCAAGGCGATCCTCGCGCCACAGCAAGGCGTGACCCGCGACCTCAAGGGCATCCCGACAGCGCTGGTGGTCAACGCCGACAACAAGGTCGAGCAGCGTGTGCTGGTGGCCAACCGCACCGCCGGCGCTTATTGGCTGGTGGAGAAAGGCCTGAATGCCGGTGACCGCGTGATCACCGAAGGCCTGCAGTACGTCAAGCCGGGTGTGGAGGTCAAGGTCAAGGAGGCTGACAACGCCAAGCCCGCCGGTTCCGCCGCTGCTCCTGCTGCCGCGCCTGGCCAGGGGGAGTAATCCATGTCGAAATTTTTTATCGACCGTCCCATTTTCGCCTGGGTAATTGCCCTGGTGATCATGCTGGTCGGGGCACTGTCGATCCTGAAGTTGCCCATCAACCAATACCCGGCCATCGCGCCAACCGCCATCGACATCCAGGTGACCTACCCAGGCGCGTCCGCACAAACCGTGCAGGACACCGTGGTGCAGGTCATCGAGCAACAGCTCAACGGTATCGACAACCTGCGTTATGTGGCCTCGGACAGTAACTCCGACGGCAGCATGACCATCACCGCGACGTTCAACCAGGGTACCAACCCGGACATCGCCCAGGTTCAGGTACAGAACAAGCTGAACCTGGCGACCCCATTGCTGCCGCAGGAAGTGCAGCAACAGGGTATCCGCGTAACCAAGTCGGTAAAGAACTTCCTGATGGTGATCGGCCTGGTGTCGGAAGACGGCAGCATGACCAAGGATGACTTGTCCAACTACATCGTTTCCAACATCCAGGACCCGATTTCCCGGACCGCAGGTGTGGGTGACTTCCAGGTGTTCGGTTCGCAGTACGCCATGCGTATCTGGCTGGACCCGGCCAAGCTGAACAACTTCCAGCTCACGCCGGTGGATGTCAGCACGGCCATCTCGGCACAGAACGTCCAGGTGGCCACCGGTCAATTGGGCGGCCTGCCTGCCCTGCCCGGCAACCAGCTGAACGCCACCATCATCGGCAAGACCCGGCTGCAGACGGCTGAGCAGTTCGGCAATATCCTCATGAAGGTCAATGCCGACGGCTCACAGGTTCGCCTGCGTGACGTGGCGCGTATCGAACTCGGCGGCCAGAACTACAGCATCAGCGCGCAGTTCAACGGCAACCCGGCTTCCGGTATGGCGATCAAGCTCGCGTCGGGCGCCAACGCCCTGGACACCGCCAAGGCCATCCGTGCCACCGTGGCGTCCCTGGAACCGTTCTTCCCGCCTGGCATGAAGGCGGTGGTGCCGTATGACACCACCCCGGTCGTGACCGAATCGATCTCCGGTGTGGTGCACACCCTGATCGAAGCGATCGTGCTGGTGTTCCTGGTGATGTTCCTGTTCCTGCAGAACTTCCGCGCCACCATCATCACCACCATGACCGTACCGGTGGTATTGCTGGGTACCTTCGGGATCCTCGCGGCGTTCGGTTTCACCATCAACACATTGACCATGTTCGGCATGATCCTCGCCATCGGCCTGCTGGTGGACGACGCCATCGTCGTGGTGGAAAACGTCGAGCGGGTAATGGCCGAGGAGCACCTGTCGCCGAAAGAGGCGACGGTCAAGTCCATGGGCCAGATCCAGGGCGCCCTGGTGGGTATTGCCCTGGTACTGTCGGCGGTACTGTTGCCGATGGCGTTCTTCGGCGGCTCCACCGGTGTGATCTACAAACAGTTCTCCATCACCATCGTTTCGGCCATGGCGTTGTCGGTACTGGTTGCCCTGATCTTCACCCCGGCCCTGTGCGCCACCATGCTCAAGCCGATCGACCCGGAAAAACACGGCCAACCCAAGCGTGGTTTCTTCGGCTGGTTCAACCGCACCTTCGACCGCGGCGTACTGAGCTACGAGCGCGGCGTGGGTAACATGATCAAGCACAAGATCCCGGCGTTCCTGGTGTACGCCCTGATCATCGCCGGCATGATCTGGCTGTTCATGCGCATCCCGGCTGCGTTCCTGCCCGATGAAGACCAGGGCGTGATCTTTGCCCAGGTGCAGACCCCGGTAGGTTCTTCGGCTGAACGCACGCAAAAAGTCATCGACGACATGCGCGCCTACCTGCTCAATGATAAGGAAGGCGAACCAGGCGAAGGCAAAGGCGTGAAATCGGTGTTTACCGTGAACGGCTTCAACTTCGCCGGTCGTGGCCAGAGTTCGGGCCTGGCCTTCGTGATGCTCAAGCCGTGGGATGAGCGCGACTCGTCCACCTCGGTGTTCGAGATTGCCAAGCGTGCCCAGGGTTACTTCATGCAGACCTTCCAGGACGCCATGGTGTTTGCCATTGTGCCGCCGTCTGTACTGGAACTCGGTAACGCCACCGGTTTCGACGTGTTCCTGCAAGACCAGGGCGGTGTCGGCCATGAAAAGCTGATGGCTGCGCGTAACCAGTTCCTGGGCATGGCTGCCCAGAGCAAGATCCTGGCCGGTGTGCGCCCCAACGGCGTGAACGATGAGCCGCAATACGAGCTCACCGTCGACGACGAGAAGGCCAGTGCCCAGGGCATCACGCTGTCCAACATCAACCAGACCCTGGCGATTGCCTTGGGTGGCAGCTACGTCAACGACTTCATCGACCGTGGTCGGGTGAAGAAGGTTTACGTGCAAGGTGAGGCCGCCAGCCGGATGTCCCCGGAAGACCTGAACAAATGGTACGTGCGCAGCGACTCCGGGAAGATGGTGCCATTGTCGGCCATCGCCTCGGGCAAGTGGATCTACGGCTCGCCGAAGCTCTCGCGTTATAACGGTGTAGCGGCGATGGAAATCCTCGGTACCCCGGCACCGGGCTACAGTACCGGTGACGCCATGGCCGAAGTCGAACGCATCGCCAAGGAGCTGCCGGCGGGTGTGGGCTATGCCTGGACGGGCCTGTCGTATGAAGAACGCCTGTCCGGCTCCCAGGCGCCGGCACTGTATGCGCTGTCGCTGCTGGTGGTGTTCCTTTGCCTCGCGGCGCTGTACGAAAGCTGGTCGATCCCGATCGCAGTGATCCTGGTGGTCCCACTGGGCGTGGTGGGTGCGTTGATCGCCACCAGCATGCGCGGCTTGTCCAACGACGTGTTCTTCCAGGTGGGCTTGCTGGTGACGGTGGGCCTGGCAGCGAAGAACGCCATCCTGATCGTGGAGTTCGCCAAGGAACTCCACGAGCAAGGCAAAGGCATCGTCGAGGCGGCCATCGAAGCCTCGCGGATGCGCCTGCGGCCGATCATCATGACCTCCATGGCGTTCGTCCTCGGCGTGTTGCCGCTGGCGATCTCCTCGGGCGCCGGCTCAGGCAGCCAGCACGCAATCGGTACCGGTGTAATTGGCGGTATGATCACGGCCACGGTGCTGGCGATCTTCTGGGTACCCCTGTTCTTCGCGAGCGTGTCCGCCATGGGCGAACGTAACAAGACTGAACCTAAGCAAACTCCTCAAGAGGCTGGCCAATGAGCAAGTCGCTACTCTCCTTAGCCGTCACCGCATTCGTGCTCAGTGGCTGCTCGCTGATCCCTGACTACCAGCGCCCTGAAGCGCCGGTGGCAGCTCAGTTCCCACAGGGGCCGGCGTATTCGTCGGCCCAGGCGCCGGGCCAGGCCGCTGCCGAGCAGGGCTGGAAGCAGTTTTTCCATGACCCTGCCCTGCAACAGCTGATCCAGACCGCGCTGGTGAACAACCGTGACCTGCGTGTCGCGGCCCTGAACATCGACGCGTATGCGGCGCAGTACCAGATCCAGCGTGCCGACCTGTTCCCGGCCGTATCGGCCACGGGCAGCGGCAGCCGTTCGCGCACCCCGGCCAAGCTGTCGCAGACCGGCGAATCGACCATCACCAGCCAGTACTCGGCCGGCCTCGGGATCAGTTCTTATGAGCTGGACCTGTTCGGTCGTGTGCGCAGCCTGAGTGAAGAAGCGCTGCAAAAGTACTTCGCCACTGAAGAAGCACGGCGCAGCACCCAGATCAGCCTGGTGGCCAGCGTGGCGAATGCCTACCTGACCTGGCAGGCCGACAAGGAACTGCTCAAGCTGACCCAGGACACCCTCGGCGCGTACGAGCAGAGCTTCAAACTGACCTCGCGCAGCAATGAAGTCGGTGTGGCTTCGGCCCTCGACCTCAGCCAGGCGCGCACCTCGGTGGAAAATGCCCGTGTGGCACTGGCACGCTACACCCGCCAGGTGGCCCAGGACGAAAACAACCTGACCCTGCTGCTGGGCACCGGCCTGCCGGCGAATATCGCCAGCAAGCCGCTGTCGGATGACCTGCTCAGCGACGTACCGGCCGGCTTGCCCTCGGACCTGCTGCAACGTCGTCCCGACATCGTGCAGGCCGAGTACAACCTCAAGGCCGCCAACGCCAACATCGGTGCGGCCCGTGCAGCGTTCTTCCCGAGCATCAGCCTGACCGCCAGCGCCGGTACCGCCAGCCCTACCCTGGGCGGCCTGTTCAAAGGCGGTTCGGGCACCTGGTCGTTCGCCCCGCAGATCAACATCCCGATCTTCAACGCCGGCAGCCTGCGCGCCAGCCTGGACTACTCGAAGATCCAGAAAGAGATCAACGTGGCGAACTACGAGAAGGCGATCCAGACCGGCTTCCAGGAAGTCTCCGACGGCCTCGCCGCGCGTGAGACCTACAAGCAGCAGCTGGAGGCCCAGCGTGGCTTCGTCGCGGCCAACCAGGATTACTACCGCCTGGCCGAGCGTCGCTACCGCATCGGTGTCGACAGCAACCTGACCTTCCTCGACGCCCAGCGCCAACTGTTCAGTGCCCAGCAATCGCTGATCACCGACCGCCTGGCGCAGCTGACCAGCGAGGTCAACCTGTACAAGGCCCTCGGCGGCGGCTGGAACGAGCAGACCGCGAAGAACGAGCCGTTGAAAGAAGAAGCACCGGCGCTGAAGTTGTTCTGATAGCGCCGTTGTAAACAAAACCGCTTGCCTTACTGGAAGCGGTTTTTTTATGCCCGGTCATCGGGGCCTTGCGATGGACGGAATGTTTTTATGGCGAGCCACAAAGCGCTCCCGCCTTGCTTTGCGCTCAACCTTTCAGGGTAAAATCTGTCACAGATTCTTACAGACCACAGAGGGAGCTTGTCGTAATGATCGTAGGAATCGACCTGGGGACCACCAACAGTCTCGCAGCCGTCTGGCGCGGCGATGCCGCCGAAATGGTGCCCAATGCCCTGGGCCAGTTACTGACCCCCAGCGTGGTCGGGCTGGATGACCAAGGCCGTGTCCTGGTAGGCCAGGCCGCCAAAGAGCGCCTGCACACCCATCCGCACCTGACCACCTCGCTGTTCAAGCGCTACATGGGCAGCGCCACCGAAGTGCGCCTGGGCGACCGCTCGTTCCGCCCCGAAGAACTCTCGGCGCTGGTACTCAAAAGCCTCAAGGAAGACATCGAGCGCACCTACGGCCAAACCGTTACCGACGCGGTGATCAGCGTGCCCGCCTATTTCAGCGACGGCCAACGCAAGGCCACGCGCATCGCCGGTGAACTGGCGGGGCTCAGCGTTGAGAAACTGATCAACGAACCGACCGCCGCGGCTTTGGCCTACGGCCTGCACCAGCGGGATAAAGAAACCTCGTTCCTGGTCTTCGACCTTGGCGGCGGCACCTTCGACGTGTCGATCATCGAGCTGTTCGACGGGGTGATGGAAGTCCGCGCCAGCGCCGGCGACAACTTCCTCGGTGGCGAAGACTTCGACACCCTGTTGCTCGAACACTTTGTCGACAGCCAACGCAACGCCACGGGTTTCCCGCCCACCAGCACGGTGCTGCAAGCCCTGCGCCGCGAAGCCGAGCGCGTACGCAAAGCCCTGGGCCAGGACGACAGCGCCGAGTTCGCCCTGCGCGTCGACGGCCAGCAATGGGTGAAAACCATCACCCAACAGGAACTGGCCAAGCTCTACACGCCGCTGCTGGAACGCCTGCGCGCGCCGATCGAACGTGCCCTGCGCGACGCGCGGATTCGGGTCGGCGACCTGGATGAAATCCTGCTGGTGGGCGGCACCACGCGCATGCCGCTGGTACGTAAACTCGCCGCCGGCCTGTTCGGGCGCTTCCCTTCCATCAGCCTCGACCCCGACCAGGTGGTCGCCCATGGTGCGGCGATCCAGGCCGCCCTCAAGGCCCGTTCCGCGGCCCTCGAAGAAGTGGTGCTGACCGACGTCTGCCCCTACACCCTGGGCATCGAAACCTCCAACCAGTACGGCGGCCATATCGAAAGCGGCCATTACCTGCCGTTGATCGAACGCAACAGCAGCGTGCCGGTCAGTCGGGTCAAAAGCGTGGTCACCCTGCACGACGACCAGGCCCACGTACTGCTGAAGATCTACCAGGGCGAAAGCCGCCTGGTCAAAGACAACATCGAGCTGGGCCAACTGGATATTCCAGTGCCCAAGCGCAAGGCCGGTGAAGTCTCCCTGGACGTGCGTTTCACCTACGACAACAACGGCCTGCTGGAAGCCCAGGTGAATATCCCGCTGACCGGCGAGCAGCATTCGCTGGTGATCGAGAATAACCCCGGCGTGCTCAACCCGCAGGAGATCCAGCAACGCCTGCAAGCCCTGGCGCAATTGAAGGTCCACCCCCGCGACCAGCAGGTCAATACCGTGCTCGTCGCCCGCCTCGAACGGCTCTACCAGGAAAACCTCGGCGAGCTGCGCGAACAGCTCGGGCATTGGGCGGCGCAGTTCCAGCAGGTACTCGACACCCAGGACGAACGCCGCATCCGCGAAGCCCGCAGCGAACTGAGCCGTCAACTTGAGCAACTCGACAACGGGTTCTGGCGCTGAGGGAACACGACATGGATTGCTGGACCGTACTGCAACTGCCGGATGACGCCGACGAGCGCAGCATCAAGCGCAGCTATGCACGGCTGCTGAAAAGCTGCCGCCCGGACGACGACGCCCAAGGCTTCCAGCGCCTGCGCGAGGCCTATGAACACGCGCTGAGTGAAGCACGCTGGCGGGCGGATAACGAAGAGGAAGAACGCGTCCAGGCGCCCGTGGCCGAAGCGGCCTACACAAACCTGAATGACCTGGCCGAACTGATGGACATCAGCCCCGTCAGCCCTGCGCCCTTCGACGCCCCCACACCGGACCCGGCCCAGGCACTGCTCGACGGCCTTAACGCGCGTAACCTCGATGAACGCTGGGCCCAGGCTCGGCAACAGGGCTGCACCGATGCGTTCCAGGCCGGCCTGTTGCGCCATTGTTTCGAAGCACCGGGCGAACGCAGCGCCATCGCCGCTTGGGCCGCGCAACACCTGGAATGGCTGACCCCCTGGCAGCAGGTGGCGATGACGTCCTGGCAATACGAAGCATTGACCGGCGAGCTGCTGCAAGACTACCGCCGCACCCTGCAGGAACTCCTGGAGCAAAAGGCCGAGCGCGAGTTCATCACCCAGCTCACGCAGTACAACGACCAACCCTGGCTGCGGGTGTTCGACCTGCAACAGCAATGGCAGCGCATCGTCCTGCACCTGCTGCATGACACCCAGTGGAGCGTGCCGCTGTTCGAGCGGGTGTGCCAGGCCTTCGGCTGGGACGACCAGAAAGGCGTGTACCCGGAACCGGCGTGGATGTGGCGCGAACTGGTGTCGCGTTGCGAGCAGGAAAGTTTCTACGCCAACTTGCAGGACAAGGCCCAGGACACGCGGCGCACATCAGCCGATGCCCTGGCCGCACGCCTGCTGCTGACGCCGATGTCCGCCACGCAACACAAACGCATGATCGATGGGTTTGGCGAGAACGAGTGGAACGCCTGCCAGCACCTGGCGCAAACACTGACCTGGCGCTATCCGCAACTGGTCGAGCGCCTGCCTCAAACAGACCTGTTCTTTTGGCGCAAATTCGTGCCCCGGCCGATCTACACCCAGGTGTTTATCCGGCTATGGGCCGTCTTCGCTTTGGGGCTTGGCCTGAGCATCGCCCACGATAAGCCAGACAGAATGGACGGGATGTCGCTGGTCATTTTCATGCTGATGGCGTTCGTGCCGGCGGCCGTTGGCTTTCGCGTCACCCAAATGTGGGCCGGGATGAGTTCAACCTATCGGGTGCTGGATGTGTGGCTGAGCCAGTACCTGATCCCCAAGCGAATCAACCCCAACGACTACTGGCTGGTGATTCGCCACGGCGTACCGCAGGCGATCATGCTGGTGGCCTGCGGCTTGATGCTCGGCGTACTGGGTGCGCTGACCTATGCCGGCGCGCTGCTGATCAACCTGCTGCACAAAAAACGCATCGGTCATATGAGCCAGAAGTTCGCCGAAGGCTACCCCTGGTTGAACGGCCTGCACTGGGCCTTCTGGAGCCCTCTGCAAGGGGTGTTCCTGGTGGTGATGGTGGCGCTGATCATTGCCGCCCAGCATTATTTGCCGGCGGTGCCCTGGACCCACTTCGACCTGCCCAAGCGATAACCCCGCAGTACCGGGCCTTTGCGCCCGGCAACTTGCGTTCGATCATCGCCCACAACCCGCCCTGCCCCGATTGAACCGCCCCCGCACCGCCCCGCACCATGGCCGCCACCTGCATAAACCCAATAACAACAGGTCCACCACCATGAGCACTTTTCACCCGCGCCGGCTCCTGCTGGCCACCGCTATCGCCAGTCTTGCCCTGCCCGTCGTCGCCGAAGAACACGGTTTTCTGGAGGACGCCAGCGCCAACCTCAACCTGCGTAATTTCTTCTTCAACCGCAATTTCACCAACCCCACCAAAACCCAGGGTGGCGCGCAGGAGTGGACACAGAGTTTCATCCTCGACGCCAAGTCCGGCTTTACCCAAGGCACCGTCGGTTTCGGTGTGGATGTGCTGGGGCTGTACTCGTTGAAGCTCGATGGCGGGCGCGGTACCGGCGGCACCCAGCTGTTGCCGCTGGACCACGATGGCCGCCCTGCGGATGAATTCGGCCGTCTCGGCGTGGCGTTCAAGGCGCGTATTTCCAAGACCGAAGTGAAGGTCGGCGAATGGATGCCGGTGCTGCCGATCCTGCGTGCCGACGATGGCCGCTCCCTGCCGCAAACCCTGCGCGGCGGGCAGATCACCTCGAAGGAAATCGACGGCCTGACCCTGTACGGCGGCCAGTTCCGCGCCAACAGCCCGCGCGACGACAGCAGCATGTCGGACATGTCGATGGTCGGCAAAACCGCGTTCACCTCGGACCGCTTCAACTTCCAGGGCGGCGAGTACGCCTTCAATGACAAACGCACCCAGATCGGACTGTGGAACGCCCAGCTCAAGGACATCTACAGCCAGCAGTTCGTCAACCTGATCCACAGCCAGCCCCTGGGCGACTGGACCCTGGGCGCCAACCTCGGGTTCTTCTATGGCAAGGACGACGGCAGCGCCCGCGCTGGCGACCTGGACAACAAAACCTGGTCCGGTCTGTTCTCGGCCAAGTATGGCGGCAACACCTTTTACGTCGGCCTGCAAAAACTCACCGGCAACAGCGCCTGGATGCGCGTCAACGGCACCAGCGGCGGTACCCTGGCCAACGACAGCTACAACTCGAGTTACGACAACGCCGAGGAAAAATCCTGGCAGGTGCGCCACGACTACAACTTCGCCGCCCTCGGCGTACCGGGCCTGACCCTGATGAACCGCTATATCAGCGGCAGCAACGTGCACACCGGCACCGTCACCGAGGGCAAGGAGTGGGGCCGCGAAAGCGAATTGGGTTATACCGTGCAAAGCGGCGTGGTGAAAAACCTTACGGTGCGCTGGCGCAATTCGAGCATGCGCCGCGACTACAGCAACAACGAGTTCGATGAAAACCGGTTGATCGTCAGTTACCCGATAAGTCTGCTGTAATCCGGCGCGGCACTTACTGTATCGTGCGCGCCTGCCGCTGCTGATCCGCCCAGCAGCGGCCTCTTATCCGAGCCTGCGCACACCATGAAATCCTTTGCCATCGCATCCGCCGTGCTTGCCCTGGCCTTGAGCCTCAGCGGCTGTATCGGCGCGCCCATCGCCCTGACCGCGCAGACCGAGCAACGCCTGCAAGCCCAGGCACCGATCCGTTTTTTGCTGACCTTCGATGACGGCCCCAGCGCCTCGGGCTACAACAACCCCAGCCGTTCAGTGCTCGCCGACCTGGCGCACAACCCGGTGCTGCCGGGGATCAAGGCGGTGTTCTTCCTGCAGACAGAATCGTCGCGTTCCGGCGGCAGCTCGCGGGGGCGCAAGACGATGGCGCGTGAATACGCCGGCGGGCATGTGCTGGCTTTTCACACTGCCACGACCTTTCATACCAACCACCGCTGGCTGAATGATGCCGAGCTGGAACGCACCCTCAGCCAGGGCGCGAGCGATATCGCCTCGATCACCGGCGCGCCGCCCGTGCTGGTCCGCCCGCCGTTCTGGAACTACGACCGACGCACCTTCGCCGCCTACCAGCGCCACGGCATGCAGGTCCTGCTGACTGACCTGAGCGCCAATGACGGCAAGATCTGGGGCTTCAATGGCAGCCCACGCCGCCGCGCCAACCTGTATCGACAACTGTCGGTGGTGCGCGAGCGCATCGCATTGGGGGAGTTACCGACGGTGGACGGCGTGATACCGGTGGTGGTGACCTTCCACGATATCAACCGCTATACCGCGCGGCATATGCAGGAATACCTGCAGATCCTGCTGGACAGCGCACGAGTCAATGGCATGAAGACCGCAGCCGAACCGTTCTACACCGATACGGCCGCCCTGCAACGCGCGGCATTGGCGCGTACGGTCAAAGACGTGAATGAAGCAGTGCATCTGCCGGGCGTGTGGAATTGGGTGTGGGACGCCGACTCCCATTAACTCCAGGCCGCTCTTAAGGCATGCAACATCAAGACAGCGTTTGACTGCTTTTCCCTTGGAACAGCATTTCCCCTCCCGCCACTCAAAGGAACACCTGCCCACCACGATCGAGCCCAACCATGACTATCCCTGCGCCCACGCCCGTGCTGACGAATTACACCAACAGCCCATCACCGGCAACGCCAGAACCCCCAGTCCACATCAAATACAAACGCCCTGATTCCGATGCCCTGACCCCCGCCTCCCGACCGACTCCCGAAGTCGCCCTGGGACACAAAAGCTACGTAAACAGCGAGGTCCTGTTTCAGGACAAGCACGTAAAAATCTCCCAGGAGGTTGAATTCAGCGCCGCGCAAAACGGCGACGTCAGCACAATATTCAGTCAAATCGTTTTGGAAACAGGCAACCATGCAGACCGGGTGAACATCAGACGTACCTCCGATGGAAAGCTGCTCGCTACCGTCAACGGTAAAGCCTACACCCTTGAGCTGCTCAATCGCCCCGAGGCGGGCATGGTCCAACCCCTGTATATCAAGACCCACGGCGGCAACGACAGCGTGGTAGTGGCTCCAGACGTGACGCCCCCCATCAGGATCGACCTGGGAGACGGTGACGACTACGCCCGTGGTGGTGGCGGTACCACCCAAATCAAGGGCGGCGCTGGCGACGACTTTATCGTGATGGGCAGGGAGCGTGGGGTCGCATCGGGCGGAGAAGGCAACGACACGCTGATCGCGGGCAGTGGCAGCAGTGCGCTTTATGGCGACAATGGCGACGACCACCTTCAGGCCGTGAAGGGCCCTGCCAACCGAGTGGTGCATATGGACGGGGGGCGCGGTCACGACTTCATGATCGCCAAAAATGGCCACACCGTGATGCACGGTGGCGGTGGTGACAACCTGATGGTCAGTCATGGCAGTTCGGTCATTTACACCGGCAGGGATAGTAACAACGTGAGGTCTTACCATGACAACACGGTTATCTACGCCAAACCTTCGGATAATGTGATCCGCTCGCTCAACTCACGCAGGTTTGATGTAACGCCCAGTGACGCCGGCAAAACAGCCTATCTGGTCGAGGGTTCCGCGGAGTTCAGACAGCGGGTCGAAGACGATCTGGAGCTATTGAGAATGTCGCCCATAGGCCAGCAGTCCTTGAAGAAAGAGGACGAACTGGCGGCGCGCAACAACGCGCCAGTCACCCTGCGCGAGCTGGACACCCGTGATGACATGACCTACGGCTTCAACACCCAAGCCATTCAACGGTATCTTCAAGCGGGCGGCGACGTCGAATCACTGACCGATTCACAGTTGGGTTACATCGTGGAGGGTAAACCGGGAGAAACGGCTGACCTGGGCACGATCAATTACAACCCGATGTATATGTATGACGACAGTTCCCCCCCGATCAGCAGCCTCGCTCATGAGAGGGGACACGCATTCGCGGGTGCTACAGGTCAAAATCTAAAGGGAGAAACTGCAACACCCGACACTCACCAGGAACGCGAACCCAACATAGAGCGGCAGGCAATCGGTCTGCAAACGACAGCCCCCCCGG
The DNA here is from genome assembly GCF_059418085.1 of Pseudomonas sp. GW821-FHT09C10. Lineage (NCBI taxonomy): Bacteria > Pseudomonadati > Pseudomonadota > Gammaproteobacteria > Pseudomonadales > Pseudomonadaceae > Pseudomonas > Pseudomonas sp. GW821-FHT09C10. The sequence goes on from NZ_JBWKPE010000017.1 coordinate 115,274, forward strand.
TTGATTTCGACGGCGACCCCAGCACCGCGAAAACCACCACCAATCCACGGGAATTTACCGAGAACGGCCTGAAAGAAGAGATGGGACTTCCGTTGCGCAAGAGGGTCTACACGACAAGGCTGGCCTGAGCCTGTTACTTCGGCTCGCGGGATTCTACCCCCAGTTCGTCCCACACTGATTCAGCCAGGTGGAACGTTGCATTCGCCGCCGGGATCCCGCAATAGATCGCACTCTGCATCAGCACTTCCTTGATCTCGGCACGGGTTACGCCATTGCTGGCGGCGGCGCGCAGGTGCAGCTTGAGCTCTTCATTGCGGTTCATGCCGATCAGCATGGCGATGGTGATCAGGCTGCGGGTGTGGCGAGGCAGCCCGGGGCGGGTCCAGATGTCGCCCCAGGCGTGGCGGGTGATCATGTCCTGGAACTCGCTGTTGAACTCGGTCAGGGCATTGAGGCTGCGGTCGACATGGGCATCGCCCAGCACTTCGCGGCGCACCTGCAGGCCATCGGCGTAACGTTGTTTCTCGTCCACAAAAAACTCCTGGTTCAATAAAATTTCAACTCGATGACCTGTGGCGAGCGGGCTCCTATGGTGAGCGGGCTTCTTGTGGTGAGCGGGCTTGCCCCGCGCTGGGGCGCGAAGCGGCCCCAAATCAAGCGCCACGGTCTGTCTGAAATAATTCGGCGTCCGTATTGGGGCTGCTTCGCAGCCCAGCGCGGGGCAAGCCCGCTCACCACAAGAAGCCCGCTCACCACAAGAAGCGCGCTCACCACAGGTAGCCCACTTGCCACAACGAGCCAGTTGCCACAACAGCGACCTCAGCGGGCCAGCAGAAATTTGATAACCCGATCACTGAACGCAGCACCGGCCTGCACATTGGACAGGTGCGCCGCGTAGAACTCGGCGTACTCGGCGCCCTGCACATGGTGCTGGATAAAGTGACCACCGGCCGGTGGCGTGACGGCATCTTCAGTGCCGGCAATCACCAGGGTTGGCGCCTTGATCTTCGACAACTGCTCACGGAAATCCGCATCACGCACGGCGGCGCAGTTGGCCGCGTAACCTGGGGGCGAAGTCGCGGCAAGCATGTCGGTGATCTGCTTGGCCTGGTGCGGGTTGGCTGCCGCAAAATCGGCGGTGAACCAGCGCGCAATCGACGCATCGCGCAAGGCCACCATGGACGCCGCGCCATCCCGCTGGACCATCTCGATCCGTGGGTTCCAGATCTCCGGCGTGCCGATTTTGGCGGCGGTGTTGCACACCACCAGGCGCTGCAGGCGCTCACCGGCATTAATCCCCAGCCATTGGCCGATCAAGCCGCCCATGGACAGCCCGCAAAAGTGCGCACGCTGAATATCCAGCGCATCCAGCAGTGCGATCACGTCGTGGCCCAACTGCTCGATGCTGTACGGTCCCTCGGTCACCAGGGATTTGCCGTGGCCACGGGTGTCGAAACGCAACACCCGGAAATGCTCGGTCAACGCCGGGATCTGGATATCCCACATATGCAGGTCGGTGCCCAGCGAGTTGGACAGCACCAGCACCGGTGCGTCCACGGGGCCATCGAGTTGGTAACGCAGTTCGCCCTCGGCGAGTTGTACGAAAGCCACAGCGTTCTCCTTAGGCGTTCAATGCAAAGTGTTCGGTGACAGCGCGAGTGACCCAGGTGGGCGCCTGGCCCAGGTAGTGGGCCGGGTCGAGCAGGCGGTCCAACTCAGGGGCGGACAACTCGGCGGTGACCTGCGGTTCGTCCGCCAGCACCGCGCGCAAGTGGCGCCCTTCTGCGACGGCGCGTTTGCAGCATTGCTCCAGCAGGTGGTGCGCGGTTTCCCGGCCCAGGCGTTGAGCCAGCACGATGCTGACGGCTTCGGCCAGCACCAGCCCTTGGGTCAGGTCGAGGTTGTGGGCCATGCGTCCGGGGTCGACTTCCAACCCTTCGCTCACCAGCAGCGCTTGTTTCAAGGCCCCGGACACCAGGCGGCAAATCTCCGGCAAGGTTTCCCATTCGGCGTGCCACAGGCCCAGGCTGCGTTCATGTTCCTGGGGCATGGCGCTGAACATCGTGGCCACCAGGCCGGGCACGCGCGTGGCGGTGCTGATCAGCACAGCGGCGCCCACCGGGTTGCGTTTGTGCGGCATGGTCGACGAACCGCCCTTGCCGGGCGCCGACGGCTCGAACACTTCGGCCGCTTCGGTTTGCATCAGCAGGCTGATATCGCGGCCCAGTTTGCCGAGGCTACCGGCGATCAGGCCCAGGACGGAGGCGAACTCCACCAGACGATCCCGTTGGGTGTGCCAGGGTTGTTCAGGCAAGCTCAGTTGCAACTCCGCCGCCAGCGCCTCGGCCACCGGCATGGCGTGTTCACCGAGTGCCGCCAACGTCCCGGACGCGCCGCCGAATTGCAGCACCAGCAAACGCGGTTGCAGTTCTTTCAAACGTTGGCGACTGCGCGTCACCGCGCCCAGCCAACCGGCAATCTTCATCCCCAGGGTGACCGGCGTCGCGTGCTGTAACCAGGTACGCCCGGCCAACGGCGTCGTCGCATAACGCTGGGCCTGGGCGGCAAGCACGTCGCCCAGACGCGCCAGGTCCGTTTCGATCAACCCCAGGGCCCGGCGCAGTTGCAGCACCAGCCCGGTGTCCATCACGTCCTGGCTGGTCGCACCCAGGTGCACATAGCGTTCGGCCCCGGCATCCCCGCTGGCAATCAACTTGCCCAGGGCCTTCACCAGCGGAATCGCGGAATTCCCCGCCGCGGCAATTGCCACGCCGAGGGCATCCACGTCGTACAGCGACGCCAGGCACGCCTGGGCAATCGGCGCCACGGCGGCCTGGGGGATCAACCCGACCCGGGCCTGCGCCCGGGCGAGCGCGGCTTCGAAATCGAGCATGCCCTGCAAGCGTCCCTGGTCGCAGAACACCTCGGCCATGCTGTCAGCGGTGAAGTAAGCGTCGAACAGTTGATTGCTCGTGCGCAGTGTCATAACTCATCCCTTACAAATCGTGATGCAGGTACGCCGCCTGTTTCGGCAAGCGCAAGCTGAACAGGAAGGCCACCGCCATCATGCCGGTGACATACCAATAGAAGGTGTTTTCCATGCCCATGGATTTGAGGCCCAGGGCCACGTATTCCGCCGAACCGCCGAAGATCGCGTTGGCCACCGCATAGGCCAGGCCCACGCCCAGGGCGCGCACTTGTGGCGGGAACATTTCCGCCTTCACCAGGCCGCTGATCGAGGTGTAGAAGCTGACAATCGCCAGGGCCAGGGTGATCAGCACAAACGCCAGGAACGGACTGCTGACGGTTTTCAAGCTGAGCAGGATCGGCACCGTGCACAGTGTGCCCAACGCGCCGAACCACAGCATCGAATTACGCCGGCCGATCTTGTCGGCCAGCATGCCGAACAGCGGCTGCATGCACATGTACAGGAACAGCGCGCCGGTCATGATGTAACTGGCGGTCTTGGCGTGCATCCCGGCGGTGTTTACCAGGTACTTCTGCATGTAGGTGGTAAAGGTGTAGAAAATCAGCGAACCGCCTGCGGTGTAGCCGAGCACGGTGATGAATGCCGCCTTATGGTCACGGAACAGCGCGGCGATACTGCCGGCGTCCTTGTCCTCGCGGGTTTCCTTGCTGGTGGTTTCCTTGAGGGTGCGACGCAGCAGCAGGGAGATCACCGCGGCAATCGCACCGATCACGAACGGAATCCGCCAGCCCCAGGCCCGCAGCTCTTCCTCAGTGAGGATCTGTTGCAGGATCACCACCACCAGCACCGCCAACAGTTGGCCACCGATCAGGGTCACGTACTGGAACGAGGCGAAAAACCCACGCTGGCCCTTGAGTGCGACTTCACTCATGTAGGTCGCAGTGGTGCCATATTCGCCCCCCACCGACAGGCCCTGGAACAGCCGCGCCACCAGCAGCAGGGCCGGGGCCCAGGCGCCGATGTCTTTGTAGGTGGGCAAAAAGGCGATGACCAGGGAACCGGCGCACATCATCAGCACCGAGATCATCATCGAATTCTTGCGTCCGTGCTTGTCGGCGACCCGGCCGAACAGCCAGCCGCCGATGGGGCGCATCAGGAAGCCGGCGGCGAACACGCCAGCGGTGTTGAGCAGTTGGACCGTGGGGTCATCCGACGGGAAAAACGCCGGGGCGAAGTAAATGGCACAGAAGGCATAGACGTAGAAGTCGAACCATTCGACCAGGTTGCCGGAGGAGGCACCGACAATCGCAAAGATCCGTTTGCTGCGCTCTTCTCCGGTGTAGTGACTGGTGGTTGTTGTCATGGTTTTTCACTCAGTGGGAACGGTTATAGCCTAGACATACTTTGCAACAACCATGTTCCGCAAGCAGACTTTTGCGTAGGCAGTGCCTGAACCGGCCCCCTCCCACATCAAAATGTGGGAGGGGGCTTGCCCCCGATGGGGTCCTGACAAGCGACTCAATAATCGAAGAACACCGTTTCCTTATCTGTGCCCTGCAAAATCACATTCCACTGGTGCACACCCGCCGCATCCGGCTTGGCAATCAACGTGCCGCGCCGCTCGGCAGGCACACAGGCCAGCAACGGGTCGTCCCCGTTCAACGCCTCGCCCTCGAAATAAATCCGCGTCAGCAGGTGCTTCACCAGCCCACGGGCAAACACCAACACCACCAGGTGCGGCGCCTGGGTCGTGCCTTGCAGGCCCGGCACGCTGCCCGGCTTGATCGTGGTAAAGCGGAAGCGCCCTTCGGCATCCACCGGCACCCGGCCAAAGCCTTCGAAGTTCGGGTCCAGCGCCTTGTCCTGCTCGTCTTCAGGGTGGTCGTACTTGCCGGCGGCATTGGCCTGCCAGACTTCGAGCATGGCGTCGTTGACAACATCACCGTTGCCGTCCACCACTTGCCCGCTGATCGCCACGCGCTCGCCGAGGGTGGCGGCGACGGTCAAATCCTCGCGGTTCAACCAGGTCAGGCCGATGTGGTAGTACGGCCCTACGGTGTGGGACGTGGTCGCGTAGAGTGTCATCTCATTTCTCCATCGGCGTGGCGTCGCGGCCGCGCAGGACGATGTCCCAGCGGTAGCCGAGGGCATAGGAAGGAATGGTCTTTTCCAGGTCGAAACGGGCGATCAGGCGCTCCTTGGCGCTGGTATCCGGTACGCAGTTGTAGATCGGGTCGTATTCCAGCAGCGGGTCGCCAGGGAAATACATCTGCGTCACCAGGCGCGTCAGCACGCTCGGGCCGAACAGCGAAAAGTGGATATGCGCCGGGCGCCACGCGTTGTGGTGGTTGCCCCATGGGTAGGCCCCAGGCTTGATGGTCTGGAACTGGTACCAGCCATCGGCGTCGGTGACGGTGCGCCCGGTGCCGGTGAAGTTCGGGTCCAGCGGCGCATCGTGCAGGTCACGCTTGTGGTTGTAGCGACCGGCGGCGTTGGCCTGCCAGATCTCCACGAGGATGCCCGGCACCGGCAGGCCGTTTTCATCCAGCACGCGGCCATGAATGATGATGCGTTCGCCCAACGGTTCGCCGTCGTGTTGGGCAGTGAGGTCGTTGTCCTTTTCGCTGACTCGCTCGGCACCGATGGTCGGGCCGGTGATTTCCGACAAGGAATGGGGCAGGAACACCAACGGCTGGGACGGCGAACGCAGGTTCGTCGACTGGTAGGCCGGGTGCAGGTAATCAGGCTGAGTGCCCGCTTGCGGGCGCCGGTAACCGGGCTTGTCACTCATGGAGCTGTCCTCTCTTATTAGATGCGTTCGATCGCCAGGGCCAGGCCTTGGCCGACGCCCACGCACATGGTCGCCAGGCCTTTACGGCCGCCGGTTTTTTCCAACTGATGCAGGGCCGTCAATACCAGCCGTGCACCGCTCATGCCCAACGGGTGGCCCAGTGCGATGGCGCCACCGTTCGGGTTGACCTGGGGTGCATCGTCGGCGATGCCCAGTTCACGCAGCACCGCCAGGCCTTGGCTGGCGAAGGCTTCGTTGAGTTCGATCACATCGAAGTCAGTCACGGCCAGGCCCAGGCGTTCCACCAGCTTGCGCACCGCCGGCACCGGGCCGATGCCCATCACCCGTGGCGCAACACCGGCGCTGGCCATGCCCAGCACGCGGGCGCGGGCAGTCAGGCCGTGTTTTTTCACCGCTTCGGCAGACGCCAGGATCAGTGCGGCCGCACCGTCGTTCACCCCCGAGGCATTGCCCGCGGTGACGGTCTTGTCCGGGCCGTTGACCGGCTTGAGTTTGGCCAGGGCTTCAAGGGTGGTGTCCCTGGGGTGCTCATCGTGCTCCACCACGGTTTCGCCTTTTTTCTGGACGACCCGTACCGGTACGATTTCTTCAGCGAAGAACCCGGCAGCCTGGGCGGCGGCGGTGCGTTGCTGGCTGCGCAGGGCAAAGGCGTCCTGGTCGGCGCGGGAAACCTGGTAGTCGTCGGCGACGTTATCGGCGGTCTGCGGCATGGCGTCCACGCCGTACTGGGCTTTCATCAACGGGTTGATAAAACGCCAGCCGATGGTGGTGTCTTCCAGCTTCATGTTGCGCGAAAACGCCGCATCCGCCTTGCCCATCACGAACGGCGCACGGGACATCGACTCGACGCCACCGGCAATCGCCAGCTCCATTTCGCCGCTGGCGATGGCGCGAAACGCGGTGCCGATCGCATCCATGCCCGAGGCGCACAGACGGTTGAGGGTGACGCCGGGAATGCTTTCCGGCAGGCCGGCCAGCAGCAACGCCATGCGGGCGACGTTGCGGTTGTCTTCACCGGCCTGGTTGGCGCAGCCGAGGAACACCTCGTCGACGGCCGACCAGTCCACGGAAGGGTTGCGCTCGATCAGTGCCTTGATCGGCACGGCCGCCAGGTCATCGGCGCGCACACTGGACAGGCCACCGCCAAAGCGGCCGATGGGGGTGCGAATCGCATCGCAGATAAACACCTCGCGCATCAGGCTTCTCCCGGGGCTTGGCCATGGGCGGCGGCCGTGCGTGCTTCGAGATCACGCAGGGCGGTCAACTCGACCTCGGTCGGCTCGGCGGTGGTGCTGACCTGCTCGGCAAACCGAATCGCCCAACCGGTGGCCGCTACGACTTGCTCGCGGGTCACGCCCGGATGGAGGGCGGTGACCACGAATTCATGGGTGCCCTCTTCCGGTTCCATGATGCACAGGTCGGTAATAATTCCGACAGGACCGGCACCCGGCAAACCCAGGCGTTTACGCGAATCCCCACCTTCGCCGTGGCCGACCGAGGTGATGAAGTCCAGCTTGTCGACAAACGAACGGGACGACTGCTTGAGGATGATCAATACGCTCTTGGCCGAGCCGGCGATTTCCGGCGCGCCACCGGCGCCCGGCAGGCGCACCTTGGGTTGGTGATAATCACCGACCACGGTGGTGTTGATGTTGCCGAAGCGGTCGACTTGCGCGGCGCCGAGGAAGCCCACGTCGATACGCCCGCCCTGCAGCCAGTAGCGAAAAATCTCGCCGGTCGGCACCACAGTGTCGGCGGTTTCCGCCAGCTCGCCATCACCGATCGACAGTGGCAATACGCTGGGCTTGGCGCCAATCGGCCCGGATTCGTAGATCAGCACCACATCCGGCGACGAAGTCAGGCGTGCCAGGTTGGCGGCCTTGGACGGCAGGCCGATGCCCACAAAGCATACGGAGCCGTTTTTGAGGCGACGCGCGGCGGCGACGGTCATCATTTCATTGGTCGAGTAAGCCATTACTTGGCCTCCTGCTGCGTGGTCAGCTTGGCCTGGAATTCACTGAAATCGGCAGTGCCGTGGATGTATTCATCCATCCAGGCGGTAAAGGTCCCACGGTCGCGGGCGATGGGGTCCCACGCCTGGTAGAAGCGATTGTCACGCTCGTTGTAGCCGTGGGCGTAAGACGGATGGGCACCACCGGGTACATGGCACACCGCCGTCAGGGCCCAGGTCGGCAGCACGCAGCTGTTCATCGGCGCGTTCAGATCATCGACGATTTCTTCCACGGTGACGATGCAGCGCTTGGCCGCCAGGGCCGCTTCCTTCTGCACCCCTAGAATGCCCCAGAGCAGCACGTTGCCCTTGCGATCAGCCTTTTGCGCGTGGATCACGGTGACGTCCGGACGCACCGACGGTACCGCTGCCAGCACTTCACCGGTGAACGGGCACGTCACGCTCTTGATCAGCGGGTTGACCTTGGGCAAGTCGGAACCCGCGTAGGCGCGCAGCACCGCGAACGGCAGGCCCGATGCGCCGGCGACGTAGGCATTGGCCAGGTCGGCGTGGCTGTGTTCTTCGATTTCCAACGGTTGCGGCCATTGCTTCTCGACCGCGTCACGCAGGCGATGCAGGGAGCCTACACCCGGGTTACCGCCCCAGGAAAAAATCAACTTGCGCGCACACCCGGCCCCGATCAACTGGTCGTAGATCAGGTCAGGCGTCATACGCACCAGCGTCAGGTCTTTCTTGCCCTGACGAATGATTTCATGACCCGCTGCCGTAGGGATCAGATGGGTGAAGCCTTCCAGTGCGACAGTGTCGCCGTCGTTCACGAATTGCTTCACCGCGTCGCGCAGCGCAAGAATTTCAGCCATGGGGTTGGGCTCCCGGTGTGGATCGAAAAGGCGCTGAGGTGGCGCCGAAGTGCTTGAAGATTAAGCCGGGGAAATCGGCCAAACAATCCGATAATCGACTCAGCGTTCGATTATCGAACAGATTGTTGGCAGGCTATCGATTGATCTCAGGTCGCATCCGCATGGCTGACCATGCCTTTGATCACCACGGCTGCCGTGGCCAAAGCGGCCGGAATCACCAGGGCGGTGAGCACCTGCTCGAAGTTCCAGCCCAGGCCGAGCAAGGTGGCGCCCATCCACGCGCCGAGGATCGCGCCGAAACGGCCGATGCCAAGCATCCACGACACGCCGGTGGCGCGGCCTTGGGTCGGGTAGAAGCGCGCCGCCAGGGATGGCATCGCCGATTGCGCACCGTTGACGCACATCCCGGCGACCAGCACCAAGGTGGCCAATAGGGTGATATTGCCCAGGCTCTGCCCGACCGCGTAGGCAAACACCCCGGCCAGCAGGTAGAAAGTGCCGATGACCTTGTGGGGATTGAACCGGTCCATCGCCCATCCCACGCCGACGGCGCTCAATACGCCACCAAACTGGAACAGCGCGCCGATAAACGCAGCCTGCTCCATGCTGGCGCCGCTGTCGCGCATCAGGGTCGGCAGCCAACTGGTCAGCAGGTACACGATCACCAGGCCCATGAAGTACGTGAGCCACAGCAGCAAGGTGCCGGCGCTGTAGGTGCCCGAGAAAATCACCGCAAACACATTGCGCGCCTTGACGGTTTTTTGTTCGGGCACGCTGAAGGCGGTGGCCTGGGCAACAATAGAGGGTTCGATGGGCGACAGCGTTTTGCGCACCTTGTCGGTGCCTCGGTTGCGCACCACCAGGAAACGCGCCGATTCCGGCAGCCACAGCATCAGCACCACCACCAGGATCAACGGCAGGATGCCGCCGATCATCAACAAGGCGTGCCAGCCGAACGCCGGGATCAGCTTGGCCGAGATAAACCCGCCACCGGCCATGCCCAGGTTGAAACCACAGAACATGCTGGTCACCAATAGCGACTTGTGGCGTTCAGGGGTGTATTCGGAGAGCAAGGTCGTCGCGTTCGGCATGCCGGCACCCAGGCCCAGCCCGGTGAGAAAACGCAGCACCAGCAATTGGTCCACGTTGCTGCTGTAGGCCGAGGCCAGGCTGAAGGCGCCAAACACCAGCACCGCGCCCACCAGCACAACCTTGCGCCCGAAACGGTCGGCCAGCGGTCCGGAACCCAGGGCGCCGAATACCATGCCGATCAACGCAGCGCTCATCACCGGGCCAAGGCTGGCGCGGTCAATGCCCCAGTCCTGGGACAGCGCGGGCGCGATAAAGCCCATGGCGGCGGTGTCGAGGCCATCGAGGAAAACGATGAGGAAACACAGGATCACCACGCGCCACTGGTAACGGGACAGTGGCTGGGTGTTGATGAAGGACTGGACGTCCAGGGTCGTGCCGACAGAAGGTTGATTCATTATTCTTATTCCACACCGATGGCGGGCCAACGGCCTGGGGCCGTCATTATTATTGGGGCGCCCTCAAGAGCGCTGCCGCACAGTAATAAGCCGGGGGAAACATCGTCAATTGATCAAGCGGGGATCTGTGCGGTCACCGAACACCTTAAGCAAACAACTGCGCACTCAACTCACGGCTGGCACTGAGCATGCTCGGCAGGAAACGTTGCTCCAGTTCGCTGCGGCTGACCCGCCCAGCGTGAGTACTGACATTGAGCGCCGCCAGCACCTGGCCGGACGCGTCATACACCGGCACGGCGATGGAGCGCAGGCCCTGTTCCAGTTCCTGGTCGACAATGCACCAGCCCTGCTGACGCACTTGTTGCAGGCATTCGAACAAGGCTTCGGGGGTGGTCAGGGTGCGGCTGGTCTTGGTTTGCAGGTCGGCGTGATCGAGGTAGTCCTGCAGCGAAGCGTCATCCAATGCCGCGAGCAGGATGCGGCCCATGGAGGTGCAATAGGCCGGCAACCGTCCGCCCACCGACAGGTCCACGGAAATCAGGCGCTGGGTGGTGGCCGAACGGGCGATGTAGAGGATGTCGTCGCCTTCGAGGGTGGCCATGTTGCAGGCTTCGTGCAGTTGCTCGCTCATGCGGTCCAGGTAAGGCTGGGCCGATACCGCCAATGGCGTGGAGGACAGGTAGGCATGCCCTAGGGTCAGGACTTTGGGCAGCAATGAATAGGTGCGCCCATCGGTGGTGGCGTAGCCGAGTTTGATCAGGGTATGCAGGCAACGGCGTACGGCAGCGCGGGGGATTTCGGTGCGGTGACTGATCTGGGCGATGGTCAGGTGGCGCTTGCGCTCCTGGAACGCCTGCACCACGGCCAGGCCGCGAGCCAGCGAGGTCATGAAGTCCGGGTCGCCGGTAAACGCCTGGATACGTTTGGCCGGCGAGGCAACGATCGGCGGCGCCACTGACGCGAAAGAGTTGCGCAATTGATCGTTCATGCCAGGTTCCTTTCTCTTATTGTCAACCACAGGGGATTGGGCTGCTATTACAAGCCGGGCCGGCCGTGGCGCACAAGGCACGCCCCGCAACATTGGGCGATTATCGGACAATCATGCGATTATCGCAATTCAGCACCGCACCTGGCAGATGTCCCAATCTCGCCATCCGATAATGTTAAGCCGGTCATTTAATAACGGTATCCCTTGTTGTATTTATGACGCCAGTTTTTCAGCAAATACCGACGCGTCCGCGTAACAAAACACTCACACAAAGTTGACGCTTTTTAACTTTATGCCGATAGTGTTATTCAAATGCGCCGCTATAATGCACCCTGTGCGGAGGTCAGCCCGGTTTGATATCGGGGCCGGAGCTCGCCAGACCATGCACAGGCCGTGCATGAACGGTCGCAACTACCTGCCTGCAATGACTGTCGCAACAGTGGCCTCTCGTTTCCATTTCAAACTTGAACACTTCATGGGTTCAATTTGGAACAACCCGAGGCGGCATTCAGGCATTAACGCTGCTACGTATTTACACTCAACTCAATTAGGTAACAATGTGACGAAAGATGAACTGCGCGCGGAACTTGAGCGCCAGGAGCAACGTTACAAGGATGTTTACGGCGGAGAAGTCACCACCTACGCCGCCCAGCCTGAACCGGAACGCAAACCATGGCGCAAGCGAGCCAGCCTGCTCGACCAGGCATTTGCCCAGGAAATCCAAAAGATTGAACAGGAACTCAAGGCCGAAGAGCAATAAGCGCTTCGGCTTGAGTCTTGGGTCCTGGCTGGAGTGCTGCCATTTAGCCAGCGCGCCGTCGGCCTCATCCCGCGATCGCCTGTAAAATTTCATACAAATGTTTCAGGCATGACGATTTGGTGACAAAACCCTGTCTTTTCAGCGCTGCGCGTTATAAATCAAAGACTTGCCAAAGCCCCGAAAACCCTGGGATTGCCAGCTTTCGCCCAGGGCGATTCGATGAAGATTGATACCGATGAGCAGCTAGTGCATCGATTACCGAGGTTTTCTGGCATAATCGCGCCCCCTTACGACCGGGTCAGAAAACCTTCATGATCGATTTATTCAGCGGACTGGATGCTTGGGTTCTCGTGAGCCTGTTGCTCGCCCTGGCCTTTGTCCTCGCCTTCGAGTTCATCAATGGCTTTCATGACACCGCTAACGCGGTGGCCACAGTCATCTATACCAAAGCCATGCCGCCGCATCTGGCCGTGTTCTTCTCCGGGGTGTTCAACTTCCTCGGCGTGTTGCTCGGTGGTGTCGGTGTCGCCTACGCCATCGTGCACCTGCTGCCCGTGGAGCTGCTGATCAATGTGAACACCGGCCATGGCTTGGCGATGGTCTTCTCGTTGTTAGCCGCGGCGATCACCTGGAACCTGGGCACCTGGTACTTCGGTATCCCCGCCTCCAGCTCCCACACCCTGATCGGTTCGATCCTCGGTGTCGGCCTGGCCAATGCCCTGATCAACGACATCCCCCTGGCTGACGGTGTGAACTGGCAGAAGGCCGTCGATATCGGCGCGTCCCTGGTGTTCTCGCCGATGGCCGGCTTCCTGGTCGCAGCCCTGGTGCTGATCGGCCTGAAATGGTGGCGCCCGCTGTCGAAGATGCACAAGACCCCGGACCAGCGCCGCAAGCTCGACGACAAGAAGCACCCGCCGTTCTGGAACCGCCTGGTCCTGGTGATTTCGGCAATGGCCGTGAGTTTCGTGCACGGCTCCAACGATGGCCAGAAAGGCATCGGCCTGATCATGCTGGTGCTGATCGGTATCGTGCCGGCGCAGTTCGTACTCGACCTGGGCAGCACCACCTACCAGATCGAGCGTACTCGCGACGCCACGCTGCACCTTAACCAGTTCTACCAGCGCAACCACGAGACCCTGGGTGAGTTCCTGGCCCTGGGCAAAAGCGTGAAAGACGACCTGCCGGGCAAGTTCCGCTGCAACCCGCAGCAGACCGAACCCACCATCAATGCCTTGCTGGATACCTTGAAAGGCGTCTCCGACTACCATTCCCTGAGTGCCGATCACCGCATCGAAGTGCGCCGCTACCTGCTGTGCCTGGACGACACCGCGAAAAAAGTCGGCAAGCTGCCGGGCCTGGAAGCGCGTGAGAAGTCCGACCTCGACAAACTGCGCAAGGACCTCACCGCCACCACCGAGTACGCACCGTTCTGGGTGATCCTCGCGGTCGCACTGGCCCTGGGCCTGGGCACCATGGTGGGCTGGAAGCGTGTGGTACTGACGATCGGTGAGAAGATCGGCAAGCAGGGCATGACCTATGCCCAGGGCATGTCGGCACAGATCACCACCGCCACCATGATTGGCTTTGCCAATATCTTCGCCCTACCGGTCTCCACCACCCACGTCCTGTCTTCCGGCGTGGCGGGCACCATGGTCGCCAACAAAAGCGGCCTGCAAGGTGGCACGGTCAAGACCATCCTGATGGCTTGGGTGTTGACCCTGCCTGCGACCGTGGGCCTCTCGGCCGGCTTGTTCTGGCTGGCCTCCAAGGCACTGGGCAACTGATCGCCAGGCGCTGACAAAAAAGGTGCGGCCTCTGTGAGGACCGCACCTTTTTTTATGGACCAGAATTGAACACCCAAAAAAAAGGGCGACCGAAGTCGCCCAAAATGCCTTGCGTGCTCATGTAACCCGGAAAGACCTAAGGTTTTTTACGCTTGTTCGCGTCTTTCCAGATAAAAAATCCAAACCCTACAAAAAACAGCACCATGAGGCTTACAGTCAGCACTCCGGCGAATACCACATTATCGATAAACATGACCGGCCTCCTGCACTTGCCTTGTTGCGATAGGGCTAAGTTAATGGAGAAGGCGGATTGGAAAATTGACGGGGATCAATGTCGCCCGCGACGGGGCGTAAAGAAGGGTAATAACTGACCTGCATCAATAGATGCAGGCCGTTTTAACGCTTTTTGGGTTTGTTCTTTGATTTTTTCTTGGCTTTGCCTAAAGGCATCGCCTGTTCAAACGCCTGGCGCACTTCATTCAGGCGCTTGTCATTCAGGTCATGCACGCGCTTGGCGCGTTCGGCGTTCAGGTCGATCAGCTTGTCGTCATCACTCATGGCTTGGCTTACGTAGTGGCGAGTAAGGCTCAATAATGCGGACTCCTGCGCCCGACGGCAAATCAACCGGCGACAAAAGGCCGACCGACGCCCAAAATCGGCACTTTCCAATCACTCAAGGAGGCCCATCCAGGTGGCACTGCATAAGGATCTTCCGCCGCTGCTGGCCCTGCGCGCCTTTGAAGCCGTGGCCCGGCACTTGAGCTTTATCAAGGCCGCGCAGGAGTTGTCGGTAACCCAGAGTGCCCTGAGCCATCAGGTACAAAAGCTCGAACAGCACCTGGGTAAATCGCTGTTTATCCGACGCACCCGCGCGATCGATCTGACCGCAGACGGCCAGCAGTACTACGCCGAAATCCGTCCCGCCCTGGACGCCATCGCCGTCGCGACCCGCGCCCAACGGGTGGTGCCCAGCGCCACGGTGTTACGTGTCGGCCTGCTGGCGTCGTTCGCCACCCTGTGGTTGGCGCCGCGCCTGGCCGGTTTTCTCAACCGCTATCCGCATATCCAGGTGGAGTTGCTGCCGGCGATTCAACTGGCAAACGTCGCGGCGGCCGAAGTCGACCTGGCCATTCGCTACGGCAAGGGCGACTGGCCCGACGTACAGGCCACACGACTGATGCCGGAGGTGATCTCACCGGTGTGCAGCCCGGCATTCAAGGCCAGCCAAGTGCACAACGGTGCGCTGTTGATGGCCACTTCGCACCGTCCTTTTGAGTGGACGGACTGGTCTGGGCATTATCAAGTCGACCTCAAGCACCATCCGCGCGTCATGCTGCACGACTACAACATCGTGGTCGAAGCCGCGGTGGCCGGCCAGGGCATCGCCATGGGCCGTCATCGCTTGATCCAACGCAGGCTGGATGATGGCAGCCTGGTAGAAGCCTTCGATTGGCCGCCCTATCACAGTGAAATAGGCTACTGGTTGATTGCAGCGCAAGGCCCTGCCAGCGACGCCGCGCGGTGTTTCAGCGAGTGGTTGAAGGATATCTGCCACGACACGTGAGTTATTTCGATACGTCGGATGAGATCTATCCGTTTGTCGACACTCCCCCCTGCCCCACATGCTGAAACCTCCTGACCCCAGAGGATTCACCATGAGCGACTCCCTCCGCCACCGCGTGCAAGCCCTCGGCCTGACGCTGCCATCACCCAGCCAGCCGATTGCCAACTACATCAACCATGTGGTCAGCCAGAACCAGCTGTTTATCTCTGGGCAAATCCCGCTGATAGACGGCAAGCCTGCCTACGTGGGCCGCCTGGGCGAATCCCTCAGCGAGGAAGAAGGTATCCAGGCCGCGGAACTGGCTGCACTGAGCTTGCTCGCGCAATTGAGCGATGCCCTGGGCGATGACCTGTCGCGCCTGGTGCGCATCCTGCGCCTGGGGGTGTTTATCGCCAGCAGCGGCGAGTTCCAGCGCCAGGGCGCGGTGGCCAATGGGGCGTCCAACCTGCTGGTGAATGCCCTCGGCGAAAAAGGCCGGCATGTGCGCACGGCAGTGGGCGTTTCAAGTCTGCCGGCCGGCGTGGCGGTGGAGGTTGACGGGATTTTCGAGTTGCAGCCGTGAGCCCGCTGCACGTGCAACATCTGCGCGAGGGCACTCCTGGCTGCCAATCGGGCATCGTGCACTTCAACTCTGCCGGTGCCTCCTTGCCGAGCCAGGCGACCCTTGACGCCATCCTCGACCAACTACAACGCGAAGCCCGCGACGGCCCGATGGAAGCCGGCGAGCATGGCGCGCTGCTGGTAGAAAAAGCCCGCCGCGCGGCCGCGCAGTTGCTCAACGCGCCCACCCCGTCGATTGCCTTTGCCAGCAGCGGCTCGACCGCCTGGAGCATGGCGTTCCAGGCCTTGGGCCCGTGGCAGCCGGGCGACCGCATTCTGGTAGGACGCCACGAATGGGGCGGCAACCTGGCGAGCATGCAGTGGGCGGTGCAAGCCGGCGCGCGGGTGGACGTCATCCCCTGCGATGCTAGCGGCGCGGTGTGCCCCGTGGCGTTGGAAGCGATGATCGATTCACGCGTAAAGCTCATCGACCTCACCTGGCTCCCCGCCAACGGCGGACTGATCAACCCCGCCCAGGCCATCGGTGAAGTGGCCAGGCGTCACGGGATCGCCTACTTTATCGACGCCGGCCAAGCCGTCGGCCAGGTGCCGGTGGACGTGCAGGCGTTGCAGTGCGATGTGCTCAAGGCAGCCGGGCGCAAGCACCTGCGCGGGCCACGGGGAACGGCGCTGCTGTATGTGCGGCCGGATTTCCTCTCGCACTTGAACCCCGCCCAGCGCGACGTGTTTTCCGCCCCCTGGAACGCCGACGGTTTCGACCTGCGCAACGACGCCCGGCGCTTTGAGACCAGCGAGGTGTCCTTCGCCCTGTTGGCGGGCCTGGGCAATGCACTGCAGGAGATGAATCAGTTGGGGATCGAGCGTGTGTGGGAAAGGGTCACGTACACCAGCAGGCGAATCCGCGAAGCATTGCGCGGGATGCCGGGTATTTCCCTGCATGACCTGGGCACGCTTCAATCAGGCTTGATCGCCTTCAACCTCGCCGGCTGGGACGCCTTCGAACTCAAGCGGCAATTGGGATTGAAACGGATCAATATCGGCGCCAACGGTGTGGCCTACACCCCGTTGGATATGCAGGCCCGTGGCCTGAACAGTATTGCGCGGATCTCCGTCAGCCCGTTCAACAACGATCACGACATCGAGTTGCTGATGACGGCCCTGGGGGAACTGCGGGGCTAAACCTCGACGTCCACCCACAAGCCCTGGCGCGGCGCGTCTTCGATCAGCGGCACAACCGGTACGGTGTTGTCGGCATTGAGCAGGTCGCCCGGGATCGCCAAGTGCTGATCCGGGTCTTCATCGGCTTCGCGCCGACGTTTCTGCTGTTCCTGCTGGCGGCGTTGTTCCTCGCGCAGCAAAAAAGTCGACTGCTCGGCATCGCCCTTTTTCAGGTCGATGGTGCTTTCGTTGGAGCCCGCTTGCACAGGGACCACGGGCGGAATATCGGGTTTCTGGCGGACCGGGTCGAGTTGCGACGTAACCGGTACGACGCTGACGGGCAGCATAGGTGGAAGCATGATAGTTGTTCTCCTGTCAGCAGGCTGTCGGCGGGCCGCGCGACGACTTGAGCGCAGGTTCGCCAACCTGTGACCCAGTCGACACTCACAAGTGCCCGCCACCCGTCGATTGCGTGCTCACCCGGCCGCCCAAACGGAGTAGTTTTTGTCAGAGTCCTTGGGCGTGGGGCCTTGTTCCGTTAACATAGTCGGCTTTTTCACGGCGGGAGTCAGGCAGCATGGCGCAGCAGTATCAACCGGGGCAACGCTGGATTAGTGACAGCGAAGCAGAGCTGGGGTTAGGCACCGTTCTGGCACAGGACGGCCGCTTGTTGACCGTGCTCTATCCGGCCACTGGCGACACCCGCCAGTATGCGCTACGGAATGCGCCCCTCACCCGTGTGAGGTTCTCACCGGGTGACTCCATCACTCATTTCGAAGGCTGGAAAATGACCGTGCAGGAAGTCGACGACGTCGACGGCCTGCTGGTCTACCACGGCCTCAATGGGCAGAACGAGCAGGTCACCCTGCCGGAAACCCAGCTCTCCAACTTTATCCAGTTCCGACTGGCCAGCGACCGTCTGTTCGCCGGGCAGATCGACCCGCTGGCCTGGTTCTCGCTGCGCTATCACACCCTTGAACACACCAGCCGCCAATTGCAATCCTCGCTGTGGGGCCTGGGTGGCGTACGTGCGCAACCTATTGCCCACCAATTGCACATCGCCCGTGAAGTCGCTGACCGTATCGCACCACGGGTCTTGCTGGCTGACGAAGTGGGCCTGGGCAAGACCATCGAAGCCGGCCTGGTGATCCATCGCCAACTGCTGTCGGGCCGTGCCAACCGCGTACTGATCCTGGTACCGGAAAACCTGCAGCACCAGTGGCTGGTGGAAATGCGCCGCCGCTTCAACCTGCAATTAGCGCTGTTCGATGAAGAACGCTTTATCGAAAGCGATGCCGCCAACCCGTTCGAAGACACCCAACTGGCCCTGGTCGCGCTGGAGTGGCTGGTGGACGATGAGAAGGCCCAGGACGCGCTGTTCGCCGCCGGTTGGGACCTGATGGTGGTCGACGAAGCCCACCACCTGGTCTGGCATGAAGACAAAGCCAGCCCGGAATACTCGCTGGTCGAGCAGCTTGCCGAAGTGATTCCCGGCGTGCTGCTGCTCACCGCCACCCCGGAACAGCTGGGCCAGGACAGCCACTTCGCGCGCCTGCGCCTGTTGGACCCGAACCGTTTCCACGACCTGCACGCCTTCCGTGCCGAAAGCGAGAACTATCGCCCGGTGGCCGAAGCCGTGCAGGAGCTGCTCGACAAGGGCCGCCTGTCGCCCGCCGCGCACAAGACCATCCAAGGTTTCCTCGGCAACGAAGGCGAAGCGCTGCTGACCGCCGTCAACGATGGCGACGCCGAAGCCAGTGCGCGCCTGGTACGTGAACTGCTCGACCGCCACGGCACCGGCCGCGTGCTGTTCCGTAACACCCGTGCCGCCGTGCAGGGCTTCCCGGAGCGTAAGCTGCACGCCTACCCGCTGCCGAACCCGGACGAATACCTCGAGTTGCCCCTGGGCGAACACGCCGAGCTGTACCCGGAAGTCAGCTTCCAGTCGCAACCGGACATCGACGAAGAAAACCGCTGGTGGCGCTTCGACCCGCGCGTCGAATGGCTGATCGACCAGTTGAAAATGCTCAAGCGCACCAAGGTCCTGGTGATCTGCGCCCACGCCGAAACCGCCATGGACCTGGAAGACGCCCTGCGCGTGCGCTCCGGCATCCCGGCCACGGTGTTCCACGAGGGCATGAACATCCTCGAGCGTGACCGCGCCGCCGCTTACTTCGCCGATGAGGAATTCGGCGCTCAGGTGCTGATCTGCTCGGAAATCGGCAGTGAAGGCCGCAACTTCCAGTTCTCCCACCACCTGGTGCTGTTCGACCTGCCATCCCACCCCGACCTGCTGGAACAGCGGATCGGCCGTCTGGACCGGATCGGCCAGAAGCATGTGATCGAACTGCACGTGCCCTACCTGGAAACCAGCCCGCAACAGCGCCTGTTCCAGTGGTACCACGAAGCCCTGAACGCATTCCTCAACACCTGCCCGACCGGCAACGCCTTGCAGCATCAGTTCGGCCCGCGCCTGCTGCCGCTGCTGGAAAACGCCGACGACAGCGAGTGGCAAGCCCTGATCGACGAGGCCCGTGCCGAGCGCGAGCGCCTGGAGCAGGAACTGCACACCGGCCGCGACCGCCTGCTGGAGCTCAACTCCGGTGGCGCCGGTGAAGGCGATGCGCTGGTGGAGGACATCCTCGAGCAAGACGACCAGTTCGCCCTGCCGATCTACATGGAAACCCTGTTCGACGCCTTTGGCATCGACAGCGAAGACCATTCGGAAAACGCGCTGATCCTCAAGCCCAGCGAGAAGATGCTCGACGCGAGCTTCCCCCTGGGCGACGACGAAGGCGTGACCATCACCTACGACCGTAACCAGGCGCTGTCCCGTGAAGACATGCAGTTCATCACCTGGGAACACCCGATGGTGCAGGGCGGCATGGACCTGGTGCTGTCCGGCTCCATGGGCAACACCGCCGTGGCACTGATCAAGAACAAGGCGCTCAAGCCAGGCACCGTGTTGCTGGAGCTGCTCTACGTCAGTGAAGTGGTCGCGCCCCGCGCGCTGCAACTGGGCCGCTACCTGCCACCGGCGGCACTGCGCTGCCTGCTGGACACTAATGGCAACGACCTGTCCGGCCGCGTCTCGTTCGAAACCTTGAACGACCAGCTGGAAAGCGTGCCACGGGCCAGCGCCAACAAGTTCGTGCAGGCCCAGCGCGATCAACTCACACCGCGGATCAATGCCGGTGAAGAGAAGATCACGCCGCGTCACGCCGAACGTGTGGCCGAAGCCAAGCGTCGCCTGGCGGCAGACACCGACGAAGAACTGGCGCGCCTGACCGCGTTGCAAGCGGTCAACCCGACCGTTCGCGACAGCGAGTTGGTCGCCCTGCGCAACCAACGTGAGCAAGGCCTGGCCATGCTCGACAAGGCGGCGCTGCGACTGGAAGCCATTCGGGTGTTGGTAGCGGGTTGATTACCGCCCTGCCCGGTTGAATAGAGGCCCGCGCACTGCGGGCCTTTTTTATTCACTTGAGAACACCGTTGGCGTTGCGGGCCTCATCGGGGGCAAGCCCCCTCCCACATTGATCGGTGACCGACATGACAACGCGGTCTACTGTGGGAGGGGGCTTGCCCCCGATGGCGTCACCGCAGAATCAAGCCATCGCAGCCGCAGCCGGTACCTCAACCCCCTTCAACCCCTCCTTCATCCGCTTGGCATCACGCACAAAACTGCGTGACGCCTGGAACAGAAACAGCATCGTCAAGAACAGCGCCACCGGAATCAGGTACATGGCGTCATGCAAGCCCACCGCCTTGTAAGCCTCGGTCATCTGCTCGGCCCCCGCCGCATACATCGCCGCATGGGCAAAATGGTCGGACAACCCGCCCACCACAATCGGCCCCATGCCCCCGCCCAGCAAGTACAAACCGGCAAAGAACAGCGCCATCGCCGTGGCCCGTAGGCGCGGCTCGACCACGTCCTGGATCGCCGTGTACACACAGGTGTAGAAGTTATACGCAAACAACCAGCCCACACTGAACAGCGCCACAAACACGCCGATCTCGATGCGCCCGGCATGCAGGGCCCAGACGGTGGTGACGGTGGAGATGATCAGGCTGCACGCCGCAAACAGCAGTCGGCCATTGGCAACGCGTTGATGGATCTTGTCGGCAATCCAGCCCCCCAAGGTCAGGCCCACCAGGCCGGTCAACCCGACGATGACGCCGGTGGCGACCGCCGCGTCCTGCAGTGGCAGGAGGAAATAGCGCTGCAGCATCGGCACCAGGAACGAGTTGCACGCATAGGTGGCGAAGTTGAAGCACAACCCGGCCAGCACCAGCCACAGAAAGGTCGGTACGGCCAGCACACGGCGAATCGGGCGATCGACGCGCTCCTGGGAGACTTGTACGGCTTCGGCGGCGCCGCGCTTGGGTTCCTTGATATAGAACATGAATACCGCAAGGATCAGCCCCGGCACGGCGGCAATGAAGAACGGCGCGCGCCAGCTGTCGAACGCCTTGACCATCCAGCCGATGGTGAAGAACGCCAGCAACAGGCCCAAAGGCAGGCCCAGCATGAAAATCCCCATGGCCCGGGCACGACGGTGCGCCGGGAACAGGTCGCCGATCAGCGAGTTGGCAGCCGGCGCATAGCTGGCTTCACCGATACCGATGCCCATGCGCACCAGCAAAAACGTCCAGAAACTGCCGACCAGGCCGTTGATCGCCGTCAACCCGCTCCACGCGAACAGGCCCCAGCCCATCAGTTTGCTGCGCGAGCCGGTATCGGCCAGACGCCCCAGCGGCAGGCCGGCAATGGCGTAGACGATGGTGAAAGCGGTGCCGATGATGCCGAGCTGGAAGTCGCTCAGGTGCCATTCCATGCGGATCGGTTCGATGATGATCGCCGGAATGGTGCGGTCGAAGAAGTTGAACAGGTTGGCGAGGAACAACAGGAACAGAATGCGCCAGGCATTCGCCGCTTGGGTCGAGTTCTGCATGGGTCCGTCTCTTTTATTGTTATGAGAGCTGCGATGCCCGATGCATCCCGCCCGGTACCTGCAACATAGTCAGGCGAGCCGTGGTTGTCTGTAATGATTCGTAAAGCTGATAGGGCATGATTTCACCCGACAGCACGGGACTTTGCCGACAAAAATATAAGTGCCTGCCCCCCTTCCCAACGGCCATGACCCGATTAGAATGGCGAGCCTTCCAGTAGTCCCCCACTCTACTTTTCTTATCGATGACGCCCATGTCCGAAGCCAGTCCGTGTCTGAGTTGCGGTGCCTGCTGTTCACACTTTCGTGTGTCTTTCTTCTGGGGTGAGTGCGCCTCCTCGGGAGGGACGGTGCCTGATGACCTGGTGGTGCAGATCAACCCGACCCGCGTGGCAATGATCGGCACCGACCAGAAGCCCGTGCGCTGCTGCAGCCTTGAAGGCGAAGTCGGCAAAGGCACGAGTTGCTCGATTTATGAGCAACGCTCAAGCCCCTGCCGAGAATTCGAGGCTTCATGGAGCCAGGGCGAGCAGAATGTCGATTGCGACGCCGCCCGTGCTGCGTTCGGCCTGCCGCCGTTACAAGCACCGTTCGAGTTGGAGTTGCCCATCAGCGCTTAGCACTAATTGCTATGCACGGCATGCCAAAATCATTCCGAGCAAAGTGCCATTATCGCTGGAAAATCCCGCGAGGCTTCTATACTCGACCTCATAGGTCATCGCCGTAGGCTGTGACGTGACGCTATGACGGGACATGCTATGGAATGGCTAGGTCTGCACTTTTTTACCGACCTCCCAGCGAACGGGCACTTATTACTCAATTGCAGTCATAACCCTTTTCTGGTGCTGTTGGCCTATCTGGTCGCCTGTGCGGCGGGGTTCGGCACCCTGGACATGGCCGAACGGGTTGGCCATGTCGAAGACCCTACCGCTCGCCGCCATTGGCGTTGGCTGGGTGCCGGTTGCCTGGCAGGGGGTATCTGGTCCACTCACTTCATCAGCATGCTGGCCTTCCAGGCACCCATCGCGATTCACTACGAACTGCTCATGACGTTCGCCTCGCTGGCCATCGCCCTGATCGCCTCGTTGTTCGCCATGCAAACCCTCAGTCACACCAAACTGCGATTTAACCAATACCTGCTGGCATCGCTGTGGATGGGCATCGGCATAGCCCTGATGCATTACGTCGGCATGTCGGCCATGCGTTCCCAGGCCCAGGCGTATTTCGAGTCGGGCCTGCTGCTCGCCTCGGTCGGCATCGCCATTGGCGCCAGCCTGGCCGCCCTGTTGTTGTCGAGCTACCTGCGCACCGGTGCCGGCGTCTTCCATCAACTGCTCAAATACGCCGCCAGCCTGATGTTGGGCGCAGGCATTATCAGCATGCACTTTACCGGCATGGCCGCCATGCAACTGATCGTCCCCACCGGCGCCGATCTCTCGCTACCTCTGGACAATAACCCTATCCAACTGGGCCTGTCGGTCGCCGTGATCACCCTGCTGGTGATCGGCAGCAGCATCAGCGCCGCGCTGGCGGATAAAAAGCTGCAACACAAGGAGCGCGACCTGCGTCGGGTCAACGCACTGCTCAGCGAACTGGATCAGGCGCGCGCCTCCCTGCAACAGGTGGCGCATTACGACGCGCTGACCAGCTTGCTTAACCGACGCGGTTTCAATCAGATTTTTGCGGAAAAAATCGCCGAAAAAACGGCTTCAAACGGCATGATGGCGGTTATTTTCCTGGATATTGATCACTTCAAGCGCATCAACGACAGCCTCGGCCATGACGCAGGGGATCAATTGCTCACCGTTCTCGCCAGCCATATCAAAGGCTCCGTGCGCAGCCATGCGGACGTGGTCGCACGGTTTGGCGGCGATGAGTTCTGCATCCTGATCAGCATTCACCACCGCGACGAAGCGCGACACCTGGCCCAACGCATCATGCAAAAGATGAAGGATCCCGTCGAACTGGCCGGTCGCCGTATGGTGATGACCACCAGCATTGGCATCAGCCTGTTTCCCGAGGATGGCCTGACCTGCGAAGAGCTGCTCAAAAACGCCGACCTGGCGCTGTACCAGTCCAAGGACATGGGACGTAATAGCCTGAACTTCTTCAACTCCAACCTGAAGACCCGCGCCTCCCTCGAACTGCAATTGGAAGAAGAGCTACGCAGCGCCCTGCGCGCCCAGAACCAGTTGGTACTGTTCTACCAACCGATCTTTGACATGAAGCTGGGCAAAGTGACACGCCTGGAGGCCCTGGTGCGCTGGCAGCATCCGCAACATGGGCTGCTGACCCCAGCCCGGTTTATCGGGATTGCCGAAAGCAACGGGCTGATCGCCGAACTCGATCACTGGGTCTTGCGCCAAGCCTGCCATGACTTGAGCCTGCTCTCCGACCGCGGCTATACCGAACTGACCATGTCGGTGAATTGCTCGGCCCTGAACCTGGCCCGCGACGAACTGGCGGATGAAATCGAAGACGCACTGCGCTTCAGCGGGATCGGCGCCAACCGCCTGGAGCTGGAAGTGACCGAA
The DNA here is from genome assembly GCF_059418085.1 of Pseudomonas sp. GW821-FHT09C10. NCBI lineage: Bacteria > Pseudomonadati > Pseudomonadota > Gammaproteobacteria > Pseudomonadales > Pseudomonadaceae > Pseudomonas > Pseudomonas sp. GW821-FHT09C10. The sequence goes on from NZ_JBWKPE010000017.1 coordinate 139,635, forward strand.
AATGCCTTGATGGGCAATATCAGCAGCACCCTGGCCCTGCTGCGGCAAATCCGCGCGCTGGGCGTGTCGTTGGCCATCGATGACTTCGGCACCGGCTACTCCTCCCTCGCCTACCTCAAGCGCCTGCCGCTCAACACCCTGAAGATCGATCGCTCGTTTATCCAGGACATTCCCAAGTCGACCGCCGACATCGAGATCGTCCAGGCAATTATCGGCATGGCTCACACCCTGCACTTGCAGGTGGTGACCGAAGGCGTGGAAACCCAGGCCCAATTCGATCTGCTGCTCAACCATGGCTGTGATTTCGTCCAGGGCTACCTATTGAGCCCGGCGGTGCCCGCCAGTGAAATAATGGGCGCAATGCAGGGGATCGACAGGCGCAATCCGATCACCCCAGCCAGCGTGGCGGGCACCAAGGACACCCCTGCGACAAAAGAGCTGTCCCCAGGCCGCCCCGGATCCACCTCCGTTGTCAGGCCAATTCGCTGACGTCGAATCTTTGGCATTTCGCCATCACTTACCTAAAGATCGCCGACGAACGGCCGATTCATCAGAGTCCGGCCAGGTTTTTCCTGAGCACACTGGGTAAGCCTGATGGTTCGGACAAGGACGCACTGTAAAGTCGCGATCTCCCATTCCGTGATGGCTATTTGATACTTTTCAGCCATCCGTCCAGGCACATGGCGCACAATGACCTCTAAAAATAACTCTGGCACCGTGGTATCCGACGTGTTGCTCCCAGCGCCTGAGGGCAAACCCTCAGGTTCAAAGTCATTGAGCACCGCGCGCCCGCTGGCCACCCAGCAATACCTGTACTTCACCGAAACCAATACCGACCGCATCCTCGATAACCTCGACGGCCTGCGCGACATGGTGTTCCCGCGCCCGCCTCACCTGGAAGGCGACAGCGAGCAGCACAGCGAGCAGGAATTCCCCTCGGTGTGCCTGATCGGCCTGGGCCGCTGCGGTTCGAACATCGCGCTGGACGTGGCGGAGCTGGTGTACAACGCGCGCAAGTTCTACCTCAACGAATTCAGCACCGAAGACAAAACCTTGGATAAGGGCTACAGCCCGGCCCAGTGGATTCGCAACAACCTGCGCCTGGGCGGCGGCAAGGCCAGCAAACCGGTGTTCCTGGTGGAACCGCTGGTGATGCTCGGTGACCTGGACAAGGACATCGCCGGGCGTATCCGTTTCTCGCGCAAGGGCGAAAAAAGCGGCTTCCTGCGCGACTACAGCAAGATGAAAATCATGGACCTCTCCGAAGTCCATGCCGGTGGCGCCGGTAACGCGCCGATCCTCGGCCAGTACCTGGCCAAGATCATCCTCAACAAAGACACCCAGCGCTTTTCCAGCCCCGACTGGAAGATGATCCACTCGTACCTGATCGACTCCTGCGGCATCAAGGCCAACCAGTCGCGCCTGTACTTCTCGATCTTCAGCGCCGGCGGCGGCACCGGTTCGGGCATGGCCTCGGAGTTCGGCCTGGCGCAGCAGCATTCGTACATGAACAAGACGTTCGACACCAAGCCCGCCGACGAACACGACAGCAAAAGCGGCCACGCCTTCGTGTTCGAGCCGATCTTCACCAGCGGCATTTGTGTGCTGCCGAACATCTCCGACCACCGCAGCGAAATGTCCGAAGCGCTGCACATCAACGCCGGGCGACTGCTGTGCAAGTACCTGTCTGAAGAATGGGATTTTTCATACAACTTTGCCAACGAAGACAGCAGCGAAGCCAGCGTGAAGGGGCGCATCCGCCCGTGGAACGCGATGATGCTGATCTCCAACGACATCATGCGCTACGCCGAAGAGAGCGATGACGGCAATATCCAGAACATTGACGTCAATGCCATGGAGAAACACGCCAACCAGTACATATCCCAGCAGATCTTCAACATCCTCACCGCCCAGGCCGTGACCACCGACTACGACCAGAACTACTTCCGTCGCGCCGGCATCGACATCGGCGAAACCATCCGCCTGGATGCCAATGACCTGTTCATGAGCCTGGCCGGGCCGGTGGCGATTGCCTACGCCGAATCCGTCGTACCGGAAACCCCGGTGCCGTCCAATGACAAGTTCAAAGTCTTCGAGAAAGAGCCTCAGCGCCTGAACATCGACGACCTGTTCTTCCGCTCCATCGACCTGCCGCACTTCAACAAGGTCACCCAGGCCATCGAAGGCATCAGCCTGTTGCCGATCGAGTCCAAGCGCTACAAGGCGTCCCTGGAGCAGTACAAGAACTCCGGCTACGACGCGGCGGCGCTGCATGACCTGCACTTCTTCAAGAACTGCTCGTCGGTGGTGTCGATCGTCTCGCTGCCCAAGGACTACAAGCTGTCCTACATGGACCTGAACCGGCTCAAGACGCACCTCAACAGCCTGTTCCCCAACACCACCCTCAAGCGCTATGCCCTGGTGATCGGCGCATCCGCCAACCTGTCGCTGACCACCCTGATCGCCAAGAGCCCGTGCCTGTCGGATGACTTCCTCACGCTGATCGTGGCCTTTATCAAGCGTTGCTTTGCGCGCAACCCGTACCGCTTCGATGACACATTGGACAATTCGATCCTGGACTTCATCATCCACGAGGACTTCGACGAAGACCGCATCGACGAGTTGCTCAACGAGTTTGAAAACCCGGCGAAGATCCTCGATACCAACTGGTACGCGATCAAGCCGATGTATGAGAAGAAGTACCGCGAGTTGATCAACGACAAAGAGAAGTTCGTGTCGATCAATGACATTCGCCTGTCACGGGATTGTGTGAAGAAGGCGATCAAGTACTTGCGCGAGATCTACCGTCACCGCATCGGCAAGACCAAGGTTATTTCGTTGAATAACCACACCGGCAAGACCGCCTAGCCCAGTGTGACGGCGCCGCCTGGCGCCGTTGCAACCTCAGTGCGTCATGCGTTGACGCAGGAACGCGATGATGGTCTTTTCGTCGGCGCGTCTTGCAGGCCGGGGCAAATGCTTCGGCCAGCCGGAATTTTTTGCGCCGAAGAACCGCTTCTGCTCCGCCTCATCCCAGCCACGAATCTCCCGCGAAGCCGATTCCCACCACCCGTGTCGGCACACGTCGTAGTACGGATGCGCAGGCGCCGAACTGCCGTAGAGCAAGTCACGACCGACCTTTTTCAGGTGCTTGCGCTGATTGCGCAGCTTCCACTTGATGCGCAGCCGCTGCCAGGGCGAGGGCACCGGCTTGACTCGCGGCACATCCCTGCATCGCGCTACCAGCTCAGGGCCGAATGCCTCACCGTGAAGGGTGAAGAAGTGCGCTTGCATGGCATGGAAGAAGCGCTTGTCGGCGAAGTAGTGATGAACGAATTTATGCGCCTCGCGCACCTTCTGGTCGCGCATCGCGAAGGAAATCGCGATTTGCTCGATGGTGTGAATATCGAACGAGTTCCGCGTCCACTCGTCGATCAGGCGGATGGAGGCTTCGAGCAGCGGCGCATCGCTGGCACGCACGCCGCACAGACCACTGTTATAGAGTTTGAAGCTGTTATCCGCAGAGATGCCATGGGCCTGCAGGTGCTCGCCCAACTTGAGATAGTCAGGGCGCTTGCAGACATAGCTCCAGTCGTATTCGAAGCCGTCCATCACATACTGGCCCGGCTCTATCAGTTCGAACACACGATGGGGGGACTTGAGGAACAGCGTGTCGGTGTCAACGAACAGGGTCTTGTCCGCCAGCGTAAGCCCATGGGCGATCGCGCAGGCCTTGCGGCGATGGGGGTAACCGTTTTCACCCTGCCATTGGGCCAGGGTCTGCTCGTCCAGGGCGATGGTTTCAACCGGCCAGCCAATGTAATCCTGGGGGCGATCGGTCATGACCCGGATGCACAGCGACTCGCCCGGTTTGAGTTGGGACAGGGCAGTGAGGATGCTGAACTTGGCTTCGCGCCGATAAACGTCCTGGTGACCGTAGATAAGGTAAAGCAGTTGGTGCGAAGGCTTCGCTAAGGGGGACAGCGCTGACGGCATGACTAGCTCCGGGTGACAAGCGGCGAACTTTACCGGAATTCGCCGTTTCCTACGCCGCGATCTGACAGGCATCACTCTTTTATTCACACTGAGAAACAATTCTCCAGCCTATTCACCGGCGAGAAAACTGTTCCCATGACGTGCGCGTCACCCAGTGCTGTGACCTTTCTTCACGGCAAGATGCCATCACGGCGCCCGCGGTTACTCAGCTACACACTTTTAAAACGGAAAATCACGCACCTTTTCAGTGCAACCATTTATCACGCCGCCCTTTCCTGGATCAGTATCCACGGCGAAACCACCACCGCCCACAAGCTCGGGTCACGTTCAACCAGGTCCAATGCCCGCGTCGCAGACACTTCGCAAAGGCTGCCAGCGGCCAACCAGGCAGCGACTTTATCGCGGTTGTCTTCAGCCATTCCCTCGGCGGCCTCGATCAAATCCAGGCCGGCATCGACCCACAATAGGGCACCCTTAGCAAAGAACGGCTCAAGCTCCTTCCAGGAGATTTCGGCGGTTTCACCGAGCAGCTTGGCATAGAGGGTGCTAGGTTCTTGAGTCATGGGAATTCACCTGGGGAAAAATCGGCGCAATCATAGCGCCCCCTCTCCGGCAGAAAAACCCAGTTGCAAATGAGTCATCGATAGAAAGTGTCAGGAAAGCCAAGGATTGCCCGGAACGCTGGCATCACCCCGCCGCAATTCTGTCTTTTTCTTTCATTTAAGCGACACACCCGGCTTTTGCCCCCGGCAGCCAGCTTTTCAAGCGATCAACCGGCGCTCTACACTGTACCGGTACAGTTGCCAGGGCACTGCCGGGGGGATATCCGAGATATCCGATCCGGTTCTGCAGCTCACAAGGCCGCTAGAACTATAAAAAATACAACAGTAAGAGTGGAGCACTATGAATAAGGCTACTAAGCAGATTTCCAAACTGTTTGCCGCTATGGTCCTGGCTGGGGTTGCCGGCCATTCGTTCGCAGCCGACACCATCAAGATCGGCATCGCCGGTCCAAAGACTGGTCCTGTAACGCAATACGGCGACATGCAATTCATGGGTGCCAAGCAGGCCATCGCCGACATCAACGCCAAGGGCGGCGTCGACGGCAAAATGCTCGAAGCCAAGGAATACGACGACGCTTGCGACCCTAAACAAGCCGTGGCCGTAGCCAACAAAGTGGTCAACGACGGCGTCAAGTTCGTGGTCGGCCACCTCTGCTCCAGCTCCACTCAGCCAGCGTCCGACATTTATGAAGACGAAGGCGTGATCATGATTACCCCGGCAGCCACCAGCCCGGAAATCACCGCCCGTGGCTACAAGCTGATCTTCCGCACCATCGGCCTGGACAGCGCCCAGGGCCCGGCGGCCGGCAACTACATCGCCGACCACGTGAAGCCGAAAATCGTTGCCGTCCTGCACGACAAGCAGCAATACGGCGAAGGCATCGCCACCGCCGTCAAGCAGACCCTCGAGAAGAAAGGCACCAAGGTTGCCGTCTTCGAAGGCCTGAACGCCGGCGACAAAGACTTCTCCTCGATCATCCAGAAGCTCAAGCAAGCCAACGTCGACTTCGTCTACTACGGCGGCTACCACCCGGAGCTGGGCCTGATCCTGCGCCAAGCCAAGGAAAAAGGCCTGAACGCCAAGTTCATGGGCCCGGAAGGCGTCGGCAACGACTCCATCTCGCAAATCGCCCAGGGCGCCTCCGAAGGCCTGCTGGTGACCTTGCCTAAATCCTTCGATACCGACCCGGCCAACAAAGCCATCGTTGAAGAGTTCGCCAAGAACAAGCAGGACCCAACCGGTCCGTTCGTGTTCCCGGCCTACTCGGCCGTTGAAGTCATCGCCGAGGGCATCAAGACTGCCAAGAGCGAAGACACCGCCAAAGTGGCCGCAGCCATCCACGCGGGCACCTTCAAGACCCCTACCGGCGACCTGAGCTTCGACGCCAAGGGCGACCTGAAGGACTTCAAGTTCGTGGTCTACGAATGGCACTTCGGCAAACCAAAAACCGAAGTTTCCCCTCAGTAAGCCAGGCGTTACTGGTCCAACAAGCCCACTGTGAGAGCAGTGGGCTTTGTTTTACGAGGTTTATGGGCCTGTCACCCGCGATCCGGGCGCTGGCTCACCTGAAAATCTTAAAACCGTCACCAGCGGTTCGCTGGCAAACGCTTTGTGCAAATGTGCTCACAGAACACAGCACGGGGCCGGAACATGACTCCACCAGTGAAATGCGTATCGGGTTTTTAGGAGCGCTGTAATGCCTGAGATCTATCATTTTTTCCAACAGCTGGTTAATGGGCTGACCATTGGCAGCACCTATGCCTTGATAGCCATTGGCTACACAATGGTTTACGGCATCATTGGAATGATCAACTTCGCCCATGGCGAGGTATACATGATTGGTTCCTACGTGGCCTTCATTGCCCTTGCCGGGCTGGCCATGATGGGTATCCACTCCCTGCCGCTGTTGATGACCGCCGCGTTCCTGGCGTCGATCGTCGTAACCAGTGCCTATGGCTACAGTATCGAGCGCGTTGCCTACCGTCCCTTGCGTGGCAGCAACCGTTTGATCCCGCTGATTTCCGCCATCGGCATGTCGATTTTCCTGCAGAACACCGTATTGCTGTCCCAGGACTCCAAGGATAAATCCATCCCCAACCTGATCCCGGGGAGCTTCTCCTTCGGCCCGGGTGGTGCGGAAGAAGTGCTGATTTCCTACATGCAGATCCTGGTCTTCGTCGTCACCCTGGTGGCCATGCTGGGCCTGACCCTGTTCATCTCCCGCTCCCGTCTGGGGCGCGCCTGCCGGGCCTGCGCCGAAGACATCAAGATGGCCAACCTGCTGGGCATCAATACCAACAACATCATCGCCCTGACCTTCGTGATCGGTGCCGCACTGGCAGCCGTCGCGGCGGTACTGCTGAGCATGCAGTACGGCGTGATCAACCCCAACGCCGGTTTCCTGGTAGGCCTCAAGGCTTTTACCGCAGCGGTATTGGGCGGCATCGGCAGTATCCCGGGCGCGATGCTCGGCGGCCTGGTGCTGGGGGTGGCCGAGGCGTTTGGTGCCGATATTTTCGGCGACCAATACAAGGACGTCGTCGCGTTCGGCCTGTTGGTCCTGGTGCTGTTGTTCCGTCCGACCGGCATCCTGGGCCGTCCGGAGGTTGAGAAAGTATGAGCAGATATCTTAAATCGGCGTTTTTCAGCGCCTTGCTGGTGTGGGCGGTGGCCTTCCCGGTACTCGGCCTCAAGCTGAGCATTGTCGGCATCAACCTGGAAGTGCATGGCACCGGCCCCGTGACGCTGACCATCATCGCCTTGTGTTCGGTGCTGATGTTCCTGCGCGTGCTGTTCACCCAACAGGTCGGTGCCCTGTTCAAGGGCAACCGTGGCCCGTTGGTCTCGCCCAAGGTCAGCCAATTCCTGACCCTGCCGCGCACCCAGCGCTACATCATCATCGGCCTGATCGTGGCCGCGCTGATCTGGCCGTTCTTCGGCTCGCGCGGTGCGGTCGACATTGCCACCCTGATCCTGATCTACGTGTTGCTGGGCCTGGGCCTGAACATCGTAGTGGGCCTGGCCGGCCTGCTCGACCTGGGTTATGTGGGCTTCTACGCCGTGGGTGCCTACACCTACGCGCTGCTGTCGCACTACCTGGGCTGGAGCTTCTGGATCTGCCTGCCGCTGGCCGGCATGGCGGCGGCCACGTTCGGCTTCCTGCTGGGCTTCCCGGTATTGCGCCTGCGCGGTGACTACCTGGCCATCGTGACCCTGGGCTTCGGGGAAATCATCCGTCTGTTCCTGCGTAACCTGACCGACATCACCGGTGGCCCCAACGGCATCAGCAGCATCCCCAAGCCGACGTTCTTCGGGCTGTCGTTCGACCGCACCGCTGCCGAAGGCATGCAGACCTTCCACGAGTACTTCGGGATCGACTACAACCCGGTGAGTAAAGTGGTGTTCCTGTACCTGGTGGCGCTGTTGCTGGCGCTGGCGGCACTGTTCGTGATCAACCGCTTGCTGCGCATGCCGATCGGCCGTGCCTGGGAAGCGTTGCGCGAAGATGAAATCGCCTGCCGTGCCCTGGGCCTGAACCCGACCATCATCAAGCTCTCCGCCTTCACCCTGGGTGCCGCGTTCGCCGGTTTTGCCGGCAGCTTCTTCGCCGCTCGCCAAGGCCTGGTGACCCCGGAGTCGTTCACCTTCATCGAGTCGGCGATCATCCTCGCCATCGTCGTGTTGGGTGGCATGGGCTCGCAGCTGGGCGTGATCCTGGCGGCGATCGTGATGATCCTGCTGCCGGAAATGATGCGTGAGTTCAGCGAATACCGCATGTTGATGTTCGGCGCCATGATGGTGCTGATGATGATCTGGCGACCTCAAGGCCTGCTGCCCATGCAACGTCCACACATGGAGCTGCGCAAATGAGCCGCGAGATCCTGAAAGTCGAAAACTTGAGCATGCGCTTCGGCGGCTTGCTGGCGGTCAACGGCGTCGCCCTGACCGTGAAAGAGAAACAGGTGGTTGCGCTGATCGGCCCCAACGGTGCCGGCAAGACCACGGTGTTCAACTGCCTCACCGGCTTCTACAAGCCGAGTGGCGGCAGCATCCTGCTGGACGGCCAGCCGATCCAGGGGCTGGCCGGCCACGAGATCGCCCGCAAGGGCGTGGTGCGCACCTTCCAGAACGTACGGCTGTTCAAGGACATGACGGCGGTCGAGAACCTGTTGATCGCCCAGCACCGTCACCTGAACACCAACTTCTTTGCGGGCCTGTTCAAGACCCCGGCGTTCCGCAAGAGCGAGCGCGAGGCCATGGAGTACGCTGCGTACTGGCTGGACAAGGTCAACCTCACCGAGTTCGCCAACCGCCCCGCCGGCACCCTGGCCTACGGTCAGCAACGTCGCCTGGAAATCGCTCGCTGCATGATGACCCGTCCGCGGATCCTGATGCTCGACGAACCGGCCGCCGGCCTGAACCCCAAGGAAACCGAAGACCTCAAGGCGCTGATCGGCGTGTTGCGTGAGGAAAACAACGCCACGGTGCTGTTGATCGAACACGACATGAAACTGGTCATGAGCATTTCCGACCATATCGTGGTGATCAACCAGGGCACGCCGCTGGCGGACGGGACGCCGGAGCAGATCCGCGACAATCCTGAAGTGATCAAAGCCTATCTGGGGGAAGCGTAAAATGCTGCAATTCGAAAACGTTTCCACTTTCTACGGCAAGATCCAGGCCTTGCACAGCGTCAACGTCGAAGTGCGCCAGGGTGAGATCGTCACGCTGATCGGTGCCAACGGAGCCGGCAAGTCGACCTTGCTGATGACCTTGTGCGGCTCGCCGCAGGCCCACAGCGGCAGCATCCGCTACATGGGTGAAGAGCTGGTGGGCCAGCAGTCGTCGCACATCATGCGCAAGAGCATTGCCGTGGTGCCGGAAGGCCGGCGGGTATTCTCACGCCTGACCGTGGAAGAAAACCTGGCCATGGGTGGGTTCTTCACCGACAAGGGCGACTACCAGGAGCAGATGGACAAGGTGCTGCACCTGTTCCCTCGACTCAAGGAGCGCTTCAGCCAGCGCGGCGGCACCATGTCCGGCGGCGAGCAGCAAATGCTCGCCATCGGTCGCGCGCTGATGAGCAAGCCCAAGCTGTTGCTGTTGGACGAACCTTCACTGGGCCTGGCACCGATCATCATCCAGCAGATCTTCGACATCATCGAACAACTGCGCAAGGACGGTGTAACGGTGTTCCTGGTGGAGCAGAACGCCAACCAGGCGCTGAAAATCGCTGACCGCGCCTACGTGCTGGAAAACGGCCGGGTGGTGATGCAGGGCACTGGCGAGCAGTTGCTGACCGATCCGAAGGTGCGTGAGGCGTACCTGGGCGGCTAAGAGACGGTGGCTGGATAAGCCGGATCTCATGTGGGAGGGAGTAAGTTCCCTCCCACATTTTTTTGCATTGTTTGAAATTATTTAGTCTGACCTTGTAACGAACATCCCCCTCCCGCCTCTAGTGGTGCAAGCAGGCATTCAAGCCCGCTCCTCAACCTACTGCTGGAGATCCATCATGACCACCAAACTGTCCGCTGCTAGCCTCGTCCTCGCCCTGAGTTCGGCCTTGAGCCTGTCCGCCCTGACCACCACCGCCCACGCTGCCGACGACATGCAGAAGTGCTTCGGCGTCGCTGAAGCCGGCAAGAACGATTGCGCCGCCGGTGCCGGCACATCCTGCGCCGGCACCTCGAAAACCAAGGATCAGGCCAACGCCTGGAAACTGGTCCCGGCCGGCACCTGCACCCAAACCCCAAGCTCCACCTCGCCGACCGGTTTCGGCCAGGAAGCCGCCTTCACCGCCAAGTCCTGACCCCTCCCCGGCCGGAGTACGGATGATGACGCTTTCACGCCTGTCCACAGTCTCACCGGTTCAGGTGCCAAGGCTCCCCAATCGGGCCGGATTGGGCCTGAAGAACGAGCACTTCAAGGAAGTGCTCGATACTTCGCCCGATATCGGTTTTTTTGAAGTGCACGCCGAAAACTACATGGTGGCCGGCGGCCCGTTTCATCACTACCTGGGGTTGATTCGCGAACGTTACCCCCTGTCGTTGCACGGCGTGGGCCTGTCCATCGGCGGCGAAGGCCCGCTCAACCGTGAACACCTGGGGCGCTTGGCCGCACTGATCGAACGCTACCAACCCCACTCCTTTTCCGAACACCTGGCCTGGTCCAGCCACGGCCCGGCGTTTCTCAACGACCTGCTGCCCCTGGCTTATGACGCCGCCACCTTGAGTCGAGTTTGCGAGCACATCGACCAGGTACAGTGCACCCTCAAGCGGCCGATGCTGCTGGAGAACCCCTCGACCTACCTGCTGTTCCAGCGCTCGACCCTGGACGAGACCGACTTCATCGGCGAGATCATCCGCCGCACCGGCTGCGGTCTGCTGCTGGACGTGAACAACGTCTATGTGTCGTGCATCAACCACCAGCGCGACCCACTGGCCTATCTCAACGCCCTACCGTTGCGCGCCGTGGGTGAGATTCATCTGGCCGGCTTCGCCGAAGACACCGACAACCTGGGCGATCGCCTGCTGATCGATGACCACGGCGCACCCATCGATAACGCGGTATGGCTGCTGTACGAACACGTGCTCGCGCTGACGGGTCCGGTCGCAACCCTGATCGAGCGCGACAACCAAGTGCCGGCCTTCAGCGTGCTATGGGCAGAAGCCCAGCAGGCTGAACGGTACTTATCGCAGGTCCGCCCATGAGCCTTCACGACGCCTTTTCCAGCGCCTTGCTGGCGCCAGACCTACCTTGCCCCGACGGCCTGTTCAGCAGCAACGGGGCCGACCCGGCCAGTCGTTTTGCGGTGTATCGCAACAATGTTCACAACTCGTTGATCAATGCGCTGGCAACCGCATACCCCATAACCGCGCAACTGGTCGGCGATGAGTTTTTCCGCGCCATGGCCGGCATTTTCGTCCAGGCCTACCCGCCCGCCAGCCCGCTGATCAGCGAGTACGGCGGCACATTCGCCGACTTTATCCAAGGGTTTGAACCGGCCGTCAGCGTGCCCTACCTGGCCGATGTCGCCCGATTGGAACGCTTGCGGGTTCGCGCTTATCACGCAGCGGATACAACCGTGGTGGATCCGCAAGCCGTTCTGCAACAACTGCAGGCCCACACGAAGCCGGGGGCGCTGCATCTGCAACTGCACCCGTCCGTTGGCACATTGAACTCCGCCTACGCCGTGGTGGCGGTGTGGGCGGCACACCAGACCGAGGGCGCCCTGGCCACCCTGGATCCCTGGCATGCCCAGAGCGCACTGGTGTTGCGCCAAGGGTTGAACGTCAAGGTCTTCGCCATCGACGGCGGCTCGGTCGCCTTTATCAATAGCCTGAAACGCGGCTCGGCGCTGGAAATGGCCGTCGCCAATGCCCTCGAGGCCAGCGCCGAGTTCGACCTGCACCAATGCCTCACGCTGCTGATCAACCACGACGCCCTCACTCATCCGCTCCCAGAACAACAGGTATCGCCATGAACACGTCCTCTTCGTGCCTGATCAGACAGGCCATCGCACTTTTCGAGAAAATCCCCTACAGCCTGCTGGCGTTTGTCGCGCGCTTCTCCATTGCGGCAGTGTTCTGGAAATCCGGGCAAACCAAGGTCGAAGGCATTGCCATTGACCTGATCAACGGCACGTTCGAACTCGGTACCCCCAAACTCGCCGCCTCGACATTGCCGCTGTTTCGCAGTGAATACCACGTGCCATTGCTGTCACCGGAAGTAGCCGCGCACATGGCGGCGTTTGCCGAGCACTTTTTCCCGGTGCTGATCCTGGTGGGCCTGGCAACGCGCTTCTCAGCCCTGGCCTTGATCGGCATGACCCTGGTCATTCAGTTGTTCGTCTACCCGGACGCCTACCCCACCCACGGCACCTGGATTGCGCTGCTGTTGCTGTTGCTTGCCAAAGGGCCGGGCAGCCTGTCCATCGACCACCTGATTGCGCGCCGCTACCGTTAAAGCCGATCCAGTGCCTCACCGCTGCGCTTGAACCAGTCCACCAGGTAGTCGGCCAGTACCTGGGTCCGTCTCGGCAGGCCGCCTTGATAAGGATGGACCAGGTACATCGGCAGACTCCGCGTCTGGTAATCACGCAGGAGCCAACGCAATCGGCCGTCAGCCAATTCCGTTGGCAGCACGTAGGACGGCAAGCGGGCGATACCGGCCCCTACCAGGGCGGCCTTCTTCAGCAAGTTGTAATGGTTGGAGGCAAAGGTGCCGCTCACCCTCACCCGCAACAACTCGTGTTGCTGGTGATAAAGCCATTCCTCGCGACCGCTGTAGTGGCTGTTGAGTAAACAGGTGTGCGCCGCAAGATCCCCAGGGGTCAGTGGTTCGCCATGTTGCTCCAGATAGGCGGGACTGGCACAGGTCATCTCATGCCAGGCCAACAGCGGCCTGGCCACCAGACGCTCGTTTTCAATCGCCCCCGAACGCACCCCCAAGTCAAAGCCGTCCCGCGCCAGGTCTCGGTAACTGTTGTTGAGCTCCAGCTCGATCTGCACCTGAGGGTACTGCTTGGAAAACTCCAGCAATAAACCATCGAAAAAGGTTTCCCCTAATGAAACCGGAACCGTCATACGAACGGGCCCGGCCAAATCGTCCTTGAGACGCGCCAATGCCTGACGGGCGCGATCCACCTGCACCACCAGCGCTTGCGCCTGGGGCAACAGCGCCGCACCGGCGGCGGTCAGGCTGAGCCTGCGTGTGGTGCGGTGCAGCAAGACCACGTTGAACTGTGCCTCCAAATGGCTGATGCGCTTGGACAGCTGGCCCTTGCTGCAACCCAGTTGCTCGGCCGCCACCGTAAAACTGCCGGCTTCGATCAGTACGGCAAAGGCCGCCAGGTCATCCATCTCGCTCATCGATTGTTTCCAATTGAAAACCAAAGGTTGCCTATTAGCACGTTTATCCGCTTAAAAAGCCACTCTAGACTGAACCTTCACTAACTCTTGGAGGAACAGCCCCATGAAAATCCTATTGATTGGCGCCAGCGGCACCGTCGGCTCGGCAGTCAAGGCCGAACTGGCCCAGCGTCATGAAGTGGTCAGCATTGGCCGCAGCAGCGGTGACTTCCAAGTGGATATCAGCGACAGCACCTCGATCCGCAACCTGTTCGAGCAGACCGGCAAATTCGACGCACTCATCTGCGCGGCTGGCAACGTGAACTTCGTAGCGCTGGGTGATATGAGCGAAAGCGATTTTGAGCTGGGCCTGCGTGACAAGCTGATGGGCCAGGTCAACCTGCTGTTGATCGGCCGCGAGTATGCCAACGACGGCGCCTCCTTCACCTTCACCAGCGGCATTCTCAACCGTGACCCGATTCGTACAGGCGCGTCGGCTGCTCTGGTCAATGGTGCACTCGACGCTTTTATCAAAGCTGCGGCAATTGAATTGCCACGAGGGCTGCGCATCAACTCCGTGAGTCCCACGGTCCTGCTGGAAGCCATGGGCAGCTACGCGCCGTACTTCCGTGGCTACAAGCCGGCTGCTGGCGCCGATGTAGCGCTGGCCTACGCCAAAAGTGTTGAGGGCCTACAGACCGGTCAAACCTTTACTGTCGGCTGAATTTGAAGTCTGTAAGAAATGCCTGAAGCGGGCGGACGGGGTTGTGATGCAACGCCAGCCTGCGTAACGTGGCGGCACTTGTCTGGAGACCCGATCATGCGTGCCGCCCGTACCCTCGCCCTATTTGCCTTGCTTCCTGTGTTCGCCGCTTGCCAGATGTTCGAAAGCGAGCCGGCCAAGCTGTCTACCGTCGGGTTGACCCGCATGCAGGGCGAACTCACGGCGGTAGGTAGCAAGCTGCTGTTCCAGCCGTGCGACGATAAACGCAACTATGTCGTCAACGACACCAGTGGCACCAGCATCCTGCAGGAAGCGGCGTCCCTGGCCGGCCAGCAAGGGGCATTGTTTGCCGATTTGCGTGGCAAGTTCTCGGGCGTCGCCAGCGGCACCCAGGGCAGCGTCGACCTGCAACAACTCTACCGCGTAGAGCGCTCGACCTCTGCCTGCACCGACCCGGACTTCAAGCGCATGACCCTGCGGGCCAACGGCCACAAGCCGGCCTGGGCCATGAACGTCACCGCCAAGGGCATGGTGCTTGAGCGTGAAGGCCAGGCGCCACTGGCGGTGCCTTATGTCGAAGAGCAAATCGGCGACGGCCGCTTCAACCTGATGACCGAAGCCAACAACCAGCACATCGAACTGTGGGTCGCGCCGCAACGCTGCATCGACAGCGTCAGCGGCAGCCTGCAACACATGACGGCGGAATTGCGCGTCAACGGCCAGGTGCAGCGCGGTTGCGCGGCGTTTGGTGGTTCCCGGGACGACTGATTCAGCGCTGCGATGTTTTAACCTGACGGAAAACCGCCATTGGGGCTTATAATCGCCGGTTTGCAAAACAGCCGGCCTCTTTGTCCGCCGCCTACCGGATCCCGTCATGTTACGAATCACCGAACTCAAGCTGCCCATCGACCATCCAGAAGAAGACCTGCGGCCTGCCATCGTGCAGCGCCTGGGCATCGCCAGTGATGACCTGCTCGATTTCACCCTGTTCAAACGCAGCTACGACGCACGCAAGAAGTCGTCGGAGCTGTGCTTCATCTACACCATTGACCTCAATGTGAAGGGTGAGGCCGCCCTGCTGCTCAAGTTCGCCGATGACCGCAACGTCAACCCGGCGCCGGACGTCAGCTACAAGGTGGTGGGCCAGGCCCCGGAAGGCTTGGTCGAACGGCCTGTGGTCGTCGGTTTTGGCCCGTGCGGTATCTTCGCCGGGCTGTTACTGGCGCAGATGGGCTTCAAGCCGATCATCCTCGAACGCGGCAAGGAAGTACGCCAGCGCACCAAGGACACCTGGGGCCTGTGGCGCAAAAGCGTGCTCAACCCCGAGTCCAACGTACAGTTCGGTGAAGGCGGCGCCGGGACCTTCTCCGACGGCAAGCTCTACAGCCAGATCAAGGACCCGAAATTCCACGGCCGCAAAGTCCTGCACGAGTTCGTCAAGGCCGGCGCGCCGGAAGAAATCCTCTACGTCAGCAAACCCCACATCGGTACCTTCCGCCTGACCGGCGTGGTGGAAAACATGCGCGAGCAGATCATCGCCCTGGGCGGTGAAGTGCGCTTCGAGCAACGGGTGACCGACGTGCTGATCGAAGACGGCCAGTTGAATGGCGTGGTCATCGACGGTGGGGAACAGATCCTCTCCAAACATGTGATCCTGGCCCTCGGCCACAGCGCCCGCGACACCTTCCGCATGCTCCATGGCCGTGGCGTCTACATGGAAGCCAAACCGTTCTCGGTGGGGTTCCGGATCGAACACCCGCAATCGCTGATCGACGCCGCGCGCCTGGGCAAATATGCCGGGCACCCGAAGCTGGGCGCCGCCGACTACAAGCTGGTGCACCACGCCAAGAACGGCCGTTCGGTCTACAGCTTCTGCATGTGCCCGGGGGGCACTGTGGTAGCAGCGACCTCCGAGCCGAACCGTGTCGTGACCAACGGCATGAGCCAGTACTCGCGTAACGAGCGCAATGCCAACTCCGGCATCGTGGTCGGCATCACGCCGGAAGTGGATTACCCAGGCGGCCCGCTGGCGGGTATCGAGTTGCAGGAGCGCCTGGAGTCCCACGCCTACATCCTCGGCGGCAGCAACTACGAGGCCCCGGCACAGTTGGTCGGCGACTTTATCGCTGGCAAGCCATCCACGGCGATCGGCAGTGTGGAACCGTCCTACAAGCCAGGGGTGGCCCTGGGTGACCTGGCCCTGGCCTTGCCGGACTTCGCCATCGAAGCGATCCGCGAAGCACTGCCGGCGTTCGAGAAGCAGATCAAGGGCTACTCGCTGCACGATGCCGTGTTGACCGGTATCGAAACGCGCACCTCGTCACCGCTGCGGATTACCCGAGACGAATCGATGCAGAGCCTGAACGTGAAAGGCCTGTTCCCGGCCGGTGAAGGCGCTGGGTATGCGGGTGGGATTCTGTCGGCCGGTGTTGACGGGATTCGGATTGCCGAGGCGTTGGCGCGGGATATGTTGGGTATCGAGGCCTGAGAACAGCGCAAATTAAATGTGGGAGGGGGCAAGGCCTAATGCCAGTCAGTTAAGGATGAACACTGTAACTGTGGTGAGCGGGCTTGCCCCGCGTTGGGCTGCGCAGCAGCCCCAAAACACAGCCCCGCACCTGCCTGGCACACTGCAGCGCTCTTATTGGGGCTGCTGCGCAGCCCAACGCGGGCGGTGCGACGATTCGACAAGCCCGCTCGCCACAGGTTACTGTTTGCCCGTTCTATCTCTTAACTGATCGGCATTAGGGCAAGCCCCCTTCCACATTTGCGTCGGATCAGATATTTGCGCGCAGGATGCTGGCGGGCAATGGCTCACCCTGCTCCACACTGGCCGCCACGGCCGCGATCAACCCCTCGAGCGCATAGCCCTGACCCGCCAACCACGCCTGATCGTAATAGGTCGTTGCATACCGCTCGCCCCCATCACACAAGATCGCCACGATCGAACCTGACTCCCCAGCCGCTTTCATCTGCTGCGCCGCCATTAATGCGCCAATCAGGTTGGTCCCGCTGGAACCACCGACACGTCGCCCCAGGCGCTCAGCCAGGTAATGCATGGCCGCCAGCGACAGCGCATCCGGCACCTTGACCATCGCATCAATCACCTTGGGCAGAAACGATGCCTCGACCCGTGGCCGGCCAATGCCTTCGATCCGCGAACCACAGTCCAGGCGCAGGCTGGCGTCACCGCTCTGGTAGAAATCGAAAAACACCGAGCGCTCGGCGTCGGCACACAACACGCGGGTACAGTGCTGGCGATAACGCACATAGCGACCCAGCGTGGCGGTCGTGCCGCCGGTACCGGGGCTGGAAATCAACCAGCTCGGTTCCGGGTGCCGCTCAAAGCGCATCTGCTGGAAGATCGACTCGGCGATGTTGTTGTTCGCCCGCCAGTCGGTGGCACGCTCGGCATAAGTGAACTGATCCATGAAATGACCGCCGCTTTCCTGGGCCAGGCGTTCGGACTCGGCGTAGATCTGCGTGGGATCCTGTACCAGATGGCTTTTGCCACCGTAGAAGGCAATCTGCGCGATCTTTTCCTGGGACGTCGTGGCGGGCATCACCGCAATGAACGGCACCCCGAGCAGCCGGGCAAAGTACGCTTCGGAAATCGCCGTCGAGCCGCTGGATGCTTCAATAACCGGTGCACCTGGCTTGAGCCAGCCATTGCACAGCGCGTAAAGGAACAGCGAACGGGCCAGCCGATGTTTCAGGCTGCCGGTGGGGTGGCTGGATTCATCCTTGAAGTACAACTCGATGCCCGGCAGGCCCGGCAGCGGTAACGGAATCAGATGCGTGTCAGCACTGCGCTGGAAGTCCGCTTCGATGATGCGAATGGCTTCGCGGGCCCAGGGACGGTGGTCGCTCATAAGGAAGAACTCTAAGGATTTCAGTACCAATCTTAGGATGTTTCCTACACTGCACACAGATACAGTGACGACTCAATTGGACACACAATTGCTAGGCTTTGGCGCTACACCACCCTACCCCTTCTCTTATAACAAATAAGAATATAACTTTTGTTTTAACAACTAACGGTACGGGTTAGGGTACCCACCTATTGAACCTGGATTGGAGAGCATCCCTTGCCTCTGCGTAGCACTTTTACCCGTTTCTTCCAGCTGGAAGCCGCCAGCGGCCTGTTGCTGATCGCCGCTGCCGCCTTGGCGCTGATCATCAACAACTCTCCCTTGTCGCACCTGTATGGCGCGTTTCTCGACGTGCCGGTGGTGGCCCAGATTGGCGCGCTGCAAATCGCCAAGCCCGCGCTGCTGTGGATCAACGATGGCCTGATGGCCCTGTTCTTCCTGTTGATCGGCTTGGAGGTCAAGCGCGAGCTGCTTGACGGCCACCTGTCCAAGCCTTCGCAAGTGGTGCTGCCCGGCGCAGCCGCCATCGGCGGCATGGTGGTGCCGGCGCTGATCTACTGGGCGATCAACAAGGACTACCCCGCCGCCCTCTCCGGCTGGGCAATCCCGATGGCCACCGACATCGCCTTCGCACTGGGCGTCCTGGCACTGCTGGGCAAGCGGGTGCCGGTGTCGTTGAAGCTGTTCCTGATGACCCTGGCCATCATCGACGACCTGGGCGCGATCATTGTTATTGCAGTGTTTTATTCTGCCGACCTGTCCGGTGCGGCCCTGGCCGGCGCGGGCGCCTGCCTGGTTGCCTTGATTGCAATGAACCGCCTGGGCGTGATCAAGCTCGGGCCCTACCTGATCATCGGCCTGATCCTGTGGGTGTGCGTACTCAAGAGCGGTGTGCACGCCACCCTGGCCGGCGTGACCCTGGCGTTCTGCATCCCGATGCGCACCAGGAATGCCGAGCCCTCGCCGCTGCTTACACTGGAACACGCCCTGCATCCGTGGGTGGCCTACGGCATCCTGCCGCTGTTCGCCTTCGCCAACGCCGGGGTGTCACTCACCGGGGTCAGCCTGGAAAGCTTCACCCACCACGTGCCGATGGGCATTGCCGCCGGCCTGCTGATCGGTAAGACCGTCGGTGTGTTCGGCCTCACCTGGCTGGCCATCAAGACCGGCCTTGCCGCGCTGCCCAGTGGCGCCAACTGGGGCCAGGTCTTCGGCGTGGCGATCCTGTGCGGCATCGGCTTCACCATGAGCCTGTTCGTCGGCTCCCTGGCGTTTGTGCCGGGTGCCAGTGAGTTTGCCGGGGAGGATCGAATGGGGATCCTGACCGGGTCGATACTCGCAGCGTGTATTGGGTATGGGGTGACGGCGATGGCGAGTCGTAAGAAGGCCGTCATTTCGGATTTGAAGTAACCGTTCAAAAATCAAAAAGCCGCCTCGGTTCAAACCGAGGCGGCTCCACTTCTCAGACCTTAAAGGTCATCGAAGCTATCTCGCAGGAATACCCACACGTGATAAACACGCAGGGTATTCACTACGAGGTTCCACGTACGTCGTGCAAACTTTGACATACTCGGCCCTCCAAGCGTTGGGCCTTACCTCCAGCACACTTACCGGAACACGTGAGCCTTTGGATGCAGGTCGATGCATCCTTGAGGCGGCCGGGTTAATGGTCCTTCCGCATGAATCCGGCACGGATTACTAGCCCGTGGCGGTCGGCCCAGAATTCGCACGAGTCCCCGGCACACCTAAAAGCGACAAACGTAGAACCGAAAGAATGCTAACCAACTTTTGGGTAGAAGGTGTGACCAACAGTGATCACATATTCAGCATTGCTCAAGAGAGTCATTTCAGACTATTGCAATGAAATAAACTAAGCGAAAAGCATCAGAAACGATCTATTTCACCACCAAATCGCTCAGCCTTGCGTACCAACAAGGCCGGCGTTAGTATTCGCTTGCAGGTCGATGCATC
This sequence comes from Pseudomonas sp. GW821-FHT09C10, assembly GCF_059418085.1. Lineage (NCBI taxonomy): Bacteria > Pseudomonadati > Pseudomonadota > Gammaproteobacteria > Pseudomonadales > Pseudomonadaceae > Pseudomonas > Pseudomonas sp. GW821-FHT09C10. The sequence goes on from NZ_JBWKPE010000017.1 coordinate 159,611, forward strand.
CTTGAGGTTTCAACCCCAGCCACTAACTGGGTTTGCAATAAAAAACCGCCCTATTGAGGCGGTTTTTTATTGCCTACATAAAACCAAAAACCCCAACCGGTCACCCGGTTGGGGTTTTTCTTTTGCCTGCGGCTTACCGGTTAGCGAGTAACGCGGCTGGTACCATCAACGGTCATGATGCGGACACGATCGCCGATGCGGAAGATTTCATTTTCCTGCACGGCTTGCACGTAGGCACGCATGCTGCCGTCGTCTTCGCGAACGGTGATTTCCACGCCCTGGGTGCGGGTCAGGCCTTCTTCGGTGGCCGAGCCCAGCAGGCCGCCGGCAACGGCGCCGATCACGGCAGTCACGATACTGCCACGGCCACCGCCGATGGCGCTGCCGCCAACACCACCGATGACCGCGCCGGCAGCGCCGCCGATTGGGGTCTTGGTGCCTTCGATTTTTACCGGACGCAGGGATTCAATGGTGCCCATGCGAACGGTCTGTACACGACGCGCTTCGTCACGGGAGTACGAGTCGCCGGTCAGACTCGAGGCGCAGCCACCCAGCAGCAACGACAGCGTGGTAAAGCAGGCAACCAGTAAAACGGACTTACGCATAGCATCAACTCCAAAGGACAGGTATTCATTAGACGCTGCAGCTTGACGCCTGTCACGACAAGCCCGGCAGGAAATTGCTTTCATTCAGCCTCAGTACAGGCTGCCCGTAGCCAAAATACCGACCAACGGTAGCACTCTCATCGTAACCAGGAACTTCATGGACTATTTCATCATTGTAGTCACTACCGTCGCCGGCCTGTACTTCCACGGCTGGCTGTACCTGCGGATCAGACGCTGGATAGACCGCGACCTGGCACTGTCCCTCGCAGGCGACGACCTGCACAAGCGTGCCTTTATGCTGCAACAACTGGAGCAGGCACGGATCTCGAAGATCAAGCGAAGCGAGTTGCCGCAGTGGCTGAAGAACGCCGCACAGCACTACACAGCCGAAGCCTCTTCAACAGAGACTTCGGTGTGATCGATATCATTCCAGTGGGGTGACGAAAGGTGCCGCTCAGGGCGCCAGGCGCTCGCGGGTCCATTCGGTCCCTTGCAGGCGGTAGTTCAGGCGGTCATGCAGGCGGCTGGCGCGGCCTTGCCAGAACTCGATGCGCTCCGGCAGCAGGCGATAGCCACCCCAATGCTCGGGGCAGTCGGGCTGGCTATCGCTGAAACGCTGTTCGGTGGCCTTGAGCAGGTCCTGCAGTTCTTCACGGTCACGAATGACCTGGCTCTGCGGGGAAGCCCAGGCGCCTAAACGACTGCCCAGGGGGCGGACCTGATAATAAGCGTCGGACTCCTCAGGCGTGACCTTGACCACCCGCCCTTCAATACGCACCTGGCGCTCCAGGGTCGGCCAGAAGAACGTCATGGCCGCAAACGGCCGCGCCGCGAGCTGTTCGCCCTTGGCGCTCTGATAGTTGGTGAAGAAGGTAAAGCCCTGCGCATCCAGGCCCTTGAGCAGCAGGATGCGGCAGTGCGGGCGACCGTCCTGGTCGACCGTAGCCAGGGTCATGGCATTGGCTTCCACCGGTGGCTGCTCAGTCTTCACCGCATCGGCAAACCATTGGTGGAACAACGCAAACGGCTCATTCGGGGCCTGGGCCTCGCTCAAACCGTCCCGTGTGTAGTCACGGCGCATATCGGCCAGTGCCTGGGTCATGCGGCTTTATCCTTCTGGTTCAGCGGATCAGTTTTTTGCCTGGTCATTCGCAGCCGGTGCAGCAGCCTTGGCCTTGGCCGGAGCCGGTTTCTTCGCAGCGGGCTTGGCCGGGGCTTTTTTAGCCGCGGGCTTGGCAGCCGCCTTTTTAGCCGCGGGTGCCTTTTTAGCCGGGGTCTTGGCGGCGGGGGCCGGGGCTGGAACGTTCTGCACCGCAACCATTTCGGCTACAGGCGGGGTCTTGCCCGATTGATACTTGCTCAACAGCGCCAGCATGGTAGTGCGCTGGGTGAACATGATTTCCATGCGGCGGTTCAGCGCGCGGCCCTGGGTGCTGTCGTTGGCGGCACGTGGCATCAGGTCACCCATGCCACGCAGCATCAGGCGGTCCTGTTTCAGGCCGCTGAGGCTGAAGATCGAGGCAATGGACTGCGCACGCTCCTTGGTCAACGCCTGGCTGGCAGGCGCGGTACCGGTGGCATCCACGTGACCCAGCACCAGCACGGCGGTTTTTGGATCGGCTTCAACCGCCTTGGCGACGCGAGTGAACGGCCCCAGGGTAACCGGCAGCAGCATCGCCGGGCGTTTCGGGTTGTAGGAGCCGTCTACCGGAGCAATCACCACGAGTACGTTATCGCGACGTTCAAGTTGCAGGTTGCTGTCCTTGATGGCAGCGCGCAGGCGCGGCTCGTAGTCGTCCAACCAGGCCTGGGTGATTTTCGGGTCAGGCATTGGCACATTGGTCACGTCGACTTTGGCCAATGGCTTGGGTTTGCTTTCGAACGGCCACCACCAGTGGGTTTCGCTGTCGGTCTTGGCGACGGCAGGCGCGGCGTCTGGAGTCGGGGTCGCGGCCTTGAGGTCGGCTTTCAGGTCAGCCTTGGCATCAGCGGCCTTCTCGTCGGCGCTCTTGGAGGAGAACGGCCACCAGCTGGAACCGGTGTCAGCCTTGGCGGCCGGCGCTGGCGCGGAGGCGACAGGCGCAGCAGCAGCGGCTACAGGTGCGGCAGGCTTGGCGCCGGCAGCGGGCTTGGCATCCGGCTTGGCGTCGGTTTGGGTCACTGCGTCCTTGGTAGTGGCCTTATCCGACCCAAATGACCACCAATGCCCACCCTCGGCATCATTTTGTGGAGTTTGTGCGCAACCGGTAATAGTGAGGCAAAGCGCCAGTGCCAAGGACTTGTTCGATAACATGAGATATCCACAAAATGAGAAAAGAAATGGGGGTCTCGATGACCCGTTAAACAGACGCTTACAGAACATTAAAGTTACATCATTTCGTTCAGCGTCTTCTTATAGTTGCCTTTGTAACAAAAAAATGTGAAACAGCAAGGGGTTTACAGACAACCGGCCAATATTCTGACCAACTTCTGTGCCCGTGGGTCCATAAGTACATAAGGCCCCAATGTATTAGTCACGAAACCAAACGCTACATCATGCTCAGGATCGGCAAAACCCACCGAGCCGCCGGCGCCTGGATGCCCGAACGCACGGGCGCCGAGACCAAATGTAGCATTGGGCAACTGTGGTTGATCCAACATGCAGCCCAGCCCGAAGCGGGTTTGTGTCAATAACGTTTTATCCGGCCCGATACTGTGTTCACGGGTCAACTCTTCGAGCATGTCGGCTTCCAACAAACTACCGTCCAACAAACCACTATAAAAACCCGCCAGGCTACGCGCATTACCGTGACCATTTGCCGCCGGCTGCTGCATGCGTCGCCATTCAGGTTTATTAGTACTGGTGAGAATAGACGGCGGGTTGGCAAATGCCCGCGTCGTCATGGCGGTGGGCTCGCGCATCATTACTTGCAGTAAACGCTGCGCGGCTTCATCGCCCATATTGCCTTTGCTGCGCGCGATATGTGCAACACGATAAAACTCTTCGTCGGCCAGGCCCACGTGGAAGTCCAGCCCCAGCGGCCGTGCCACCCGCGCCACAATGGACTCACCCGGCCCACGCCCATCGGCGCGGCGCAGCAATTCGCCGACCAGCCAACCGTAGGTGATCGCCTCGTAGCCATGGCCCTGGCCCGGCGTCCACCAGGGGGCTTCGGCTGCCAGGGTGTCGACCATCAATTGCCAGTCGTACAAGGCTTCGGCGGGCAGCATCTCGCGGATGGCCGGCAACCCGGCCTGATGGCAGAGCAATTGGCGCAGCGTAATGTTTTCCTTGCCGGCAGCAGCGAACTCAGGCCAGTACCTGGCCACTGGCGCGTCCAATTGCAACTTGCCCTCGGCCACCAATTGCAGGGCCGTGACAGCGGTGAAGGTCTTGGTGCAGGAAAACAGGTTGACGATGGTGTCGCTGTGCCAGGCCTCGGCACCGTCCTTGTCGGCGGTACCGGCCCACAGGTCAACGACGGTTTCGCCGCCGACCTGGATGCAGAGCCCGGCGCCACGCTCCTGCGGGTCATCGAACAACGCGGCAAACGCTTCACGTACCGCTTCGAACCGGAGCTCGTAATGACCCTGAACCTGCACCTAAGCCCCCTCGGAAAACACCGTAAAAAGTGGCCGACATTGTTCCAGCCATTGTTGGATTTGTGAACCCGTCAACAAGGAATCAATGACCATTTCCCGAATGCCCACCGGCGTGTCCGGCGCCCTGCCCCGGGCCTTTGCCCTCGCGCCCAGGCTTGCTGCCTTCGCTTTCACGCGCGGTGCTGGCGGCCTTGGCCTTTTCCGCTTCCTTGCCCAGTTGATCCACCGCCGCCAGGTTGCTTCTACGCACACTGTCGACAAACCCCTGGAACGGTACGTCAGTGATACCCACCAGGCCGAAGTGGCCGTTTTCACCGTCCAGCAACCGGCCGGTCACCGGCTGGTCCAGGTACTGGAACCAATGCACGCCGACAATGGACGGCTCAGCCATGGCTTGCTTGAGGAAGTTGGCATATGCCGCGCCACGCTCTTCTTCCCTGGCCAACTGGGTCACGCCGCCCCAGAACGGGCCACGGTCTGCGGAGCCGAAGTTGAATTCAGTGATCAACACCGGCTTGTCCAGTGCACGAAGCGCGGCAAAGTCATAGCCGTCCTGAGGTTTGAGCGTGTACATGTTGAAGCTCAGCACATCGCAATACTGCGCGCACGACGCCACGGCCTCCGGCGTACTCACCGCATAACGCCCGCCCAGCAGCAGTTGGTTGGGGGCGTGCCATTTCAGCGAGTCGGAGATGGTCTTGAAGTAGGCATCGGCGAAGGTCTTCTGGAAGTATTTGAAGTCAGCTTCGATTTCCGGGTGTTCAGGGTTGGGCACCGGCGGCTCGAAGCCAGGGTCTTCCATCAGCTCCCACCCCGCCAACTCGATGCCCCAGGCTTTCGACAGGCCTTGCTCGTTGCGGTACTTGTCACGCAATTGCTTGAGGAACGCGCGCTTGGCCGGTACGTCGGTGGTCATGCGCAAGGTGCCGTAGGCCAGGGCGTAGCGGGACTTCGGATCATCGCCGGGGCCGGCCCAGGCCAGTTCGTTATCTGCAAAGAAACCGATCAGCCACGGGTCATCGCGGTGGTCGCGGGCGGCGATGGCCACCGCGCGCTCGGTCGCCATGGCGAAACGCGGGTCGAACGGATCGGGCATGCCGCCCCACCAGTCGGTGCCGGTGCTGATGCTGGCGTAGTCGCCGACAATCGACAACGGCAAGGTGTACGGCACACGATCGGCAGTGGCCAACGCGTCGTCGCTCCAGTTGCCGACGGTGTTGAAACCCCAGGCTTGCAGGCGATCGAGGGTATGGGTCACCCAGCGTTTCTGGTCAAACCCTTCGCCGCCATAAGTGCGCTGCAGGTTGGCGCCGTAGAAATCGTACCAACGCCCGGCAGCGAAGCCACGACCTTCACCCGCACCATTGCCGGTGCGGTTATCGCCGCTGCCGTAGTACTTGTCGAAGGGTTCGTCGGCCTTTGGCAGCGCCGCGAACATCCACTCACGACCGGCCACGTAGGTCTGGCTGTTGTCCGGGGCCACGGTATTGACACCCAGGGAATAGAACGGATGGCCTTCCGGGGTCACCAGGTACCAGCGACCGTCGCGCTTTTCGGTACGGAAAAAGCCACTGGCCTTGAACGCCGGCCCTTTGTTCCAGCCGCCGAACGTGTCCAATGCGGATTTATCACGCGCGGCCAGCCAGCCCTGCAGTTGGGTTTGTTCCTTTGCCGCAGCCGCCTTGAGCTGTTCGTCGCTGCTGACCTTTTCCGGCCAGCGCGCACGGGTGGACTGACCATAGGTATCCACCAGTTCGCTGTAGGCCGCCTTCAGCACCGGCTCACTGTCCTGCACACCAAAGCGTTCCAGCAGGATGCTTTGCGCGGCGTTGGGCTTGATCATCGACAGGGTCACCGAGACCACCTGGCTACGGTCGATCTCGCCGGCGCTGCTGGCCAGCAACACACGCTGGCCATCCACGGTGATCGGCATCGGCGGGCCGGCCTTCATGCCCTGGCTCAACGGCGAGTTGGCTTGCAACGGGACCAGCAAGGTCTGGGCGGGGCCGGCCGGTAGGTCGATGCGGCTGACCAGGGTCTTGCCATCGCTGCTCTGCACCTTGACGTAGAGGGTCAGCGCCCAGTCCATGGCACTCTGGATACGCAGGCTCATGGCGCCGGACTGCGACCAGTCCCAGGCACCGGCCTGTGGGCTGAGCACCAGGCTCGGCTCGGCGGCCGGGTTGAAGGTGATGCGACGCAACACCTCGCCTTCGGGGGTTTGTTCGGCGTTGTATTGCGGCAGGCTGGCGTCCTGGGTCGCCACCTTGACCACATCGGCAGGCCGGACGAAGTTGAACAATGTCTGTTGCCCCGCGGGCGCGGCCATCAAGGGCGCAGTGAACAGCAGGGCAAAAAGGGCGGGCAGCGTGCGAATCATACGAACAAGGTTCTCCCAAACGGCCGGTAAATAGCCTGATGACATAAATCGATAGCAGTGAGATAGACCACGAAGTGGGCGAATTCGCCCACGAGGGCTTAAGAAATTTCGCGCCGGAACGGCGGCAACGCATTCAGGATCGCCTTGCCGTAGCGCTGGGTCACCAGGCGGCGGTCGAGCAAGGTGATGGTGCCCCGGTCTGCCTCGGTACGCAGCAAGCGACCGCAGGCCTGCACCAGCTTCAAGGAAGCATCCGGCACCGAGATCTCCATGAACGGGTTACCGCCCCGCGCTTCGATCCATTCGGCCAACGCGGCCTCGACCGGATCATCCGGCACCGAGAACGGGATCTTGGCGATCACCACGTGTTCGCAGTAGGCACCGGGCAAGTCCACGCCTTCGGCGAAACTCGCCAGGCCGAACAGCACGCTGGAATCCCCGCCATCGACCCGCGCCTTGTGCTTGTTCAGGGTTTCCTGCTTGGACAGGTTGCCCTGGATAAACACCTGCTTGCGCCAGTCGCGGTCGAGGCCGTCGAACACGTCCTGCATCTGCTTGCGCGACGAGAACAACACCAGGGTGCCGCGCGAACCTTCCACCAGGGAGGGCAGGTCGCGAATGATCGCCGCGGTGTGCGCCGGTGCATCCCGCGGGTCGGCCTTGAGATCGGGCACCCGCAGCACACCGGCGTCGGCATGGTGGAACGGGCTTGGCACCACCGCCGTGACGGCCTTTTTCGGCAGCCCCGCGCGCATGCGGAAGCGGTCGAAGGTGCCCAGGGCGGTCAGCGTGGCCGAGGTCACCAGGCAGCCATACGCCACGTTCCACAGGTTGCGGCGCAGCATCTCGGCGGCGAGGATCGGGCTGGCGTTGACCTCGATATCAAACAACGCACCGCTTTCCGACAGGGTCAGCCAGCGGGCCATGGGCGGGTTGTCTTCGGGGTCTTCGACGGTAAAGGCCGTCCACAGCTCCCAGTTGCCCTGGGAACGGGACAACAGGCTGCCGAACAGCGGATACCATTCCTCGGCCTGGTTGCTGGCGATTCCGATGTTGACCTCACCGTCCATGCCTTCCTTGAGCAAGTCAGTCAGGCGGGTGAACAGGTCGGTAAGACGGGAAAAGCCTTTCTTCAGCTCGATGCCCATTTCGCGCATATGCTCGGGGATCATCCCACCGACAAAGCGGTGGCGCGGGCGCTCACGGCCTTCCACATCTTCACCGGGCTTGAAGTCGGCCACCTGCTCGCAGGCGCTGAACATGAACTGTTGCTGGGTCTTGATCTCCCGCGCCAGCTCCGGCACCTGCTCGATCAACTTGCCCAGATCGCCGGGCAGCGGGTGCTGGGCGAGCAATTTGGTCAGATTCTTCGCGGTGGTTTCCAGCCAGTCGGCGGTGGAGCGCAGGCGCGTGTAGTGGGCGAAGTGGCCGATAGCCTTGTCAGGCAGGTGATGGCCTTCGTCGAACACGTAAAGGGTGTCACGCGGGTCCGGCAGCACGGCACCGCCGCCCAGGGCCAGGTCGGCCAGGACCATATCGTGGTTGGTAACGATCACGTCGACCTTGCCCATGCCTTCGCGAGCCTTGTAGAAGGCGCACTGGCCGAAGTTGGGGCAATGGCGGTTGGTGCACTGGCTGTGGTCGGTGGTCAGGCGTGCCCAGTCGGCATCTTCGAGGGCGGTGGGCCAGCTGTCGCGGTCGCCGTCCCATTTATTGCCGGCCAGTTTCTCGATCATGCTGGTAAACAGCTTCTGGCTGACCTCATCCACCTCGATCTTGAAGCCTTCTTCCTCGAACAGCGACGCCGTGGCGGTTTGTGCGTGGCCTTCCTGCAGCAGCACGTCGAGCTTGGACAGGCACATGTAGCGGCCACGGCCCTTGGCCAGGGCGAAGGTGAAGTTCAGGCCGCTGTTGCGCATCAGGTCGGGCAGGTCTTTGTAGACGATCTGCTCCTGCAGGGCGACGGTGGCGGTGGCGATCACCAGGCGCTTGCCGGCGGCCTTGGCGGTCGGGATCGCAGCCAGGCTGTAGGCCACGGTCTTGCCGGTACCGGTACCGGCCTCGACGGCCACGACGGCGGGCTCACCTTCGCGGCGGCCTTCGTCATCGGTGTCGATATCCCCGAGGACCTTGGCCACTTCGGCGATCATCAGGCGTTGGCCGTAGCGCGGTTTCAAGCTCTTGGCTTCGAGAAAACGCGTGTAGGCGCCCTGGATCGTGGTTTTGAGTTCAGTGCTGATCATGGATAGTCGGGCGCAAAAAACGCTGGATAAATTTTCAGTGGTTCGGATCGGCAGCTATCATACCCCGCTAATTAATCCCGCGCAGAACGGAGTACCACAATGACCGCGTTTAGCCTCGTTTACACCCTGCATGTATTGGCCGCCCTGATCTGGGTCGGCGGCATGTTTTTCGCCTGGATGATCCTGCGCCCCTCCGCTGTGGCGGCCCTTGAGGGCCCTGCCCGACTCAAGCTGTGGGCCAATGTGTTTCAACGTTTTTTCGTGTGGGTATGGGTGGCAGTGCTGGTTTTGCCGATCAGCGGCGTCGGCCTGCTGCACCTGCGCTTCAGCGGGTTTGAAAGCGCACCGCGCTATGTGCAGGTGATGATGGGTTTGTATCTGGTGATGACGGCGTTGTTTATCCGTATCCAGGCGCTGAAGTTTCCGCAACTGAAGGCGGCGGTGGCGGCTGAGGATTGGCCGGCGGGTGCGGCTGCACTGGGGCAGATTCGCAAGCTGGTGGGGATCAACCTGATCGTGGGGTTGGTGGTGGTAGCGATTGCATCGGCTCGGCCGATGTTCTGAGTACAGCCGCAAGCTGCAAGCTCGAAGCTTGCAGCTCTTTAGAACTTAGAGCCGCTGAATAGTCACGGTACCCGCAGGCCCAGCTGGCCCCGGCTGTCCTTCCAACCCTGGGCGCCCCTTCTCGCCACCATCGGCGCGGTACACCAGGCAACCTTTGGACTCCCCGCCTTTGCCCGGCTTGCCGGCCGTGCCGGCCAAACCGCCAGCCCCGCCATCCACCCAGACCTTGATATGTTCCGCCGGGAAGTCCTTCGGCAACTCCACGCGCACCTGTGCACCCGCCCCACCCGGCAGGCCATCGCCGCCGTTATCGCCATTGAAACCGCGCCCCGCCGAGCCCCAGGTGCACCCAGGATCCACGCCATTGGCGCCATCCAGCCCGGCATACCCTTGGGCACCGGCGCCGCCACGGGCATCCACCGACAGTGCTTCAGCCGTCAGCGAGTTTATGCGCAAAGTCAGGTCACGCCCGGCCTTGGCCGGTTTTTCATGGGTGCCGGGGGCACCGCGCGAGGTGATCTGGCTGCCCTGCTCAAGTTGTGCATGCCGCACCTGCAATTGCAGCGCGGTATTGCCAGGCACAATTGCGATGCGTGCGTCGCGGCCCAGGTGCAGTTCCTCCACCGTAACCTGGCTGATGGTGGCCGGAATCAGCAACGTGCCGTAGTCCGCCACGTCCAGGCGCTCCAGTTGCAACACGCTGGTGCTGGAGGGAAGGCGCATCAATGAGTTGGTTTCAACACTGACGCTTTGGGCCAGGGCAACGGGGCTGACCAACAGGGCCAACAGAAAAACCTTACGCATCATGGGGCTCCTGAATGTTTTCAAATTTTTCTTTGGACGCACAGTAACGACTTCTACAGGCGATTTGCCAGTGAAGGTTCAAAAAACTTGAGCAGGGAGCGGTTCAAGCGAGGGTGGCCGGCAATGCCCCTGTGGATCCCACAGAGGCAAGGGCTGTCAGCGGTTGATCTGGATTTCCGTGCGGCGGTTCAGGGCGCGGCCTTCAGCGGTCTTGTTGTCGGCGACCGGATGGCTTTCGCCCGCCCCGGTGACAGATACAAAGGCACTGCGGGGCACCCCGGCGCCGATCAGGTAATCGGTGACCGAATGGGCACGTTTTTCCGAGAGTTTCTGGTTATAGGCGTCTTTACCGACGCTGTCGGTGTGACCACTGACCCGTAGCTGGGCGCTCGGGGCTTCCTGCTTCAGGCGCGTGGCAATGGTGTCGAGTTTGGTTTTATCCGCTGCCGTCAATTTGGCCGAGTCGAACTGGAAGTGCACATCGCGGATCACGATGGTTTCTTCCTTGACCACGACCACCTCCTCAACCACCGCCGCTGGCACTGGCGGTGCCGGTGGGCAACCATTGGCGTCGACCTGCACGCCTTTCGGGGTGCCCGGGCACTTGTCGCGGCTGTCCGGCACGCCATCGCCATCTTCGTCGCCATCGCCGTGCACCCAGCAATAGGCGCCGGCCATGCCGCCGACCAGCAACGCGCCATAGCCTGCGTAGGCCGAGCTTTCAGTCGCACCGATCGCTGCGCCGGTCACACCGCCGACAGCGGCACAGGTAGGCCAATCGGTTTTTTGCAAGCCTGCGCAACCTGTCAATACTCCGGTTAGCAGAACCAAGGGTAGAGCTGTCCGCATGATGCTCATCTGACTTTCTCCTGAGGGGATCGGCGGGGGCCGATGGGTGGAGTAAAGACCGCTCTTTTCAACTGCGCCACTACGCCGCGCCCCCGTATTCATTGGGGATCGCCGCCCGCGTAGGACTTTTCGCAGCCACCCGCTCTAGGCCCGCACGCTCAGCCGCGCTAGTCTCTAGGGTCCTGATGTGAGGATCTCTGATGACCGCTGGTATTTCTGCCCGTACTCCCCAGCAAGCGCTGGCCGCCTTGCTCGATCTGCACCAGCCCAAACGCCTGTTGCTGTTGGGTGCCAGCCAGTTCCCGGCGCTGGACGCCTTTAAGGACGCACACCCTGACACCCAGGTGTTCTGCGCCGCGCCAGGGCCATTGCCGCAAGCACTGGCGGCCCAACGGTTTGACCTGGCGCTGGTGGTCGATTGCCTCGAGCACCTGCCAAAACCCCAAGGCCTGACCTTGCTCGGCGGTATCCGCAACCTCAACGCCAGCCGCATTGCGGTGCTGGTGGACCTGGGCGCCTGCGGCTGGAAGGAAACCGACTTCTTCTCCCTGGCGCTGCAGGCCGGCGAGCGTTTCCAGCGCGATGAGCAGGTGCTGACGCTGTTTACCTACGATCTGCTTGACTATAAACAGGTGCCGGACTGGCTCAACGCCCGTTTCTGGGCTAACCCGGAAAACTTCGGAAAGTATTGGTGGTAACCGGATGAGTACATCGATTCCAGGCGCCCCTACACCGTTCGGACTTCGTTAAGTAACTCAGGGTGACGATCGAGCAACTTGAGAAGCTTTATGAGTGCCAGCGGTGGCTTGGTTTTTCCATTCTCATAGCGAGAAAAGGCGTTGACCCCGCCACCGAATATCTCGGCGGCTTCCCGCTGGTCCAACGAAAGTTTCTTACGCACCGTAGCGATGAAGCCAGGGTCTACCAAATCTGCATTGACCCGTTTTGAGAAGGCGCGCATCGCTTTCATGACACGATCCGATTCAACCAAATCCAGGATCGACTCAGAGCAGGACGGGCAGAACTCACCCGTTACATTCGCAACTACAGTGGTTTCACCTTTGTAGGAATAGGATATGTCGCGGATGTCATGGACCAAGTCCGCAGCGCCGCAAACGGGGCATTTCATCTTCATAGCTCCTTGAAGGACACAATCAGTACGTCTTCGATAACCGTGAGTTTCAGATAGACCTTCCCCGCCTTCGTGTGTGGCCTGTACACGTCTTGCCATAGCGTGTGGTCGGCGTAGGTAGTCATGCTTTTGTAAAAGTCCGTTGGTTTAAGGGCCAGTATCACGGCCAGCATCTCGGAGAGGTCGAGGTTAAGAGCATCGGCGCCGAGTCGTGCAGTATTCGTGGTACGCACCCTCCCGGATTTGATCAGGGCCTTGACGCTGGTCAGCTTGCAGTGAGGCGCGTTCTTCTCCATGCAGAAATTAACCTAATGGGTTTTTATTTAGCAAGTAGGTTAATCCACCTATTCTTGCAGTAGAGCTCAATGGAACCTCAAGCGGCTCTGCGCGAGCCAGCCAGGAAGTGTCTCAACGAATGAATGCTCGCTCGGCCGCCCCTCGCACCCGCTGGGCGTCGAGTTCCCCTGCGATCCTCTGTAGTATCGGGCCATAAGCTGTCAACGGCTGTGTCTGCGGTAATACCAAGGCTTAGCTATTGTTACGTCTAACAGAACGCGTATTGGTGGTAACCCGATGAGTACATCCATTTGCCCCTGCGGCAGTGGCAACCTGCTGGATGCCTGCTGCGGCCATTATCACGCCGGGCACCCGGCACCCTGTGCCAGCGCCCTGATGCGTTCACGCTACAGCGCCTATGTGCTGGGCCTGGTGGACTATCTGGTCGCAACCACTTTGCCCGCGCAACAGGCTGGCCTGGACCGTGAGGCCATCGCCGCCTGGAGCGCCCAGAGCACCTGGCTCGGCCTGGAGGTTGAAAGCTCCGAAGTGTTCGGCGGCCAGCCGGAACACGCCTTCGTGACCTTCACCGCACGCTGGCATGACAGCACCGGCGAACATAGCCACCGCGAGCAGTCTTCTTTCGTACAGAATGAAGGGCGCTGGTACTTCATCGACCCCACGGTGGAAGTGAAAACCGGACGCAACGATGCGTGCCTGTGCGGCAGTGGGCAAAAATTCAAAAAGTGTTGTTCCAGCTATCTCTAACTACCACAGGACTCACGCCATGCTTCGGATCTACAGCTTGATGCTGGCGTTAACCTTCGGCCTGACCGGTTGCGCCTCCTGGTTCGAAGACGATTCGCCCCCGCCCCACGTTTCCCTGGTGAAAGTCGAAGTGGTGCGGGCCAAGCTGCTGGAGCAGAAATTCAAACTGTACTTTCGCGTGGATAACCGCGACGACTCGGACCTGACCGTGCGTGGGCTGATCTACAAGGTCACCCTGGATGATTTTGTGCTCACCGAAGGCGAGTCCAATGAATGGCTGACGGTACCGCCCAAGGGTCATGCATTTTTCAAGGTATCGGTGCGCACCAACCTCTGGCCGCAGATACGCGACGTGGTGCAACTGCTGAAAAAACCCGACCAGCCTGTGCCGTATCGCCTGGAGGGTGAACTGAAAACCGGATTATTCATCGGTTATGACGTGCAGGTGAACCACAATGGCGAGATAATCCCCGGCGATTTTATTCCGGAGCGACATCGATGACTCAGCAACCCCATGTCCATGGTCCTGACTGCAACCACGATCATGATCACCATGATCACGACCACGGCCATGTCCACGGCCCGAACTGCGGCCACGCTCACCAGGAGCCGGTGCGCAATGCGTTGAAGGACGTTGGCCGCAACGATCCTTGCCCGTGCGGCAGTGAGAAAAAATTCAAGAAGTGCCACGGCGCGTAAATCGCGCTGAGGGCCCACGTGTGTGTGAGGGAGTTCGCTCCCTTCCACAGCTGCATCGCATTCCAAATCGAAAGCGTCTAAGGGTAGACGCAAATGTTTGATTGAATTTCCACCCTCCCACCTTTACCTATACCTACAGGCATTCGCTCAAGCATCACCACTTTTGGAGAGCTTCATGATCGACCTGTATTACTGGACCACCCCCAACGGTCACAAAGTATCGCTGTTCCTAGAAGAAGCCGGTCTGCCCTACAACGTGCACCCGATCAACATCGGCCAGGGCGACCAGTTCAAGCCGGACTTCCTGAAGATTGCCCCCAACAACCGCATCCCGGCCATCGTCGATCAGAACCCGAGCGACGGCGGCGCGCCGATCTCGCTGTTTGAATCCGGCGCGATCCTGCTGTACCTCGCGGAAAAAACCGGTCAATTCATTCCAAAAGACCTGCGCGGTCGCCAGGAAGCGCTGCAATGGTTGTTCTGGCAAATGGGCGGGCTCGGGCCGATGGCGGGTCAGAACCATCATTTCAGCCAGTTCGCACCGGAGAAAATCCCCTACGCGATCAAGCGCTACGTAGATGAAACCGCCCGTCTATACGGTGTGCTGGACCGACGTCTGGCGGACCGTGCGTTCGTGGCGGGTGAGGACTACAGCATTGCCGATATGGCGATCTATCCGTGGATCGTTTCCCACAAGTGGCAGAGCCAGCGCCTGGAAGATTTCCCACACGTTCATCGCTGGTTCAATAGCATCAAGGAACGGCCAGCGACGGTTCGGGCGTATGAATTAGTCCAAAAGGTCAATCCGCCTAAATCCTGACCTGAAGTCGTGCGCGGTCAACAGGTGGGAGGGGCGGTGCGACTCAAGATCTAACGCTTTACCCAAACTCCTGCTTGCGCCGTTTCACCGCGCTCACTAACGTAGCGCCTTTACTGACGCTACCCCCCGCAGGAGCTTTGCCATGGCCTCGCCAGCCCTCTCACATTTTCTTCCCCGGTTCGGCGTTGCCGCGGCAGTGGCCAGTGCATTAAGCCTGGCCGGTTGCCAGCTCCAGAGCACCCAGGACACCCTGCCGCCAGTGGCCGGCGTGCAGCCGATCAAGGGCCTCGCACAGAATGTTTCGATACGCCGCAACGCCCAGGGCATGCCGCTGATCGAAAGCAACACTTTCCACGACGCGCTGTTCAGCCTCGGCTATGTACACGCCAGTGACCGTATCACCCAGATGGTCACCCTGCGCCTGCTGGCCCAGGGCCGCCTGGCTGAAATGTCCGGGCCTGAAATGCTGGATGTTGACCGCTTCATGCGTGCGGTCAACCTGAAGAAAAGCGCGGGCGAGCTGTATAACGCCTCGTCGCCGCGCCTCAAGCGCTTCTTCGAAGTGTATGCCCGTGGCGTCAACGCCTACCTGTTCCGCTACCGCGACAAGCTGCCGCCGGACCTGGCCCAGACGGGCTACAAGCCTGAGTACTGGAAGCCGGAAGATTCGGCGCTGCTGTTCTGCCTGCTGAATTTCAGCGAGTCGGCCAACCTGCAGGAAGAGCTGGCGTCGTTGCTGCTGGCGCAAAAGGTCGGCGTGGACAAACTCGCCTGGCTGACACCAAGCGCGCCGGATGAGCCGATCCCCCTGGCCGAAGCCGAAAAACTCAAGGGCGTGAACCTCAGCCAGATCACCGGCCTGGCCGGGCTGGACGCGGTCAGCCAGCAATTGAGCAGCCTCAACTCGCTGGCGGTTACGACGTCGAGCAACTGGGCCATCGGCCCGCAACGCAGTCGCAGCGGCAAGAGCCTGCTGGCAGGCGACCTCGCCGCCCAGCCGCAAGCACCGTCGCCGTGGAACTACGTGCAGATTCGCGCACCGAAATACCAGGCCGTCGGCGCCTCGATTGCCGGCCTGCCGACCCTGTTGTCCGGTTTCAACGGCAACGTGGCGTGGAGCATGAGCACGGTCAAGGGCGATACCCAGGACCTGTTCCTGGAGAAGGTCAAACGCCAGGGCAGCGCGTTGTACTACGAGAACAACGGAAAATGGCTGCCGGCAGCGGTGCGTAATGAAACCTTCTTCGTCAAGGGTCAACGCTCGATTCGCGAAGTGGTGTACGAAACCCGCCACGGCGCCCTGCTCAACAGCAGCCAGGCCCTGACCAGCGGTTTTGGCCTGGCCCTGCAAACCGCCGACTTCAAGGATGACAAGAGCCTCGACGCATTCTTCGACCTGTCCCGCGCGCAAAACGCCGGCAAGGCCTCGGACGCAACCCGCAGCATTCGCGCCATTGCCTTGAACATGGTCTTCGCCGACGCCGGCAGCATTGGCTGGCAGGTTACCGGCCGCTTCCCCAACCGCCGCGAAGGCGAAGGCCTGCTGCCCTCGCCCGGTTGGGATACGCGCTTTGACTGGGACGGTTACGCCGACGCGATGCTGCACCCCTATGACCAGGACCCGGCCCAAGGCTGGATCGGCACCGCCAACCAACGCACCGCGCCTCGCGGCTACGGCATGCAGTTATCCAACTCCTGGGATGCGCCGGAGCGCAGCGAGCGCCTGGCGCAACTGGCCAATGCGGGCAAGCACGACAGCCGCAGCATGATCGCCATGCAATATGACCAGACCACCACCTTCGCCGCCAAGCTCAAGACCATGTTCCAGGCGCCGGGCATGGCCCAGCCCTTGAAGCAGGCGATTGATGCGCTGCCAGCCCCCGAGCAGGCCAAGGCACGGGAAGCACTGAAGCGCCTGATGGCCTTCGACGGCCGCCTGGTGTCGACGTCCGCCGACGCGGCGCTCTACGAACTGTTCCTGCAGGAAAGCACCCGGCAGATATTCCTCGACGAACTGGGGCCGGAAAACAGTGCCAGCTGGAAAGCCTTTGTCAGCAACGCCAACCTGTCCTATGCCGCCCAGGCCGACCACCTGCTGGGCCGCGAAGACAGCCCGTTCTGGGACGACGTGCGCACCGCGCAAAAAGAAGACAAACCCGCCATCCTCGCCCGCAGCCTGGCCGCCGCGATCACCGCCGGCGAGAGCCAACTGGGTGCTGACCACAAGGCCTGGCAGTGGGGCAAGCTGCACAGCACCACCTGGAAAAACACCAGTGGCCAAGTGATTCGCGGCCCGCTGGCGTCCGGTGGCGACCACAACACCTTGAACCCGGCGCCGTACAGCTGGGGCCAGGACTTCAACACCACCCAGGTACCGGCGCTGCGCATGATCGTCGACTTCGGCCAGGTGGAGCCGATGATGGGCCAGGGTGGCATCGGCCAGTCCGGCAACCCGGCCAGCCCGAACTACGCCAATGGCATCGACCCGTCGCTCAAGGCGCAATACCTGAGCTTCCCGATGCAGCCGCAGAACTTCGAGAAAGTGTATGGGAAGGCCAGGTTGACCCTGACCCCAGGCAAGTGACCTGACTTCCACCTGACGAAACCTGATCCAAATGTGGGAGGGGGCTTGCCCCCGATAGCGGTGTGTCAGTCACCGATGTTTTGACTGAACCACTGCTATCGGGGTGTAGAACCGTAGACATCGTTTACATCTGAAACCGGGGACATCGTTTACACATTTGAGGCCTGGACGCGG
>NZ_JBWKPE010000018.1:0-171625 GCF_059418085.1 Pseudomonas sp. GW821-FHT09C10
GGGTAACCCGGCAGGACGCCGGGTTAGCCGTCCTGGGCCAGGGATGGCCCATGACGGCGGCCCACGGATTCAAGCCTGCGTTCGGGCATACCGAGCCTAGGCGAGGTACCGAGTGGTGGGGCAAGAGCCCTTTGGTTACTTTGGGGCTTTTCCAAAGTGACCCGCCGTAAGGGCGGAACCAATAGCGGCCGTTACCGCAGCAACGGATATGTACTCACCCAAACCCCAAAAAGCGGTCGGCCCGAAGGCCGCCACGGGAGCAAGCTCCCTCCCACATTTTTGAACAGCGTCAGGCGTTAGCCAGATTCGCCAGTTCGATCCCTGAAACGTAGCGCTCCAGATTCGCCAAGAACGTATCGGCAATCTCGTTGCGGCTATTGGTCGAAATCGCTGACGTGTGCGGCGACAACCGTACCCGTGGGTGGCTGTACAGCGGGTGCCCGTCCGGCAAGGGCTCCGGCTCGGTCACGTCAAGCGATGCCAGGCCGATCTGGCCGTTATCCAGGGCCTCCAGCAACGCCTCCTGATCGAGCAGGCCCCCACGTGCGATGTTGATCAGGTGCAGGCCCGGCCTGGCGCTGCCCAGCACATCGCGGTTGATGATATGCCGCGTGGCGTCGGTCAGTGGCGCGGCCACCACCAGGTGGTCGGCGCGGGCGAACAGGTCGTGGATGTCCTGGGCGGCGTCCACGCCGGCGCCGAACGGTGCCTGGCTCTGACGCAGCGCGACCACCTTGATGCCCAGGCCCAGGGCTTTTTGCGCCAGGCTTTCACCAATCGCGCCAAAGCCAAGGATGCCCAGGGTGGTGCCCTTGAGGGGGCGCAGGGCGGTGAAGTTCCATTGCGAGTCCTTCACCCAGATGTCCGGCAAATGCTTGGAGGCGGCAAAGATCGCTGCCAGGGCGAACTCGGCCAGGTTGTCGGCGGCGCTGCCTCGGGAAGTGGTCACCGGCGGACCGTTGAACAGCCATTGCGGGTAGAAGTCGATGCCCGATGAGACCAGGTGCACCCATTGCGCGCCGTAGGGCCAGCCCGGTGGCGGGGTGTCCGGGGCAGTGTAGCCGCGCACGTTGATCGGGCGCAGCAGCAGGATATTCGCCTGGGGCGGCAGGTCGCTTGGCACGCCTGCCGGCACGCCGATCACCTGGGCTCCGGGGTGGATCGCAGTGAGGCGTGTGCGGATCACGTCGTTGTAGTCTTCGTCCAACTGGCTGGCAATAATCACCTGGCTCATGTGCGCTCCTTCTGGCGTTGGGCGAACACGGCTTTACCCACGCCCTGCAGCACCGCATCGTTCTGCGGGGTATGCACACGACTGCACAGCACATCGCGGTAGTGGCGTTGCAGCGGGCTATGGCGTGACAGGCCGGGGTTGCCGGAGGCCTCGATGGCCAGCTCCACGGCGCGGATGGCGTTGTGGGTGACCAGGTACTTCAACTGCGCGGCATTGGCGGCCGGGGTGTGGCCGTCGGCGGCGGCGTCGAGCAGGCTGCGGTTGGCGAACAGCAGGGTGTCGATATGGCCGACGGTTTCCTGGAAACGCGGCAGTGTCGACAACGCCGCACCGAGATTCGATGGCTGGCGCTCTTCCAGCCAGTTCACCAGCCAGTCCCGCGCAGCCTGGGCCACGGCGTCATACACCGAGGACAGCAGCACCGACATCCACAGGAAACCCTCGGCATCCAGTTCCGGTTGCGGCGCGCTCCAGGGGCTGACGCTGACGGCGTGGTCCAGTGGCACCAGTACATTGTCGAGCACCACTTCATGGCTACAGGTGGCGCGCATGCCGAGGTGGTCCCAGGTGTCGATGATGCTTACGCCGGGGCTGTCCTTGGGCACCAGCCAGGCGCCCACCAGCGGGTCGGCGTCATCGCTGCGCGCCCATACGCTGAACCAGCTCAGGCCATGGCTGCCGGTGGAGTAGATCTTGCGCCCGCTGATGCGCCAGCCCTCGGCAGTGCGCACGGCAGTCGTCGCCGGCAGTCCGCCACGGGCCGGGGTGCCGAGGTCGGGTTCGACGCGCAGGGCATTGATCAATGCACCGTTGCGCACCGCATCCTCGGCCACTTGGGTACGTAGGTGGGGCGGCCAGGTCTTGCTGTCTTGCAGGCGCGTGTGTTGCAGGTACTGCATCACCAGGATCAGTGCGGTGGACGGTTCGCCCTTGGCAATCGCACTGATCGCTTTGCGCGCCTGGGGCAGACTGGCTCCACCGCCGCCGAGGGCCTTGGGCACGGTGAGGGCGACCAGGCCGTGGTCGTGCAGCCGCTGGAAGTTGGCATGGGGGAAGGCGCCGCTCTCGTCATACAGGTGCGCGGTGCCGGCCAGCTCGGCGCTGAGGCGCTCGAGCAGGGCCTCGAAGTTGGCGACCTCCACGGAGCGTAGAGACGGTTGGGTCATGAGAATGTACTCGGTCAAAATGTGGGAGGGGCGGTGGGCCTAGATGGCGATGCGTACAGGCTGTTGGCCCAACAAGCGCTCCACCACCTGCACCACCGGCTCGGCTTCGGTACGCACCAGCCAGTCCGGGCTGACGTCCACGAACACCACCGTGCCGTCCTGGGCAATCACCACCACGGTCGGTTGCGGCAACTCCCAGGTCCCCGTCCCGGTGGTTTCGCCGATGTGATTGCCCTTGGCCAGGGCTGCATTGCGCGAGGCTTCGTCGAAGCTGTAGAGGATGCCCAGGCGGCGACCGAGGTGGTTGCCCGGGTCGCTGGCCACCAGAAATTGCAGGGCGTGGCGGCTCTTGATCTCAACCAGCCGTTCAGGCACTTGCGGGCTCACCGCGACCAGAGGCACGCCCAGTTCGCGCAGGCGTGGGTAGAGTTGGCGTTCGTAATAGGGCAGGGCGATATTGCACGCCGGGCAGCCGGCAAAGCGGAAGAAGATCAGCACCGCCGGGCCGTCGGCCAGCAGCCGTTCGCGGGTCAGTTCGCCGCCTTCCACATTGAGCAGGGTGAAGGGGTCCAGTTCATCGCCGAGCTGCACGTAGTCGTCTACCCGTGCTTCATCCACCAGGCGCTGGCGCTGGTCGATATTGACCTGCAACGCCGCCGGTGCCCAGGTCGCTACACGCTCGGCGTGCAGCGCCGCCAACTGACGGTTGAGGGACTCGCTCATGCCAGCGCCTCCTGTTGCGTTTCGACCTCGGCGGTGACGCTGTAACGGTTGGCCGGCACGTCCAGGCCGAGGTTGTCGCGCAGGGTGTGCCCCGCGTATTCGCTACGGAACAGGCCGCGCTGTTGCAGCACCGGTACCACCAGTTCGGTGAAGTACTGCAAGCCGTCCGGCAGCACCGAGTTGATGATGAAACCATCGCTGGCCCCGCGCTCGAACCAGGTCTGGATCGCGTCGGCGACTTGCTCCGGGGTGCCGACAAAATCACGCTTGGGCCGCGAGAAGCGCAGCGCCACTTCGCGCAGGGTCAGGCCTTCGTCCCTGGCCAGTTGCTTGATGCGGTCGGAGCCGCCTTTCTGGCTGTTGGCGCCCAGGTCGCCGAGTTCCGGGAAGGGCGCGTCCAGCGGGTACTGGCTGAAGTCATGGTCGTTGAACGGGCGGCCGAGGGCGACGATGGCGTCTTCCACGGTGACCAGCTCCACCGCCTGCTGATAGCGGCTTTCCACTTCGGCCTCGTCGCGGCCGACAATCGGGCGGATGCCCGGCAGGATCGACAGGCTGTCGGCGTCGCGGCCAAAGCCTTTGGCGCGGCGCTTGAGGTCCTGGGTGTAGGCCAGGCCTTCTTCGATGCTTTCCACATGCACGAAGATGGCGTCGGCGTTCTGCGCCGCAAAGTTACGCCCATCTTCGGAGGTGCCCGCCTGGAAAATCACCGGCTGGCCCTGGCGCGAGCGCGCAATGTTCAGCGGGCCTTTGACCGAGAAAAACTCGCCTTTGTGGTTCAGCGCATGCAGCTTGCCCGGGGTAAAGAATT
This sequence comes from Pseudomonas sp. GW821-FHT09C10, assembly GCF_059418085.1. NCBI lineage: Bacteria > Pseudomonadati > Pseudomonadota > Gammaproteobacteria > Pseudomonadales > Pseudomonadaceae > Pseudomonas > Pseudomonas sp. GW821-FHT09C10. The sequence continues at coordinate 3,935 of NZ_JBWKPE010000018.1, forward strand.
CGCCGCTTTGCTTGTTGTAGGCAAAGGCGTCGTCTTCCCAGGAATCCCACAAGCCCTTGACCGTGTTCAGGTGTTCCTTGGCGATGCGGTAGCGCACGGCGTGGGGTGGGTGCTCGGCTTTACCGAAGTTGTCGGCGGTGCCGCTGAGCCACGAGGTCACCACGTTCCAGCCGGCGCGCCCGCCGCTGATATGGTCCAGGGACGCGAACTGGCGCGCCACCTGGTAGGGCTCGGTGTAGCTGACGGTCACGGTGGCCACCAGGCCGATATGCGTGGTCAACGCGGCCAGGGCCGAGAGGATGGTCAGCGGTTCGAAACGGTTGAGGTAATGCGGGCTGGACTTGGCGTGGATGTGCAGGCTGTCGGCGATGAACACGAAGTCGAACTTGGCCGCTTCGGCGAGTTCGGTCTGCTGTTTGTAGAAGCCGAAATTCGTACTGGCATTCGGTTGCGCCTGCGGATGGCGCCATTCGCCCCAGCCGTGTCCGACACCGTGGACCATGGCGCCCAATTTCAAATGACGGGGTTTCAATGGATGTGGCGTGCTCATGTTCTGCTCCTTCAGCGTGATGCTTGGTTGTTGGGGGCGCGCTTGGCGTTAAAGCTCGTGTCGAAGCCCTGGGACACGTCGATGTGCCGGGGCAGCAGGCCTTCTTGCTGGTAGGTGTCGGCGGTGGCCTGCAGGCCACTGATCACGCTGTCGTCAATCAGCACCGGGCTCAGGCGGGTTTCCTTGGCCACGGCCACATGCACGGCCAGCGGCAGCCCGGTGATTTTGGCCTGGGCGGCGGCGTACTCGTCGGGGTGGGTATTGGCCCAGGCGTAGGCGCGGTCGACGCGGGCGACAAAATCGTCCAGCTGCGTGCGCTTGTCGGCGATGGCCTGGCGGGTGGCGGCGAGGTACAGGTGGTTGCTCAACAGCGTGTTGCCGCTGGCCAGGATCCGCGCCTGGCTTTGGGACGTGACGACGGTGGTGTAGGGGTCCCAGGTCGACCAGGCGTCGACGGTGCCGTTATCCAGCACCAGGCGCGACTCGCTGGGCAGCAGGAAAATGAACTGCACATCCTTAGTGGTCAGGCCGGCCGTGGCCAGGGCCTTGATCGCCAGGTAGTGGCCGATGGAGCCGCGGCCGGTGACGATTTTCTTGCCCTTGAGGTCGGCCACCGTCTTGATCGGCGAATCCTTGGGCACCAGCAGGGCGGTGGTGTTACGCCCTTCGGCGTGGATGATGCTGACCACCTTGAGCGAGGCGCCGGCGCCAAGGGCAAACACGTAGGGCGCATCGCCCAGGGCACCGATATCCACGGCACCGGCATTCAAGGCTTCGCCCAGGGGCGAGGCGGACGGGAATTCCGACCACTGGATTTCATAGGGCACGTTTTTCGTTTCGCCGGAGACTTCCAGCAGCGTCTTGATCGTCGATTTCTGATTGGCCACCCGCAGCGGTTGCAGGTCGGCGGCGTGGGCGCCGGTGGCCAGGCCAAGGGCCAGGGCGGTGCCCAGGAGCAGGCGTTTGAACGGAGTGAAAAAGACCATGGGATGCAGGCTCCAGGCAGATCGAAAAAGGGTTCGGCTACCTCCGCCTGGAGAAGGGGTCGGTGAGGAGTTCACGTTATGCCCATAAAAACCTGCTGTGAAGGTCTTTTTGGTTATATGGTAATTATTAAAATAATTGATTATCTGTGAATTGATTATTCTTTAATTTTATTTATTGGTATTGGAGTAGATGCGGCCCATGTGGGAGGGGGCTTGCCCCCGATTGCGGTTTATCAGTATCAGATGTACTGACTGACACACCTCAATCGGGGGCAAGCCCCCTCCCACAGAGATCTGTGCTGGACCTGCAAAAAAGTGATCAGATCACATAGAACCCATGGGTCCCATCACGGGCCAGTTGCTCCACCAGACCGAACTCCCAATCCAGATAAGCCTGCATGGCCTCCCTGGGGTTGTCGGTGCCTTCGTACGGCCGGCGGTAGCGGTCGATGCGTGGCGAGGCCAGGTGGGTTTCGCCTTCTTCCAGCGGCAGTTGCGCGTTGATCCAGGCGGCGGTGCCGTCTTGCAGCAGGAACACTTGCTTGCCGGTGATCGCTTCGACTTCAGCCACCGCCAGGCGCGCCAGTTGGCTGCTGCCGCAGGTCAGCACATAACGCTGGGCGGCGGGTACCTTGGCCAGGGCCTCGGGCAGTTGCGCGCGCAACACCCACCAGGCACCGGGTATATGGCGCTTGACGTAGTTGGCGCTGGCGGTGAAATCCAGCACCACGGTGTCGCCATGGGTGAGCCATTCGGCGAGGGTGTGCGGGCTGATCAGTTCGGCCTGGGGCGGCGCGGGCACCGGGGCGACCCAGGCGCCTTTCGCGCTGAAATGCGCTGCCTGCAGGTCATCCAGCACATGCACCTCCCAGCCCAGTTGGGCCAGCCAGGACGCAGACATATTCGCCCGCACGCCATCGTCGTCCACCAGGACCAGGCGTGCCCCGCGCACGCTGGCGACATGGTCGGTTTCCTGTACCAGCTGGCCGCCCGGTGTGGAGCGTGCGCCGGGCAGGTGGCCAGCTTCGAATTCTTCCGGGGTGCGCACATCGAACAGGTAGGTGGTGCGCGCAGCGTCTTGCTGCCAGGCTTGCAGGTCGGCCAGGGTGGCGCGGCCGACGCGGGCCTTGTCGGCGACACGGCGGGCATCGACGGCGGCGATCTGGCGGTGTTCTTCCGACGTCGGGGCAAAGCGCCGCGACTGGCCGTGGGCGAGTTTCTGCCCGGCGAGGGTCCAGCCGATGGTGCCGTTGCGCAGCGCAGACACCGGGTTGGCCACGCCGGCATTGATCAGCGACTGGGTACCGATAATGCTGCGGGTACGCCCGGCGCAGTTGACGATGATGCGGGTGGCCGGGTCGGGCGCCAGTTCGCGCGCCCGCAACACCAACTCGGCACCGGGTACGCTGATGCCGGTGGGGATGCTCATGGTTTGGTATTCGTCGAAACGGCGGGCGTCGAGCACCACCACATCGGCCTGGCTGTCGAGCAGCGCCTGCACTTCTTCAGCGGCGAGGGACGGCGTGTGGCGCTCGCTTTCCACCAGCTCGCCAAAGGCCTTGCTCGGCACGTTCACATCGATAAACAGCTCGCCACCGGCCTGGCGCCAACCGTCCAGGCCACCTTCCAGCAGGCTGACCTGGGTGTAGCCCAGCGCAACCAGGCGTTCGGCGGCACGGGCGGCCAGGCCTTCACCGTTGTCGTAGACGGTGACCTGCGTATCGCGGCGTGGAATGCGCGAATACACCTCCAGTTCCAGCTTGGACAGCGGGATATTCGCCGCGAACAGCGGGTGGGATTCGGCAAACGGCGCTTCTTCGCGCACGTCCACCAGGGCGACTTCTTCACGGTCCAACAGGGCCTGGCGAATCCGGGCAAAGCTACGGGTCGATACGGTGGTCATAGGGCAGGGCTCTTTTCTTTGGACAAATCCCAGATATTCGGGAGGAAGGCATTGGAATAACCGGAGATAAACAGTTTCTCGCTGCCGTCGGGCTGGTACACCGCACGGCGCACCGCGCCGATATTGGCGCCGTACACATGAATGCTGATCGACACCTGGTCGCTGTGGGCATTGCTCACCTGGTGGATGTCGCCGACCTTGGGCGACACCGCTTCGACCTGGCCCGGCACCAGTTGAATCGGCTGGCCTTCGGCAACCAGGCTGCCGTCGGGTGCGCGTTGGAAGCCTTGGGAGAACTCTGCGCCGCGCAACATGCCGATCAGCCCCCACACCCGATGGTCGTGGATCGGCGTGCGTTGCCCCGGCCCCCAGACAAAGCTGACGATGCTGAAACGCTGGCGCGAATCGGCATGCAGCAAAAACTGCTGGTAGCGCTCGGGGTCGGGTTGGGCAAATTCATCGGGGAGCCAATCGTCATGGCTGACCAGTTGCGCCAGCAGCTTGCCGCCACGGTGCAACAGGTCGCCTTCCCGTGGGTTGCCGTCGATCAATTCCGCCAGGGCGCCTATGAAGGCTCTGAGTCTCTCGGGGTGTCGGGCCTGGGTCATGGCACTTCCATCGTGTGGTCGCAGGGATGGGGTTATCTAAGCATAATGTTTATGGTTAATATGCTATTTTTTAATGATTAGCTTATAGCTGAAGGTAATTTAGAACCGGTCTGAATAGCGTTAGACGTTATCGATTGCAGCGCGGGCTATTCACGCCACGTTCCTGCAACTATGCTTCACACACATCTTAATGACTGTTCTCTATGTGCGGCCCAAATGAAAATTGACGATATCGATGCCTTTGTCGAAGTGATTCGTTGCCAGTCCATCAGCCATGCCGCCGAGTCGTTGCAATTGACCCAGCCGGCCATTACCCGCCGCGTGCAGAACTTCGAGCAGGCGCTGGGCGTGGAGCTGTTCGACCGCAACACCAAACCCCTCAAGCCGACATTGATCGGCACCCGCGTCTATGAGCAGTGCCGGCTGATCCTGCGCGAGATGGATGCCCTGCGCGAGCTGGTGGCCACCGACGCACCGCCCACCGGCCTGCTGCGCCTGGGGGTGCCGCAGACCATCGGCGACGTGGTGCTGCTGGACGCGCTCAAGCACCTGCGCAGCGAATACCCCGACTTGCGTGCCCAGGTCGCCACCGGCTGGGGCAGCCAGTTGGTGGGCAAGATCGAACGCGGCGAACTGGATGCGGCGGCGGCGCTGTTCCCGGCAGGCAAGATCTTCCCGGACAACATCGTCGGCGAGTCCATCGGCAAGATGGAACTGGTGGTGGTCTGCGCCAAGGCCCAACTGCCGAAAAAGCCGTGCAAGCTGGCCGATGTGTACCAGAATGGCTGGGTCCTCAACCCGGACGGCTGCGGCTTCCGCGCCGGCTTGCAGCGCACCTTGTCCGATCAGGGCCTGGCCCTGCGGGTCAACCTGGAGACCTTCGGCACCGAACTGCAACTGGGCCTGGTGGCCGACGGCCTGGGCTTGGGCCTGGTGCCACGGCCGTTGCTGGAACGCAGTGCGCACCGTGAGCAGCTGGCGGTGATGCCGCTCAAGGATTTCAAGCCGGTGATGGATCTGTGGCTGATCTATCCGCACTTCCTGGGCAACCTGCAGGGGCCGGTGGATGCATTTGGCAAGCGGGTGGCGGCGTCGTTGCATAAAGTCCGCGACGCAGCCTGATCCATGTGGGAGGGGGCAAGCCTGCTCCCATTTGCCTTGTGCTGTTGCTGAGGGTTATATGAAAAAAAATAATAATTAGCTTAGATTAAAATGTGCTTTTTATTATTTTTGACCATCCCCTAGGCTTGCCTGGAAGTCCTTAAGGCCATCCAGGAAGTTTTGCCATGAGCAGCGTCACCTCGATCACCAACCTCACCAGCAATGTTCGCCAGCGCGTTACCCCGCAAGAGTGGGAGGTGCGCGTCAAACTGGCCGCCGCTTATCGCCTGGCCGCCTTGTACAAGTGGACCGACCACATCTATACCCATTTCTCCGCCCGTGTACCGGGGCCGGAGGAGCATTTCCTGATCAACGCCTTCGGGTTGTTGTTCGATGAAATCAGCGCATCCAACCTGGTCAAGGTCGACCTCGACGGCACTATCGTCGATGACCCTACCGGCCTGGGCATCAACTACGCCGGTTATGTGATCCACAGCGCGATCCACGGCGCACGCCATGACCTGCAGGCGGTGCTGCACACCCACACCCGCGACGGCATTGCGGTGTCGGCGCAGAAAGACGGCCTGCTGCCGATCTCCCAGCATTCCATTGGTTTTTCCGGGCGCGTGGCGTACCACGGATATGAAGGCGTGGCCCTCGACCTGGACGAACGCGAGCGGCTGGTGGCGGACCTGGGCGACAAGAGCGTGATGATCCTGCGTAACCATGGCTTGTTGACCGCCGGCGTCAGCGTTGAACATGCGTTTGCGCAGCTGCAACAGTTGGAGCGCGCGTGCAATATCCAGGTGGCGGCGCAGGCGGCGGGGAATGCGGAGTTGATCTTCCCGCCGGCCGAAGTGGTGGCGAAAGTCGAACAACAGGCCAAGGTGTTTGCCAGTGGCGAAGGACCGGGGGTGGCGCGGCATTGGAATGCGCTGATTCGGCAGTTGGAGCGCAACGATACCGATTACAAGAACTGATGCCGGGCCAGATGAAGATCAAAATGTGGGAGGGGGCTTGCCCCCGATGGCGGTGGATCAGTCAATTATCTTTGACTGACACTCTGCCATCGGGGGCAAGCCTCTCCCATACGGGGTTTGTGGTGTTTGGTCAGGCGACTTTCTGCTCGCGTTCAGCAATCAACTGCCGGGTGAGGGGGATCAACCGCTTGCCATAGTCGATCGCATCATTGAGCGGATCAAACCCACGGATCAGGAAGGTGGTGATGCCGAGGTCGTAATAATCGACCAATGCCTCTGCCACCTGTTCGGCGGTCCCCACCAACGAGGTGGAATTCCCCTGCGCCCCCAGCAACCCGGCAATCCCCGTCCACAAACGCTTGTCCAGCCGCGAGCCCTGTGCCGCCGCCGCCAGCAGCCGGCGCGAGCCTTCATTCGGCGGTTCACGCCGCACAAAGCCATTCTTCTCGGCCAACTCGGTGGCCTGTTGCAGGATGCTGTCGGCGCGCGCCCACGCGAGCTCTTCGGTCGCGGCCAGGATCGGTCGCAGCGACAGGCTGAAGCGAATCGTGCGCCCATGCCTGGCCGCTTCGGCGCGCACCTGGGTCACGATCTCGCGGACCTGCTCATAGGTTTCGCCCCACAGCGCGTACACATCGGCATGCTTGCCCGCCACTTCAATCGCGGCCTTGGACGATCCGCCAAAGTACAGCGGGATATGGGGCTGCTGCGGCGACTTCACCGCGGAGTGTGCGCCTTCGACCTGGTAGTAGGTGCCGGCAAAGTCGAAGGGCTGATCGCTGGTCCATTCCTGGCGGACCACGCTCAGGTATTCATCGGTGCGCGCATAGCGTTCGTCCTTGCCGATATGGCTGCCATCGGCGCGCAGTTCGCGGTCGTCGCCGCCGGTGATGATATGCACGGCGGTGCGCCCGCCATTGAACACATCGAGGGTGGCGAACTGGCGGGCGGCCAGGGTCGGTTGGGCGAAGCCCGGACGGTGGGCAATCAGGAACTGCAGTTTTTTCGTCACGCTGGCGGCATGGGCGGCGATCAGCGTGCTGTCCGGGCTGTTGGAATGGAACGCCACCAGCGCGCGGTCGAAACCGGCTTCTTCGTGGGCACGGGCCACGGTTTCCACGTAGTCCGGTTGCAGGGTAGGGCCGCTGCGTGGGTGGATCTCGGAAGCGTGGTGACCGCCGATATAGCCGATGAATTCAATGCTCATGGTCTGTCCTTGTCGAGTAGGGGTGAATACCTCCGCCGGGCAGGGGGTCGGTCATGCTCGTCCACGGTAGGGGCCGCGACAGCCTGTGTAAAATGCCGTTTGGTTCTAACCTAATTATTAAAATATAGAATCATATTTAGGTGTTGTGATCAGTAAATTGCATTTTGAGCGCGTTGCTGACCCTAGATAACGTTGTGTTTTTGCCGGGCCTGAGGTCTGATGAGCGCCGAAAATGGCATGTCGAAGGTTAAGCAGTGATGCGGGCAGAACTTGCGCAATATGGCGGCATTACCGTCATGATTCCGGCCGCACTGGTGATTGCTGTCTGGTTAAGGTATTCCACGCCGTGGGCATTGCGGGCCTGGATAATAACCGTAGGTACGACTTATTCGATTGTGGCGGCCAGCAAGTTGCTGTTTAAAGGCTGGGGCTTATCGTCTCAGCACTTGGATATTGCTGTAATAAGTGGCCATGCCATGAACACCTGTTTGATGGTCACGGTGGCAACGAGTTTGCTGGCTCGCCAGTTCAACCTGGCCTGGCGCTGGCCGGCGGCGTTGGTGGGGTTAGTGATAAGTATCGGGTTCAGTGCTTATTGTGTTGCGCCTTATATACATCCGCTGAATGAAGCCCTGGCCGGTGCCGCACTGGGTGCGACAGCGGCCATTGTCTTTCTGTGGCGTATCGATGCCGCGCCCATCAAGGTATCCCCCGTGTTCATCGGCGGCGGGCTGGTGTTTTTGCTGGTCTGTGGGCTGGTGCCCAAGTACAACGCGGAGTGGCTGCTCAACCGCGTCGCAGTGACCCTCTCAGGTGCCGACCAGGCCCATCAGGAGCCTGCCTGGCGCCTGGAAACCGCGCACAGGAAGGCCGAGTAGGTCGCCAGGTCCAGCGCCAGGTTGCTTTCCACCATCAGCGCCAGCAAGGTCGTCTGCGCGTTGAAGCGTCGCGCATTGCCCCGGCGCCGCGCGCGTTTCATCTGCTGGAACAGCGCATGGGTGATCTGCTGGGGGGAGCTGCCGCGCAACAGGTCCAGCCAATGGCCGATGGCCCGGGTGTTGCGCTGGTACTGCGCGCCCTGCACCGGTTCGGCAAACCCCTCGAACATCCCCGTCAGTCTGCGCAACGCATAGTCGCGTCTCAAGCCCGCCCACAGGCTCATGGCCGCTCCTCGGTGCCGCAGATATTGGCCAGCAGTTCGGCCGTCTTGACCTGCATGAACTGGCTATCGCCGCGACTTTCCACGCACAGGCATACCGACAACGGGTCACTGACCTGCAACTTGAAGCGCCAGTCGGCGAACACCATGGAAAACCCGGCACCGGACGCGTCGCTGTCCAGTGAGTTATCGGCATACAACACCTGCAGGCGTTCGACGACATGGGATGAATCATGCACTTCCACTTGAATATTTCCCGAAGAAGGAAATAGGCCAATACGCTCTACCAATAACTTTGACGTGTTCATGGCCGTCCCCTATCTGGTGCATTCAAATCGCACTTTATTATGGGACGGTGAAAAAATACCGGAATGTTAGTTTTAGTCGGTTAATGCCGGTGTTGTTATTTTTTGTCTTGCGCGATAGATGGTCTCGGTTTGTAGGCTGTGGTCATAATTAGTCGGTCGTTAGTTGCAACTCATTAAATAAGGTCGTCCCTTTTGCCGAAGAATAAGTGTGCGGTGCGTGGGAGGTTGCCTTGTTCAAAAAGATATTGATTGTGTGCATCGGCAACATCTGCCGCAGCCCCACGGCGGAACACTTGCTGGGGGCCGCACTGACGTCCTCCGGAATCACGGTGAGTTCGGCGGGCTTGGCGGCGTTGCGTGACCATCCGCTGGAACCGACGGCCGGGCAAGTGCTGCAGGAGCATGGGCACGTTCCCCGGGCACACAAGGCGCGGCAACTCAGCGTTGAAGCCGTGAGTGAGGCCGACCTGATCCTGGTGATGGAACAACGGCACATCGACGGCGTGCTCGACCTCGCTCCCGAGGCGCGGGGCAAGGTCTTCCTGTTGGGCAAGTGGCAGCACGATCGCGAGATCACCGACCCCTATCGCCAGGGCAAGCCCGCCTTTGTGCAGGCCTATGCCTTGATCGAACAGGCCGCACAGGCCTGGGCCCAGCGCCTGGCGCGCTGACGCTCCTCTTTAAACGATTGCAAGGACGAAGACGCGATTTATGTATTCACCCCAGAACGCTTCCCCTGAAAGCCCTCACCGTGACGAGATCGATGTGCTCGGCATGCTTGGCACCCTGATCGATCACAAATGGCTGATCGCCGGGATCACCGGCACCTGCATGCTGATCGGTGCCGCCTACGCGATTCTGGCGGCGCCGGTGTTCCAGGCGAATGCATTGATCCAAGTGGAACCGAAGAAGAACGACATGCTCGGTTTCTCCGACGTCAGTAGCCTGCTGGGCAAGGAATCGCCGGCGGTGACCGAGATCGAGCTGATCAAGTCACGCACCATCATTGGCAAGACCGTCGATACCCTGGCGTTGGACATCACCATCACGCCGCAGCATTTTCCGTTGATCGGTGGCTTCCTCGCGCGGCGTTATGCGCCTGAACACAAGGGCGATATTGCGCCGCCGCTGTTCGGTTTCAGCCGCTGGTCGGCAGGGGGCGAGGCCCTGGCGCTGAGCAGTTTGAACCTGCCGACGGCGTTGCTCGGGACCACCCTGGTACTGGTGGCCGGCGAGGCCCAGGCCTACACGTTATTTGATGAGGACGGCGTCGAGATCGCCGCAGGAAGCGTCGGCGTGCCGTTTGCCGCCGACGGCGTCGAGGTGCTGGTCAAGGAGCTGCGGGCCAATCCGGGCGCGCATTTCAAGATCGTGCGCAAGCCGCGCCTGGACGCGGTGGCCGACTACCAGGACCTGCTCACCGTGATCGAACGCGGCAAGGAGTCGGGCATCATCAGCCTGTCCCTGGAGAGTACGCGCCCGGCCCTGGCGGTGCGGACGCTGAATGAAATCTCCAACCTGTATGTGAAGCAGAACGTCGACCGCACCTCGGCCGAGGCGGCGCAGAGCCTGTCGTTCCTCAATGACCAGTTGCCCCAGGTGCGTCGCGACCTGGAGAAGGCCGAGAACGCCTTGAACCGCTTCCAGACCCGCAGCAAATCCATCGACATCAGCCTCGAAGCCAAGGCCGTGCTCGACCAGGTGGTGGCCCTGGACACCGGCATCTCCGAACTCAAGCTGCAACAGGCCGAGATGGACCGCAAGTTCACGCCCCAGCACCCGGCTTATCGCGCCTTGATCGCCAAGCTGGCGGAACTCAATGCCAAGCAGGCGCAGATGACCAAGCGCGTCGAAGGCTTGCCCACGACCCAGCAGGAATTGCTCAGCCTGACCCGCGACGTGCAAGTGGGCACCGAGATCTACACCCAGTTGCTCAACCGCTCCCAGGAGCTCGACGTAATGCGCGCCGGCACCGTGGGCAACGTGCGTTTGATCGACAGTGCCGATGTCAACCTGGCCAAGCCTGTGGCGCCGCGCAAGGTCATCGTGGTGCTGCTGGCGATGCTGCTCGGCGGCATGCTCTCGGTGGGCATCGTACTGGTGCGCAGCCTGCTCAACCGTGGCCTGGAAAGCCCGGATGAGATCGAGAAACTCGGCCTGCCGGTGTACGCCTCGATCCCCTTCAGCCTGTTGCAGAAGGCCGAGGAAACCAACGCCGCCAAGGGCCGCTCCGGCGCACCGTCGCTGCTGGCGGTCAATCACCCCCATGACCTGGTGATGGAAGCCATGCGCAGCCTGCGCACCAGCCTGCACTTCGCCATGCTCGAGGCCAGGAACAACCGCCTGATGATCACCGGCCCGAGCCCCGAGGTGGGTAAGACGTTTGTCTCGGCCAACCTGGCGGCGATTGTCGCGCAGTCGGGCCAGCGCGTGCTGCTGATCGATGCCGACATGCGCAAGGGCTACTTGCACAAGATGCTCGGCAAGGCGGTGGAGGCGGGGTTGTCCGACCTGCTCGCCAAGCGCTGTGATCTGCAGGAAGCGATTCACCCGACTGCCGTGGAGCGCTTCGACTTTATCGGTCGTGGGCAGATTCCGCCTAACCCGTCGGAACTGCTGATGCACCCCAACTTCGCCGCGTTGCTGGCCGGCGTCAGCGAGCGCTATGACCTGGTGATCATCGACACGCCGCCCTTGCTGGCGGTGACCGATGCCGCGATTGTCGGGCGCCAGGCCGGCACCAGCCTGATGGTCACCCGTTTTGGCGTGAACTCGGCGAAGGAGATCGAATTGACCCTGCGCCGCTTCCATCAGAACGGCATCGAGCTCAAGGGTGCGATCTTCAATGGTGTGGAAAAACGCCGGTCCGCCAGCTACGGCTATGGCGACTACGGCTACTACAGCTACGCCTATCAGTCCGACAAGGCCTGATGACCATGAGCAAAGTGCTTGAAATGCCGCGCTCGTTGTCGCGACGGTTTCGCCTCAACGTGTTGAGCTACGGCTACACCCAACTGGTGACGCTGGCGGCGCAACTGGTGCTGGTGCCGTTCTTCCTGCACGCCTGGGGCACCGGGCGCTATGCCGATTGGCTGGTGCTCACCGGTATTCCGTCGATGCTCAGCCTGCTGGACCTGGGGGTGGCCCAGGCGTCGGCCACCAGCGCCACGCTGCGTGCGAGCCAGGGCGATGTGCCGGGGGCGCGGCGCAGTGTGCAGACCGCGCTGGCCTTTACCCTGGCGGTGGTCGCGCTGGTACTGGTATTCGCCCTGACCTTGGGCCAGTGGCTCGACTGGGTGTCATTGCTCGGGCTCAAGACACTGACACCCGAACAGGCCGGCCTGGTGGTGCTGTTCATGTCCGGCTACCTGTGCACGCGCTTGCTGGGTGGGCCGATCGACGCCTGGTTTCGCACCATCGACAGAACCGTCGGCGGCGTCTTCATCATGGCCAACCGCAGGACCCTGGACATTGTGCTGTCCATCGTCGTACTGCTGCTGGGTGGCTCCGAACTGCAATTGGCCCAGGGCATGTTTTTCAGCCAGGTGCTGTTCCTGGTGCTGGTGACCCTGTTTGTGCGGCGGATTTCACCCTGGCCGCTGCTGGGGCTGGCGTCGGCGTCCTGGGCCGAGTTCCGTGGTATCTGGAAACCGGCGCTGGGCAGCGCGGCGATCCCGCTGGCGCAGGCGATCACCCTGCAAGGCGGCCTGCAAGTGCTCAACCAGATCGCCGGCCCGGCGGTGGTGGTGGGTTACACCATGGCGCGCACCCTGATGCGCCTGATCATCCAGTTGGGCATCACCTGCAGCAACGCCCTGACCCCGGAGATCTCACGGCTGGCCGGGCGCGGCGAGTTCGAACAGGCACGACGCTTTACCCAGCGCGCCAGCTCCCTGGTACTGGGCCTGTGCCTGCTGGTATATGTCGCCGGGATCTGGGCCGGGCCGCAGGTCATCCTACTGTGGAGCCATGGCCTGGTGCAGGTCGATCGCCTGTCATTGGCGCTGATCGGCTCCCATACGATTTTGAATGTGGCCTGGTTCATCCTCGCGGCGATGCTGATTTCCACCAATCGCCACACCCTCACCTCAGTGATCTATGCCGTAAGCAGCGTGATGGCCTTGCTGCTGTGGCTGGCATGCAAGGAGCGCATCGATCCGCTGCTGGGCGCGTCGCTGTTGCTGTCGCTGCCGGAACTGGTGGTGTTGGTGTACCTGCGGGTGATTCGCGTGGGGGAGGTCGGCCCATGATGCTGTCCCAGGCGCGCCTGACCCTCTACTTGCCGCTGACGTTCTTCGCCTTGCCCCTGGCGCTGAGCAACAACCTCTCGCAACCGGTGGCGCTGCTGCTGTTGCTGCCGTTCGTGGTGTACGCGGCGCGCGGCTTTACCCGCGCGCTGCCATTGCTGGCGCTGGTGGTCGCGTCCAGTGTGTTGCAGGTATTGGTGAGCAGTGGGGCGAATATCTCGCTGTACCAGTTCCTGCGTTCCGGCATTCCGTTTTTCTATTTTGTGCTGCTGTTGGCCGGGTACAGCCATGTGTTGGCCAACGTGGAAAAAATCGCGCTGGCCCATAGCGTCAACTACCGGCGCATCCTCGAACGCATCATCTACATCTTCGCCCTTGGCCAGTTGCTGCAGGTCAGCCTGTATGGCGTGGGCATCGACCTCACCAACGCGGCGTCCAAGTCCAGCGACGAAGTCGGGCGGATCATGTTGTTCCCCACCAGCTCGGCGGTGCTGCTGTTTTTCTATGCCTGTTGCCAGCGCAGGGTCGGCTTGATGCTGATCCTCGCGGTCACGTTGCTGGCGGCCGGGTCCAAGACCATCCTCGCGGCGATGGCGGTGATGATCCTGTTGTCGGCGATTACCCAGCGCAAGCTCAAGTCGTTGGCGGTGCTGGTGGTGGCCATCGGCGCGCTGGGCACGCTGACGTTCTATGCCAGCCCCCTGGCGGTGTCGCGCTTTGCCACGTACCTGTTCGAGGAGAAGGGCGAGGACGTGACCCGTGCGTTCGAGATCGCCCATGCCAAGGAATCGTTTCTCGACAACCCGGCCACGGTGTTCCTGGGCAATGGCCTGGCCAAGCAATTGACCCCCGGCGTGCCCACCAATGACGAGCGCTGGTTCGAGAACTCCAAGTTCGATATCGAGAACGGCTACTGGGGCGTGACCGCGAAGCTGGGAGTGCTCGGCGTGGCGCTGTTTTGCCTGCTGTTCAGCGGTTTGCCGCGCAGCCCGGTATCCCTGGCCGTGGTGGCGATCCTGCTGATTTTCTCGTTCAAGACCAGCTACCAGTTCTTTACCACTTTCGATGGCAGCTACCTGCTGGTGTGGTCGATGTTCATCGGCCTGCTCAACAAGGCTGCGCCTGCACGCCAGGCGGTTTACCCCAATTACTTACTGAAACAGGCTGGATCATGAACGCACCTGCTAGCCCCATCAGGGCCGGGATACTGACGTACCACTTCAGCGAAAACTTCGGCGCGGTGCTTCAAGCCTATGCCTTGCAGCGCTGGTTGCAGCAACAGGGCTTGCAGGTAAGCCTGATCAACTACCACCCGGCTTACGTGGAGGATGGCAGCGAGATCCGCCAGCTGTTCAACCCGCGCCAGCTCAAGGCCAACCTCAAGGCCCTGTACCTCAAGACCCTGGCGTTGAAAACCCGGGTGCTGGGACCGAATGCCCAGTCGCGCCAGTTCGAGGCGTTCAAGATGCGCTTCCTGAATATCCAGGCGCCGCGCTACGCCCACGCCCACCAGCTCCACCAGGCGGTGGCCGGCCAGCAGTTGCTGGTGGCCGGCAGCGACCAGATCTGGAACCCCTCGGGCCAGACCGGCCTCGACCCGGCGTACTTCCTGGCCTTCGACTGCGACAAGGCGATCCGGCGCATCTCCTACGCCGCAAGTTTCGGCAAGGAATACCTGGAGCCGCAGTACCACGCCGAAGCCGAGGGCCTGCTCAAGCAACTGTCGGCGATCAGTGTGCGCGAGGAGAGCGGGGTGGGCATCGTGCAACAGGTCTCGGGGCTGGCTGCCCAGTGCGTGCCGGATCCGACGCTGCTGCACCGCGACTATTCGGCGCTGCTCGCCACGTCCACCCAGACCCGCACCGGCCACGTGTTCTGCTATGCGCTGCGCACCGGCGTGGGCGTGCGCGAAGTGGCCCAGGCGCTGTCGCGGCAGGTGGCCGGGCCGATTGTCTCGCCGTACAACGCGCACCGGCGCTGGCGGCAGATCGGCGAGACCGTGCAGGTGGGCCCGCAGGATTGGCTCAAGTTGCTCAAGGAGAGCGCCTACGTGGTGACCAACTCCTTCCACGCCACGGTGTTCGCGATCATTTTCGAGAAGCCGTTTATCGCCGTGGGGTTGCCGGGCAATAAGGCCTCGCTGAACGCCCGTGTGCGCAACCTGCTGGAGAAGCTGGAGCTGTCGCAACGCTTCCTGCCGGCAGACGATGCCGACCAGGTGCACGCCTTGATCGCGGCGCCCATCGACTGGGTGGCGGTGCGGGCCCGGCGCCAGGCCCTGCAACAGGTGGGCGAGCGCTACCTGTTGGAACAACTGGCGGCGATCCGGTCATGAGCGACTTCGCGCAACTCAAGTACGTCGACACCCTGCCGCGCAGCAACAAGGCGCGCCGGCTGTTGTGGGGCATCGTCTACCAGCTGCTGTTTCGTCCCACGCCGCGCTGGATGCTGCACAACTGGAGGCGTTGGTTGCTGCGCTGCTTTGGCGCCAAGGTCGGCGTGGGCTGCCGCATCGCGCCCACGTGCAGCATCTGGGCGCCGTGGAACCTGGAGATCGGCGACTACACCGCCATCGGCGATGGGGTCGATGTGTACGCCATGGCCAAAATCACCCTGGGCTCCAAAGTCACCATCAGCCAGCGCAGCTTCCTGTGCACCGGCAGCCACGACACCCGCAGCCTGCTGCGGCCCTTGGTGACCCGCGAGATTGTGATCAAGGACCACGTGTGGGTCGCCGCCGAGGCCTTTATCCACCCCGGTTGTGTGTTGGAGGAGGGCTGCGTGGTCGGCGCGCGTTCGGTGGTCACGGCCAGCCAGCCGGCCTGGATGATTTGCGTCGGTGCGCCGTGCCGCCCCCTCAAAACGAGAGACATCGCACTATGAAACAGGTGAAACCCATGATGGATAAGGCATGGAAGTTGATGTATTTCGTCAGCGAGTTCTTTCGCGACATGCTCACGTTTATTCGCCACAACGGTTACTCGCCGTTGGAAAGCCGCAACAAGAAGCTGTTCTACAAAATCCTCATCGAAACCCACACCGTGGAAAAGGGCCTGTCCCTCAAGGAACCCAAGCCGCTGTTCGGCAAGGACAAGATCAACGGCATCATCCATATGCTCAACGAATACGACCGCACGTATTCGGCGCTGCCGGTGGAGATGGCCCTCGGCGCGTTCCAGGGTTACCTCGAGCTGCACCGCACCCTCGGCATCAGCGACGACTTCGTGTTTTACCTGGATGCCTATGTGGAGCACCTCAAGCGCGACGGCACCGCCGGCAGCGGCGGCATCAAGCGTGCGGCGCCGTGGCTGGGCAATGGCGGGCTGGATGCCAAGGCGTTCCTGCAATCGCGCTCCAGTTGCCGCATGTTCCAGGCCGGCAAGATCGACAGTGGCCTGCTGACGTCCCTGGTGGAGCTGGCGCAGTCGTCACCCTCCCAATGCAACCGGCAGTCGTCGCGGGTGCATGTGTATCAGGACCGCGCGGTGATCGCGCAGCTGCTGGAGCTGCAAGGCGGCTCGCGCGGGTTTGCGCAGTCGGTGGACAACCTGTTTGTGGTCACGTCCGAAGTCACCGCCTGGGGCGGCGCCGGGCAGCGCAACCAGCTTTACGTCGACGGTGCGTTGTTTTCCATGGGCCTGCTGCTGGCCTGCCACGCCAATGGCCTGGGCGCGTGCCCGCTGAACCTGGCGATCCTCAATTCGGTGGAAAAGAAGATCCGTGGCATCGGCGCCATCCCGGCCAGCGAGCGGTTGATCATGATGATCGCCGTGGGGCTGCCCCTGGAAAGCCACTTCCGGGCCGCGCGTTCACCGCGCCGGCTCACCACCGAAGTCCTGCAGATGCACGGTGGCTGATATGAAGCGCGAAACCATCAGTGTGATCATCCTCACCTACAACGAAAGCCTGCATATCGCCCGGGCCATCGAGTCGGTACGGACCTTCAGCGACGAAGTGCTGGTGGTCGATTCGTTTTCCACCGACGACACCTGCGACATCGCCCGGCGCCATGGCGCGCTGGTGGTGCAGCACGCCTTCGTCAACCAGGCCAAGCAGTTCCAGTGGGCGCTGGATCACCTGCCGATTACCGGCAACTGGACGATGCGCCTGGACGCCGACGAAATCATCGAGGCCGACCTTGCCGCCGCGATCAATACCCGGCTGCCGACCCTGGCCCGCGACATCACCGGCATCAACTTCAAGCGCAAGCATATCTTCATGGGGCGCTGGGTGCGCCATGGCGGCCGCTACCCGTTGAAGATGTTGCGGCTGTGGCGCACCGGCCAGGGGCGCATGGAGGACCGTTGGATGGACGAGCACATCTCGGTCGCCGAGGGCCGCACCATCACCCTCGACGGCGGGTTTGCCGACCATAACCTGCATGACTTGACCTTCTTCACCCACAAGCACAACCAGTACGCCACCCGCGAAGCGATTGAAGTGCTTAACGCGCGGCTGGGGCTGTTTGCGATACGCGATGAATTGCATGCCGGGCAGAGTTCGTTCCAGGCCAAGGCCAAGCGCCTGGTCAAGAACCGCGTGTACAACCGCGTGCCGTTCACCCTCAGTTCCACCGCGTATTTCCTGTGGCGCTACATCATCCAGCTGGGGTTTCTCGATGGCCGCAGCGGCCTGGTCTATCACCTGCTCCAGGGCTATTGGTACCGCTTTCTGGTGGGCGCCAAAGTGCTCGAGCTGGAAACCGCGATTGCGCACTTAAACGATAAGGAAGCCATTGTCCGGGAACTCTCAAAGTTGACCGGCCATAACTTGAACCTGCCCACACCGAAGTAACTGAGCGTTTTTAACAAACACCCAAGTCTGGGTGTCGGCCTTCGCTCGCCTATCAATTGGGAGACAGACATGAATAAAGTCGCGCTTATTACCGGGATCACCGGTCAGGATGGCTCGTACCTGGCCGAGCTGCTGCTGGAAAAAGGCTATACCGTGCACGGCCTCAAGCGCCGTTCTTCGTCGTTCAATACCCAGCGCATCGATCATATTTACCAGGACCCCCAGGCCCTGCGTAAAAACCTGATCCTGCACTATGGCGACCTGGCGGATTCGTCGAACCTGACGCGTATCATCCAGCAGATCCAGCCCGATGAAATCTACAACCTCGGCGCCCAATCCCATGTGGCGGTGAGCTTCGATTCGCCGGAATACACCGCCGATGTGGATGCCCTCGGCACCTTGCGCATCCTCGAGGCGATCCGCCTGCTGGGCCTGGAAAAGAAGACCCGCTTCTACCAGGCCTCGACCTCCGAGCTGTACGGGCTGGTGCAGGAAACCCCGCAGAAGGAAACCACGCCGTTCTACCCGCGTTCGCCCTATGCGGTGGCCAAGCTGTACGCCTACTGGATCACCGTGAACTTCCGCGAAGCCTATGGGCTGTATGCGTGCAACGGCATCCTGTTCAACCACGAGTCGCCGCGTCGCGGTGAAACCTTCGTGACCCGCAAGATCACCCGCGCCCTGAGCAACATCGCCCTGGGCCTGGAACAGTGCCTGTACATGGGCAACATGGATGCACTGCGCGACTGGGGCCACGCCAAGGACTACGTGCGCATGCAGTGGATGATGCTGCAACAGGAACACCCCGAGGACTTTGTCATCGCCACCGGTGTGCAGTATTCGGTGCGCGACTTTATTCGCTGGTCGGCGGCGGAACTGGGGCTGCATCTGCGCTTTGTCGGCGAGGGCGTGGAAGAGGTGGCGGTGGTCGAGCGGATCGACGGCGACCTGGCGCCGGGCATCCTGGTGGGCGATGTGATTGTGCGCGTCGACCCGCGTTACTTCCGCCCGGCGGAAGTCGAGACGCTGTTGGGCGACCCGTCCAAGGCCAAGCGCCTGCTCGGCTGGGTGCCGGAAATCAGCGCCCAGGAAATGTGCGCGGAGATGGTCCGCGAAGACCTCAAGGTCGCCCAGCGCCACGCCTTATTGCGCCTGCACGGGCATGACGCACCGATTGCCGTGGAGAACTGAGCATGGCACGTGACTTTGATGCGCGGATCTTCGTGGCCGGTCATCGCGGCATGGTCGGCTCGGCCATCGTGCGGCGCCTGTGGGCCTTGGGCTACACACAGTTGCTTACCGCCGGTCGTGACGAACTGGACCTGCTCGACCCGGCGGCAGTGCAGGCGTACTTCGCCCGGCACCGA
Source organism: Pseudomonas sp. GW821-FHT09C10 (assembly GCF_059418085.1). Classification (NCBI taxonomy): domain Bacteria; kingdom Pseudomonadati; phylum Pseudomonadota; class Gammaproteobacteria; order Pseudomonadales; family Pseudomonadaceae; genus Pseudomonas; species Pseudomonas sp. GW821-FHT09C10. The sequence goes on from NZ_JBWKPE010000018.1 coordinate 23,145, forward strand.
GTGGACCAGGTGTACCTGGCGGCCGCCAAGGTCGGCGGGATTCACGCCAACGCAACGTACCCGGCCGATTTCATCTACCAGAACCTGATGATCCAGGCCAACGTGATCCACGCCGCCCACAGCCATGGCGTGGAGAAGCTGTTGTTCCTGGGCTCGTCCTGCATCTACCCGGTGCATGCCCCGCAACCGATGATCGAAGCGGTGTTGCTCGACGGCGCGCTGGAGCCCACCAACGAACCCTACGCGGTGGCCAAGATCGCCGGGATCAAGCTGTGCGAAAGCTACAACCGCCAGCATGGCCGCGATTACCGCAGCGTGATGCCCACCAACCTGTACGGGCCGGGCGACAACTACCACCCGCAGAACAGCCATGTGATCGCCGCCTTGCTGCGGCGCTTCCACGAGGCGACCCAGCGCGGCGATGAGGAAGTGGTGATCTGGGGCAGTGGCAAGCCACGGCGCGAGTTCCTGCATGTGGATGACATGGCGGCGGCCAGCGTGCATGTGATGGAGCTCAGCCAGGAACGCTACCGCGAGCAGACCCAGCCGATGCGTTCGCATTTGAACGTCGGTACCGGGGTGGATTGCACCATCGCCGAACTGGCCCAGGCGCTGGTGCGGGTCACCGGCTTCAAGGGGCAGTTGCGCTTTGACGCCAGCAAGCCCGACGGCGCACCGCGCAAGCTGCTGGATGTGAGCCGGATCAACGCCCTCGGCTGGGAAGCCTATGTGCCGCTGGAAGAGGGCCTGCGCGACGCCTACAACGCCTACCTCGCGGCCCTCGAACAGCCTCGGGGCCACTGATGAAGATCCTCCTGTACGGCATCAACTACAGCCCGGAGCTCACCGGCATCGGCAAGTACAGCGGTGAACAGGCGCGCTGGCTGGCGGGCCAGGGCCATGAGGTGCGAGTGGTGACAGCGCCGCCGTATTACCCGCAGTGGCAGGTGGGCGAGGGCTATTCGCCGTGGCGCTTTCGCACCGAGCAGGACGACGGCGTGACGGTGATTCGCTGCCCGCTGTATGTGCCACGCCAGCCCACGGCGTTGACGCGCCTGTTGCACCTGATGAGCTTTTCCGCCAGTTCGTTTTTGGCGGTCATGGGGCAGTGGCGCTGGAAACCGGACCTGGTGATCCTGGTGGTGCCCACGCTGTTTTGTGCGCCCCAGGCACTGTTGTTGGCCAGGCTCAGTGGCGCGCGCTCGGTGCTGCATATCCAGGACTACGAAGTGGACGCGATGTTCGGCCTCGGCATCGGTGGCGGCTCCCTTGTGCGGCGCCTGGCGTTTGGGCTTGAACGCTGGCTGTTGCGGCGCTTTGACCGGGTCTCGACGATTTCCAGCGGCATGCTCGACAAGGCCCGGGGCAAAGGCGTGAACGGCAAGCGCCTGCTGTTCTTTCCCAATTGGTCGGAAACCGCCCGCTTTCGCCAGGTGCCCCGCAGCCCCGGGCTGCTGCAGCGCCTGGGTGTGGCGCCGGGCCAAAGGGTGTTGTTGTACGCCGGCAATATCGGCGAGAAGCAGGGCCTGGAGCTGATCCTCGACGCCGCCCAGGCCTATGCCGATCGCCCGGAGCTGGTGTTCCTGATCGTCGGCCAGGGCACCGGCAAGATCCGTTTGCTCGAGCGTGTACAGCGCGATGGCCTGCGCAACGTGCTGTTTGCGCCGTTGCAGCCCTACGAGGATTTGCCGGTGCTGCTGGCCTCGGCCGACGTGCACCTGGTGATCCAGAAGCGCGGGGTAGCGGACGCGGTGCTGCCTTCCAAGCTGACCAATATCCTCGCGGTGGGCGGCCACGCCATCATCACCGCCGACCCCGGCACCACCCTCGGCCGCCTGTGCGAGGAACACCCGGGCATTGCGGTGCTGGCTGAACCGGAGTCTGTCGCGGCGCTGAACATCGGGATCGAGCGGGCACTGGCATTGCCCGCGCGCAACGAGGTGGCGCTGAACTACGCCAAGGAGTTCCTCGACAAGGAACGTATTCTGCAACGCTTTATGGCACAGGTCTGATGGGTATGTGGCTTGATTTACTGACCTTTAATACGGTCGTGGCATCGACGCCGCTGGTGGCGATCGACCTGGTGGTGAGAAACGCCCGTGGCGAGGTCCTGTTGGGCCTGCGCGTCAATCGGCCGGCCTATGGATTCTGGTTCGTGCCCGGCGGGCGTATCCAGAAAAACGAACACCTCGACAACGCTTTCCGGCGCATCACCCGCGACGAACTGGGACACCCGTTCGAGCGCGCCGAGGCGCGACTGCTGGGGGTGTACGAGCACTTCTACGACGACAGCGTGTTCGCCAACGCCGGGGCCGGGCCGAACACCCATTACGTGGTGCTCGGCTATTGCCTGGACCTGGGCGAAGGCCAGACCCTGCAACCGCCCACGGAGCAACACCAGCATTACCGCTGGTGGTCCGCAGATGAACTGCGCATCAGCCCGCGGGTGCACGAACACACTCGCGCCTATTTCTGACTCTCTCTCCCGAGGACGCTCTCATGTTGTTACCGGTGATCATGGCAGGCGGTTCGGGGTCGCGCCTGTGGCCGCTTTCGCGGCAACTGAACCCCAAGCAGTTCCTGCGCCTGACCGACGCGCACCTGTCGATGCTGCAGCAGACCATCACGCGGCTGGAAGGCGCCAACGTCGCGCTGCCGCAGTTGATCTGCAATGAGCAGCATCGCTTCCTGGTGGCCGAGCAATTGCGCCAGTTGGGCATGGAGCAGGCCAGCATCCTGTTGGAGCCGGTGGGGCGCAACACGGCGCCGGCCATCGCGCTGGCGGCGTGCAAGGCGCTGGCCGAGGCACAGGACCCGATCCTGCTGGTGCTGGCGGCAGACCATTTGATCGAAGACGTCCCGGCGTTTCATGCCAGCCTGGAAGTGGCGCTGCCGCTGGCCCGTGACGGCAAGTTGGTGACCTTCGGGATCACGCCCACTTGCGCCCATACCGGCTACGGCTATATCGAACAAGGCGCGGCGGCGGGCGAGGGCGGTTATCGGGTCAAGCGCTTTGTGGAGAAGCCGGACGCCGCCACCGCTGCGGCGTACCTGGCCAGCGGCGGGTATTACTGGAACAGCGGCATGTTCATGTTCCGCGCCAGTCGTTACCTGGAGGAACTGGAGCGCTTCCAACCGGCGATCCTCGAGGCCTGTCGCGTGGCGCTGGAAGGCGGCAGCCAGGATCAACCCTTCACCCGCGTGCATGCCGCGACTTTTGCCGCGTGCCCGGACGATTCCATCGATTACGCGGTAATGGAAAACACCCATGACGCGGTGATGGTGCCGTTGCAGGCCGGCTGGAGTGATATCGGCTCGTGGTCGGCGTTGTGGGAGGCCAGCGAAAAGGATGCCAGCGGCAATGTGATACGCGGCGACGGGCTGAGCCTGGACACCCGTGACACCTACGTCCACGCCGACAGTCGGCTGGTGGCCACGGTGGGGGTGCAGGACCTGATCATTGTCGAGACCAAGGACGCAGTGCTGGTGGCCCACAAGGACCAGGTGCAGCAGGTCAAGGGCATCGTCGACCTGCTCAAGCAGGCCGGGCGCCATGAGCATCTCAACCACCGCGAGGTGTACCGGCCATGGGGCATGTACGACTCGGTGGACAACGGCCAGCGCTATCAGGTCAAACGCATCACGGTGAAGCCGGGGGCCAAGTTGTCGGTGCAGATGCACCACCATCGCGCCGAGCACTGGATCGTGGTCAGCGGTACGGCGCGGGTGACCAATGGCGAACAGACTTACCTGGTGTCGGAAAACCAGTCGACCTATATCCCCATCGGCCAGGTGCACGCCCTGGAAAACCCGGGGGTGATCCCGCTGGAGTTGATCGAAGTGCAGTCGGGCTCTTATCTGGGCGAAGACGATATTGTGCGCTTCGAAGACAAGTACGGCAGGGCCTGAGGTTTTCCGACAATTAATAACGTTTTTAATAACTTTGCCGGGCGCAACGCATTGAAGGCCGGGGCTTGCCGGGAAAACGTTATTTTCAACTAAGTCGGCTGAATATTATCCGTCTGGTGTGCTGTTTAGTTGAATGGCACTATCGGTTTGCCTGCTCACTGATGATAAGGAGTCTGAAATGAGAAAATCACTGGCTATTCTGGTACTCGGTGTCTTGAGTACTTCGGCGATGGCCGACGAGTTACCGTTGGGGCTTGATACCACAGTGGCCGGAACCGTTACGGTGGGGCAATCGTTGTTGGTCGGCGCTGCCCTGGTTGCCGGTGTTGCCGCTGTTTCCAACAGCGGCGGCAGCTCCAATGGCGGCACCACCACGGGTACTACCGGCACCACCGGCACTACGGGTACCAGCAACTAGTCGTACACCCTCCGCTTTTAAGACCGCTTGGAATCCCCGCCCAAGTGGTCTTTTTTTCTTGTCGTCTATCGCGAGTGTCCTAGCACTATGATGCGTATTTTTTCTATTGCAGCCGTGGCCGCTGCATTATTGCAAGGCTGCATGTTTGCCCCGGGTCAATCTATGGACACGGCCGCCCTGACCGAAGAGGGCGGGCCTGAAAACAGTCGCGTGGATTTAATTCCGATTACCCCAAAGTTATTGGCCATGGACGCGGCAAGTCATGTGCCTTATTCCATTCCTGCAGAACTCTTGAGTTATAAACCCGGGCCGTATTTGATCGGCGCCAATGACGCGCTGTATATCACGGTGTGGGATCACCCTGAACTTACCGCGCCATCCGGCCCGCAGCAGCAGATCGATGCCAACGGTCGCTTGGTCAGCCCCGAGGGCAACCTGTTTTACCCCTACGTCGGCGAGGTGGTTGCCAAGGGTCGCAGCATTGAAGCGCTGCGCAGCGAGATCACCGACAAGCTGCGCCAGTACATCGACAGCCCCCAGGTGGATGTCAGCGTGTTACGTTTTGCCAGCCAGAAAGTGGTGATCAGCGGCGCGGTGATCAAGGCCGGGCCGGTGCCCCTCACCACCATTGCCATGAACGTCAGCGAGGCCCTTGGCGCCGCCGGGATCGACCCGATCAACGCCGACCTGTCGAACCTCACCCTCACCCGTGGCGGCAAGCGCTACACCCTGGACCTCGACACGCTCAACCTTGAGCAGTCGCGCCTGAATGACATCTACCTCAAGGACGGCGACCAGCTGTACCTGGCCTACAACGACCGCAAGCGCATCTACGTGATGGGCGAGGTGATGCAACCCCGTGCGCTGAGTTTCAAGACCCGCAGCATGAACCTCTCCGACGTGCTGGGTTCAGTGGGCGGGGTCAACCAGAACACCTCCAACGCCGATGCCATCTACGTGATTCGCGGCGCGCAGAACATTGATGTGGAACCGGCCAAGGTGTTCCAGCTGCAAGCCAGCTCCCCCTCGGCCATGGCCCTGGCCACGCGTTTTGATGTGCAGCCCCAGGACGTGGTGTTTGTCGGCCCGGCGAATATCACGCGCTGGAACCGCTTTATCAGCCAACTGGTGCCGTCCGCGTCGATCATCGGCATTGGTGCATCCACCCAGAACAACCTGAGCGAAGCCAGCAGCCGATAGGGTGGTACCTGCGTGAATAGTCTGAAAATCGGTACGTACGCGGGGTTGGCGTGGCTGTTGGCTGGCTGCAATCCGCTGATGCAGGCCTCGCTGGATACCTTCAAGGCTGCCGTCGGCGGCCCGCCGCCGCTGGTGTTGAGCCAGGCCCAGGTGGATGCGGTGCCGTTCCCCCAGATCAAGGTCACCACGGTGTCCGGCGCAGGGGTAATGGCGTTGATCCGCCAGCGTGACGACCTGCAGTTCTGGGTGGCGTCCGGCAAACAGGTGCTGCTGCTGCGCGACGGTCTGGTGGTGCGCACGGTGGGCCTGGGCACTGACCTGGATGGCACGCGCTGGCAAGGCCGGTCACCGTTCCAGCAAGGGTTGCATCGTGTCCCGGACGGCTATCGCAGCACGCGCCAGATTGACGTGGTCGACGGCTATCGCCTGGGCGTTACGGTCAACAGCCGCATGACGCGCCAGGGGCTGGAGAGCGTCGAGATTCTCGACAAATCCTATGCCTTGCTGCGGGTGGATGAAGACATCGAGGCCCCCGGCTTTCACGCGCGTAACCGTTACTGGGTCGACCCCGGCGACGGTTTTATCGTGCAGAGCGAGCAGCACCTGACGCCCGACCTGACGCTCACCATTACCCAACTGCAACCGACCCGCAAGGATGCCCCATGATGCTGCGAAAATTGGCCGCGCTGGTGCTGTTGTGCAGTGGCGCCAGTGTGTCCCTGGCGGCGATGACCGTCAGTGGCGAGGTGCGCAATCCGGGGCCGATCCCCTTGGCGCCCGAGGCGCGCTTGCTGGATGTGATCACCGCGTCGCAACCGGATGCCCAGGGCTATTGGCTCGGTGCGGCCTGGCTGCGCCAACCCTTGCTGGCACAGCAGGCACGGCTCAAGGCCGGTGTGCTGTTTGACCTGCAAACCCTGCAGCGTGCGGCGTTGGCGGCCGGTCGCGAAGGTCGCGCGCATGCGGCGGCTCGGCTCTATCAACAGGTGCAGGCCTTGCCGGTGACCGGCCGCCAACGGGCGATGCTGGATCCGGTGGCGGTGGAAGTCGGCTTTGCGCCGAACCCGCTGGTCAGTGAGGGCGACCGCCTGGTCTATCCGCCGAGGCCGGACAGCGTGCGCGTGGTGGGGGCCGTCGCCGCGGCCTGCACGTTGGCATTCCAGCCGATGCAGCGGCCCCTCGATTACCTCCACGCCTGTCCGGCCCTGGCGGAAGCGGACCGCGATTACCTGTGGCTGATCCAGCCCGACGGCCATGTCACGCGCCTGGGTATCGCGGCATGGAATCGCGAGGAGGGCACGCCTCCCGCGCCGGGCAGCACGTTGCTGGTACCGATCCGCAGCGACGACCTGGACCCGCTCACCCCCGAACTCAATCAGCAACTGGCCGAGTTTCTTGCCACCCAACCCCTGGCCGAGGTCACGCCTTGAAATTATGTATTGCAGCCGTGCTGCTGGTGCCCTGTGGCGTCGCCCATGGCGATCCCCGTTACACCCAAAGCGATTTCGGCGGCGTCGGGCTGCTGCAAACCCCCACCGCCCGCATGGCGCCCGCCGGCGAACTCAGCGTGAATGCCAACCGCACCGAACCCTACAGCCGCTACAGTTTTTCGGCGCAACCCCTGGACTGGCTGGAGGGCACCTTTCGCTACACCGCGATCACCAACCGCCCCTATGGCGCCGAGTCCTTCAGCGGCGGCCAGAGCTATAAGGACAAGGCGGTCGACGCCAAAGTGCGCCTGTATCAGGAAAGCCACTGGCTGCCCGAGGTGGCGCTGGGGTTCATGGACCTGGGTGGCACCGGGTTGTTTTCCAGCGAGTACCTGGTGGCCAACAAGCGCTACGGTGACGTGGATTTCAGTGCCGGCATCGCCTGGGGGTACCTGGGCAGTCGCGGTGATTTCGGCAACCCGTTGGGCGCCTTGGATGATCGTTTCAACCAGCGGCCCGCCGCCGAAGGCTCCGGCAGTTTTTCCAACGGCTACTTTCGCGGCCGGCCCGCGTTGTTCGGCGGGATTGCCTATCAGACACCCTGGGCACCGCTGAGCCTCAAGCTGGAATACGAGGGCAACGACTATCAGAACGAACCCCGCGACAACAACCAGCGCCAGGACTCGCCCATCAACCTCGGCCTGGTCTACAAGCTGGCCGACTCCATCGATGTGAGTGCCGCCTGGGAACGTGGCAACACCGCCATGTTCGGCATCACCCTGCACACCAATTTCGTCAGCCGCAAGGCCCCGGTAAAAACCTACGACCCGCCGGCCCCCAAGTTGCCTGCCAGGGCCCCGACCACGCCGATGGACCAGGTGGATTGGGCCGCCGTCTCCCAGCGCCTGCATGACAATGCCGGCTACAACGTGCAGCGCATTACCCAGCGCGGGCCGGAGTTGTTGGTGTACGGCGAACAGCAGCGCTATTTCTACAGCGCCAAGGCGGTGGGCCGCGCCAGTCGGATTCTGGATGGCAGTGTGAATGACCAGATCGATTGGTTCACCCTGGTGAGCGAGCGTTATGCGCTGCCGATCGAAGAAACCAGCGTGCCGCGCGAGACCTTTCGCGAGGTGGTCAACCACCGCGAGGACCTGCAGAACCTGCATCGCCAGGTCGAGGTCAATCGCGCCAGCAACCGCAGCCAGACAGTGCTGTACACCCAGCCGCCCAAACCCTTCACCTATGGTGTGGGGCTGGGCTACAAGCAGAACGTCGGCGGGCCGGATGGCTTGCTCTACCAGCTGTCCGCCGACCTCGACGGCGAGTATCGTTTCACCCGCACTACCTGGTGGAGCGGCCTGCTCAGCGTCAACCTGCTGAACAACTACGACGGGTTTACCTACGATGCGCCCAGTGGCTTGCCCCGGGTGCGGACCGACCTGCGCCGGTACATGACCTCCTCCGATGTGACCCTGCCGACCTTCCAGCTCAACCATGCGCAGCAGTTGGACCAGGACCTCTACGGCATGGTCTACGGTGGTTTGCTGGAGTCGATGTACGCCGGCGTCGGCAGTGAAGTGCTGTACCGCCCGATGGGCCAGCGCTGGGCGTTGGGGGCCGACCTGAACTACGTGCGCCAGCGCGGTTTCGAGCAGGATTTCAGCTTGCGCGATTACCGCACAGTCACCGGGCATATCACCGGTTACACCGATCTGCCGTTCAACATTCAGGGCGCCTTGAGTGTGGGGCGCTACCTGGCCAGGGACTGGGGCGCGACCCTGGACCTGTCGCGGGAATTCAACAATGGTGTGCGGATTGGCGCGTGGATCACCCGCACCACTGCATCCAGCGCAGAGTACGGCGAAGGCAGCTTCGACAAAGGCCTGTACCTGTCCATTCCGTTCGATGAGTTGATGAGCCTGTCGACGATGCGGCGCGCCAACCTGGTATGGGCGCCGCTGACCCGCGATGGCGGCGCTCGCTTGAACCGCGCCTACTCACTACATTCGATGACCGATGGGCGCGACAGTGAGCTGTTCTACAAGAACATCGACAAGATCACTGAATAGACCTAGCGTTGTCGCGCAGCAAACTGGGACCTTTGTGGTGAGCGGGCTTGTCCCGCGTAGGGGGGCGAAGCGCCCCTGATGAAGACGAATGCGGTGTATCAGGCACTCCTCTGGGCCTGGTTTTGGGGCTGCCGCGCAGCCCCTCCCACATTTGAACTGTATTGATTGCCGGCTATCAGTAGATGTCCTTGGACAGCAGCGTAAACGGCGTCTTCAGCAGGATCTTGATGTCCAGCCACAGCGACCAGGTATTGATGTAGCGCAGGTCGATGTCGACGCGCTGTTGCATCTTCTCCAGGGTCTCGGTCTCGCCCCGGCAGCCATTGACCTGTGCCAGGCCGGTGATGCCGGGTTTGATCCGGTGGCGGGCCATGTAGGCGCGGATTTTCCCCGAGTAGTAGTCGTTGTGTGCAATCGCATGGGGGCGTGGGCCGACCAGTGCCATGTGGCCTTGCAGCACGTTGAACAGCTGCGGCAATTCGTCGATGGAGGTGCGCCGGATAAACCGGCCCACCGGCGTAATGCGCGAATCGTTGCGACTGGCCTGGCGTACCTCATGGTCGTCATGCACACGCATGGAGCGGAATTTCCACACCTTGATCACCTCGCCATTCCAGCCGTGGCGGTCCTGCTTGAAGATCACCGGGCCGGGGGAGGTGAGCTTGATCAGCAGGGCGACCAGCAGCAGCAACGGGCTCAGCACGATGATCGCCAGAGCAGCCAGGCTCTTGTCCAGCAGCGACTTGCTCAGCGCCGCGGTGGGGCGGCTGGTCAGCGGGCTTTCGTTGAGGTAGATCGCCGGCAGCCCATCCACTTCGGCCACGCAATGGTTGAGCAGCAGCATGTTATTGAGGTCGGGCACCCAGATCACATCCACGCTGATCTCCAGCAGGTTGAGGTACAACGCCTCAATGTGGGTGGCGTCCTGCAATGAATGGGTGATGTAGAGCCGACGGATGCCGTGTTGCCGGATCAATTGGGGCAGTTGCGGCAGCTCGCCCAGGATCTGCGCTTGCGCACCCTCTGCGGCGCCGGCAGGGTTGCCGACGAGCCCCACCAGGGGTGAACGCTTTTGACGGGAGAGGGTTCTGGCCAGGTCCACGGCAAGCTTGCCGGTACCCACGATCAATGACTTTTGGCGCTCGTGAAGTTGGCGGTGGTAATACCGGGACAGGCTATGTAAAGGGATATAGCACAGGGCCAGTAACGGATAACTGATTGCCGCCCAGAGTAATAAGGTTTCCCAAGGAAATAATGAACTTGCATTGCACGCCATGCCCACGATAAACACTATTGCGACGGTCAGCAGCCAGCCCATGAACAGTCGTCCCAGGCCCACGCGGTAGTCATCTTTTTTACTATAGACGTCACACAGGCTATACGCCGGAAGGGATGCCAATATGGTAAATGCGGCCAGCGCTCGGTAGTTGTATTCAAGTTGGCCGGTCTTTAAAAAGACCAACATGAATAACGCTGTAACCACCAATCCCGATGCCAATGTCCACTGGCCCCAAAACGTTAAACCCTTGGGGGTCAGGTTGCGATGCATTCTAGTATTGTTCAACATAGTTCTGCTCCCGGTGGTGACCACGCACGTGGTGGCAGGGTTTAATCAACAGGCGGGCACGCGCACGCGCGTACCCTTGGATAGTAATGAACGGCGGGGGGCAGTGGCTGACGACTTATAACAAGGTCGCAAGGATGTTGTTATGGCGCTGATGTTATAAAAAGGCAGGTAGAAGAGGGTGGTAGTAGGCAGGGTGCGTGATAAGGTCTGATGTATTTATTATTTTAGCGGCGCGTCTGGGTCGGCTCTAATGGCTTCTTGATTTTCTGTGTCAGGCAATAACCGCGATTTCTGACGGCGCGAAATAAACGTTCGCCTTCGTTGGCCCGCTTGAACTTTTCCTGCAGGCGACTCAAGCACATCTCCAAGCCGCGATAGTATTCCGGCTCGCGCCCGATATTACGGATCAGTTCTTCTTTGCTGACCACACGGTCTTCGTGGTTCAGCATCTTTTTAATCAAGGCCGACTCAATGGCGGTCAGCGAAATGCGCAGGCCGCCTTTGACCAGCGTTCGGTCATGCTGGGTAAGTAACCAGAAATCCTGGGGATACAGTTGAGTTCTTTCCAGGCCGATGTCCATGGAACGAGAGTGGGGATCCCCCAGGTCGTCGGGAGTCTTGGGCGTAGGCATTCTTGCTTCTTGCCGCGCGGCGTTAAAAGGGTGTGAGAGCAAGGTGATGGAGTGCGTCGCCAGCGCGTTCAAATCGTAGTGGAACGTTTCTGCACTGGGGGTGAAGTCCTGCAGTGCGATAGCCGGGAGTGTCGGAGTGAAGGCGTATTTCTTGAGGGAGCTCATAGTGTCCACCGAGATCAGTGAGAGGCAGGTTTTTATAAGCGATCAGCTGGGGCGTAATACCCGCCCTGAAAGTATTTGAATGGCAGGTTTTTAGCCAACATTGCGCTGTCGCAAAACTCGACATGGTCGGCAATGAAACGCACCCCCGTGGCATTGATCAGCTCAAGCATGTGGTCGTAGAGCCGATCGAACAGGCCCGACCGCGTGTTCAGGCTCAGCCGGAGGGCGGAGTCGGGGAAAGGCATTTTTATGTAGTCGTAGAGGTCCAGCTCGATCAACAGGTCGCCGCGTGTTGTATCGAGTGTGTAGCCACTGTAGGCCAGCTTGATACAACCCTGGTCTTTGAGCTTATACAGTTGGCGCACCATGCCCCGGCGTTCTGCAGGATCCGGGAGTGCGCCCAGCGGGTTGTGGAGGCTGACTGTCAAGGTCTGGCCGTGGGTTTTCAGGACGTGGGCGGCTGCAATGATGTCCTTGACCAGAGGCTCGTTCATCAAGGCGGCCTGATCTATATTCACAAGCCGGTGGCCCACCTGCTGGAGGGCTTTGTGGCGTGGGTGGCTGCGTTGCAGCGCCTCACGGTAAGCAACCTCGAGTTGCTCGCGGTGGCCGCTGCCCACTACGCTGATTTCGCTGCCCCATAGAGCATGCGTACGCTCGACGATGGCCTGCCGGGCCAGTGTGAAGTCCACCGTGTATGCGGGTGATAGTTGCTCGTTATTCACGGTCCGACCGCTCCCTGGAACGTTGGAAATGGCTGGCGCAAATAAGACCGCTGCTGAGTTTGTAGCCGTAGCCGCGGATGTTCTGGATGATATTGTCGCCGTAGTGCGCCTTGATCTTACTGCGCAGTCGACTGATAGACTTTTCCAATGCCCTGGAGTCGTAGTACTTGGTGTTAAGCCCCATGACCGCCGCAATTTCATTGTGACTCAGCAGTCTGTTCTGAATAAGGGCTTCGAGAACTTTCATTTCGACGAAGGATATTTCCAGCTTTTTACCGTCGCCATAGATGCACATGCGATCCTGATCCAGCACCAGGCCACAACGTTTCAGTCGAGCGCTTTCACTCAAAAAAGCATCAAACAGGCTTAGTTCTTTTTCGGCAGAGGTTTCCAGCGCTTTGATGCAATAGTCAGCACCGGCCAGATAATATTTTGTCTTGCTCAGTGTGGAGGCAAAGGTCACGACAACGAATATCGTGCAGCCCGGATTATCGCTGCGGGTCTTTCTGATAATGTCCAGGGTCTGATTGCTGGCAGAGGGTGTATCAATTTCTATAATAATGGCGCGGTAATGCTTATGACTTTCCAAGGACTCGGTTAGTTGCCCGTAGCATCGTGTATCGATTTTTAAATCATTCGGTACAGTACGAACTATCAGCGCCCGAAAGTCCTCCGATTTCGATGGAGTCCGTGCAATAGCGAGGACATTGGAAAAATGCATCACCTACTCCCTTTTCTGGCATGCAAGGCCATCAGTTCAATCGCTGCTAGCATTTAGATACTAATCGAATTGAATACGCTCAAACGTGACAAATTTTAACATTCATCACGTTATTTTTGATGGCGAAGCGAGGGGGGAGGCGGTTGTTTCGAGGATCTTTACCTGAACTTACACATAGGCTAGTGCAAATTTGTAATGCGCGGTAAGTATTTTAGCCCTAACGATTTTTTGAGCGGGGCAGGGTTTAAGCCTTGCCCATTTATGCGGCGCTAACAGGGGCTGGGAAGGTGGCATCCTCAGGTCAATTCCTCCTCCCGCAACTGCACGCTCATGTCATCGCAACTCTGCGCCCAGTCGATCAACCATTGCGGCATCGGCGGTGATGCCTCGTCCAGACCCAGTTCCCGCACGAACTCACCCGGAGGCAAAGTGCCCTTGGCCGAGCGGAACAGCCCGCGCATCACCACCACGCCGACTACGCGACCGCGACTGATAAAACGGTGTTCCATCAGGCTCCACTTCGCGTCCCAGCCCAGCATGCGGGTGTGCACCTCGAACACCTCGAACAGCTTCAACTCCCGTCGAAACTTGCCCCAGGTGTCGCCCACGATGGGCAGGGCCTTGTGGCGCAGGGCGACGCGAAAGGCACCGGTACGCAAGACGAAATCCATGCGTGCGACATCCGCCAGTGAAAAGTACCGGCCATTGGTGACATGCCGGTTGATATCCAGGTCCAGGGGCCACACCCGCATGCGCACCACCGTGGTGGCCAGGCCGTGGGCGGGGGTTCGCCATGGGCGGCGGCAGAGCATGTACAGCAAACGCAACCAGAGATTCATAAGTACGCCCGTCAATTGCTCAGTGGCAGCACTTTAAGGACCTGGAGTCGGCCATGGTAGGTCCGTAAATGACTTATTTGCGCAGGAAAGCGCAATTCGGTGACTTCTCTGATGAGGCAGACGAAAAAAAACCGGCTGATCAGGCCGGTTTGGGGGGCTCGCAAACGCTGCGGTATCAAGCGTGGTTGTCCAGCAGGCGATCGGCACCGCCCTCGGCCAGGCCACGTTCCTGCAAGCGATCGGCACCACCTTCGGCTACACGATTGCCTTGCAGGCGATCGGCACCGTCTTCGGCTACACGATTGCCTTGCAGGCGATCGGCACCGTCTTCGGCTACACGATTGCCTTGCAGACGGTCAGCCCCGCCTTCGGCAACACGGCTTTCGATCAGGCGATCCGCGCCGCCTTCAGCAACAACAGGGTGGGCAAATGCGTTTGCAGCGAGTACCGAGAAAGCGAGGCTAAGCAAGATTTGGCGTTTCATGAGGGGGTGCTCCGAGTGTTTTAGTTGGGTGTTGCCTGGTATGGGTTTGATGTTACGCGTTGCATTTTTTAAGAGAACTTCATTGGGATGATGGTGACTATCGATGCCAGCGATGGCCCGTTTCAAAGGGCCAACGCCGAGCCGGTCACGGCATCTGTGGCCGTTCCTGGGGGCGCAGGTCGAACACCAGCACCTCGGCATCCTGGCCCTGGCTCAAGCGGATTTGCCGCTCATCGCGCACTCGGGCACCGTCGCCTTCCTGCAAGCGCTGGCCGTTGATGTCCACGCTGCCCCGAGCCACATGGATGTACACGTGGCGATCCGGCGGCAGGTCGAGGGTCGCGGCTTCGTCGCCATTGAACAGCCCGGCGTACACCCTGGCGTCCTGGCGCACGGTCAGGGAGCCGTCGCTGCCGTCCGGCGAGATGATCAGTTGCAGGCGCCCTTGTTTCTGCGCCGCGCTGAAGTGCTCCTGTTGATAGCGCGGTTCGGCACCGGCCACGGCGGGTACGATCCAGATTTGCAGGAAGTGCACGCCACGGGTCTGGCTGTGGTTGAACTCGCTGTGGGCTACGCCGCTGCCGGCGCTCATCAGTTGCACATCGCCGGGGCGGATCACCGAACCGGTGCCCAGGGTGTCCTTGTGTTCCAGGGCGCCTTCAAGCACATAGGAGAAAATCTCCATGTCGCGGTGCGGGTGCTGGCCGAAGCCTTTGCCGGCCGCGACGCGGTCGTCGTTGATCACCAGCAGGTCGGAAAAACCCTGTTCATCGGGGTTCCAATAGTTGGCGAACGAGAAGGTGTGGAACGACTTCAACCAACCGTGATTGGCGGCGCCGCGTTCGGAAGCTTTGCGAAGGGTCAGCATGGTCTTGTCCTCAAGTGAGCGCGGGCTGCGAGATGCAGGGCGCTTGCGTTGAGAAGAAGGTTACTGGTAACCGAAATATTCATTAAGAAGATGAAATCTGAATAACTGTCTCCTTGAGATTGACAGTGAAGGGCATGCCATAATGCCTTTCGCTTTCTTACCCTCGATGGATGCTTCCCGTATGAAAACCGTGGCCATGGCGCTGTTCCCGGACTTCCTCCTGCTTGACATGGCCGGGCCGCTCGAAGTGTTTTCCATTGCCAACCGCTACCTGCCGGCGGCGGAGCATTACCAGATCCTCACCCTGGGCACCGAGCCCGGGCCGTTACGCGCCTCCAATGGGGTGCTGGTCCAGGCCGACCTGCTGCTGGACCAGGCCCAGGCGGCTTATGACCTGCTGCTGGTGCCCGGCGGCCCGGGTGCCTATAACGAATGCCATCCGGCGCTGCTGCCCTGGCTCAAGGCGGCGGCGCCACGGGCGCGGCGCTTCGGCTCGATCTGCACCGGCGCTTTTGTGCTGGGCCACGCCGGGCTGCTCGACGAACGCCGCGTGACCACCCACTGGCACTACACCGAGCGCTTGATCAAGGCCTTCCCCAAGGCCATCGTCGAGACGGATCGCATCTACCTGCAGGACGGGCGGTTGATTACCTCGGGCGGGGTCACCGCCGGTATCGACCTGGCGCTGTCGATCGTCGCCCAGGACCATGGCAAGCAAGTGGCGGTGGATGTGGCCAAGGTGCTGCTGGTGGTGATGAAGCGCCAGGGCGGCCAGGCCCAGTTCAGCCCGATGACCGCGTCGGTGGCGCCCCAGGAAACCCCGATCACCCGCGTGCAGAACCATGTGCTCGCCCATCTGGACCAGCCCTTCACCATCGAGTCCATGGCCGAACTGGCCGGCATGAGCCCGCGCCACTTTGCCCGGTTGTTCGCCAAGGACGTACAGATGACGCCCATGGCCTTCCTGCAGGGCGCGCGCATCGACCGCGCCCGGCAACTGCTGGAAACCACCGACCTGCCGCTCAAGACCGTGGCGTTCCACGCAGGCTTCGGCAGCGTGCGGCACATGCGCTTTCTATTCAGTGAAAAACTCGGCCTCAACCCGACCCAATATCGCCAGCAGTTCAGTTAACGACAGGATGTCCGTCTCGCGCACCCGATTGTCCGTATCGCTCCCCGTGCCAGCATTGCCCTGTCACGGGTAGCTGGCAAGATAACGTCGAGCCCATGGAAAAGGATGCGCGGACGCCCAAGACCGGGTGTTTCAGCGCGATTGCAGACATGAATATGCCTCAGGCGATTGACGCGGATAGCACGGTGCGCTTCGGTGACTATGCCTTTCATCGGCAGCAGCGGCTGGTGAGCAAGGCGGGTTGGCCGGTGCCGTTGGGCGGGCGGGCATTGGATATTCTGGCGGTGCTGCTGGAGTCGCCAGGGCAATTTATCAGCAAGGCCACCCTGATCGAGCGGGTCTGGCCGTCCAGCGTGGTGGAAGAGAACAACCTGCGGGTGCACATCGCTGCATTGCGCCGTGCCCTTGACGGGCAACGCTTGATTATCAACGACCCCCAGCGCGGTTACTGCTTCGCCGCCCCCGTGCGGGTCGCGGCTGCCGCGGTGCTGCCCCGACATAACCTTGCCCCCCGGCTCAGCCCGCTGATCGGTCGCGATGAACTGCTGGGCGTGCTGGTGCGGCGTGTGTCCGGGCAGCGCCTGATGACCCTGACCGGTTGCGCCGGCGTGGGCAAGAGCAGCCTCGCCCTGGCGCTGGCCGAGCGGGTGTTGCCGCGCTATCGCGACGGTGTGTGGTGGATCGACCTGGCCACGGTGGAGGCGCCGTTGATGATGCTGCGCCACCTGGCCACGGTGCTGCATCTGGAACCCGGCGGCAGTGTCACGCAGTTGTGCCGCCAGCTGGTCTCCCGGCAATTGCTGCTGGTACTCGACGGCGCCGACCTGCTGCTCGGTGCCTGTCGACATCTTTTACGGGCGCTGCGCGAAAATGCGCCCCAGGTCAGCGTGCTGGTCAGCAGTCGCGAAGCGTTGCAGGCCCCAGGCGAATGGGTGCTGCGCGTCCCCCCGCTGGGCGTGCCGGCACCGTCGGCGTTGGGCGGTGTTGAACAGGCGATGGCGTTCCCCGCCGTGCAACTGTTCGTCGCCCGGGCGTGTGCCGGCCAACAGGGCTTTGTGTTGCGCCGACAGGACCTGGCACCGTTGCGGGACATCTGCCGGCGCCTCGACGGTATTCCCCTGGCCCTTGAACTGGCGGCGGCCCAAGTGGATGCGCTGGGCGTGCGCGGTCTACAGGCGCAGTTGCACAGTGGAGTGCAGGTACTGACCCGGGGCCGCCGCACAGCGGTGGAGCGCCACCAATCCCTGGCCGCCGCCCTGGACTGGACCTACGAGCGCCTGAGCCTGCCGGAGCGCTGGCTGTTCCTGCAACTGAGCCTGTTCAAGATGGCCGTGACCTTACCCACCCTGGGTAAGCTGGTGGCCGGCACCGAGCTGGAACACGCCGATTTGTCGTACCTGCTCGGGCGGCTGGTTGGTACCTCGCTGCTGAGCCTCGAACCCGGTCCGGGTTATCCACGCTATCGTCTGCTCAACAGCACGCGCAGCTATGGCCTGGCACTCCTGCGCAACCCGCAGCAGGTGGCGCGTTTGCAGCAGGGCTATGGGCATTACCTGGGGACGTTTTCAGGCCGGCCGTTTGTCCTGCAACTCGTCGAGCAGGCGGCGTACGCGGACTAGGTCCTGGGTGGCGAAGCCTTCGGTAAATCGCGCGTAGACCGAACCCAGCAGGTCGCGGGCGGCCTGCACACGACCCTGCTGTTGCCACAGCCGCGCCAACGAGTCTGCACAGCGCAGCTCCCAGGCCAGCGCGCCTTGCTGGTGTGCCAACTCCAGGGCTTCGAGCAGCAGCGCCTCGGCCCCTTGGGGATCGGCCATGGCCTCGGCGCGCACGCGCAGGATTTCCGGGCTGCACCAGCCGGCCGCACCGCTCCGGGCGCGTTCGAACAAGGCTTCATCCACGGCTCGGGCGTTGAAGGTCACCAGGATGTCTGCGACCAGCCCCAATCCCTGCATATCGGCGATCTGCGCCGTGCCTTCGTAGCATTGCGCCCAGGTGTGGAACAACTGCACCGAATGCTTTTGCGCCTGTTGCAGGAGGAGGTCCAAGCGGTCGCGGGCCGTGAGGGTGTCGCCGTTGCAATGGGCGATGACCACCCCGGCCAGGGCCAGGGTGTAGCAAATCGACGTGCCGTGGTTGATCTGCAGCGCCAGCTCCAGCGCCTGGCTGGCGGTGCGCCACGCACGTTCGGGAAAACCGCGCAGCCACAGGATGCGCGCGAGGATGGTCAACGAGGCCACGCTCTGGTCGTACTGTACGCCAAAGCCGTGGGTAAACCGGTTGAGATGGCCGCTCTGGGCCATGCGCTGGATCACCTGTTCGGCATTCTGCTGCGCCAGTATCTGATTGCCGGCGAAGTGCTGCGCCAGCACCCTCAGGCGTTGGGCACTGAGGGCCAGCAACGGCTCGGCCTGCGGCCCCAACCGGTCGAAATGCAGGCTTTGCTCCAGGGCCTCGCGGTAGTTGCCGCCACACAGGCTGACCGCCATTTGCCCCGACACCGCGCGCAGTTGGCCAACCAGGTTGCTGTCGGCTTCGGCCAGGCGCCGTGCATGGGCAAAGGCTTCGATGGTCTGCGGCGTACCGCCCTGGGTGTGATAGGAAAAACTGCCGAAGGCCAACTGCAAGGCCATGTTCAAGTTCGGGCTCGGCGTGCTCGATTGCCCCAGCCGCGCCAGGGCCTTGCCCACGTACAGCCCGTGTTCGCGCAGCAGCGACAGCTCCTGCCACAACGGCATGGCGCTGACGGTGAGACGAATACCCAGCAGGTGCACGCCCTGGTCGCCCAGGCCCCAGTCGAGGGCGGCACGAATGTCTTCGCGCAGCGGGGCATAGCGGTCGATCCAGGTTTGGGTGGCGGTCTGTTCCCAATCGTCCTGCGCCTGGTTCATCAGCACCAGGCAGCGCTTGGCGTGGTGTTCACGGGTGGCGTCGAGTTCATTGGCGACGCTGAGTTTTTCCAGGGCATAGGTGCGGGTGATGTCCAGCAGGCGGTAGACCACCTCGTCATCCCCGGCCTCCACCGTGAGCAGGGATTTCGCCACCAGCTGGGTGATCGAACCCAGCACCTCGGCCGGTGCAACCTGTTGCCCGGCGATTACCGCCGCTGCACTGGCCAGGCTGAAACCACCGCGGAACACCGCCAGGCGACGCAGGCAGATTTGCTCGCAGCCGGTGAGCAATTCGAAGCTCCAGTCCAGGGTGGCACGCAAGGTTTGATGGCGGGGCAGGGCGCTGCGTCGGCCACGGGTGAGCAGGCGAAAGTTGTCTTCCATCTGCACCAGCAGGCCGGGCAGCCCGAAGCGCTCGATCTGTGCGGCCACCAACTCGATTGCCAGGGGGATGCCGTCCAGGCGTTGGCAGATATCAATGGCCAGGGGCAGTTCGGCTTCGCTCAGTTCGAAGCTGTCCTGATGGGACATGGCCCGCTCGATCAGCAGTTGCAGGGCCGGATAACCCAGGGCTTGGGCGCGGTTACCGGTGGCGGGCGGGCAGGCCAGGGGTTCCAGGCGCTGCACCGACTCGCCCTCGGCGCGCAAGGCTTCGCGGCTGGTGGCGAGGATGTGCAATTGGGGCGCGTGGCGCAGCAGGGCCTCGCTGATCAGCGCGATGTCGTCCAGCAGGTGT
Organism: Pseudomonas sp. GW821-FHT09C10; assembly: GCF_059418085.1. Taxonomy (NCBI): domain Bacteria; kingdom Pseudomonadati; phylum Pseudomonadota; class Gammaproteobacteria; order Pseudomonadales; family Pseudomonadaceae; genus Pseudomonas; species Pseudomonas sp. GW821-FHT09C10. The sequence continues at coordinate 42,934 of NZ_JBWKPE010000018.1, forward strand.
TCGCAGTTGTCGATCACCAGCAGCAACTGGTGCTCCTGCAGGCGGCGTGCAAACACGGGCAACGGTTCATGCTCGGTGTAGGTGAGGTCGAGGAGCGCGGCGAGATTGGGCAGGATCATCGACGGCGCGCTGAGAGGTGCCAGGTCCAGCAGGCGAATACCGTCGCGGTAATGTCCGATCAACAATTCCGCAACGCGCAACGCGACGGTGGTCTTGCCGATGCCGCCGGCGCCGGTCAGGGTGATAAAGCGTTGCTCGGGCAGCTGCTGTACCAGGCTGTCGATCAGGGCCTGGCGGCCAAGCATGCGCGTGCGTCGCAGCGGCAGGTTGTGGCTCGGGCGTTGGGGGGCGCCTTCGGTCGGTAGGCTCATCGGCTCGATGCTCAGTGGCGCCACAAAACTGTAGCCACGCTGGGCCACCGTAACGATATAGCGCTGCCCGGCCTGGCCATCGCCCAGGGCCTTGCGCAGCGCCGCCATGTGCACCCGCAGGTTGCCGTCTTCCACCACGCTCTTGGGCCAGACCCGGGCGATCAGTTCCTGCTTGCTCACCACCGTGCCGGCCTGCTCCAGCAGGATCAGCAGGATGTCCACGGCCCGCCGTCCCAAGCGCAATGGGCGACCGGCCTCCAGCACCAGGCGCTGGCGCGGGTGGACACGGTAAGGACCGAAATGCACGGCCTGGTCGCGTGGGTCACTCATGGGTGGCCATGCTCTGGGAAAAGTAAGTGGCCAGCATATTCCAGGTGCGTGCCGACCACTAGGCAGCGATCTCCCGAGGCTTGTGACGCAGTTGGTGATTTCGCCAGGTCATCGGGTTGACGCCCTCGCTGCGCGTGAACATATGGCAGAAATGCGCCTGGTCGCAAAAGCCGCACTCCAGGCTGATTTGCGTGAGGCTCAAGGAGGAACCGGTGATCAACTCCTTGGCCCGCTGGATGCGTTGCTGGCGTATCCATTCCTGGGGCGACAGCCCGGTGGTGCACTTGAACGCGCGGGAAAAATGGCTGCGCGACAGGGCGCAGGCCTGGGCCAGGTCGGCAATCGCCAGGCTTTCACCGAGGTTGGCGAGGATCAATTGCTTGGCGATTCGTTCGCGCCGGGGGCACAGGCCGCCGGTGGCGGATAAGCGAGGAGCACAATACGCAGGTCGGGCCATGACGGATATCCGCAGTCGATGGGAGCGTTCCCGGTGAATGGATGCAGTGTAGACCGGCTCATTTTTGGCGCCGTACCGTCTGGCTGGCGAGTTAATCGTTGTTAATTTCGCCAGGTTCGGTCGCGGAAAAGACAGCACAGGCATGCAATCCAGGCAGTGTCCTGTCTGCTTAGCTGGGAGCCTGCTAACCGTTTGGATACCGCCATGAACCGCAATGACCTGCGCCGCGTCGACATGAACCTGTTGGTGATTTTCGAAGCGCTGATGTTCGAGAAGAACCTGACCCGGGTCGCCGAAAAGCTCTTCATGGGCCAACCGGCGGTGAGTGCGGCATTGGGCCGGCTGCGAGATTTGTTCGACGACCCGTTGCTGCTGCGCAACGGCCGGGGCATGGAGCCCACGCCACGTGCCGTGGCGATACTCAAGGAGCTGCAACCGGCCATGGACACCATTTCAGGCGCAGTCAGCCGCGCCAAGGATTTCGACCCTTCCACCAGCTGTGCGGTGTTCCGCATCGGCCTGTCCGACGACGCCGAGTTCGGCCTGTTCCCGCCGCTGCTCAGCCAACTGCGCGAAGAAGCCCCGGGCATTATCGTGGTGGTACGCCGCGCCAATTACCTGCTGATGTCCGCGTTACTGGCCAGTGGCGAGATCTCGGTGGGCGTGAGCTACACCACTGAACTGCCGGCGAATGCCAAGCGCAGGAAACTGCGGGACATTCCCTGCAAGGTGCTGCGCGGGGATGATGGCGACGAACCGCTGACCCTCGACGACTATTGCGCACGGCCCCATGCGATGGTGTCGTTCTCGGGGGACTTGAGCGGCAATATCGATCTGGACCTGGCCCGTATCGGCCGTGCCCGGCGGGTGGTGCTGGCGGTACCGCAGTTCAGTGGCTTGCGGGCGCTGCTGGCCGGTACGCAGATTATTGCAACGGTGCCCGACTATGCGGCGTGTGCGTTGACCGAGGGCACGGCGCTGCGGGCAGAGGATCCGCCGTTTGCGATCGACGCGGCGGAGTTGTCGATGGTGTGGAGTGGGGTGCATGACAATGACCCGGCGGAGCGGTGGTTGAGGGGCAGGATTGCGCAGCATATGGCGGGAGGGGGATGAGCTTGGCGGCTTCTGGGCCTCCCATAGTTTGATCTGCATAACCTCCAGCCCCGACTACCGGCTCTTGTAAGAAATTTCCCAGAGGAGTACAAATGTACTCCATGACGACCCTGACCCCCCGCCGCACCGCCATCCTGACCTTCATCCGCGACCGTATCGCGCAGCAAGGCCAACCCCCCAGCCTCGCCGAGATCGCCGAGGCGTTCGGCTTTGCCTCCCGCAGCGTCGCGCGCAAGCACGTCGTGGCCCTGGCCGAAGCCGGCTTCATCGAGGTCAACCCCAACCAGGCGCGCGGCATTCGTTTGCTCAACCAGCCCCTGCGCCCGGAGTGGCTGGATGTCCCGGTGCTCGGCCGAGTGGCAGCCGGCCGGCCCATCGGCGCGGATGCCGACGTGCACAGCCGCCTGCAACTCGACCCCGCCACTTTCGCGAAAACCCCGGATTATCTGTTGCGGGTGCAAGGCGACTCGATGATCGAGGACGGCATCCTCGACGGCGACCTGGTGGGTGTGCGCCGCAGTGCCGAAGCCGTGAACGGGCAGATTGTGGTGGCGCGCCTGGACGGTGAAGTCACCATCAAGCGTTTCGAGCGCAGTGGCGAGCGTGTGCGTCTGCTGCCGCGTAACCCCGCATACGAACCTATCGTGGTCGGCCCCGACCAGGACCTGGCCATCGAAGGGGTGTTCTGCGGCTTGGTGAGGCAAGGCTGATGGGCGCCGTGGTTGCACTGGATACGCTGTTCAATGGCGGCCGCGTCTGGAAAGGCCGGCCTGTCGCGCCTCCGGCCAGCGTGCAGCCTACGGGGCTGGCGGCGCTGGATGCGGTGCTGCCCACGGGCGGCTGGCCGGAGTCGGCCTTGAGCGAAATCCTGATGGCCAAGGACGGTATCGGCGAACTGCAACTGGTGCTGCCGACCCTGGCGCGGTTATCGGCGGCGGGGGAGCGCATTGTGCTGGTGGCGCCGCCCTACACCCCGTACCCCCACGCATGGCAGAACGCCGGGGTGGATTTGCGCCAGCTGTCGGTGGTCCAGGCCGAGGCGCGCGATGTGCTGTGGGCGGTGGAACAATGCCTGCGCTCCGGCAGTTGCGGCGCGGTGCTGTGCTGGCCGCACAAGGCGGATGACCGCGCCTTGCGCCGCTTGCAGGTGGCCGCGGAAACCGGGCAGACCCTGGCGTTTGCCTGGCGCGCCTTGAGTGAAGCGATCAACCCTTCGCCCGCCGCCCTGCGCCTGGCCGTCGAGGCCAAACCTGCCCGGGTGCGGGTGCTCAAGTGCCGGGGTGGCTTGGCTCATCCGGCGCCGATTGCACTGGCGGGGCACTGAGGTTGCCATGCGCTGGGTGTGTATTGTCTTCCCGCAATTGGCGCTGGACGGGGTGCAGCGCCTGCACCCCGAGCCCGACCAACCCCTGGCGCTGCTGGCCGGCACGCCGCAGCGGCGCGTGCTGCAAACCGTCAATGACGCCGCCCGCGCATTGGGCCTGCGCCCGGGGCAATCGCTGACGGCCGCCCATGCCCTGGCCAAGACCTTTGCCTGTGCCGAATACGACCCCGTGGAGATCGAGCGCTGGCAGCAGTTCCTCGCCGCCTGGGCCTACCGTTTCAGCTCCCAGGTCAGTGTGTATTACCCGCGTGCCTTGCTGTTCGAGATCGAATCGAGCCTGGGCCTGTTCGGGCCCTGGCCTCGGTTCGAGGCACGCCTGCGTCAGGAGTTGACCGAGCTGGGCTTTCGTCATCGTATCGTCGCCGCCCCCAACCCGGCGGCGGCGCGGGTGCTGGCCAATCTCTACGATGGCCTGGCCGTGGCCGATGAGGAGGGGTTGCTCCAGGCCCTGGCGCCATTGCCCATCGACCGCGCCGGCCTCGACCCGCAAGCGGCCACCGCGTTGTCGCGTATGGGCCTGCGTACCCTGGCCCAAGTGCAGGCGTTGCCCCGGCACACCCTGGCGCGGCGCTTTGACGCCAGCCTGCTCAAGCACCTCGATGCTTTGACCGGACAACGGCCGTTGGCCCTGGCGTTCTATCAGCCGCCGGACCAGTTCGATGTGCGCATCGAGCTGAATTTCGATGTGCAATCCCACCAGGCCTTGTTATTCCCCCTGCGCCGTCTGACCGGCGACCTCTCGGCGTTCCTCTGCGGCCGTGACAGTGGCGTGCAGCGTTTCGACCTGCACCTGGAACATGCCGATGCACCGGACAGTGTGATCAAGGTCGGCCTGCTGGGCGCCGAGCGTGAGCCGGCGATGCTGTTCGAACTGGCCCGTGGGCGCCTCGAGCACGTGCAAGTCACCTCGCCGGTGCGCGGTTTTCGCCTGGTGGCCCAGGACCTGCCGGTGTTCGTGCCGCAACGCCAAGACCTGTTCGACGATCGCCCGCAACAGACCCTGCCGTGGGAACAACTGCGCGAACGCCTGCGTGCACGCCTGGGGGATGAGGCGGTACAAGGCCTGCGCTTCCATGCCGACCATCGCCCCGAATGCGCCTGGCAAATGGCGGCGGATAAAAGCCCGTGCGCCACCTTGAGCAAGGTGCGGCGTCCCGGCTGGTTGCTTGACGAACCGACCTTGCTGGCCGAGCAGGGCGTGCAGATCCTCATGGGCCCGGAGCGCATCGAATCCGGCTGGTGGGACGGTGCTGATATTCGCCGCGACTACTACCTGATCCAGACGCGCGCCGGCCAGCAAGGCTGGGCCTATCGCAGCGTGGGGCAAAGCGATGGGCTGTGGCTGCAGGGCTGGTTCGCATGAGTTATGCCGAGCTGCACTGCCTGTCCAACTTCAGCTTCCAACGCGGTGCCTCCAGCGCCCTGGAGTTGTTCGAGCGGGCCAAGCGCCAGGGCTACAGCGCCCTGGCGATCACCGATGAATGCACCTTGTCGGGCATCGTGCGGGCCTGGCAGGCGGCGAAGGCGGTGGGCTTGCCGCTGATTATCGGCAGCGAAGTGCGCATCGAAAACGGCCCGAAACTGGTGTTGCTGGTGCAGGACCTCAGCGGCTACCAGCACCTGTGCCGCTTGATCACCGTGGCCCGACGCCGGGCTGAAAAAGGTCGCTACCGCCTGCTGCTGGAAGACTTCGAGCAGCCGTTGCCCGGCCTGCTGGCGCTGTGGGTCGCCGAAGACAGCGACACCCAGGCCTCCATCCAATGGCTGCGCCGTACCTTCGCCGAACGCCTGTGGCTGGCGGTGCACCTGCACTGCGGCCAGGACGATGCGCGGCATCTGGAGCAACGCCTGCACCTGGCCGCCAGCCTGCATATCCCGGCGGTGGCCTGCGGCGATGTGCATATGCATGCCCGTGGCCGCCGCGCCCTGCAAGACACCATGACTGCGATCCGCCATCACGTGCCGGTGGCCGACGCCGGCACGCGCCTGCACCCCAATGGCGAGCGGCATCTGCGCAGCCTCGACGCCCTGACCACGCTGTACCCGCAGGCGCTGCTCGACGAAACCCTGGCCATCGCCCAGCGCTGCCACTTCGATCTTGGCCAGTTGCGCTATCACTACCCGCGCGAGCTGGTGCCCGAGGGCCATGATGCCGAATCCTGGTTGCGCGCCGTCACCGACGAAGGCATCGCCCGGCGCTGGCCCCACGGGGTCGACGCCAAGACGTTGCAGCAGATCCATCACGAGCTGACACTGATCAGCAAACTGGGTTACGAAAGCTACTTCCTCACGGTGCACGACATCGTGCGCTTTGCCCGCAGCCGGTCGATCCTGTGCCAGGGCCGGGGTTCGGCAGCCAACTCGGCGGTGTGTTTTGCCCTGGGCATCACCGAGATCGACCCGAGCCTGACGAGTACGTTGTTCGAGCGCTTCCTGTCAGAGGAGCGCAACGAGCCGCCGGACATCGACGTCGACTTCGAGCACGAACGTCGCGAAGAAGTGCTGCAGTACGTGTTCCAGCGCTATGGCCGTACCCGCGCGGCGCTGACGTCGGTGGTCAGCAGTTACCACGCCGCCGGCGCAGTGCGCGATGTGGCCAAGGCCCTCGGCTTGCCGCCGGACCAGATCAACGCGCTGGCCGAATGCTGCGGGCGCTGGAGTGACGATGCGCCGCCCCTGGAACGCCTGCGCGAAGGCGGCTTCGACCCGGACAGCCCGATCCTGCGCCGTGTGCTGACGCTCACCCAGCAACTGATCGGTTTTCCCCGGCACCTGTCCCAGCACCCCGGGGGCTTCGTGATTTCCGAATACCCGCTGGATACCCTGGTGCCGGTGGAAAACGCCGCCATGGCCGAGCGCACCATCATCCAGTGGGACAAGGATGACCTCGATGCGGTCGGCCTGCTCAAGGTGGATATTCTCGCCCTGGGCATGCTCAGCGCGATCCGCCGCTGTTTCGATCTGCTGCGCCGCCATCGTGGCCGTGACCTGTCGCTAGCGACGATCCCCAAGGAAGACCCGGCCACCTACGCGATGATCAGCAAGGCCGACACCATCGGCGTGTTCCAGATCGAGTCGCGAGCGCAGATGTCGATGTTGCCCAGATTGCGGCCGCAAAAATTCTACGACCTGGTGATCGAGGTGGCCATTGTGCGCCCCGGGCCGATCCAGGGTGGCATGGTGCATCCCTATCTGCGCCGGCGTAACAAAGAGGAACCTGCTACCTATCCGTCGCCGGAGCTGAAGACGGTGCTCAAACGCACCCTGGGCATCCCGCTGTTCCAGGAACAGGTGATGCAGATCGCCATGGTCGCCGCCGACTACAGCCCCGGCGAGGCCGACCAGTTGCGCCGTTCCATGGCCGCCTGGAAACGCCACGGTGGCCTGGAACCGCATCAAGCACGCCTGCGCACCGGCATGTTGAAAAACGGCTACACCGAGGCTTTTGCCGCGCAGATCTTCGAACAGATCAAGGGCTTCGGCAGCTATGGTTTCCCCGAGTCCCACGCCGCCAGTTTTGCCTTGCTGACCTACGCCAGTTCCTGGCTCAAGTGCCATGAACCGGCGGCCTTCGCCTGTGCGTTGATCAACAGCTGGCCCATGGGGTTCTACAGCCCGGACCAGATCCTGCAGGATGCGCGGCGCCATCGCTTGCAAATCCGCCCGGTGGATGTGCAGGCCAGCGACTGGGATTGCAGCCTGGAACCCATCGATGGCCAGCAGCCGGCGATTCGCATGGGGTTGCGCATGATCTCGGGGTTTCGCGAAGAGGATGGGCGGCGTATCGAGGCCGCACGTCAGCGCCGGGCGTTCAGCGATATTGCCGATCTGGACGCCCGCGCCGGGCTGGATGCGCGCACCCAGGCATTGTTGGCGGATGCCGGGGCCTTGCGCGCGCTGGCCGGCAACCGGCATACGGCGCGCTGGGCCGTGGCAGGGGTGCATAAGCAGCTTGGCTTGTTCGCCGGCCTGCCCAGCCCCGATGAGGCGCGGGTGGAACTGCCGAAACCGACGGTGGGTGAGGATCTGCACGCCGACTACGCCCTGCTTGGCACCACCCTTGGCCCGCACCCATTGGCGCTGCTGCGCGCCGAGCTGCGTAAACGGCGTTGCCGCAGCTCGAATGAACTGCAGGCGGTGGAGCATGGGCGCACTGTCAGCGTCGCCGGGCTGGTCACCGGTCGCCAGCGCCCCGGCACGGCCAGTGGCGTGACCTTTGTCACCCTCGAAGATGAATTCGGCAACCTCAATGTGGTGGTCTGGCGCGACCTGGCCGAACGCCAGCGCCAGGCCCTGGTGGGGTCGCGGTTGCTCAAGGTGGACGGGCGTTGGGAGGCGGTGGGCGAGGTGCGGCACCTGATCGCTGGGCGCCTGACCGACCTGACGCCGCTGCTGGACGGCATCACGGTGCGCAGCCGGGATTTTCACTGAGGCGGGTAGCGTTGGCGGTGATTAGCCCCTAATTTATAGAAAATGAAACCATCGCCCCTTGATACGCTCCAAATTTTGCGACCGTCCTTTCTCTGCGCAGAGCCGAACGATGCAATTCTTATCCGACCCCCACGGCTGTGAAGGTTGGGCCGGCGAAATGGCCCAGCGCATTCGCGCATTTGACTGGTCCACCACCGATCTGGGCCCCCTTGATCGCTGGTCCACCAGCCTCGCCTGTACCGTGCAGATGATGCTGGCATCCCCCGTGCCCATGGTGATGCTCTGGGGGCCGGCGGGGCACATGATCTACAACGACAGCTATTCGGTGTTTGCCGGTGGCCGCCATCCTTATTTGCTCGGCACGCCGGTGGAACTGGGCTGGCCGGAAGTCGCCGACTTCAACCGCCATGTGGTGGACACCTGCCTGGCCGGCGGCACCTTGTCGTTCAACAACAAAGACCTGGTACTGCTGCGCAACGGCCAGCCGGAAACGGTGTGGCTGGATCTCTATTACAGCCCCGTCGCCGGGGATAACCAGCAACCGGCCGGTGTGCTGGCGATTGTGGTGGAGACCACCGCCCATGTGCATTCCGAACGTGTGCGCCAGGAATTGACCCATAACCTGGAGCAACGGGTGGCCGCCGAAGTCCAGGCGCGTTCCGCCGCCGAAGACCAACTGCGCCAGTCGCAAAAGCTCGAAGCCATTGGTGGCCTGACCGGTGGCGTGGCCCATGACTTTAATAACCTGTTGCAAGTGATCGCCGGCAACCTGCACCTGCTGGCCCGCCATGAACCGGAGAATGCCCAGGTGCAGCGGCGGGTCACGGCGGCCATCGCTGCGGTGGAGCGGGGCGCCAAACTGTCCTCGCAGCTGCTGGCCTTTGCCCGGCGCCAACCGTTGTCACCGGCCGTGTATAACCCGCAGCGCATCTATGCCGGGCTGGGCGAACTGCTGCAACGTGCGTTGGGTGAAACCATTCATATCGACGTGCAGCTGCCCCAGGATTCCTGGTGCATCAACGTCGATCGCAACCAGTTGGAAAATGCGCTGCTCAACCTGGCGATCAACGCCCGCGACGCCATGAAAGGCGAAGGCGTGATTCGCATCACCGGCGAAAACATCATCCTCAACCCCAAGGATTGCCGCGGCAAAAGCATCAAGCCAGGCGAGTATGTGCGCCTGGCCGTCACCGACATTGGCGTGGGCATGCCGGCGGCGATCCTGTCGCGGGTGTTCGAGCCGTTTTTCACCACCAAGCGCGATGGCCACGGCACCGGCCTTGGCTTGAGCATGGTGTTTGGTTTTGTCCGCCAGAGCGGTGGGCATGTGGACGTGTGGAGCGAGGAGGGCAAGGGCACCGTGGTGCAAATGTACTTTCCGCGCAGCCTGGGCGAAGAGGCCCAGGAGACTCACCCAGAACCCGTGCCCCACGACATGGGCCAGGAGACCATCCTGGTGGTGGAGGACAACGAGGATGTGCGGGTGACCGTGGTGGACCTGCTCGAACAGGCAGGCTACACGGTGTTGACCGCCGAAGACGGCGACCGCGCGATGCAAGCCTTGCAGGACGGCGTGCGGCCCGACCTGATCTTCACCGATGTGGTGATGCCCGGCCGTATCAAAAGCACTGACCTGGCCGAGTGGGCCCGCGTCCAATCGCCGCCGGTGGCGGTGCTGTTCACCTCGGGGCACACCCGCGACATCCTCTCCAGCAATCACCTGCTCAGCGCTGACATTCACTTGCTGAGCAAACCCTACAGCCCCGAGGCCCTGACGCAACGGTTGCGCAGCGTGCTCACCGCCAGACAAGGTTGTTCATGACGTCACAGCGCAACATGCCTCCGATCACTGCCCAGCACCTTGGATTCGTAAAGGTGCGCGGCGCCCGCGAACACAACCTGAAGAACGTCGACGTGGACATTCCCCGGGATGCCCTGGTGGTGTTTACCGGCGTCTCCGGCTCGGGCAAATCGTCCCTGGCGTTTTCCACGGTGTATGCCGAGGCCCAGCGCCGCTATTTCGAATCGGTGGCGCCCTATGCACGGCGCCTGATCGATCAGGTCGGCGTGCCGGATGTCGACAGCATCGAAGGCCTGCCGCCCGCCGTGGCGTTGCAGCAGCAGCGCGGCACGCCGAGTGCGCGTTCCTCAGTGGGCAGTGTGACCACCCTGTCGAGCCTGATCCGCATGCTGTATTCGCGTGCCGGCAGCTACCCGCCGGGACAGGCGATGCTGTATGCCGAGGACTTCTCGCCGAACCTGCCCCAGGGCGCGTGCCCGCAATGCCATGGCCTGGGCCGTGTGTATGAAGTGACCGAGGCGCTGATGGTGCCCGATCCGTCCCTGACCATCCGCCAGCGAGCGGTGGCGTCCTGGCCCTTGGCGTGGCAGGGCCAGAACCTGCGCGACATTCTCGTGACCCTGGGCTATGACGTGGATGTTCCCTGGCGCGACCTGCCGAAAAAGCAGCGCGACTGGATCCTGTTCACCGAAGAAACCCCCACCGTACCGGTGTATGCCGGTTTCACCCCGGCGCAAACCCGCGATGCACTGAAACGCAAGCTGGAGCCAAGCTACCAGGGCACGTTCAGCGGCGCGCGGCGCTACATCCTGCACACCTTCACCCACACCCAAAGCGCGCTGATGAAGAAGCGCGTGTCGCAGTTCATGCAGGGCAGCGCCTGCCCGTTGTGCGAGGGCAAGCGGCTGACCCGGGCGGCGCTGTCGGTGAAGTTTGCCGGGGTGGACATTGGCGAGTTGTCGCAACTGTCATTGACGCAATTGGCCGCGTTGTTGCGGCCGGTGGCGGCGGGGCAGGACAAGATGAAGCTGTCGGTGGAAAAACGCCTGGCGGCCCAGCGTATTGCCGAGGATCTGCTGGAGCGGGTCAGTACCTTGATCGAATTGGGGTTGGGCTATTTGTCCCTGGAGCGCAGCACGCCGACCCTGTCGTCCGGGGAGTTGCAGCGCCTGCGCTTGGCCACGCAATTGGGTTCGCAATTGTTCGGGGTGATCTATGTGCTGGATGAACCTTCGGCAGGCCTGCACCCGGCGGATGGCGAAGCGTTGTTCAGCGCGCTCGAACGTTTGAAAGCGGCGGGCAATTCGTTGTTTGTGGTGGAACATGACCTGGAAACCATGCGCCGCGCCGACTGGTTGATCGATGTGGGCCCGGCCGCCGGCGAGCATGGCGGGCACGTGCTGTACAGCGGGCCACCGGCCGGTCTGGCGGACGTTGAGGCGTCGCAGACCCGGGCCTATCTGTTCGCCGACAAGCGCCCTGGGAACCCGGCGCGCCGTGAACCCAGCGGCTGGCTGAGCCTGGAAGGCGTGACGCGCAATAACCTCAAGGACCTGAGCGTGGATGTCCCGTTGGGCTGCTTTACGGCGGTCACCGGTATTTCCGGCTCGGGCAAGTCCAGCCTGGTCAGCCAGGCGCTGCTGGAACTGGTGGGCAGCGGCCTCGGCAGCCGGGTGGAAAACGACGAAGAGCCGAGCCTGGAAGACGACGCCCCGCAAATCAGCGGCGGGCGCATCAGTGCCGGCCTGGAGCACATCCGCCGCCTGGTGCAGGTGGACCAGAAACCCATCGGCCGCACCCCGCGTTCCAACCTGGCGACCTACACCGGTTTGTTCGACAACGTGCGCAAGTTGTTCGCCGCCACGCCAGCGGCGAAGAAGCGCGATTACGACGCCGGGCAGTTCTCCTTCAACGTCGCCAAGGGCCGTTGCCCGAACTGCGAAGGCGAGGGCTTTGTCAGCGTCGAATTGCTGTTCATGCCCAGCGTCTACGCCCCGTGCCCGACCTGCCACGGCGCGCGCTACAACCCTGAAACCCTGGCCGTCAAATGGCAAGGCCTGAGCATCGCCCAGGTGCTGGGGCTGACCGTGGAACAAGCGGTGGAGGTGTTCGCCGAACAACCTGGGGTACTGCGTTCACTGCACGTGCTGCGGGATATCGGCCTGGGTTACCTGCGCCTTGGGCAGCCGGCGACGGAACTGTCCGGCGGCGAAGCGCAACGCATCAAACTGGCCACCGAGCTGCAACGTAATGCCCGGGGCGCGACCTTGTATGTGCTGGACGAACCCACCACCGGGCTGCACCCACGGGATGTCGACCGTCTGCTCAGCCAGCTCAATCAACTGGTGGATGGAGGGCATACGGTGGTCGTGGTGGAACATGAAATGCGCGTGGTGGCCCAGAGTGACTGGGTGATCGACATCGGACCGGGAGCCGGGGACCTGGGCGGCAAGGTGGTTGTCAGTGGGACGCCGCAGAAGGTGGCCAAAAACAAAACCAGCCGCACCGCGCCATTCCTGGCCCGAGAGCTGCTCTGACAAGCGATGTTGTCCAAATGTGGGAGGGGGCTTGCTCCCGATGAGGGAGTGTCAGTCGCTAACAATTTGACTGAGCCACCGCCATCGGGGGCAAGCCCCCTCCCACATTTTGCTCAGCGTTAGGTCAGGTTGATCTGTGCCCTGGCCTGCTTCACCACATTCTCAACCGTAAACCCGAACTGCTCCTGCAACTTCGCCAGCGGCGCCGACGCGCCGAAGCTGTTCATAACCACCTTGGCGCCGGTCTGGCCGACATAGCGGTCCCAGCCCAGTGGCCCGGCCTGTTCCACCACTACCCGGGCCTTCACTGCCGGCGGCAACACGCTGTCGCGGTAGGCCTGGTCCTGGTCTTCGAACAGTTCCCAGCTGGGCATTGAAACCACCTGCGCGGCAATCCCTGCGCCTTTCAACTGCTCATACGCCGCCACCGCCAGGCTGACTTCACTGCCGCTCGCCAGCAGAATTACCTGAGGATCATCTGCCTTCGCCAGCACATAGGCGCCCTTGGCCGCCCCCGATGCCGCCGCGTACTGGGTACGATCCAGCGTCGGCAGTGGCTGGCGGGACAGTATCACGCAACTTGGCCGGTGGGTCTGCGCCAGCGCGACCTTCCACACTTCCAGGGTTTCATTCGCGTCGCCGGGGCGCAGGGTCAGCAACCCCGGCGTGGCGCGCAGTTGGGTCAGGTGTTCGATGGGCTGGTGGGTCGGCCCATCTTCGCCCACGCCAATCGAGTCATGGGTAAACACGAACACCACCGGCAGCTCCATGATCGCGGCCAGGCGGATCGGCGGTTTCATGTAGTCGCTGAACACCAGGAATGTCGAGGTGTACGGCCGCAGGTAGGACAGCGCCATGCCGTTGGCAATCGCGCCCATGGCGTGTTCGCGGATGCCGAAGTGCAGGTTGCGCCCGCTGTAGTCGTCGGCACTGAAACGCCCGGCACCGTCGAAGGTGAGGTTGGTCTTGGTCGAGGGCGACAGGTCCGCCGAGCCGCCGAGCAGCCACGGGATCTGCCGGGCAAAGGCATTCAGCACTTCGCCACCGGCGGCACGGCTGGCCACGCCCTTGGCGTCGGGGTCGAAACCGGGCAGGTCATCCTGCCAATGCTCCGGCATTTCGCCGGCACGCATGCGGCGCAGCTCTTCGGCCAGTTGCGGCTCGTGCTGCTGCAGCTGCGCCAGGCTGTGCTGCCAGGCGTCATATAACGGCTGGCTGCGCTCCAGCAGGGCGTCACGCAACACCGTGCGGGCCTCGTCGGGGACCAGGAAGCTGGAATCCTGCGGCCAGCCATACCCGGCCTTGGTCAGGCGGATTTCCTCATCGCCCAACGGCTCGCCATGGGCGGCGGCGGTGTTGTGTTTGTGTGGCGAACCGTAGCCGATCACGCTGTCGACCACGATCAGGGTCGGCGCGCCGGTGTTGCCCTTGAAGGTGTTCAGCGCTTCGCTCAAGGCCTGCAGGTCATTGGCATCGGTCACGTGCACGGTGTGCCAGCCATAGGCCTGGAAGCGCTTGATCACGTCTTCGCTGAAGGCCAGCTCGGTGTGGCCTTCGATGCTGATGGTGTTGTTGTCGTAGATCCAGCACAGGTTATCCAGCTTCAGGTGCCCGGCCATGGACGCGGCTTCGCTGCTGATGCCCTCCATCATGTCGCCGTCGCCGCACAGGGTGTAGACGTTGTAGTCGAACAGCACCTGGCCGTCGCGGTTGAAACGCTTGCCCAGCCAGCGCTCGGCCATGGCCATGCCGACGCTGTTGGCGCAGCCCTGGCCCAGCGGCCCGGTGGTGGTTTCCACACCGGTGGTCATGCGGTACTCGGGGTGGCCGGGGGTCTTGGAGCTCATCTGGCGGAACTGCTTGATATCGTCCAGGCTGATTGCCGGTTGCCCCGAACGTTTGCCGTGGGCATCGATCTCGACCACACCGGCCAGGTGCAGCAGCGAATACAGCAGCATCGACGCATGCCCCACCGACAACACAAAGCGGTCACGGTTGGGCCAGTCGGGATGCTCGGGGTGGTAACGCAGGAAGCGGCTCCACAGCGTATACCCCACCGGTGCCAGGCCCATGGGCGTGCCGGGGTGGCCGGAGTTGGCCTTCTGCACGGCGTCCATGGCCAGGGTGCGCAGGGTGTTGATGCATTGGGTGTCGACAGCGGTGGCAGCATGAGTCATGAAACCGTTCTCCCTCGGGTGGCGATTTACAGTGGAGGGCGGGGTGTGGCAAAGGTTTGATCCCATTGCCCGCGCCGCGACGAACGGGGATGGATTGACCCTGAACATGACAAGACCGGCTGGAATGGGCTAGCTTCAAGGGGGTAAGCCATTGATCAACATGCGGAGGTACGCCATGCCAGTGAAACACGACCTGTATCAGGACTTGGGGTTGAGCAAGGAAGCCGTTCACGAACGCAGGGCGAACGACAAACGCCTGGACTCGCTGCTCACTCAATACGCTGCGGCCGACGGGGAGGTGCTGAAGGCGGAATCGGCCAAGGCCAGCGATGAGGAGGTGGAGAAGCTGAAGAAGAAACGCCTGTTGGTCAAGGACGAGATTGTGGGGCGATTGGGTTAAGCGCAACACTGCGCCTGCCATAGCGGGCGCAGATTTTTTCAGAATTGCCTGAAAGACATCTCTGCGCCGCCTGCCTATGATCCCGCTCGCCCTCCCGGCTCTGGGGACTGTTGCGGCGCAAGGATTGCGCCGGTGAGCCGGGTGGGCACTTTCCGTTTCTACACCAGCAGTGCCCGAGTGCATTCATCTATGGAGCGCTGCTGCGTCTCGCCATACACCTTCAATTCATCGACAGTCCTGCGCCCCAGGGCCTTCTCGAATTCGGCCTGGTTCGAATTGGCTGCGTAGTGACTCTGCGCCCCATCCCCCAGGTTCGACTGGAAAATCCCCGCCGCACTCACCGGCAGGAAATCCTCATACACCAAGGGTTCGACAGCCACATGGCCGGCGGCGACCAGTGCCTCCAGTGTGCGCGGTTGATCGGCCTGGCCGCGTGCCGCCAGGCCTTTCTCCGTGGCGAAGTAGCGGAAGTAGGCCAGATCCTGCTCACGCATCTGCCCGTGGTTATCCGGGAAGGCCTGGAAGTGCTGCTCCATCAACTGCATGTAGCGCGCGGCATTGCCCTCGTTGGGGAAGGCGCCCAGTTCGTCGCGCGCGGCATTCAGCAGTTGGTCGTACAGCGCGCGGCCCTTGGGCGTCAGCGCCACGCCACGTTGTTCGATTTCGCCGAAGCGCGCGCTGTGGCTGCCCTGGGCGTCGGTGAAGGCGATGGGTTCGTCGAGGGCCTTGAAGCTGGTCTGGCGCAACAGGATCGGGCACTGGCGGCGGGGCGGCCCTTCGATCACGGCCTTGGGGGTGATGCCCTTGCCGGGCATGGCGGCCTGGACCTGGTCGATGTCCAGGGTGCGCGGGGTCAGGTGGTTGATGTGCGGGCCCTTGAAGGCCACCACGTCAGCGATCAGGCGGTGCTGGTCGCTGAGTTGCTGGTACTGCGCGGCGGTCACGGTCGCGGTGTGGTGCCAGCGGAAGGTTTCCAGGGCCTGGCGCACAAACTCATCGGCATCCGCAGCGTTGAGGCCACCGTCCTTCTCCGCTTGTTCGACCAGCGCCAGGGCGCGGGGAGTGAATATCGAGCGCTTGGCCAGGGCGGTTTCGGCAAATCTGCGCAGCTCGGGGTTTTCGATCAGTTCCAGGCGCAGCAGCGATGTAAACACGCGAAACGGGCTGGTCTGCAGCGCGCTTTCGTGCACGGCGCGGAACGCCGTGGAATGCACCGGCACGCCGGCGGGGGTCAGGTCGTAGTAACCCACCGGCTGCATGCCCATCACCGCGAACAGGCGGCCGATGGTCGCCAGTTCCGCCGCGGTGCCGAGGCGGATGGCGCCATGGCGTTCCATGTCCAGGCGCTGGATCTCACCGGTGCGTTGCAGCTGTTGCGCCAGGTCCGGTTCGCTGGCGAGTACGCGGGCGTTGGTGGCGGCGACCAGCTCCATCAGTGCGCCATACAGCGGAACTTCATCTCGGTACATGTCGGACATGGCCTTGGAAAAGCCCTTGCGGATCTCGTCGGGGCTGACATGTGCGGTGCTGTGCATAGAAAAATTCCTGATCACGATGCTGATGGGCGCGGCCGATACCTGGATTTTGTTGGGCTGTGGGCGCGCGTGCAAACGAAGAATCCTCTGGACTTCATTCTGCAAATGAATGAAATGACGTGAATATGACAAAAAACGGCGGCAGGGAAATTTCATTTTCCAGGCCCTTTTCTAAAGAAAGCTTCACGAGGTCCGCCCTGGCCGGCATGAAAGAATCGTCACGTTTGCAGAGCCGACAGTGGGTTTGCACGCCAAACACGATAAAAAAACATTCAGGGGCCGCAGTTAATGAAAATTTCTACACTGGCGCTGTCGATCACCGCCGCCGTTCTTGCGCAACAGGCTTACGCTGATGACTTCGGGCTCGGCGCGCTGGGGACGGGCAATGGTCACAGCGGCTTTCTCGAAGACAGCCATGCGTCCGTCAGTTCGCGGACCATGTACTACAGCGCAGATAACCGCTCGGGCACCAACAACGACTTGCGCGAAGCTGCTACCGCACTGCGTTTCGACTACAAATCCGGCTTCACCCAAGGCACCGTTGGCCTGGGTTTCGACGTGATGGCCTTCGGCGCCCTGCGCCTGGACGGCGGTGATGGTCACACCGCAGGCCCGGGCCTGGCGGGTAACGGCAACAGCTTCTTCCCGACCAAAAACAACGGCACCGAGCCGGCCGACTCCTTCGGTCGTGCGGCCGGCAACGTGAAGTTCCGCATTTCCCAGACCGAGTTGCATGTCGGTGGTGGCCTGGCGCCGGTGTTGCCGATCCTGGTCTCCAACGACAGCCGCGTGGCGCCGCAAACCTTTGACGGCGGCATCCTCACCTCCAACGATATTCCCAACGTCACCTTCACCGGCGGCGAGCTGAACCGCGCCGAAGGCCGTGCCTCCAGCAACGCCACGGGCTTGAGCGTGGCCGGCGGTACGCGCGACAGCGACAGCTTCAAATTCGGTGGGGTGGACTACAAGCCGTTTGGTTCGTCCGACAACGCCATCGCAAAAAACCTGACGTTGCAGTACTACTACGCCCAGTTGCAGGACTTCTACAAACAGAACTACGTCGGCCTGGTCCACGTGCTGCCCCTGGGCAACGACCAGTCGTTCAAGACCGACCTGCGTTACTTCGACAGCAGCAGCGACGGCAAGAATGGCGAGAGTGGCTACCAATTCAACAACAACGGCGGCTACGCCAAGCACGCCAACGAAGTGGACAACAAAACCTACAGTGCCGCGTTCACCTACCAGCTGGGTGGCAGCAGCTTGATGCTTGGCCACATTGGCGTGGGTGACGATGGTGGTTTTGTCTGGGTCAACCAGGGCAGCCTTGCCGATCCCCACGCCCAAGGTGCCGGCGGCAGCGACTTCTACCTGTTCACCGATGCGGTGGTGGGCCAGTTCTCCCGAGCGGGCGAGCAGGTCAACTTCGGGCAGTATGCGTATGACTTCAAGGCCTACGTGCCGGGCCTGAAAGCGTCCGTGGCCTACCTGGACGGTACGGATATCAAGTCGAAGGTCGCCGGTGGCCCTGACCAGAAAGAAAACGAAACCGACTTCCGCCTGGACTACGTGGTGCAAGCCGGGCCTCTGAAAGGCTTCGGTACCACCTTGCGTACCGGCACCTATCACGGCAAAAACACCGGCACCGCCGACCAGGACCAGACCCGCCTGATCTTCAACTACACCTACGCCATCTTCTAAGTCTTCATGTGCAACCGGGCGTCATTGGGCTCTACACTGCTCCTCACCTGGTAGGCGATGGAGGACCCGATGACGGCCACACCCGACACCCGAATACTGGACACGATCGAAGGCCAACGCCTGGCGACGCCGGAGGCCGAGCGTTGGCGCGAGTGGGGCCCCTACCTGAGCGAACGCCAATGGGGCACGGTGCGCGAAGACTACAGCGCTGACGGCGATGCCTGGGCTTACTTCCCCCATGAACATGCGCGCAGCCGCGCCTATCGATGGGGCGAGGATGGCCTGGCCGGTTTCAGCGACAAGGCGCAACGCTGGTGCCTGGGCCTGGCCCTGTGGAACGAGCGCGACGCGATCCTCAAGGAACGCCTGTTCGGCCTGAATAACGCCGAGGGCAACCACGGTGAAGACGTCAAGGAGTTGTACTTTTTCGTCGACGGTGTGCCCAGCCATGCCTACATGCGCATGCTCTACAAATACCCCCATGCCGCCTTTCCCTACGCCGACCTGATCGCCGAGAACGCCCGCCGTGGGCTGGGCGATGCCGAGTACGAGATCCTTGATACCGGCGTGTTCGAAGACAACCATTACTGCGACGTCAGCGTCGAATACGCCAAGCACCAGCCCGACGATATTTTCATGCGCGTCACCGTGCACAACCGCTCGCAGCAGCCGACGCGCCTGCAGGTGCTGCCGCAGCTATGGGCGCGCAATGACTGGAGCTGGACCTCGGATGCGCCCAAGCCGCAGTTGAGGCTGGACGGCGAACACGTGCTGGCCCGTCATCATGCATTGCCCGATCTGCGCCTCAGCGCCTGGGGGCAGGAGGGCGTGGAATGGCTGTTCTGTGAAAACGAGAGCAACTTCCCGCGACTGGGCGGGCAACCGGCGCCGGGGCCGTTCAAGGACGGGATCAACGATTATGTGGTTGAAGGGCTGGACGCTGCGATTCGTCGCGACACCGGTACCAAGGTTGCCGCGCGCTTTATCCTTGAACTGGCGGGGCTGCAAAGCCAAAGCCTTTACCTGCGCCTTGCGCCCGTGGACGCGCCGGAGGTCAACGCGCGCAAACTGTTTGAGCAGCGTCGCCAGGAAGCCGATGACTTCTACGCCGCCTTGCAGCAAGGCATCGCCGATGACGATGCGCGCAATGTGCAGCGCCAGGCCCTGGCTGGCTTGCTGTGGTCCAAGCAGCTCTACTATTTCGATGTGAACCAGTGGCTCGACGGCGACCCGGCCCAGCCCGCGCCACCGCCCGAGCGCCTGCATATCCGCAATACCCATTGGCGGCACCTGTCCAACTTCGACATCCTGTCCATGCCCGACACCTGGGAATACCCGTGGTACGCCTCCTGGGACCAGGGCTTCCAGGCGGTGGCGTTTGCCCTGATCGATCCGGGGTATGCCAAGCAACAGTTGTTGTTGCTGGTGAAGGACCGCTTCATGCACCCCAACGGCCAACTGCCGGCCTATGAATGGCGTTTCGACGACGCCAACCCACCGGTGCATGCCTGGGCCAGCTGGCGCGTGTACCAGCAGGACAAGGCGCTGACCGGTGTGGGCGACCTGGATTTCCTCGAGCGGATCTTCCACAAGCTGCTGCTGAATTTTTCCTGGTGGGTCAACCGCAAGGACGCCGAGGGTCGCAACCTGTTCCAGGGCGGCTTCCTGGGGCTGGACAATATCGCCTTGTTCGACCGCTCGGCCGCGTTGCCGCCGGGGTATCAGCTCGATCAGGCCGACGGTACCGCCTGGGTGGCGGCGTATGCGCTGGACTTGATGCGTATCGGCCTGGAGTTGGCCAAACGCAATGTCGTGTACGTCGATATTGCGGTGAAGTTTTTCGAGCACTTCCTGTATATCGCCGGCGCTATCAACCGTGTTGACGACAGCGCCGAAGGCCTGTGGGACGAGCAGGACCTGTTCTTCTACGACGTACTGCACCGTCCCGACGGCCAGAACGAGCCGGTGCGCCTGCGCTCCATTGTCGGCCTGATGCCGTTGTTTGCCGTGCTGGTGCTGGAGCAGCGCGAACACGAAGGGCTGGAGGGGTTGCGTGAACGGCTGTTGGGGTTCATGCATCACCGGCCGGACCTGGCCAAACTGGTGTCGCGCTGGAACGAACCTGGGCAGGGCAATCGCCTGTTGCTGGCGCTGTTGCGTGGCGAGCGCACCAAGGATTTGCTGCGGCGCATGCTCGATGACGACGAATTCCTCTCGGCCTTTGGTGTGCGTTCCCTGTCCAAGGCGTTTGCCGAGCAGCCACTGGCGCTGAAGATGAATGGCGACACCCTGTGCGCCCGTTACCAGCCGGGTGAATCCGACTCGCGCCTGTACGGCGGCAACTCCAATTGGCGCGGGCCCTTGTGGATGCCGGTGAATTACATGCTGATCGAATCGCTGCGGGAATTTCACCGCTACTACGCGGACAACTTCTCGGTGGAACACCCCACGGGCAGCGGGTATCTGGCATCCCTGGAGGACGTGGCCGACAGCCTCAGCCAGCGGTTGACCCGCCTGTTTCTGCGGGATGAAAACGGTTCACGACCGTCGATGGCGGGGTATGCGCAGTTGGAGGCGGACCCGGCCAGCCGTGACCTGGTGTTGTTCCATGAGTATTTCCATGGCGAGACGGGGCGGGGGTTGGGGGCTTCGCACCAGACCGGATGGAGTGCGTTGGTGGCGTTGCTGCTACAGCCCAAATGTGGGAGGGGGCTCGCCCCCGATAGCGGTGGATCAGTCAACTGATGACGCGACTGACAAACCGCCATCGGGAGCAAGCCCCCTCCCACAGAGATTCAGGGTTGCCCGTGAATCAGGAAGGGAACAGTTCGCTCAGCTTCATGGCCAGCATCATGTCGCCTTCGGTGCGCAGCTTGCCGCCCATGAAGGCCTGCATGCCGTCGGTGGAACCGTCGACGATGCCTTCAAGGGTCTCGCTGTCCATGACCAGGGTCACTTGGGCGTCCGGGTTTTCGCCTTCCTGCAGTTCGCAGGTCTTGTCTTTGACCACCAGGGAAAAGTTCTTGGTGTCGTCGATACGGAAACCGAACACCAGGTCCAAGCCTTCGGCAGCGCTTGGGTTGAATTTGGCTTTCATTGCTTCTACGGCTTTAGCTACGTCAGTCATGGTTTCGATCCTTTTATGGTGAGTCCAGTGACCTTGGGGTCACGGTTGGCCGCACTTCATCGGAAGGTGATGAGTTGCGGCGCCTTCAACAGTTGCAAGTGGGTGTGACTGTTGAAGGAAGCCAGTGCCACCTCGCGACCGCGGAATTTCAGCTGGTTGAGCGAGGTGTTAACAATTTGCCAGTTCAGTTCGAAGGCCTGGGCGGCAGGCATCCGGGTAATCAGGTGGAGCAGGGCGGTGATGGTGCCGCCGGAGGTAAACACGGCGATCTTCTGCGTGTTGTCCGCCGCTTCCAGAATGCGTTGCAGGCCACCCTGGACGCGCTCGACGAAGCCCAGCCAGCTTTCCAGCCCCGGGGGGTCATAGGTGCCGGCCAGCCAGCGCTCGATGATCAGGGCGAAAATGCGTTGGAATTCGCTGCGGTTTTGCGCGGCGTTGCGCAGGATGTCCAGGGCGTCGGGTTCGCTGCCGAGCAGGTCGGGGAGCAGGGCGCGGATGATTGCGTCGGCGTCGAATTCGTTGAAGGCGCTGTCGGTTTCCAATGCAGGCACCGGCAGGCCGAGGGTGCTGTATTGATCGAAGGCGGCAGTGGCGGTGTGCTGCTGGCGGCGCAGGTCGCCGGCGATGCAGCGGTCGAACACCAGGCCCATATCCGCCAAGTGGCGGCCGAGCACTTGCGCTTGTTCCACGCCGACGGGCGACAGCACGTCATAGTCGTCTGCACCGAAGGAGGCCTGGCCATGTCGAATCAAATAGATGCTGCCCACGTCCGTTTTCCCGGTACGTTGAAAGTCTGGCGAGGTTATGAGGATGCCAGGGTGCTGTCAATGAAAAAACATACGCTTGTTTTAAAAGCTCGTTGGAGCGCGTTCCTGCTGGCGGTTTGAGCACTGGCCGCCCGGCGATCCCGTCGGTATGCTTGGGCAATCCGCGCCTGGCGCCGTGCATTGTTAAGGAGACACATGGATTTTTTGGCTGAATACGCGAGCTTTCTGGCGAAGACCGTCACCCTGGTGGTCGCTATTCTGGTGGTCTTGATCAGCTTCGCGGCACTGCGCAGCAAAGGGCGTCGCAAAGCCGCCGGCCAACTGCAGGTCAGCAAGCTCAATGACTTCTATAAGGGCCTGCGTGAGCGCCTGGAGTCGAGCCTGCTCGACAAGGAGCAGCTCAAGGCCCTGCGCAAGTCCGAAAGCAAAGCCGAAAAGAAGAACGGCAAGAAGAAACCCGAGGCCAAGCCACGGGTGTTCGTGCTGGATTTCGACGGCGACATCAAGGCCTCGGCCACCGAGAGCCTGCGCCATGAAATCACCGCGCTGCTGAGCCTGGCCACGCCCAAGGACGAAGTGGTGCTGCGCCTGGAAAGCGGCGGCGGCATGGTCCACAGCTACGGCCTGGCGTCGTCGCAACTGGCGCGTATCCGTCAGGCGGGCGTGCCGTTGACCGTGTGCATCGACAAGGTCGCGGCCAGCGGCGGCTACATGATGGCGTGCATCGGAGAGAAGATCATCAGCGCACCGTTTGCCATCCTCGGCTCCATTGGCGTGGTGGCGCAGTTGCCCAACGTCAACCGCCTGCTGAAAAAGCACGACATCGACTTTGAAGTACTGACCGCCGGCGAGTACAAGCGCACCCTCACGGTGTTTGGCGAAAACACCGAGAAGGGCCGCGAGAAGTTCCAGGAAGATCTGGACATCACCCATCAGTTGTTCAAGAACTTCGTCTCGCGTTATCGCCCACAGCTGGCGATTGATGACGTAGCGACCGGAGAGGTGTGGCTGGGTGTGGCCGCGCTGGATAAGCAACTGGTCGACGAACTGCAAACCAGCGACGAATACCTGGCCACCAAGGCCAAGACCGCCGAAGTGTTCCACCTGCACTATGCCGAGCGTAAAAGCCTGCAGGAACGGGTGGGCCTGGCGGCCAGCGGCTCGGTAGACCGGGTGCTGCTGACCTGGTGGAGCCGCCTGACCCAGCAACGCTTCTGGTAAGCCCCTTTGGGGGATAGGTAATACCTGTGGGAGGGACGGTGCGACGATTCGACTTGCCCCCGATGGCGGCCTGACAGCCGACCAGGCCGACCAGGATGTTGGATCAGACCGAGTACATATCCGTTGCTGCGGTAACGGCTGCTGTTGGTTCCGCCCTTACGGCGGCTCACTTTTGAAAAGCGCAAAAGTAAGCAAAACGCTTCGCCCCACCACTCGGCACCTCGCCTAGGCTCGGTGTGCCCGTAATCCGACAGTGATTTGGGGGGCCGCCGCCACGTGCCATCCATGGCGCGGGGCGGCTAAACCGGCATCCCTGCCGGTTTACCCCCCAAATCACTATCGAATTCCGGCCAGCGTGGTTTAACGGGGCGCCTGAGATCAAGATCAAGATCAAGAGCGGCTCGCTTCGCATCGTGGTTAGCGTTGGCTGCTACAAATTTTTGTAGATACCTATGCTCATCGGGGGCAAGTCGAATCGTCGCACCGTCCCTCCCACATTTAGTTCGGTGTGGGTATCGGCTTGCGCATCAGCCTCCCCACCACCAGTGCTCCGAGCAATCCCAATAACCCTGCCACCCACAACACCCCGCTGAACCCATCCACAAACGCCTGCCGCGCCAGCGGTTGCACCACCGCCCGTGCCGGCTCCGGCAACAAGCTCATTGCCGCCGGCATATCCCCGGCCACCACCCGTGAAGCAATCCCCGCCGCCTGCGCCTGCCATTGCGTGTCGATACGTGCGCGCAACACGTGCTCGCTGTGGCTGCTCAGCAGTGCGCCATACACGCCAATCGCCAACATGATCGCGCTGAACCGCATGGTGGTGCTCATGCCCGAGGCCATCCCCGCACGGTCCCGTGGCACGCAGGCCATGATGTTTTTTTGCGTATCACCATTGAGCAAACCCGCACCGGCACCGGTGACGGCAATCGCCAGGGCGAAGGGCAGGTAGCCGCCGATATTCACCGCCCAGGCACTCAGCAGGTTGCCGCAGCCCACCAGGGTCAACCCGGCCGCCATCATCGTTGCCGGTGCGAAGCGCCCCGCCAGCCGCGCGCCGATCCGGGGGCAGACCAGCATGGTCAGGGCGAACGGCAGCATGCCCAGGCCTGAGGCAATCGCGGAGAAACCCAGGCCGTTCTGCAGATAGAACGGCAGCAGCGTCATCATCACTTGGGCGCAGCCGGCGTAGGCAAACATCCCGAGCAAAGCGCCGATAAAACGCGGGTGGCGAAACAGTTGCAGGTCCACCATGGGCCGCTGCTGCACACGTTCGACCCCTACAAATACACCCAGCAACACCGCACCGCCGATCAGGCGTGCATAGGTCAGCGGGTTATCCCAGCCGATACGGTTGGCCTCGATCAGGCCCCAGATCAGGCACAACAGGCTCGCGCTGAAGGCCAGGCTGCCCCACGGGTCGAGGCGGGCGGATTGGCTATCGCGGGATTCCGGAATCGCGTGCAGCACCAGGCTCATCAGCGCCAGGCCCACGGGCAGGTTGAGGTAGAAAATCCAGCGCCAGCCCAGGTACTCGGTGATCACGCCGCCCAGGGTCGGCGCGGCCGTCATCGCCACGCCCATGCAGGCGCCCCAGAACGCCCAGGCCTTGGCCCGCTCGACTTCATCGTGGAAGGTGTGGCCAATGGAGGCCAGGGCTGACGTGAGCAATAACGCTGCACCGACGCCCTTGACCGCGCGGGCGATATCCAGCCACAACGCACTCGGCGCCGCCCCGCAGCCAAGGGAGGCGAGGATAAAAATACTCAGGCCCCAGACCAGGGATTTCTTGCGTCCGAACCGATCAGCCAGGCTCCCGGCCGGCAGCAGCAAGGCGGCAAACGCCAGCATGTAGGCACTGACGACCCATTCGATATCGGCAAAGTTCGCCCCCAGGTCGCGAGCGATGCTCGGCAGGGTCACGGCGACGATATTGGTGTCGAGCACGATCAGCGAGCAGACACCGGACGCGGTGAGCAACGTCAGGCGTGGGCTGACCCGACTCATGGCTTGATTACCTTACGGGCAATAGGGGAAATGCAGTTGGTGGGCATCGCAAGAGCGCTCCAGTGTTGAGGTGCTTCGAGCTTATCCCTCGCCGCTGCTGGTATTGTTAGCCACTGTGGAGCACTTCATTACCTTTGAGCTAATCCTGTTATGGATATCCGCCATTTTCGCTACTTCCTCGCCGTGGCCCGGCAGCGCAACTTCACCCGTGCCGCCGAGCAATTGGGCATTGCGCCGCCGACCCTGAGCCGACAGATCCAGGACATGGAAACCAGCCTGGGCACGCGCCTGTTTATCCGCCGGCAACGCGAAGTCAGCCTCACCGAAGCCGGCGCCGCCTTGCTGGTCGAAGCCGAAGCCACCGTGCGCCAGTTCGAATTCGCCCAGCATCATGCCCAGCGCGCCGGGCGTGGCGAGATCGGCCATATCGAATTGGGTTACGTCGCCTCGGCGCTGTACGCCGGGCTGTTGCAGCGGCAAATGCGTGCGTTCGGCCAGGCATTTCCCGACGTCAGCGTGACGGTACGCGAATGCGCCATGGCCACGTTGCCGAGTGCGGTGGCGGACGGGCGCTACGACATCGGCTACATCCGCTCGCCGATGACCTTGCCCGAGGGGGTGGAGGCGGTGCGCCTGGACGGCGAAGGTTTTGTCCTGGCGCTGCCCCAGGATTCCTGGCTTCTGGGGCTCGCGGCCATTGGCTGCGAACACCTACAAAACGAGACATTTATCCTGCCGGAGCAAATCAGCGGCACCCTGCATGTCGCCGCGCAAGGCGGTTATGCCCCGCGCCTGGGGCCACAGCCCGGTGGGCTGGTCGCGGTGGTGGCGCTGGTGTCGATGGGGCAGGGCGTGGCGGTGGTGCCCGCATCAATGGTCGGGCATGTGCAGTTGCCGGGCGTGGTGTATCGCAGCATTCAGGGCTGCGACGCATCCTCGTGGCTGTCGCTGATTCACCGGCGCTTCGAGAAAGCGCCGGCGGTGGCGCGGTATATCCAGCAGGTCAAGCACTCAGGCGCGGCTGCACCGAATCCGCCAGGCGCGTAAGGATCAGGCAGCACGACACCGCCCCCGCATCCAGCACGCCCAGTGAGCGCTCGCCCAGGCGACTGGCGCGGCCGATCTTCGCCACCAGGTCCTTGGTGGAGTCGCGCCCCTGGGAGGCGGCGGTTTTCATTGCCTCCAGTGCATCGCTGAAGGACGCCCCCGAGGCGTGCGCGCGCTCGAAGGCTTCCACCGCCGGGATCAATGTGTCCATCAGGCACTTGTCGCCCACGCCCGCTTCGGTGATGTCCTGCAACGAGGTCAGGCCGCCGCGCAACAGGTGGGCGAAGGTGGCTGCGTCGATGTCGTCACGGCCGCGCACTTCGTCGGCCATGCCGATAAACAGGCTGCCATACAACGGCCCCATGGAGCCGCCGATGCCTTCCATCAGGCTCAGGGTCAGCTCATCCAGGGCTTCGGCGAGGGTCAGTTGGCGACCTTCGATCGTGCGCCCGCAATGGGCGAAGCCCTTGGCCATGTTGATGCCATGGTCGCCGTCGCCAATCGCGCCGTCGACTTCGCTGAGGTATTCACGGTTGGCCACGATCACGCTGACCAGGTCGGTGACGATGGCGCTGCCGTGGTGGCTGGAAAAATGCTGGCTCATGGTTCAGTCCGCCTGGGTCATGCCGATGGAGCGGCAGGGTTGGTCGATCAGGGTTTTCAGCTCCGCGTCGAGGCCGAGCAGGGTCAGGGTCACGCCCATCATTTCCAGGGAGGTGAAGTAGTTGCCGACGTAGCAGCGGTGAATCTTCAGGCCCTTGGCGTTGAGTTGGCGTTCCACCTCGGCGTAGAAAATATACAGCTCCATCACCGGCGTGGCGCCAAGACCGGAGACCAGCACCACCACGCTGTCATCCTGGCTGAAGTCGCGGTCGGCGAGGATCGGCGCGAGCATGCGCTCGGCCATGGCGGCGGCGGACTCAATGGGGATGACCTCAATGCCCGGTTCGCCGTGATGGCCGATGCCCAGTTCCATCTGGCCGTCGGGGATCTGGAAGTTGGGCTTGCCCACGGCGGCAATGGTGCAGGGCGTGAGGCCGATGCCGATCGAGCGGCAGTGGTCGACAGTTTTCTGCGCGACGCGAATCACGCCGTCGAGGTCGTAGTGCTGGGCGGCGGCGGCACCGCCGATCTTCCACATGAAGATTTCCCCGGCCACGCCGCGACGCTTGGCGATCTCGGCCTTGGGCGCGGAGGCCACGTCGTCGTTGGCGACCACGGTGCGGATGCGCATGTCTTTGCTGGCGGCCATTTTCATCGCCAGCTTCACGTTCATATTGTCGCCGGCATAGTTGCCGTACAGGCAGGCCACGCCGGCGCCATGGTCGGCGGCGCGGAAGGCGTCGAAAAAGCTCTTGGCGGTGGGCGAGGAGAAAATCTCACCGACGGCCACCGCGTCGACCAGGCCGGGGCCGACATAGCCGAGAAAGGCCGGCTCATGGCCGGAGCCGCCCCCCGTGACAATGCCGACACGCCCTGGCCCGGAAGGCCTGGCCTTGACGATCACCCGTGGGTTGTTTTCGTACTGGCGCAGTTCTGGGTGCGCGACCAGGATGCCGCGCAGCATGTCCTCGACCACGTGGTCCGGATCGTTGATGACTCGATTCATAACGCGGGTTCCTGTTTTTATGGGTTCACCGCTATCCAATTGTGGGGGGGGGCTTGCCCCCGATAGCGGTGTGACAGTTAGCTTATCTATTACTGAGCCACCGCAATCGGGGGCAAGCCCCCTCCCACATTTGGACCTGTGGGGTGCTTAGGGCTCTAGTACAACCTTGAGCGACTTGTCGCCACGTTCCATCACCGCAAACGCTTCCTTGAAGTCCGCCAGAGCGAACTTGTGGGTGACTACATCGCGCATATCGATCTTGCGGTTGCCGATAAAGTCGATGGCCCGCGGGTACATGTACGGCCCCAGGTGCGAGCCGAGGATGTCCAGCTCCTTGCGGTCGCCGATGATCGACCAGTCCACCGTGGCCTCGTCGTTGAATACGCTGAACTCCACGAAACGCCCCAGCTTGCGCAGCATCGCCAGGCCCTGGTTCACCGCCTTGTGGTGCCCGGTGGCCTCGATATAGATGTCGCAGCCATAGCCGTCGGTGATCGCGCGGATGTTGGCCAGGACGTCCACTTCGGCCGGGTTCCACACTTCGTCGGCGCCCATGCGCAGGGCGAGGGCGGCGCGTTCGGGTTTCATGTCGAGCACGATGAGTTTTTTCGGGTTGCGCAGGCGCACGGCGCCGATGATGCCCAGGCCCAGGGTGCCGGCACCGGCCACCACCACGACGTCGTCATGGTCGACGTTGGCGCGTTCCGCCGCATGCAGTGAGCAGGCCAGGGGTTCGATCAGGATCGCTTCATCGGGGGCGATGGATTCCGGCACTTTGTGAATGATGCCTTCCTTGGTGAAGATCATGTACTGGGCCATGGCACCCTGCACATTGTTCTGGAAGCCATAGAGGTCGTGTTTCTGGCACATCCAGTACTGGCCGTGGTTGCAGAAGCGACAGCCCCAGCACGGCACGATCTGCTCCGAGATCACCCGGTCACCGACCTTCACGCCGCGCTTTTCCGCGCCCGGGCCCAGGGCCACCACGCGACACACGAACTCATGGCCGGGGATCATCGGCGGCTTGACGTAGCGCGGTTGCTCGGCATCGCCCCAGAACGACGGCGCGCCGCGATAGGTCTTGATGTCGCCCATGCAAATGCCGCACAACTCGACTTTGGTGAGGATCTCATCGGGGCCGGGCGTGGGCACGTCGACGGTTTCCAGGCGATAGTCTTCCGGGCCATGGCAGACCACGGCCTGCATGGTTTTCGGGATGACCGGCGAGAGTTGTTCGGGTGTGCGTTCGGTGACGGTGGACATGACAAAACCTCACGACAGATAAATGAATTACTGAATGCTGTAGCCGCCGTCGATCACCAGGTTGGCGCCGGTGATCATCTGCGCGGCATCGCTGAGCAGGTACAACGCCAGCCCGGCGATTTCCTCCGGCTGGGCAAAGCGGCCCGCCGGGATCTGCAATTTGGCCCGTTCGCCGACTTCACCGGCCCAGGCCTTCTTGCCCAGCGCGGTCTCGACGATGGTGGGGGAGATGGCGTTGACGTTGATATGCGGCGCCCATTCCATGGCCAGCACCTTCGTCATGCCGACGATGGCCGCCTTGCTGGCGCAGTAGGCGACGTGGCGGTCGAGGCCGATCACCGCGGCCTGGGACGCGAGGTTGACGATGCGCCCGCTGCCCTGGGCGAGCATGTGCCGCGCGCAGGCTTGGGCCACGAAAAAGCTGGCCTTGAGGTTGATGTCGAGGGTGGTGTCCCAGGCGCTTTCGCTGACATCGACGGCCTTGTCCAGCAGGGCCACCCCGGCGCTGTTGATCAGGTAGTCCAGGCGTTGGAAGTGTGCGAAGACCTGGTCGATGGTGTGTTGCACCTGGTTGATCCGGCTGAGGTCGACGGCAATGCCCAAATGCCCGGCACCCAGGCTTGCTGCCACTTCAGCCACCGCCGGGTCGCGGTCGAGCAACGCTACGCGGGCGCCGCGCTCCACCAGCAGGCTGGCGCAGGCCAGGCCGATACCGGCGGCACCGCCGGTGATCACCGCGCAACGGCCGTTGAGGTCGAAGGCTTGGTTCCAGAATCCAGACATTTACATGACTCCATTTTCGAAAACAGTGAAGATCTCATGTGGGAGGGGGCTTGCCCCCGATGGCGGTGGGTCAGTCACCTGATCTATCACTGGTACACCGCCACCGGGAGCAAGCCCCCTTCCACACTTGCCTGTATTTCAAGCCAATAACTACTTACCGCCACTGACCTGTTTGTACAGCGCATCGGCGTTGGCGTTAGTCACGGGCACCCACGGCAGGATGTAGGTCTTGGCCGTGCCATCGCCCCATTTCAGGTCCTTGGCATAGCGCTCCCAGATCACCGACTGCGGTTTGTAGTCCTTGCCGGCCAGTGCGCGTAACGCCACGTCCAGTGCGCCCTGGGACTGGGCCTGGGCGTCCTGGAGGAAGGTGGTGACTTCGTCTTTCTTCGCCGCCTGGATCGCGTCCGGCATGCCGTCGATGGACGTGACGGGCACATCCTTGGAGGTCAGGCCGTGGGATTTGAGGGCCTGTACGGCGCCGAGGGCCATGTCGTCGTTCTGCGCGATCACACCGTTGATGCCTTTGGGGTGGGCGTTCAACCAGTCTTCAGTCAGCGCCAGCGCCTGGGCGCGGTCCCAATTGGCGGTCTTCTTCTCGATGATCTTGATGCCAGGGTGCTTGCCCAGCACTTCCAGCTCGCCTTTCTCGCGGTCGATCTGCGCCGACTGGCCAATCGGGCCCTGGATGATCACCACGTTGCCCTTGCCGTTGAGCTTGTCGACCATGGCCTGGGCCTGCAGGCGGCCGCCTTCGACGTCATCGTTACCGACGTAGGGCACCGAGGCGTCGGCGACCTTGGTGTTGGAGGCGATAACCACCACGTCGTTGCTCATGGCTTGCTTGACCGTGCCGACGCCGGCCTTGGTGTCGATCGGCACGAACAGGATCGCGTCGTAGCGCTGGGTCACCATGTTTTCGATCTGGTTGTTCTGGGTCAGGGCGTCGTAGTTGCCGTCGAACACGGTCAACTGCACGGTGCCGTCCTTGACCGCCGGGTGTTCCTTGAGCTCGCGGACCCAGTTCTGCATGAACTGGCCCTTGAGGCCGTAGACGGCCGCGCCGACCTTGTAGGTCTTGCCATCGGCGGCCATTGCGATACTGCCGGCGAGCAGGGAGAGAGCCGCCACGGCGGCCAGGGTGGTACCAAGTTTCATGGGGGGAACTCCGGTTATTGTTGTAGTGGTCGTTCTCTAGCGTTTTTTCTTGCGCCACACGTCGATCAGTACTGCAAACACGATGATCAGGCCCTTGGCGACCTGCTGGTAATAGGAGGACACGCCGAGCAGGTTCAGGCCGTTGTTGATCACGCCGATCAACAACGCGCCGAACAGCGTGCCGACGATGCTGCCGGTACCGCCCGACAGGCTGGTACCGCCGATCACCACGGCGGCAATCGCGTCCAGCTCATAGGACACCCCGGCCTGGGGCAGGGCGGAGGTGGTGCGTGCCGACAGCACCACGCCGGCCAGCCCGGCGAGCAGGCCGGACACCACGTACACCGAAAACATCACCTTGCGCACGCCGATCCCGGAGGTGCGCGCGCTTTTTTCATTGCCGCCCACCGCGTACACGTAGCGGCCGTAGGTGGTGTAGCGCAGCACCATCCAGAAGATCAGCGCGACCACCGCAAAGATGATGATCGGCACGCCAATCGGGCCGATCTTGCCGATGCCCAGGGCCAGGTAGGCGTCGGGCAGGTCGGTAATCGGGCTGCCGTCGTTGAGGATGAAGGTCATGCCGCGGGCAATGCTGAGCATGCCGAGGGTGGCCACGAACGGTGGGATCGACAGGTTGGCGACCATAAAGCCGTTGACCACGCCGAGCATCGCCCCGGCAAACATCCCCGCGCTCACCGCCGCCAGCAGCCCGTAGCCCTGGGTCGCGACCATGGCGCTGCACAATCCGGCAAAGGCCAGGATCGAACCGACGGAGAGGTCGATGCCCTTGGTCAGGATCACGTAGGTCATGCCCACCGCGAGGATGCCGTTGATGGAGGTCTGGCGCAGGATGTCCATCCAGTTGCGCCAGGTCATGAAGTACTCGCTGGAAAACGCCATCACCACGCACAGCAGGATAAACACCAGCGGCAGGCCGAAGCGGTCGAGGGACAGGCGCAGGCGGTTGCGCGGTGCGGTGGTGATAGGGGCGGCAATGGTTTTGGCGTTCATGAGGCAAGACTCAACAGGGCTTCCTGGGAAAGGGCGGTGTCGGTGCTGATGGTCACCAGGCGGCCGCCCTTGAAGACGGCGATGCGATCACTCAGGTGCAACAGTTCCGGGGCTTCCGACGACACCACGATGGCGGCGCCACCGGCGCGCACGAATTGATCCAGCAGGTGATAGATCTCCTGCTTGGCGCCCTCATCGATACCCCGGGTCGGCTCATCGCAGAGCAGGCACACCGGTTCGGTCGACAGGCATTTGGCGAGCACCACTTTCTGTTGGTTGCCGCCGCTCATGGACGCCACCGGCAGTTCCAGTGAGGTGGTTTTGATCTGCAGGCGCTTGACCATGTCCTGGGCCAGTTGGGTTTCCTTGCGCGCATTGATCAGCGACCAGCTCGACAGGCGCTTGTAGGCCGACAGCGCAATGTTGGAAAGAATGCTGCCGGTCAGCACCAGGCCGCTGTCCTTGCGGTCTTCGGTGACCAGCGACATGCCGGCATTGATGGTCGCCTTGGGCAGGCCGACGGGCATGGGCTTGCCTTGCAGGGTGACGCTGCCGGAGTCCGCCACGGTCAGGCCATAGATGCAGTTGAGGAATTCACTGCGCCCCGAGCCCATCAGGCCGTAGATGCCGAGGATTTCACCCTGGCGCAGTTGCAGGCTGATGTCGTGGAACTCGCCGGCGCGGCTGAGGTTGTCGACTTGCAGGCAGGTGTCGGCGGCGCATTCGCGGCCGACCTTGTGGTCGATGCGGGTCAGTTCCTGGCCAACGATGCCGCGCACCAGGTGGTCGCGGTCGATATCGGCCATGCGTCCGCTTTCCACAAAGGCGCCGTCGCGGAAGATGCTGTAGTCATCGGCGATCTGCGCCAGTTCGCTCAAGCGGTGCGATACATAGACGATGCCGGCGCCGCGCGCGGTGAGGCGGCGAATCGCCTTGAACAGGGTTTCGGCTTCGCGCTCGCCAATGGCCGAGGTGGGCTCGTCCATGATCATCACCTGGCAGTCATGGCTGAACGCCTTGGCGATTTCCACCAGCTGGATCTGCGCCACGCTCAGGCGGTGCATGGGGCTGCTGGCGTCCACCTCGAATTCCAGGCTTTCCAGCAGTTCGCGGGTGCGGCGGTTCAAGGCCTTGTTGTCGACGATGCAGCCGGCGCGGCGCGGTTCGCGGCCCAGCCAGATGTTTTCGGCGACGGTCATGTAGGGGATCGGTTCCAGTTCCTGGGTGATCATCGCGATCCCCGCCGCGAGGGCTTCGCTGGGGCGATTGAACTGTACGGCGGTGCCGTTGAGCAGAATGCTGCCGGCATCACGCGGGGTGATGCCCATCAGGATGCTCAGGAAAGTCGACTTGCCTGCGCCGTTGCCGCCGCACAGGGCGTGGACGCTGCCGGCACGCAGAGAGAGGCGCCCGTCACGCAGGGCAGGGATCCCGGCGTAAGCCTTGGCGACGTGTTCAGCCTGGAGCAGTAATGGCGTGGCCATCGGCGTGTCCTCGTGCTGTGAATTCTTATTAGGTCGCACAGTCATGTTTCGCTGTGATCATATGTGTATCAAATGAAATTCTGATCAGTCAATCTCTTTCATGTAAATGCGGTGATTCTGATCTTTTTCGCCAATTACCCTTTTTTAGAGCGCTTTGACTGGCAGGTCAGTTAAATCCCGCTTGACAGAAGAGGGGTAACGCCTGCGAAATGAATGAGAGAAATTTCATTGAGTGATCAATTGATCAGTCGTAAGCACCCTCACGGCAGCGGAGCCAGACACCATGAACACACCTTTCCCGGTGGCTATCGGATGCGATGAAGCGGGTTTTGAGCTCAAGGAGCTGTTAAAGCGCCATATCGAGGCGCTGGGCTATCCGGTGACCGACTTCGGCACCCATTCCACCGCGCCGGTGTTGTACCCGGACATCGCCCTGGCCGTGGCCACCGCCATCAACGCCGGGCAGCAGCGCCTGGGCGTGCTGGTGTGCGGCACGGGGATCGGCATGGCGATCTCGGCCAACAAGGTGCTCGGGATTCGCGCGGCCCAGGCCCATGACACGTACTCGGCAGAGCGGGCGCGCAAGAGCAACGATGCGCAGATCCTCTCTATCGGCGCGCGGGTGATCGGCGCCGAACTGGCGAAAAGCATCGTCAAGTCGTTCCTGGAGTCGGAGTTCGAGGCGGCCCGTTCCGGGGCCAAGGTCGAGCGCATCAATGCGATCGAGCGCGATGGGCATCAATAGTGGACGTAGCAGGGCAAGAGTCGGGAGAATGCGCCTTTGACGCCGAAACGGAAGCCCGTCCCCATGAGTGACAGTACCCAGCGCATGGCCAGCGATATTGATCAGATGACCGAAGTGGCGATGCTCTATTACCTCGAGAACGTCACTCAGGAAGCCATCGCCAAGCGCTTCGACCTGTCCCGGGCCAAAGTCAGCCGATTGCTCAAGCGTGCGCGGGATGAGGGCATTGTCGAGGTGCGCGTCTTGCAGCATCCGGCGATGAACAACGAGCTGGAACAGGCCTTGGTGGCGCGCTTCAAGCTGGATCGCGCGTTGATCGCGGTGGACCACAGCGATCCCGATACCCAGCGCTCGGCCGTCGCCAGCCTGGTGGCCAACTACCTGAACAAGACCTTGAGCGACGGCATGATCGTCGCCGTGGGCATGGGTCGCAACGTCGGCGCCGTGGCCGATAACGTGTTCCTGCCGGTGACGCGCAACTGCACATTTGTCTGCGCCATTGGCGGTTCGCTCAAGGCCGGCGAATACATGAACCCCGATCACATCTGCCGGCGCCTGGCCCTGCGCTTTGGCGGCGAGAGTGAAAGCCTGTACGCCCCGGCCCTGGTGGCCAACCCGGAGTTGCGCGGGGTGTTGATCAACAATGACACGGTGCGCTCGACCCTCGACCGTGCGCGGCGGGCTGACATGGCGCTGATCGGCATCGGCGACATGAGCGAAAACAGCAACATGGTACGCATGGGCTGGTTCTCGCCCCAGGAGATCGCCCAGGCACGCCTGTCCGGTACCGTGGGCGACATGATGGGCTATGACTTCATCGACATCCATGGCCAGCCGGCGGTCAACGCGATCCAGGGGCGAGTGATCGGGTTGACGGTGCAGGAGTTGTTCCGCATCCCGGACGTGGTGGCGATTGCCAGTGAGAACACCAAGGCGGCGGCGACGTTGGGGGCGTTGCGGTCGGGGGTGATCAATACCCTGGCGACGACGGTGACGAATGCCCACACCATCCTGGCGCTGGACGATGCAACCCGTAAAACCTGACACGCCCTCATCGGGGCATGGGTATCTACACAACGTTGGCTCAACGCCGGACGCCCGGCAGACAGGGCTGTTGTGGTGAGCGGGCTTGTCCCGCGCCGGGCTGCGAAGCAGCCCTAGTAAAGAAGAATGCGGTGTATCAGGCACTCTGTAGAGGCTGGTTTTGGGGCTGCTTCGCAGCCCAGCGCGGGGCAAGCCCGCTCACCACAGAGATTTGGCAAGATCTTAAAAGTTGTGTAGATACTCATGCTCATCGGGGGCAAGCCCCTTCCCACATGATTTTGTGTGGGTTCGAAGACAGGTTTTGTAATAGTTTTGCGTTGTAGGGAATTTGTATTTCGCCTGTAGGATTCAAGTCCTTTTGTTATCTCAGGACCTGCATGAACATCCTCTCGGAGCCTCCCAGTCGTCTTTCCCCAAGACATCCGCCGCCGCTGTTCCCGCTGAAACACCTCGTATTCCGACTGCCAGCCTTGTCCCGGTCCACTGACCGCGCCTTGCCGTGCCCGGCATTCTGAAACCTGTAGAGAGACTTGTATAAATGGAATGGTTAGCGGATCCAACGGCCTGGCTCGGCCTGTTGACCTTGATTGTGCTGGAACTGGTGCTGGGCATCGACAACCTGGTGTTTATTGCGATCCTGGCGGACAAGCTGCCGCCGGAGCAGCGCGACCGTGCGCGCTTGATCGGTTTGTCCCTGGCGTTGCTGATGCGCCTGGGCCTGCTGGCGAGTATTTCCTGGTTGGTGACCCTGACCCAGCCGCTGTTCGAGGTGTTCGACAAGAGCTTCTCCGGCCGTGACCTGATCATGCTGTTCGGCGGTGTGTTCCTGTTGTTCAAGGCCACCATGGAATTGCATGAACGCCTGGAAGGCCATGTGGCCCAGCGCACCGGCAACGTGGCATACGCCATGTTCTGGCCGATTGTGGCGCAGATCGTGGTGCTCGACGCGGTGTTCTCCCTGGATGCGGTGATCACGGCCGTGGGCATGGTGGATGAGTTGGCGGTGATGATGATCGCGGTGATCATTTCCATCGGCCTGATGATCGTCGCGAGCAAGCCGCTCACACGCTTCGTCAACGCCCACCCGACGGTGATCATGCTGTGCCTGGGCTTCCTGATGATGATCGGTTTCGCCCTGACCGCCGAAGGCCTGGGTTTCCATATTCCCAAGGGCTATCTGTACGCGGCGATTGGTTTCTCGATCCTGATCGAGGTGTTCAATCAGATTGCCCGGGCGCGTCGCAAGAAGTCGGCCCAGGGCGTGTTGCCGGTGCGTGAACGTACGGCCCATGCGGTGATGCGCTTGCTCGGCGGTCGCAGCCTGGCGGTGGAGGAAGTGGGTGAAGAGGTGGCTGACCTGTTGGGCGAGACGGATGCTGCCCAGGGGCCGCTGTTCGACCGACGCGAGCGGGTGATGATCAGCGGTGTGCTGCAACTGGCCGAGCGGCCGATTCGCAGCTTGATGACGCCGCGGGCCAACGTCGACTTTATCGACCTGGCGGACGACCCCGACACGATTCGACTGAAGCTGATGCATTCGTCCTATTCGCGCCTGCCGTTGATCCGCAATGGCGCGGTGGATGAGCCGTTGGGCTTCGTGCACAAGAAGGAGTTGCTCAAGGAATACCTGGCCGGCAACGAGCCGAACCTGGAGCACCTCGCACGCCGGGCGATCAATCTGCTGGAGAGCTTTTCGATCCTCAACGCCCTGGAGCAGATGCGCCAGGAATCCACTCATATCGCCTTCGTGATCAACGAATTCGGTGACTTCATGGGCGTATTGAGCATGACCGACATCCTTGAATCCATTGCCGGTGAGTTGCCGGATGCCAGTGAGATCGAAGGGCCGGATATTGTCGAGGAGGGCGCGGGTTTTCGTGCCAATGGCGCCCTGAACCTCACCCAGATTCGTCAGCGTACCGGCTTCAAGGCCGTCGCGACCGAGGATTATCAGACCCTGGCCGGTCTGGTAATGAGCCTGCTCGACCGCCTGCCGGTGGTGGGCGATAGCCTGGAGCATGAGGGCTGGCGCCTGACGGTGGCTGCGGTGGAGGAGCGGCGGGTGACGCAGGTGCTGCTGCATCCTGGAGAAGCGCATAGCGCTTGAATAGCGCTTCTACCCGCTGTGGTTTTTGATCCTCGGGGCCGAAACCCTTGAGTTTCTCGACCAGGTGGCCGTTGAGGTAGATCAACAGCGTTGGGGTGCCCGTGACCTCCGGGTGCCTTGGCGTCTGGGCGCAATCCAGTACCCGGCTCGTCACAGCGGGGTATTTGCCCGCTATCCGCTCAAACAAGGGTGCCGAGCCTGCACAGGCAGCGCAATGCTGCGAGACAAATAGTAGGAACACCGGGCGTGATGTGCTCAGCACGCGTTGATACTCCTCGGCGTTGGCGATGGTTGCGGTGGCATACCCCATGACAATGTTCCTCCTGGACGCTGCGGCTTTTTGCCAACGCTAGGCCGGAGGATCACCTTCGTCTACTGTCAACCTTCACAGGTCTGCCTCACGCTCCACACGTTCCCGGGCCTTGCGCGCCTGGTTTGCGCACTTGCGGTATTCCTCATTGTCCCGGGAGGCCTTGGCCCGGCGGTAGTCGTGGTGGTTCTGGCTGGTGTAGTTGGTGTCGAAGGCTTCCTTGAGCCTGCGCAGTTCTTCCTTGCAGTCGCGGCGGTCGTTGCTGGCCGACGCGTTGCCGGCTGCCAGTAAGGTGAGCACCACCAGGGTAAGACATGACTTCATCAGGGCAGGGTCCTTGTCGGCAGGGATGTGCCAAGGCTAGTCCAGCGTGGGAATTTTTCCACGCTGCACGCGCACTGCAACGGTGCGCGGTAACGCTGTTGCAGTGCGTCCGCCGAGACCTGTAACCGCCTTATGGGGCCCTGGGTAGCAAAGTGATTGCAGGTGCTGGCGTAGCGCCTTATCTCCCAGAAATATTTATCTATCTGATTTAACAAGCCTTTATTGCAGGCATGTTTTTCTTTGAGGGCGTGTGGCACACTTTCTGCTGTCTATTCCGTTGTTACATACTAAGTTCCGGTATAGCGGAATACACAACTCCTGGAGTGCTTGTCATGCATCACCGACCTTCCGTGTTCAAAGCGTGTGTTTTTCTCTTCGCCGCATCGGCTTCCCTCGCAGGCATCGTGCAGGCGGCGGACAGCAAGCTCGATGATGTGCTCAAGCGTGGGCACCTGATCGTGGGTACAGGCAGTACCAATGCGCCGTGGCACTTCCAGGGAGCGGATGGCAAGTTGCAGGGGTTTGATATCGACATCGGCCGCATTGTGGCCAAGGGCTTGTTCAACGACCCGAGCAAGGTCGAGTTTGTGGTGCAGTCGTCCGACGCACGCATTCCCAACCTGCTGACCGACAAGGTCGACATGAGCTGCCAGTTCATTACTGTCACCGCCAGCCGTGCCCAGCAAGTGGCGTTCACGCTGCCGTACTACCGCGAAGGCGTGGGCCTGCTGCTGCCGAACAACAGCAAGTACAAGGAAATCGAAGACCTGCAGGCGGCG
This sequence comes from Pseudomonas sp. GW821-FHT09C10, assembly GCF_059418085.1. Classification (NCBI taxonomy): domain Bacteria; kingdom Pseudomonadati; phylum Pseudomonadota; class Gammaproteobacteria; order Pseudomonadales; family Pseudomonadaceae; genus Pseudomonas; species Pseudomonas sp. GW821-FHT09C10. The sequence goes on from NZ_JBWKPE010000018.1 coordinate 81,957, forward strand.
GGCGATGGCGTCACCGTGGCGGTGCTGCAGAACGTGTATGCCGAAGAACTGGTGCACCAGGCACTGCCCAAGGCCAAGGTCGACCAGTACGACAGCGTCGACCTGATGTACCAGGCGGTGAACTCCGGCCGCGCCGATGCCGCCGCCACCGACCAGTCCTCGGTCAAATACCTGATGGTGCAGAACCCCGGCCGCTACCGCAGCCCGGCCTATGCCTGGAGCCCGCAAACCTACGCGTGCGCGGTCAAGCGTGGCGACCAGGACTGGCTGAACTTCGTCAATACCGCGCTGCATGAAGCCATGACCGGTGTGGAATTCCCCACCTACAAGGCGTCGTTCAAGCAGTGGTTCGGTGTGGACCTGCCGGAACCTGCCATCGGCTTCCCCGTCGAGTTCAAGTGATTCGTGAAAACCGGGGCGCCGCCAACGGCGCCCCCATCAGGTACTGCTGACCATGAACTATCAGTTGAACTTTGCCGCCGTGTGGCGCGATTTCGACACCTTGCTGGCGGGGCTCGGCCTGGGCCTGCAACTGGCATTGCTGTCGATCGCCATCGGCTGCGTGATCGGCCTGTTGATGGCGTTTGCCATGCTGTCCAAACACCGCGCGTTGCGAATCCTGGCCTCGGTGTATGTGACGGTGATCCGCAATACGCCGATCCTGGTGCTGATCCTGTTGATCTACTTTGCGTTGCCCAGCCTGGGTATCCGCCTGGACAAGATCCCTTCGTTCATCATCACCCTGTCGCTGTACGCCGGTGCCTACCTGACCGAAGTGTTCCGCGCCGGGCTGTTGAATATTCCCAAGGGCTTGCGTGAAGCCGGACTGGCCATCGGCCTCGGCGAATGGCGGATCCGCGCCTACATCACCGTGCCGGTGATGCTGCGCAATGTGTTGCCGGCGTTGTCGAACAACTTCATTTCGCTGTTCAAGGACACGTCCCTTGCCGCCGCCATCGCAGTGCCCGAGCTGACCTATTACGCCCGCAAGATCAACGTCGAAAGCTACCGGGTGATTGAAACCTGGCTGGTCACGACCGCGCTCTACGTGGCGGCCTGTTACCTCATTGCCATGCTGCTCCGTTACCTGGAGCAGCGTCTGGCGATCCGTCGTTAAGGAGGGTGTCCATGTACGAGTCCCCCAGCTGGCTGCATGAGTTGTGGATCGCCCGGGATACGCTCTGGGCGGGGTTTCAGGCTAGTGTCGCGGTGTCGGCGCTGGCGATTATCTTTGGCACGCTGATCGGTATCGTCGCCGGGTTGATCCTGACCTACGGCAAATTCTGGATGCGCGCACCGTTTCGCCTGTATGTCGACCTGATCCGTGGCACGCCGGTGTTTGTGCTGGTGTTGGCGTGTTTCTACATGCTGCCGGCGCTTGGCTGGAAAATCACCGCGTTCCAGGCCGGCGCCGTCGGGCTCACGCTGTTCTGCGGCTCCCACGTGTCGGAAATCGTGCGCGGTGCACTGCAAGCCATTCCCCGTGGGCAGTTGGAAGCAGGCAAGGCGATTGGCCTGACATTCCGGCAGTCCCTGGCCTACGTGCTGCTGCCCCAGGCGCTGCGGCAGATCCTGCCGACCTGGGTCAATTCCTCGACGGAAATCGTCAAGGCCTCGACCTTGCTCTCGGTGATCGGCGTGGCCGAATTGCTGTTGAGTACCCAACAAGTGATCGCGCGTACCTTCATGACCCTGGAGTTCTACCTGTTCGCCGGGTTTCTGTTCTTTGTCATCAACTACGCCATCGAGTTATTCGGGCGCTACATTGAAAAGCGGGTGGCCTTGCCATGAACCAACCTCAAACAACCGAGCCGCTGCTGGACATCCGCGGCCTGCGTAAACAATACGGCGAGGTCGAAGTGCTCAAGGGCGTCGACCTGTCCATGGCGCGCGGCAACGTGGTGACGTTGATCGGCTCCAGCGGCTCGGGCAAGACCACCTTGCTGCGTTGCGTCAACCTGCTCGAAGAGTTCCAGGGCGGGCAGATCACCCTGGATGGCGAGTCCATCGGCTACAGCGACATCGGCGGCAAGCGCGTGCGTCACCCCGAACGCGTGATCGCCCAGCACCGGGCGATGACCGGCATGGCGTTCCAGCAGTTCAACCTGTTTCCCCATCTGAGCGCATTGCAGAACGTCACCCTCGGCCTGTTGAAAGTTAAGAAAATGCCTAAGGACGAGGCGGTGGCACTCGCGGAAAAATGGTTGGACCGTGTAGGACTTCTGCAGCGCCGTGATCACTTTCCCGGCCAGCTGTCCGGCGGCCAGCAACAGCGTGTGGCGATAGCCCGTGCCATTGCCATGAACCCGAGCCTGATGCTCTTCGACGAAGTCACGTCGGCCCTCGACCCGGAACTGGTGGGCGAGGTGCTCAGTGTGATCAAGGGCCTGGCGGAAGAGGGCATGACCATGTTGCTGGTCACCCACGAAATGCGCTTTGCCTATGAAGTCTCGGACAAGATCGTCTTCATGAACCAGGGCCGGATTGAAGAGCAAGGCTCGTCGAAGGACATCTTCGAGCGGCCGCAATCGCCGCGCCTGGCGGAATTTCTCAAGAACATTCGTTTTTAATCAGGAGCATCGTTTTATGAGCATCACTCGTTACGGAGCCGGCAGTACGGCCGGCGGTGGCCAGCCGCGTCCCTTCGCCCGCGCGGTGGAAGCGGACGGTTGGCTGTACGTCTCGGGCCAAGTGCCTGCGGTGGACGGCGAAATCATCACCGGCGGGATCATCGAGCAAACCCGGCAGACCCTGCGCAATGTGGTGGCGATCCTCGAAGAGGCCGGCTACGAGTTGAAAGACGTGGTGCGGGTCGGCGTGTGGCTGGAAGACCCGCGGGACTTCTGGAGTTTCAACAAGGTCTTCGGCGAATACTTCACCCCGGAACACGCCCCGGCGCGGGCCTGTGTGCAGGCCAACATGATGGTGGACTGCAAGGTCGAGATTGATTGCGTGGCCTACAAGAAAAAGGGCTAAATTGCCCCACTCTTAAGCCCACCAGAGATCAAATGTGGGAGGGGGCTTGCCCCCGATAGCGGTGTATCAGTAACAGATGTGTTGATTGACACGCCGCCATCGGGGGCAAGCCCCCTCCCACAGTGGACCTGCGCCAGCCCTACCATTTCGACCGGACCGATATCGCCATGACCGAAGACACCATCAAACGCCGCGCCAAAGGCCTGGACCGTGCATTCGATATCCTCGATTTTCTCAAGGAAATCGGCCAGCCCCTGCGCCCGAATGATATTGCCAGTGGCATCGGCAGCCCCAAATCCACGGTCTACGAATTGGTCGCCTCCTTGTTGGAGCGGCGCATCCTCGAAACCGTGGGCAAGGACGGTCACGTCTACCTCGGCCGTCAGTTGTATTTCCTCGGCCAGGCCCACTTGCGTCATTTCGACCTGACCCGCGAGGCCGACCACGCCTTGCAGGAGATCGTCAGCCAAACCCACGAAACCGCGCAGATGTGCCTGCTCAACGGGCGCAAATACACGGTGGCGCTGATGCGCGAAGGCGAGCGGCATTTCCGCATTTCCTCGGACATCGGTGAAGACGCGCCGATCCCATGGACCGCCTCCGGGCGCCTGTTGCTGGGGCATTTGAGCGACCAGCAGATCATCGACCTGATCGACCACGACGACTTTATCCTGCCGGACGGTCAGCGCCTGCCGGTGGAGACCTTCCTCGCGCAAATCCGCCAGGCCACCCTCGATGGGTTCTTTTCCTTCGACAGTGTGGCCGACACCTTTACCCACTGCTTTGCCGCCCCGGTCCGGGACGCGCAGGGCGTCAGCATTGCGACGCTGTGCATCGTCGCCCCTCGGGCCGATGCGAGCAAAAACTACAACGACTATCGCCGGGTGTTGATCGACAGCGCCAACAACCTGGCTCGTCGCATCAACGAATAGGAGTTTTCCATGTCAGCCATCAATGCCGTTGAAAAGGGCGCCGCCGCCGTCGGTGCCCACCTGGTCCGTGACGTCAGCCTGCCCGCCCTGGTGCTGCACCGCGACGCCCTGGAACACAACATTCGCTGGATGCAGGACTTTGTCAGCCACAGCGGCGCGGAACTGGCGCCCCACGGCAAGACCAGCATGATGCCGGCGTTGTTTCAGCGCCAGCTTGTCGCGGGCGCCTGGGGCATCACCCTGGCCAACGCGGTGCAGACCCGCGCCGCCTATGCCGGTGGCGTGCGCCGGGTGCTGATGGCCAACCAGTTGGTGGGCGCACCGAACATGGCGTTGATCGCCGACCTGCTGGCCGACAAGGATTTCGACTTTCACTGCATGGTCGATCACCCGGACAACGTCGCCGACCTGGGCCTGTTCTTCGCCGCCCGTGGCCTGCGCCTGAACGTGATGATCGAATACGGCGTGGTCGGCGGCCGTTGCGGTTGCCGCAGCGAGCAGGAAGTGCGCGACCTGGCCAAGGCGATCAAGGCCCAACCGGCCCTGGCCCTCACCGGTATCGAAGGCTACGAAGGGGTGATCCACGGCGAGCACGCCATCAGTGGCATCCGCGACTTCGCCGCGAGCCTGGTGCGCCTGGCCGTGGACCTGCAAAACAATGGGGCCTTCGACCTGCCCAAGCCTATTATCACGGCGTCGGGGTCGGCCTGGTACGACCTGATCGCCGAGTCCTTCGAAACCCAAAACGCCGCCGGCCGTTTCCTCAGCGTATTGCGCCCCGGCAGCTATGTGGCCCACGACCATGGCATCTACAAAGAGGCGCAATGCTGCGTGCTCGACCGCCGCAGCGACCTCCAGGAAGGCCTGCGTCCGGCCCTGGAAGTCTGGGCCCATGTGCAATCGTTGCCTGAGCCGGGCTTTGCGGTGATCGCCCTGGGCAAGCGCGACGTGGCCTACGACGCCGGTTTGCCGGTGCCGCTTAAACGCTATCGCGCCGGGATCCTGCCGGCGGAAGGCGATGATGTGAGCGCCTGCACCGTCACCGCCGTGATGGACCAGCACGCCTTCATGACCGTCGCGGCAGGTGTCGAGCTGCGCATCGGCGACATCATTTCCTTCGGCACCTCGCACCCTTGCCTGACCTTCGACAAGTGGCAGGTCGGCTGCCTGGTGGATGAGCAGTTGCGGGTGATCGAGTCCCTGGAAACCCGTTTCTGAGTGTAAAGCCATGACCACCACCCATCCCCGCATCGCCCTGATCGGCGAATGCATGATCGAATTGCAACACCGCGCCGACGGCAGCCTGCAACAGAGCTTCGGCGGCGACACCCTGAACGCGGCGGTGTACCTGCGCCGTGAGCTGAGGGAGATCGGCACGGTGGACTATGTCACCGCCTTGGGCGATGACAGCTTCAGCGACGCCATGTGTGCGCACTGGGCCGAAGAAGGCCTGGGGCTGGAGCGGGTCCAGCGCCTGCCCGGACGTTTGCCCGGTTTGTACTGCATTCAGACCGATGCCAACGGCGAGCGCAAATTCCTCTACTGGCGCAACGAAGCGGCCGTGCGCGACTGCTTTACCACGCCGGCGGCTGCCCCGATCCTGGCGGCATTGCCGGACTACAACGTGGTGTATTTCAGCGGCATTACCCTGGCGGTGCTGGGTGAAGTCGGGCGCCAGCGCCTGCTCGAAGTCCTGAGCGAAACCCGCCGACGTGGCGGTGCAGTGGTGTTTGACAACAACTACCGGCCGCGACTCTGGGCCGCGGTGGACGTTGCCCGCGAGGCTTATCGCCGCGTACTGGCCGAGGTGGATATCGCCTTGCTGACCGAGGATGACGAACGCGCGTTGTTTGGTTATGCCGACAGCGAACAGGTGTTCGCGGCGTACCCGGCGATTGCGGAAGTGGTGCTCAAGCGCGGTGCGGATGCGTGTTTGATCCGTTGCGACGGCGAGCGCCTTGCCGTGCCGGCGCTGAAGGTGGAGAAGGTGGTGGACACCACGGCGGCGGGGGATTCGTTCAGTGCGGCGTACCTGGCCAGTCGGCTCAAGGGCGGTTCGCCCCAGGAGGCTGCTTTGGCCGGGCATCGATTGGCGAGCCGGGTTATCCAGGTGCCGGGTGCGCTGATCCCCAGGGAGTAGGCGAATGGCCGCCTGCGGCGGATCGGGAGCAAACCCCCTGTGGGAGGGGGCTTGCCCCCGATAGCGGTCTTAAGCCAAAGCCTCAATCCCGGTAAAACACCTGCACCAGGTGATACCCGAACTTGCTCTTGATCGGCCCGTGCACCACCTTCACCGGTTTCTTGAAGATCACCGCATCGATCACCCCGACCATCTGCCCAGGCCGCACTTCACCCAAGTCGCCGCCGCGCTTGCCGGACGGGCACGTGGAGTACTTCCTGGCCAGCACATCAAAGGCTTCGCCCTTGGCAATGCGCTGCTTGAGTTGTTCGGCTTCTTCGCTGGTTTTCACCAGGATATGGCGGGCTTGGGCTTTCATCGGTCTCTACCAGGTGTGCGACGGCGCGCGATTATGCCTGAACTGAATCATCGACGCTGATCATGCTGCGGATTTTGGTCGCCAGCAGGTCGATGGAAAACGGCTTGGCGACCATGTCCATGCCGTCCTCCAGGAAGCCCTGGCGCTCGGCGGCTTTCTCCGCGTAGCCGGTCATGAACAGCACCTTGAGCCCCGGCCGATGCTGGCGGGCGATCTCCGCCAGTTGGCGGCCGTTCATGCCGGGCAGGCCGACGTCGGTCACCAGCAGGTCCACGCGCAAGTCCGACTCCAGCAACGGCAGCGCCGCACGGGCATCCGCCGCCTGGTGCGCGGTATAGCCCAACTCGTCGAGCACATTGACCACCAGCATGCGCACCGCCGGGTCATCCTCGACCACCACCACCGCTTCGCCGGCAAGGGCCAGCGGGACTTCGCCCAGATGGGCGGGCTGGCTGCTTTCCAGGGAGGTGCCGTGCAGGCGCGGCAGATACAGGCGCACGCAAGTGCCTTGGCCCGGTTCGCTCTGGATGGTCACGTGGCCACCGGACTGCTGGGCAAACCCATAGATCATCGACAGCCCCAGGCCGGTGCCCTGGCCGATGGGCTTGGTGGTGAAGAACGGGTCGAACGCCTTGGCGAGAATCTTCGGTGCCATGCCGCTGCCGTTGTCACACACGCCGAGCATCACGTAGTCGCCGGCCCTGACCGGTTCGAGGGTGGTGATATCGGTGCCGTCCAGGTAGCTGTTGGCGGTTTCGATCAGCAGTTCGCCGCCATCGGGCATGGCGTCGCGCGCGTTGATCACCAGGTTGAGCAGGGCGTTTTCCAGTTGGCTGGCGTCGGTGTTGACCGGCCAGATGTCGCGGCCCAGTTGCACCTTGAGCGTGATATGCGCGCCCTTGGTGCGCTGGAACAGCTCCTCCAGGGACGCTACCAACTGGTTCGGATCCAGCGGGCGAAGGTCCAGCGACTGGCGCCGTGAAAACGCCAGCAGGCGGTGGGTGAGGGCGGCCGCGCGATGGGCCGAGGACACGGCGGCGTCGGTAAAGCGGCCGATCTCGTCGCTGCGCCCGGCGGCGATGTAGCGCTGCATCAGGTCCAGGCTGCCGATGATGCCGGTGAGCATATTATTGAAGTCGTGGGCGATACCTCCGGTGAGCTGGCCCACTGCTTCCATCTTCTGCGCATGGCGCAGGGCATCTTCGGCGCGCTCGCGCTCGAACATCTCGTTTTGCAGGCGTTCGTTGGCTTCGGCCAGCGCCTGGGTGCGCTGGGCCACGCGCTCCTCAAGGTTCTCGTTGAGGTGGCGCAGGGCTTCTTCGGTGAGTTTGCGTTCGGTTTCATCGATGACAAAGATGTAGAAACCGTTCACCGAGCCGTCATTGCTGAAGCGTGGCAGGTATTTCATCAACGCATGGCGCGGGCGGCCATCGCGATGGGGGGTGACGGTCATGAAACTGCAGGCCTTGCCCCTGAGCGCAGCGGCGATCTTGTCCTCGCGCCCGGCGTACACGTCGTCGCCGAGCACTTCGCGGATGGTCTTGCCGTACAGTTCCTGGGGCGTCAGGCCGTACCAGTCGAGGTAGGCACTGTTGTTCAGGCGAAAACGCTGCTCGTGGTCGACGTAACCGATCAGCACCGGCATGGCGTTGATGATCAACTGCAGTTCGGTCTGGCTCTGGCGCAGGGCCTGCTCGGTGTTTTTGCGCTCGGTGAGGTCCAGTGCCGCGCCGAGGAAGCGCGCGGGGCGGCCTTGATGATCCTTGTAGCAACGCCCTCGGGCGAACACCCAGCGCACCTGGCCGTCGGCCTGTTGCAGGCGATATTCCTCGGCGTATTCAGTGCCGAAAGTGATGCAATGCTTGATGCTGCGCGCCACCATGCCGCGGTCTTCGGGGTGTACGCCTTGCAGGTAGTCGCTGATCGGCAACCGGCTGGCGTCGCTTGGATCAACCCCGTGCAGGTAGGCGAAGTGCGCGTCGGCGATAAAGCGGTCTTCGCCAATGTCCCAGTCCCAGGTGCCCACCGCATCGGTGGCGGCCAGGGCCAGTTGCAGGCGTTGTTCGGTGTTGTGTTGGGCCTTGCGCCGTTCGTTGGTTTCGATGGCCGTGACCAGGATGCCGGCCACATTGGCGCTTTCATCGCGGATCGGGCTGTAGGTCAGGTCCAGCCAGATTTCGGTGTCGCGATTGTTGCGTTGCAGGACAAAACGCTGCTCGCTGAAGGTGCGCACCTGGCCGGTCAGCACGGCGTCGTAGATCGGCGCAGTGAAGCTTTCGAGTTCCGGCCAGGTCTGGTGCGCCGGCTGGCCCATGGCGTCCGGGTGTTTATTGCCCGCCAGCAGGGCGAAGCCGTCGTTGTAGAGCTGGGTGAGTTCGCTGCCCCACAGCAGGAGCATCGGCATCGGTGAGTGGATGACAATGTCCACGGCTGTGCGCAGGCTTTGCGGCCAATCATTGGCCTCACCGAGGGGGCTGTGCGCCCAGTCCAGCCGCGCAATCAATGCAGCGGCTTCGCTGCCGGTGGTTGTTTCCTTCATAAAAAGCCCTGAGCGTAACGCTTTGAAAAATGACAACACCCATTATCCCGTGGGACACCGATGGGTGACTACCCTCGAAAAATAGCATGCATTGAGGGTTTGTCTTCAAATGAGTGCGGCAGGGCTGAAACCTTTCATCTTTCCGCCAGTTCGGGGCGGTCGCGAAATTGTTCCAGGGCCTGCGGGTTGGCCAGTGCGTCGGTATTCTTCACCGGCTCGCCGTGTACCACGTTGCGCACCGCCAGTTCGACGATCTTGCCGCTGATGGTGCGGGGGATATCGCTGACAGCGAGGATCTTCGCCGGCACATGGCGCGGCGTGGTGTTGGCGCGGATCACCTGGCGGATCTGTTGCGCCAGGGCCTCATCCAGTTCGATGCCGTCATCCAGGCGCACAAACAGCACCACGCGCACATCGTCCTGCCAGCGTTGGCCGATGGCCAGGCTTTCCAGCACCTGCGGGACTTTTTCCACCTGGCGATAAATCTCCGCAGTGCCGATGCGCACGCCGCCGGGGTTGAGCACTGCGTCGGAGCGGCCGTGAATCAGCAGGCTGCCGTTGGGGCGTAGCTCGGCGTAGTCGCCCTGGGCCCACACCCCGGGAAATTGGCTGAAATACGAGGCGCGCAGCTTCTTCTGGTGCGGGTCGTTCCACAAGCCGATGGGCATCGCCGGGAAATGCCGGGTGCACACCAGCTCGCCTTTTTCCCCGACCAACGGTTGGCCCTGGTCGTCCCACACCTCGATGGCCATGGCCAGGCTCTTGCACTGCATTTCCCCGCGCCGCACCGGCAACACCGGATTGCCGATCACAAAGCAGGAGACGATATCGGTGCCGCCGGACATCGATGACAGGCATATCTCGGCCTTGATCTCGCGGTACACGTAGTCGTAGCTCTGGGGCGACAAGGGCGAGCCGGTCGAAATCAGGCCCTTGAGGCTGCCCAGGTCGTGGCTCAGGCGCGGTTGCAGCCCGGCCTTTTCCAGGGTGGCGAGGAACTTGGGGCTGGTGCCGAACACGCTGATCTTTTCCGCGTCGATCAGGTCGATCAAGCGTTCCGGGCCGGGGTGAAACGGCGAGCCGTCATACAGCACCGCCGTGGCGCCGATGGCCAGCACCGAAACCAGCCAGTTCCACATCATCCAGCCGCAGGTGGTGTAGTAGAACAGGCAGTCCTCGCGGGAGATATCCGCGTGCAGGCCGTGTTCCTTGAGGTGGGTGAGCAGCACGCCGCCGGTGCCATGGATGATGCATTTGGGCACGCCGGTGGTGCCGCTGGAGTAGAGGATGTACAGCGGATGGTCGAACGGCACTGCGACGAACACAGGCTCGCCGCCGGGTTGGTAGAAGTTGTTCCACAGGGCGACGCGGGCCTGGGTCTGATAGTCCTCGACGCAGGCCTGGGGTCGTGCATACGGGACGATGATCAATTGCTCCAGGGACGGCAGGCGTTCGAGGATTTCATTGAGCTTGGCGCTCTGGTCGATGGTTTTACCGGCGTAGCGGTAGCCGGCGCAGGTGATCAGCACCTTGGGCTCGATCTGGCCGAAGCGGTCGATGACGCCTTGGGTGCCGAAGTCTGGCGAGGAGCATGACCAGATCGCGCCCAGGCTGGTGGTGGCCAGCATGCCGACCAGGGTTTGCCAGGTATTGGGCATGCACGCGGCGACCCGGTCCCCGCGGCCGACACCGGCCGCCCGCAGGCTGTCCTGCAGGCCGGCGACGTGGGCGGCCAGTTCGGCGTAGGTCAGTTGTTCGCGCTGGCCGTCTTCGCTGATTGCGACCACCGCCGGGTGATCGTCGCGGCGGCGCAACAGGTGTTCGGCAAAATTCAGGGTCGCGCCGGGAAACCACTGGGCGCTGGGCATCTCGACGTCTTCGATCAGCACTGCACTGGGCGGGCTGCGAAACTGCACCTCGAAGAATGCCACGATCGCCTGCCAGAAATCCGGGCGCCGGTCGATGCTCCACTGGTGCAGGGCCGGGTAGTCGCTGAGCTGCACGCCGTGGCGATCATTGATAAAGCGTCGGAACTGGTCCATTCGCGTGGTGCGGATGCGTTCCGGGGAAGGTTGCCAGAGGATTTCGGACATCAGCACGGTCTCTTGTTCTTATGCAGGTTTTCCAAACTATAGCGTTCGAATGTGTCTGGCCTTATTGGGCCAGCCAGCCGCCATCAATGTTCCACGCCGCCCCCCGCACCTGGGCACCGGCCTCGCTGCACAAGAACAGCACCAGCTCTCCCAGCTGCGACGGCGTCACGAACTCCAGTGACGGCTGTTTCTCCGCCAGCAGATCATGTTGCGCCTGCTGCGGATCGACGCCATTGGCCACGCGATCATCAATCTGCTTCTGCACCAGTGGCGTCAGCACCCAGCCGGGGCAGATCGCGTTGCAGGTCACGTTGCTGGTGGCGGTCTCCAGGCCCACCACCTTGGTCAAGCCGATCACGCCGTGCTTGGCTGCCACATACGCGGCCTTGCCCACCGAGCCGACCTGGCCGTGCACCGAGGCGATGTTGACGATACGCCCCCAGCCCTTGGCCTTCATGCCCGGCAGGCTCAAGCGCGTGCTGTGGAACACCGACGACAGGTTGATCGCGATGATCGCGTCCCAGCGTTCCACCGGGAAGTCCTCCACCGCCGCCACATGCTGGATGCCGGCATTGTTGACCAGGATGTCGACACCGCCGAACTCACGCTCGGCGTAGGCCAGCATGTCGGCGATCTGCGCCGGGTCGCTGACGTCCGCCGGGTGGTGGCCGACCTTGCCGCCAAACGCCTGCACTTGGGCGACCACTGCGCTGGCGTCGCCGAAGCCGTTGAGGATCAGGTTGGCACCGGCCTTGGCCAGGCTCAGGGCGATACCCAGGCCGATGCCGCTGGTGGAGCCGGTGACCAGGGCGGTCTTGCCGTTCAATCTCGTCATGAAAACCTCACACAATGCCGGTGGCGTAGAAAGTACCGATCACCACGAACACCGCGAGGGTCTTGATGATCGTGATGCCGAAAATGTCCTTGTAGGCTTCGCGGTGGGTCAGGCCGGTCACCGCCAGCAGGGTGATTACCGCGCCGTTGTGGGGCAGGGTGTCCATGCCGCCGCTGGCCATGGCCGCGACCCGGTGCAGCACTTCAAGGGGAATATTGGCCGCATGGGCCGCCGTAATAAAGCTCTCGGACATGGCCGCCAGGGCGATGCTCATGCCGCCGGACGCGGAGCCGGTGATACCGGCCAGCAGGGTCACGGTGATCGCTTCGTTGACCAGCGGGTTGGGGATGCCCTTGAGCCAGTCCGCCAGCACCAGGAAGCCCGGCAGCGAAGCGATCACCGCGCCGAAGCCATATTCGGAGGCGGTGTTCATCGCCGCAAGCAATGCGCCGCTGACTGCGCTTTTGCTGCCGTCGGCGAGCTTACTTTTGATCGCCGACCAGCCGAATACCAGCACCATGATGATGCCCACCAGCAACGCCGCCTGCACCGCCCAGATCGCCGTGAGCTTGGCGATTTCAGTGGTCACCGGCGCGCTCATGCCCGGCAGGCTGAGGCTGTGGGTCTTGCCATACCACTGTGGGATCCAGTGGGTGAACAGCAGGTTCATCACGCCCACCAGGATTAGCGGCGACAGCGCGATCCACGGGTTGGGCAGCGTGAGGTTCTCGGCGGTTTCCGGCTCGTTGCGCAGCTCGGTGCCGTAGCCTTCACCGGCGCGCTGGGCCTTGTTGCGCTGGCGCGCCAGGTAGAGCATGCCGGCGCAGAACACGAAAATCGTGCCGATCAGCCCCAGCCACGGCGCGGCCCAGGCGGTGGTGTTGAAGAAGGTGCTGGGGATGATGTTCTGGATCTGCGGCGTGCCGGGCAGGGCGTCCATGGTGAACGAGAACGCACCGAGGGCGATGGTCGCCGGGATCAGGCGCTTGGGGATATTGCTCTGGCGGAACATCTCCGCCGCAAACGGGTACACCGCAAACACCACCACAAACAGCGACACGCCGCCGTAGGTGAGCAGGGCGCAGACCAGCACGATCACCAGCATCGCCTGGCGCGTGCCGAGCAAACGGATCGCCGCCGCCACGATAGAACGCGAGAAACCTGACAGCTCGATCAGCTTGCCGAACACCGCACCGAGCAGGAACACCGGGAAATACAGTTTGATAAAGCCGACCATTTTCTCCATGAACACCCCGGTAAAGGCAGGGGCGACGGCGGACGGGTCGGTGAGCAGCACGGCGCCGAGGGCGGCGATGGGGGCAAACAGGATAACGCTATAGCCACGGTAGGCAGCCAGCATCAGCAACGCGAGCGCTGCCAGGGCAATGATCACACTCATGGTGTGTCTCCATCGGATTGTTATTGTTGTGGGTGAAGCGGTGGGGAGGGCTATAGCGAGATGTGTGCCATGTTTTCAAGTTATTGAAATATATGGATATTTTTTAATTTCTTTCGAGTGTTTTTGAATGCTGTCTCTATTTGGAGACAAATGAAGATCAAATGTGGGACGGGGCTTGCCCCCGATAGCGGTGCATCAGCCAGCATATGTGTTGACTTACCTGATGCTATCGGGAGCAAGCCCCCTCCCACAGGGAGTGTCTTTGTATTGAGAGTTTTGTCTCTGTTTGGAGATCAGGCGATTCCCAGCGCCACCATCTTCTTGTACAACGTCGACCGCCCCAGCCCCAATCGCCTGGCCGCCTCCACCACATTCCCACCACACGCCTCGAGCGCCGCCGCAATCACCTGCCGATCAAACCGCTCCCGCGCCGCCGCAAACGTCTCGCCCTCAACCGTGTCCACCGCACCGCGTTCCACCGGGCTGAACGTGCCAATCGCCGCACGAATGTCCCTAGCGTTCAACACCAGGTCATCGCTCAACAACGCCGCCCGCTCCAGCACGTTGCGCAGTTCGCGGATGTTCCCCGGCCACGCATGCTGTGCCAACAGCGCCAGGGCTTCGCGGTCCAGTTCATGCTGGCTGCGCAGTTCCTCGAGGATCGCTTCGCTCAGCGCCGGAATGTCCTCCAGCCGTTCACGCAGCGGCGGCACCTGGATCGGCAATACGTTCAGGCGGTAATACAGGTCCGCACGGAACTCACCGCGCTTGATCGCCGCTTCCAGGTCCATGGAGGTGGCCGCGATCACCCGCACATCGCTGTGCAGCATTTCGTTGGAACCCACCGGTTCGAATTCCTTTTCCTGTAACACCCGCAGCAGCTTGCTTTGCAGCGGCAGCGGCATATCGCCGATTTCATCGAGGAACAGCGTGCCGCCCTGGGCAATCTGGAACTTGCCCGGACGGCCCTTGCGATCGGCACCGGTAAAGGCGCCCGGCGCGGTGCCGAAGAACTCGGCTTCCAGCAGGTCATGGGGAATCGCCGCGCTGTTGATGCTGACAAACGCCCTGTGCGCACGCGGTGAGGCGCCGTGGATCGCCTGGGCGAGCAATTCCTTGCCGGTACCGGTCTCGCCCAGCAGCAGCACCGGCGATTCGGCGCTTGCGCTGCGCCGGGCACGGCGTTTGACTTCCAGGCTGGCGGCGCTGGTGCCGATAAAGTGCGCGAAGTTGTACTTGCTCTGGCGTGAGCGCAGCAACGAGCGGGTGGAGGCCAGTTCCTGCTGCATGCTCAGGTAGCGTTCGATCAGCGGCGACAGGTTGCGCAGCTCATCGAACAAAGCAAAACCAATCGCACCGATCACTGCACCGGCGTCGTTGTGGATCGGCAGGCGCATCACCACCAGCGGGCCTTTGGGGGTGTCCTGGATGTCCAGCAGAATCGGCCGGTCGGTGCGCACCACCTGGCGCAACAGGCTGTTGGAAATCACCTGCTCGCACGGCTGGCCGATGGCTTCATCGGCACTCTTGAGGCCGAAGCGCTTGGCGTAGCGCTCGTTCATCCAGACAATATTGGCGTCGCGGTCGACAATCACCGTGCCTTCGCTGGACTGCTCGATGATCTCGAACAGCGACTGGATCGCCAGGCCGCGAACCTGTTGGTAGTCCGTCAGGCTGGTACTCATGACGACAGCCCGCCGGCCGCCGCCAGGAGTTCTTTGGTATACGGGTGCTGCGGCGCTTCGAAAACGTCATGGCTCGGCCCGCGCTCGACCACCTTGCCGTCCTTGATCACGATCATGTCATGGGCCATGGCGCGCACCACGGCGAGGTCATGGCTGATAAACAGGTAGGTCAGGCCGTACTTTTCCTGCAATTCACGCAGCAACGCTACGACCTGTTTCTGTACGGTGCGGTCGAGGGCTGAGGTAGGTTCGTCCAACAGCATCAACGCCGGCTTGAGCACCAGCGCGCGGGCGATGGCGATGCGTTGGCGTTGGCCGCCGGAGAATTCATGGGGGAAGCGATGGCGACTGGCGGGGTCGAGGCCCACGTCCTTGAGCACCTGGATCACTTGCGCATCGCGCTCGGCCAGGCTGCACGGCGCATGCACCTCCAGGCCTTCGCTGATGATCTGCTGCACCGACATGCGCGGGCTGAGGCTGCCGTAGGGGTCTTGGAAGACCACTTGCATCTGCTTGCGCCACGGGCGCATCTGCTTGTGGTTGAGCGGGTCGAGGGCCTCGCCCTGGAAGCGGATGCTGCCGGTGGAGTCCAGCAGGCGCAGGATCGCCTGGCCGAGGGTCGACTTGCCCGAACCGGACTCGCCGACAATCCCCAGGGTCTTGCCGCGCTGCACGCTGAGGCTGATGCCATCCACCGCGCGCAGGTAGGTCTTGCGCCGGAACAGACCGCCGCCCAGGGGGAATTGCACGCTCAGGTCGTGCACGTCCAGCACGGTCTCCCGTGGCTCGCTGCACAGCACATCGCCGGACGGCTCGGCGTCCAGCAGCAGGCGGCTGTAGGGATGTTGCGGTGCTGTGAACAAGGTCTCGCAGTCGGCCTGCTCGACAATCTCCCCGGCGTGCATCACGCACACCCGCTGGGCAATGCTGCGCACCAGGTTGAGGTCATGGCTGATCAGCAGCAGCGACATGCCCAGGCGGTGTTGCAGGGACTTGAGCAGCAGCAGGATCTTGCGCTGCACGGTCACGTCGAGGGCGGTGGTGGGCTCGTCGGCGATCAGCAGTTCCGGCTCACAGGCCAGGGCCATGGCGATCATCACCCGTTGGCGTTGGCCCCCGGAGAGTTGGTGCGGATAGGCCTTGAGGCGGTCCCGGGGTTTCTGGATACCCACCAACTGCAGCAATTCGAGGATGCGCGCCTGCGCCGCCTTGCCGCCCAGGCCCTTGTGCAGCAGTAAGGTTTCGCCGATCTGTTTTTCGATGCTGTGCAGCGGGTTGAGGGAGGTCATCGGCTCCTGGAAGATCATCGCAATGCGGTTGCCGCGCAGTTTCTGCAAGGTCGACGCCGAGGCGCCGACCAGTTCCTGGCCGCGATATTTCACGGAGCCACGGGTTTCAGTACCGGCTTCGGGCAGCAGTTGCAGAATCGAATGGGCGGTCACCGACTTGCCGGAGCCGGACTCACCCACCAGCGCCAGGCACTCGCCGGGGCGTACATCCAGGCTCAGGTTGCGTACCACGGTCTGGCCGCTGAAGGCGACGCTGAGGTCGCGGATTTCGATCAGGTTCATACGCAGTCACTCATGAGCGTGGGTCGAAGGCATCACGTAATGCCTCGCCGATAAAGACCAGCAGCGACAGGATCAGCGCCAAGGTGAAAAACGCCGTCAGGCCCAGCCACGGCGCTTGCAGGTTCTGCTTGCCCTGGGCAATCAGCTCGCCCAGTGACGCACTGCCCGCAGGCATGCCGAAACCGAGGAAGTCCAGGGCGCTCAGGGTGGAAATCGCCCCGGTGAGGATGAACGGCAGGTAGCTCAAGGTGGCGGTCATGGCGTTGGGCAGGATGTGCCGGCGAATGATCTTGCCGTCGCCCAGGCCCAGGGCCCGTGCGGCCTTGACGTACTCCAGGTTGCGCCCGCGCAGGAACTCGGCGCGCACCACATCCACCAGGGCCAGCCAGGAAAACAGCGCCATGATCCCCAGCAACCACCAGAAGTTCGGCTCGACAAACCCCGACAGGATGATCAGCAGGTACAGCACCGGCAGCCCGGACCACACTTCAAGGATGCGTTGGCCGAGCAGATCCACCCAGCCGCCGTAATAGCCCTGCAAGGCCCCGGCGGCGATGCCGATGGTGGCGCTGATCGCGGTGAGTGCCAGGGCAAACAGGATCGACACCCGCGCGCCGAAGATCACCCGCGCCAACACATCCCGCGACTGGTCATCGGTACCCAGCCAGTTCACCGTCGAGGGCGGGCTGGGGGCCGGGCGGGTCAGTTCGTAGTTGGGCGTGTCGTCGCTGAACGGGATGGGCGGGAACAGCATCCAGCCGCCGTCCTGCTTGATCAGCTTTTGCACGTAGTCACTGCGGTAATCGGCCTGGAACGGCAGTTGCCCGCCGAACTGCTGCTCGGTGTAGCGCTTGAACGCCGGGAAATACAGCTCGTGCTTGTAGCTGAGCACCAAGGGCTTGTCGTTGGCGATCAATTCGCCGCCCAGGGTCAGGATAAACAGCCCGATAAACAGCCACAGCGACCACCAGCCGCGACGGTTTTTCTTGAAACGTTCGAAACGCCGACGGGCCACGGGAGACAGGTTAAGCATCAGGCGTTCCTCGCGGCGAAGTCGATACGCGGGTCCACCAGGGTGTAGCAGAGGTCGCCGATCAGTTTTATCAGCAGGCCAAACAAGGTGAAGATAAACAGCGAGCCAAACACCACCGGGTAGTCCCGGGACACGGCGGCTTCGTAGCTCATGCGGCCGAGGCCATCGAGGGAAAAAATCACCTCGATCAACAGCGAACCGGCAAAAAACACACTGATGAACGCCTGGGGAATCCCCGAGATCACCAGCAGCATGGCGTTGCGAAACACATGGCCGTACAGCACCCGGCGTTCGCTCAGGCCCTTGGCGCGGGCGGTCACTACGTACTGGCGCGTGATTTCATTGAGGAACGAGTTTTTGGTCAGGATGGTCAGGGTGGCGAACCCGCCGATCACCAGCGCACTGACCGGCAGCACCAGATGCCAGAAGTAGTCGGCGATCTTGCCCACGGTGCTCAGCTCGGCGAAGTTTTCCGAGACCAGCCCGCGCACCGGAAACCAGTTCAATGACGTGCCTCCGGCGAACACCACGATCAGGAACATCGCGAACAGGAACGCCGGCATCGCGTAGCCAATCACAATGGCGGTGCTGCTCCACACATCAAAGCTGCTGCCATGGCGCACCGCCTTGCGAATGCCCAGGGGGATCGACACCAGGTAGGTGATCAGCGTGGCCCACAGGCCGAGGGAAATGGTCACTGGCATTTTTTCCAGGATCAGGTCGATCACGGTGGCGCCGCGAAAGAAGCTGTTGCCGAAATCCAGCTGGGCGTAGCTCTTGAGCATCAGCCACAGGCGTTCCGGCGCGGGCTTGTCGAAGCCGTATTGTTTTTCGATGTCCTTGATCAGTTTCGGGTCCAGGCCACGGCTGGCACGGGAGCCGCTGCTGACACCGTCGCCGGATGAGCCGCCGACCGCGCCGCCGCCGATGCCCTGCAAGTGGGCGATGGCTTGTTCCACCGGTCCGCCGGGGGCGGCCTGGACGATCACGAAGTTGACCAGCAGGATGATCACCAGCGTCGGGATGATCAGCAGCAGGCGCCGCACGATATAGGCAAACATCAGCGAGCTCCCGCGCGTTTTTTCAACTCGGCATTCATTTGTTCATTGGTCAGCGGGGTAGGGCTGATTTCCCACCAGGTTTCCAGGGCTTCATCATTCCTGGCCTCGATGGCCGGACGGCCGAAGCGGTTCCACCACGCGGCGGAGGTGCCGGGCGGGTAGTAATTGGGGATCCACAGGTAATTCCATTGCAGCACCCGGTCCAAGGCATGGGCATAGGTAAGCATCTGCGCCTGGGTGTCGGCCTTGACCAGGCCCTTGATCAGGCTGTCGACGGCCGGGTCCTTGAGCACCATGTAGTTGTTGGCGCCCGGATCGAATGCGGCGCTCGAGCCGAAGTAGTTGTACAGCTCCATGCCGGGCGAGGTGGTGACCGGGAAGCCGGTGACGATCATGTCGTAGTCGCGGGCCATCAGGCGGTTGACGTATTGCGAAGAGTCGATGCGGCGGATGTTCAAGGTAATGCCGATCTGTGCGAGGTTGCGTTTGTACGGCAACAGCAGGCGTTCCAGGCCGTTCTGGGCATTGAGGAAGGTGAACTCCAGCGGCTCGCCCTCGGCGTTGACCAGTTTGTCGCCGTCTGGCTTCCAGCCGGCTTCTTCCAGCAGCGCCAGAGCTTGCAACTGTTTGTCGCGGATCATGCCGCTGCCATCGGTGACCGGGGCCTTGAACACCTGGGTGAATACCTCGTCGGGAATCTGCCCGCGCAAGGGTTCCAGAATCGCCAGTTCTTCCGGGGTGGGCAGCTGGGTGGCGGCCAACGGGCTGTTGGAGAAGTAGCTTTGCTGGCGGATGTACAGGTTGCGCATCATCTGCCGATTGGCCCATTCGAAGTCCCACAGCATCGCCAGGGCCTGGCGCACGCGACGGTCCTTGAACATCGGCTTTTGCACGTTGAACACATAACCCTGGGCCGGTTGCGGCATGTCCTTGGCCAGGTGCGCACGTTGCAGGCGGCCATCGTCCAGGGCCGGGCCGTTGTAGCCGATGGAATAGCCGGTGGCGGAAAACTCACGGTTGAAGTCGTAGGCGCCACCGCGCAGTACCTGGCGGGCCACTTCGGTGTCACCGAAGTACTCCAGGCTCAGGTGATCGAAGTTGTACAGGCCGCGGCTGACGGGCAGGTCCTTGCCCCACCAGTCGGGGTCGCGGGTAAAGGTGATGGTGCTGCCCGAGTCGATCTTGCCGACCTTGTACGGGCCGCTGCCCAGGGGGGCTTCGTAGCCGCCGCCGTTGGCGAAGTCGCGGGTTTTCCACCAGTGCTCGGGAAACACCGGCAGGGTCGCGACATCCAGGGGCAGGGTGCGGTTTTCATTGCTGGAGAAATCAAAACGCACCTGGCGCGGGCCTTCGACTTCGACGTGCTTGACGTCGGCGAACAGCGTGCGAAAGCGCAGGCTGCCTTGGGTCATCAGCAGGTTGAAGCTGTAGCGCACGTCTTCGGCGGTGATCGGCTTGCCATCGGCAAAGCGCGCCTTGGGGTTGAGGAAGAAGCGCAGGGACAGGCCGTCCTCCGCGCGTTCCATCTTCTCGGCCACCAGGCCATACACCGTATAGGGCTCATCCAGGGAACGCAGGGCCAGGGGCGCATACAGCCAGCCGTCGACCTGGGAGACGCCGATGCCTTTGTCGATATACGGCAGCACATGGTCGAAACGCCCGATCTCCAGCGCCGAGCGCCGCAGGCTGCCGCCCTTGGGGGCGTTGGGGTTGGCGTAGTCGAAATGGCTGAAACCGGCGGGATACTTGGCCGGTTCGCCGTACACGGTCATGGACGGTTGGGGCGCCGCGATCACGGCGCTGCTGGCCAGCAGCAGGGCCAGGGAGGTACTGAACAGTCTGGAAAAAGCCAATCGCATTGTCAGCCTTGAACGCCGGGTGAAGAAGAATAAGGATTTGTACGCTAACGGCATCAGCGTCGCCAGTCGTCACATGCACAACGGCCCACCAAGAGGCGGGCCGTTGTTTCAAGCAGCAGCGCGGACGGGATCAGTCCTGGCGGCTGGTGACTTCCAGCAGGTGGTAGCCGAACTGGGTTTTTACCGGGCCTTGCACGGTGTTGACCGGGGCACTGAAGACGACGGTGTCGAATTCCTTGACCATCTGGCCTGGACCGAACGAACCCAAGTCACCGCCCTGGCGGCTGGATGGGCAGCTGGAGTTGGCTTTGGCGACTTCTGCGAAATCGGCGCCGCCTTCGATTTGGGCCTTGAGTTCGTTGCACTTGTCTTCGGTGGCAACGAGGATGTGACGGGCGGTGGCTTTGGCCATGGGGATTAACTCCTTGAGTAAAAACGGTGAGCGTACCGGATTCAGGCGGTTATTTCCTGGCAAAGTTCCGCTGGGGTTCAGGTTGGGGCGCTGAGCTTGGGTATTGGCGTGATGGAGTGAGACCCAGAGCAGGCTGGTATCTACCTGATGCATAGAGATCACATGTGGGAGGGGCGGTGCGACGATTCGACTTGCTCCCGATGGCGGCCTGATGGCCGACCAGGATGTTGAATTAGATCGAGTGCATATCGGTTGCTGCGGTAATGGAGTGAGATCCAGAGCAGACTAGTATCTACCTGATGTATGGAGATCAAATGTGGGAGGGGCGGTGCGACGATTCGACTTGCTCCCGATGGCGGCCTGACAGCCGACCAGGATGTTGGATCAGACCGAGTACATATCCGTTGCTGCGGTAACGGCCACCTATGGTTCCGCTCTTACAGCGGCTCACTTTTGGAGGGACCCAAAAGTAAGCAAAAGGTCCTCGCCCCAACACTCGGCACCTCACCTAGGCTCGGTGTGCCCGAACGCAGGCTTGAATCCGTGGGCCGCCGTCATGGGCCATCCCTGGCCCAGGACGGCTAACCCGGCGTCCTGCCGGGTTACCCACGGATTCAAGCCTGCGTTCGGCCAGCGTGTTTGACGGGGCGCCTGAGATCAAGAGCAAAAGCCACAGCAACAGCAACAGCAACAGCAACAGCAACAGCAGTGTTACGTCTGACGTTGCCGGAGTTATCTGATGTCAGGTCGAATAAGCCTCCATCAATTCAAGACGATATAGTCGTTCTGCTGAATGATCGGCCGATGGGCGCCTTGCACCAGGTGCAGGTAGCGGCCGTCCACCAGGTCGATGGGCAGGCAGTCGTCGATATCCATCACGCCGTCGGTGTGGGCCTGGGACCAGTGGCGCAGCACCTGTTGCTTGCCCTTGCTGGTCGCCTCCCGTTTGTTGCGGGCGACCACCAGCAGGTAGTGGTGGGCCTCGCCAAAGCTATTGGTTTCATAACCGCCAAGGTTGATGAAGTACAGGTGATAGGCGTTGGCAGCGGGGGCCAGGTGGCTGAGTTCGACTTTCCAGCCGTCGACGCCGTCCACCGCCATCCACGAATCGATATGCACGCCCTTTGGGCTGCCAAACCAGCCCTCGCGCAGTTGCGGGTAGGTGCCTTCCAGGGTGTCTGCTACGGCGAACACCACATCGTGCACTTCAATCCTTGCCCGTGGGTGCTTGCCCCCGAGCATCACGACAAACAGCATTGCAGGTCCTTCCTGGCGACTTGGCAAAGGGCAACCATACTTCGATTGAACCCTTTTGTCCGGTCAATGCCACACTGTTAATTCGCGAACTCATCAGGAGGTTGTCATGCGCACCATTGATCTGGCGGGTGTTCCCGTCCCTGTCATCGGCCAGGGAACCTGGCGCATGGGCGAAGATCCGGACCGGCGCCGCGCTGAAGTCGCGGCATTGCAACTGGGGATCGACGAGGGCATGACCCTCATCGACACCGCCGAGATGTATGGCGAGGGTGGCGCCGAGGAAGTCGTCGGCGAAGCCATCAGCGGCAGGCGTGACCAAGTGTTCCTGGTGAGCAAGGTCTACCCGCACAACGCCAGCCAAAAAGGCGTGCCCCGTGCGTGTGAAGCCAGCCTCCGGCGCCTGGGCACGGACTACATTGATCTGTATCTGCTGCATTGGCGTGGCCAGTACTCCCTTGAAGAAACCGTCGAAGCGTTCGAGCGCCTGCGTGAGGCCGGCAAGATCGGTCGCTGGGGTGTCTCCAATTTCGATGTGGCCGACCTGCAGGAGCTCGCATCCCCGGCCTGCGCGACCAACCAGGTGCTGTACAACATCGAAGAGCGCGGGATCGAATTCGACCTGTTGCCCTGGTGGCAACAACACCATTTGCCGCTGATGGCGTACTGCCCGATTGCCCAGGGTGGGGCGTTGCTGTCCAGCCAGACCCTCAAGCAGATCTCCCGCCGCCACGAGATCACGCCCGCCCAGGTTGCCTTGTCCTGGGTGCTGCGCCAGGACGGTGTGATCGCCATTCCCAAGGCGGTCACCCCGGAGCATGTGCGGCTCAATGCGGCTGCCGCCAAGGTGGTGCTGGATGAGCACGACCTGGATGCCATCGATCGGGTGTTCGGCGCACCCAAGCGCAAGCATCCCCTGGCGATGGTGTAGTTGCCTGGCAGAAACGGTGCCGTCCCTGGCTCCCGTTCCTGCTCAGGTCCGACTTAGCCCGCTACCGGGCTGCGCCAGTCATCCGATCCGGATGTGCCCGACACTTCGTGGGTCCATACGATCTTGCGATAGGTGAAGTACACATCCTCCAGGTGAGTGAAGTGGGCATTGTCCGGGTCCTGGCAATTGGGCATGCGGGACTGGATGTCCACGAGCGTCGCGCCCTCCAGTTCTATCGTGAAGTAGTGCTCCTGGGTGCCGGCCGATGATGTGCGGAACCACTCCAGTCGGCATTTGACCTCTTCACCGCTGGTCAATGCGCTGAACAGCAAGGGCGATGACTTATCGAAGACCTTGCTGATCATCAGCGGCTTATGGACCCTCTGGCCTGTCGGCTGACCCGACTGCGGATCGCGGGGGATGATCACCTGATGAGCAAAGGCCTGGACCAGAATCTGGTCTTCATGACCTTCCTGATAAATGTTGCCTACCGAGTCCTGGGTAAATGTGCCTGCCGTAATCAAACCTTGTTTGACACCGGTGATGGAAAGATACGCGGGTGTTGGCATGACGGGTTTCCTTGCCTGATTGATGAGTTGTTCCAACCGGTCATGGTGCCGGTCGGGCAACTCTCATTAACAAGAAGCGTGCCCGAAAGTATCAGGCTCAATAAAAACACTGGCGTCAGCGGTTAATGGAGCGGTTTTTTGCTCGGGGGAGGGCGATTTAATCGAATATATGCAGAATACGTTGCGCATAAGTGCGCATTTAGTTGCTCATGGAATTGGGGTTGTTGGTATTGGGGTAGGCAAAGATGCTCGAGGCCAGATGAAGGTTTAACTGCGCAAAACCCTGCGCAGGCCTCGAATTATGGTGGTTGTAGGAAACGGCTTAAGTGTTGGGGCTCTGCTTGTTGAATGCTGTTTGCATGGCTAAGGTTTACGAACTTTGCAGCGGTGGGGCGAAGGTTAGATGGCGATTTGATAGATGGTTTAAATATTAATGCTCTGACTTTTTTGTTTTGGGTAATTGTGCCGAATGTCTTATTCAGAAAAACTTTATAACGACTACCTTGAACTTGCACGGTCGCCCTGCACGCCGACGAGTTTTGCCGGCAGCGATATGCGCTATTCAAGTGAGTATGAAATTCTGGAGTTCGAATTGGGCAAGGCGCAATCGATTCATGGGGGCGTCCAGACCGACTGGCAGAAGGTCCTGGAAACCGGTGAATACCTGTTGCGTCAACAATCCAAGGATCTGCGGATTGTCGTCTGGCTGACCTGGGCATTGCATCAACAGAAGTCCTTTCCAGGACTGTTGGCAGGCCTTGGGTTATTGCGCTATCTCTGTGTGCATCATTGGTCCGCGGTCTATCCCGAAAAACCGCGTACTCGTGGCGCAGCCTTCAGTTGGCTGGCGGGGCGCCTCGAGCCCCTCTTTGCGCAAAGCCTGTCGCTGCAGGACCAGCAGCCCTTGTTCGAATCCGTGCTTGAACATCTGGTGTGTCTCGATGAGTGTTGTGTCGAGCGCCTTGAAGATAACGCGTCGCCGTTCCTGCCGATTCGCAGGCAACTGGCCCAGCGGTTGGAGCGTGCTGCGCAAGGCGATTCTCCGGTCGCGACCCTGGGCGGTGTTGCCGTGCAGGAGCAGGTCGGGCAGGTGACCACCCTGTTGCAGAATGCCGAGGTCGTGGTGAGCACCGAGAAAGATGCCCACAAGTTGCTGCGCGCCTTACAGGATCAGGCCCGTCCTCTGTGTGCCTGGTGGTTACGCCAGAACGCCACCGACCTGCGCGCGCTGCGTCTGAACCGGGCGCTAACCTGGCTGACCCTCGTCAGCTACCCGGACGCTGACAGCGAACGGATCACCACCTTGCGCGGGCCTGCACCCGACAAGCTCAAGCGTTACCAGGAGCGGCTTGCCCAAGGTCATTACACCGACTTGATGCTCGAGCTCGAGGCCAGCCTCGCCGGTGCGCTGTTCTGGTTCGACGGGTTGTACATGGTCTGGCAGTGCCTGGAAGCCCTGCAGGCCGACCTGGCCATGACTGAGCTGGAAGTGAACTTCGCCCTGCTGCTGCAGCGCCTGCCCCACCTGCCCGAGTTTCGTTTTCACGATGGCGCTCCTTTTGCCGACGGTCCCACGCGTGACTGGATCGCGCAGCAGGTTGCCCGTCATCTGCAATGGCCCGAATCACCGACCGTGGCGGATGCCGACGCCGAGCCTTGGGAGGTGGCCTTGCAAGTGGCACGGCTGCGGCTGCGCCAGGACGGGCTCAAGGCGGCCGTCCATGAACTCAAGCAAGGCATGCATGCGGCTCATAGCGATCGTGCCCGTTTTCATTGGCGACTTGCCCAGGCGCGCCTGTGTGGGCAGGCGGGCAAACACGAGTTGGCGAAGATCCAGCTCGAACACCTCGACAATGAGCTGCAACGCAGGGGCCTGGAGCACTGGGAGCCGGAGTTGGCCTTGCAAGTCACCCAGTTGCTGCACCGTTGCTGTGACGTGTTGCCACAAAACCAGGCCGTACGCGAGCGTAAGGAAGACACCCATCGCAGGCTGTGCCTCTTCGATCTTGAAGCGGTACTTGAATAGGCTTTCGAGCCACTTGGAAAAGGAGAAACACGATGGCCAAAGAAGGTTCGGTAGCGCCCAGGGAACGTATCAATATCACCTTCAAGCCTGCCATCGGCGGTGCGCAGGATGAAGTTGAACTGCCGTTGAAGCTGCTGGTGCTGGGTGACTTCACCCAGCGTGAGGATGTACGCAAGCTTGAAGACCGCAAGCCCATTGCCATCGACAAGAACACCCTTGATGAAGTGCTGGCCAAGCAAGCATTAAGCCTGACGCTGAACGTACCCAATCGCCTGCAGGAGTGTGCTGAAGTCGAGGAGCTGGCCATTGAGGTGCGGATCAATGCCATGAAGGACTTCAATCCCGCGAACCTGGTGGAACAGATACCCGAATTGCACAAGCTGATGGCATTGCGTGAAGCACTCATGGCGCTCAAAGGGCCGCTGGGCAATACACCAAGCTTTCGCAAAGCCATTGAGCACGCCCTGGCGGATGACGAGTCCCGCGCCCGGGTATTGGCCGAGTTGGAGCTGAGCAACCACACCGCCTGACATTTCAGTAAAAGGACACTGACCGCATGACCACCCAACAGAATCCGATACCGGAACACACCAGTGAGGATTACAGCATCCTCGACAACATCATTGCCCAAACACTGCTGAGTGCGGATGACGAGGCCTATGCCATTGCCAAGCGAGGTGTCTCGGCTTTTATCGAGGAGTTGATCAAACCACAGAACCACGGCGAGCCCGTCAAGAAGCGCCTGGTCGACCGAATGATTGCCGAGATCGATACGAAGCTCAGCCAGCAAATGGATGAAATCCTGCACCATCCGGAGTTCCAGGCCCTGGAAGCTTCCTGGAAAGGTTTGCAATTGCTGGTCGATCGCACCAATTTTCGTGAAAACATCAAGATCGAACTGTTGAACGTCTCCCGGCAAGATTTGCTGGAGGACTTCGAAGATTCACCGGAAGTGACTCAATCCGGGTTGTACAAACATGTCTACAGCGCTGAGTACGGTCAATTTGGTGGTCAGCCCGTGGGCGCGATCATTGCCAATTACTTTCTGTCCCCCAGCGCGCCCGATGTGAAACTGATGCAATACGCTGCCAGCGTCGCGTGCATGGCGCACGCGCCTTTCATCGCAGCAGCCGGGCCGGCGTTCTTCGGGCTGGAAAGCTTCACGGGACTGCCTGACCTCAAGGATCTCAAGGACCATTTCGAAGGGCCGCAATTTGTCAAATGGCAAAGCTTTCGCCAGAGCGAAGATGCGCGTTATATCGGTCTGACCGTGCCGCGCTTCCTGCTCCGTACGCCCTATGATCCCCTTGAGTGCCCGGTCAAGACCTTTGCCTACCAGGAAAACGTGGTGAGCAGCCACGAGCATTACCTGTGGGGCAATACCGCCTATGCCTTCGCCACGCGCCTGACCGAAAGCTTCGCGCGGTTCCGCTGGTGCCCGAACATCATCGGTCCGCAAAGCGGAGGGGCCGTGGAAGACTTGCCGTTGCATCACTTCCATAGCATGGGCGAAATCGAGACCAAGATTCCCACCGAAGTGTTGGTGTCCGATCGCCGCGAATACGAACTTGCGCAAGAGGGCTTCATTGCCTTGACGATGCGCAAGGGCAGTGACAATGCCGCGTTTTTTTCCGCCAGTTCGGTGCAGAAACCCAAACAGTTCGGCATCAGCGCAGAGGGCAAGGACGCCGAGCTGAACTATCGCCTGGGGACCCAGTTGCCCTACATGATGGTGGTCAACCGGCTGGCCCACTACCTGAAGGTATTGCAGCGTGAACAGCTGGGTTCGTGGAAAGAGCGTACAGACCTCGAGCTGGAGCTCAACAAGTGGATTCGCCAGTACGTCGCCGACCAGGAAAACCCCAGCGCCGAAGTGCGTGGGCGGCGCCCGTTGCGAGCGGCGCGCATCGTTGTCAGTGACGTAGAGGGCGAGCCTGGCTGGTACCGCGTCAACCTGAGTGTGCGACCGCACTTCAAGTACATGGGGGCGGACTTCACCCTGTCTCTGGTTGGCAAGCTCGACAAAGAATGAAAGAAGGTCAGGGAATGCCCCACAAACATAGCCTTTTCGAGCGCCTCGAACGCCCGGCGGCCGTACATGCCTGTGGCGTGACGTCCATTGCCAGCCACCTGGGGAAAATGCTCAGTATCCGTGCGGGCAGTGTTCAGACATTACCGGACTACGGCTTGCCCGATCTTAATGACATGAACCAGAGCCTGCATGAGTCATTAAGCCAGTCGCGCTTGTTGATAGAGCGATTCATACGGGCCTACGAGCCACGATTGAAGCAGGTGCGGGTTACGGCATTGCCGCGTGATCACGACCCTCTGGCCCAGGCGTTCTCCATTGAAGCCACGCTGATGGCGGCGGGTGTCAAGCAGCCTGTGGTGTTCGTTGCACGACTCTGCGAGCCCGGACGGGTTGAGGTTTTGCCGGATGTCCTTTAATCGCTATTACCAGAGCGAGCTGAGTGCGTTGCGCCAACTCGGGCGGCGTTTCTCTGAACGCAACCCTGCGCTCGCGCCGTTTCTTGCCGACCCAGGCCAGGACCCGGACGTGGAACGTTTGTTGGAGGGCTTCGCGTTTCTCACCGGTCGCTTGCGCCAGAAACTGGATGATGAGCTGCCTGAGCTGACTCATTCCTTGATGCATTTGCTGTGGCCCAACTACATGCGGCCGATGCCCGCGTTCAGCATCTTGCAGTTTGATCCGTTGAAGCACGTCGGCCCTGGGGTGATGGTCGCGCGGGATACCCCGGTCGAAAGTGCCGCCGTCAAGGGCGAGCGTTGCCGCTTCCGTACCTGTTACGCCACCCAAGTCCTGCCGCTGCAACTGAGCGCCCTGGATTACAGCGTCCAGGGTGAAGATGCGCTGTTGAGTCTGCACCTGGGCATGAGTGCCGAGGGCAACTTCAGTGAATGGACGTTCGATCAACTACGCCTGCACCTGGCGGGTGATCGCCACATCGGCCAAGGGTTGTACCTGAGCCTGTTGCGTCATCTCGAGGGTATCGAGTTGCTACCGTTGGGCCGCGATGGCCTGCCGTTCAGTGGCGAGGATGGGCAACCCCTTTCGTTGCGATTGGGTGCCGACCCGGTACGCCCCGTGGGATTCAGCGAGGAGCAGGCATTGATTCCGTATCCAATGAACACCTTTCATGGATATCGTCATTTGCAGGAGTACTTCGCCTTTACTGACAAGTACCTGTTTGTCGATGTGGTGGGGCTGGATGTACTGCACGGTTTGCCCCATGAGTTGCTCAAGCAGGTGCGTGCAGTGGTGCTGCGTTTCAAACTGCGCAACCCATGGCATGAGCCCCATCACCCCACCCTGGACAACGTGAAGCTGTACTGCACGCCCATCGCCAATTTGTTCAAACATGACGCCGTACCGATCCGCCTGGACGGCAAGCAGGACGAATACCTGGTGATACCGGGGGAATACTCACGGGAAAACGCCTGTGTATTTTCCGTGGACAGTGTCACCGGTTGGCGTCCCGGCGGGTCGGGGTATCGGACCTACGTACCGTTCGAATCCTTCGAGCATGACAGCGATAACGCACTGTCGGCGGCCTCCGCCAGCTACAGCATTCGCCAACATGCATCGGCACAGCACGCGGGCCTCGATACCTGGCTAGGTTTTTCCAATGCACCGGAGCTTGGCCCGGAAACCCTGTCGGTCGAGCTGACGTGTACCAACCACGACCTGCCTCGGCTGCTTCAGATCGGGGAGATCAACCAGCCTTGCGAGCAGACACCGGAAGGGTTGTCGTTTCGTAATATCTGCACGCCGACCGCGAGTTTTTCGCCGCCCCTGGAGCAGGATTTTCTCTGGCGGCTCATCAGCAACATGTCGCTCAACTACCTGTCATTGACCGACATCAATGCCTTGAAGGTCATCCTCGAAACCTACGACCTGCCGCGCTACCACGACCGACAGGCGCAGAAAGTCAGTGAGAGAAAGCTTGGCGCATTGCGATCCGTCAGGCACTCGGCTGTCGACCGACTGCACCGTGG
Source organism: Pseudomonas sp. GW821-FHT09C10 (assembly GCF_059418085.1). Classification (NCBI taxonomy): domain Bacteria; kingdom Pseudomonadati; phylum Pseudomonadota; class Gammaproteobacteria; order Pseudomonadales; family Pseudomonadaceae; genus Pseudomonas; species Pseudomonas sp. GW821-FHT09C10. Next base: position 111,647 of record NZ_JBWKPE010000018.1, read on the forward strand.
CTTGCCGGTCAGGGGCTTACGAATCGACCTGACGATTGATCCACAAGGTTTTCTTGGCCAGGGCGAGGTGTTTGTGTTCGCGTCGGTGCTCAACGAATTCTTCGCGCTTTACGCCAGCCTTAATACCTATCACGAATTGCGAGTCATCAGCACACAAGGAGACGTGTACCTATGGCCACCCCGGATGGGCCAGCAGCCCCTGCTTTGACGGCACTGTCCAGCGTCATCCGCGAATACTCGCTGTTCCAGGCGGTTTTGCAGGTGATCAGGCGTTTACGCGATGCTCATCCGATGCTGGATGACGACGCGCTGTATGACCAGTTGGAGTTTCAAGCCAACCCAGGTCTTGGTTTCCCCGGTCATGATATTGAACGGGTGGAGTTTTTTGTTGAACACGGTCAATTGCGCGCCCGTCTTTGCCTCAACGTGCTGGTGCTGTGCGGCTCAGGTTCGCCATTGCCGGCATTTTATGGCGAGCAAGCGATTGTTGACGGTGCGGGAGGTCAGGCTACCCGGGACTTTCTCGACCTGTTTCATCATCGGTTGCAGCGGCTGATGCTGCCGATCTGGCGCAAGTACCGCTACCGGGCGTGTTTCCAGGCTGGCGCCCGGGATGTCTTTTCCGAGCAGATGTTTGCCCTGATCGGGTTGAAGGGCCATCACCTGCGCGCGACTGCCCAATTGAACTGCAAACGGCTATTACCCTACCTGGGGTTGCTCAGCCTGCGGGCCCATTCGGCAGCCTTGATCGAGACGGTGCTGCGTTACTACTTCAAGCACACCCGCTTGTTCGTCGAGCAGTGGGTGGAACGCTCGGTGGTCATTGCCGTCCCCCAGCAGAATCGGCTGGGTGCTACCAACAGTGTGCTCGGTCATGACCAGGTGCTGGGTTGTCGGGTCACCGACCGCAGCGGCAAGTTCAGGGTGCATGTGCAGGACCTGGGCTGGCAGCATTTCCATGAGTTTCTACCTACGGGTGTGGACTACCCGTTGCTGTGCGCATTGCTGCGGCTGACGGTGCGCGACCCTCTGGCCTATGACCTGCGTCTGGTACTGCTCAAGGAGGAGATCAGGCCGTTGCACCTCGGCGAACACAACGTCTGCCGCCTCGGCTGGACCACTTGGCTGGCCCATGGGTGTGCCGACGGTGTGGTCATTGTGGCCAGCAACGCTGATTAGGGATGAATGATTATGAAGAATGTGGACCTGCAGCAACTTATCCAGACATTGACTCCCCAGGCGCGCCGAGACCTTGAGCGCTCGGCGGAACGTTGCGTGACCCGCGGCGGTAGGGAAGTGTTGGTGGAGGACCTGCTGCTGACCCTGCTGGAATACCCCCACGGTATTCTGGTAAGGGCGTTGGTGGATGCAGGTGTCGAGCCAGGCGAACTGCAGGCGGCCCTGCACCCCAAAGCTGGCACGAATGCCTCGTGTAATCCGGTGTTTGCCCAGGCCCTGGTGCAATGGCTGCAGCACGCCCTGATGGTGGCCCGCCTGGAGCTTCGGCAGGCGGACGTTGATCACGGCGCTCTGTTACTGGCGCTGTTGCGTCACCCGTTACAACATGCCGACAGTGGTTATCAGGCGGTACTGAGCCGGTTGGATGCACAGCGTGTGTGCAGTTATTTGTTGAGCCAGGTGCCTGAACTCGACCCTGTGCCGGGCGGCGACGCGTTGCTGGCGCGTTTTACCCATGACTTGACCCGCCAGGCCCGGGAGGGCGGTATCGACCCGGTGTTGTGTCGCGATGCCGAAATCCGCCAATTGATCGACATACTCTTGCGCAGGCGCAAGAACAATCCAATCCTGGTTGGCGAAGCCGGGGTGGGTAAAACCGCCGTGGTTGAAGGGCTTGCCCTGCGTATCGCCAGCGCAGAGGTGCCGGAGCCGCTCAAACACGTACAGGTGTTGACCCTGGATATGGGCCTGCTCCAGGCCGGCACCGGGATCAAGGGGGAATTCGAACGGCGCCTCAAAGGCGTGATCGATGAAGTCAACGCCTCGCCAACCCCGGTGATCCTGTTTATCGACGAGGCGCATACACTGGTGGGCGCAGGCGCCCAGGCAGGTGGGTCCGATGCTGCCAATCTGCTCAAGCCCGCCCTGGCCCGTGGCGAGTTGCGTACCATCGCCGCCACCACGTGGTCGGAATATAAGAAGTACTTCGAAAAAGACCTGGCATTGGCGCGGCGTTTCCAGCCCGTGCAGGTCGGCGAACCCAGTGTTGAACAGGCGGTTTCGATCCTGCGCGGCCTGGTTCCGGCGTATGAGCGCAGCCATGGCGTGTATGTGCGGGATGATGCCATTGTCACGGCAGCCCACATGAGCGCGCGCTACCTGGCTGGGCGGCAGTTGCCCGACAAGGCGGTGGATGTGCTGGACACCGCCTGCGCCCGCATGAGAACCAGCTGGGAGACGGCGCCCGAGGCATTGCAACGCCTTTACGCCGAGCAGGCGGAAGGCGCGCGACAGCGCCAGGCGTTGAATCGCGATAGGGACGCCGGGCTGCCGGTGGACGAGCAGGCCTTGCACGCGTTGAACCTGCGCCTGGAGACCGTGGCGCGCGAGCGTGAACATCTGGAGCAACACTGGTTGGAACAGCGAGCATCGGCGCAGCAGGTACTCGCGCTGCGCCAGCAATTGGATGCTGCTCGTGGTGCAGGGCAGAACACCGACACCCTTGAACATGCCTTGGCCCAACAGCGCCAGGTACTGCACGCGCAACAAAACGGCCAGCCATTGGCCAGCCTTGAGGTTTGTCCACGTCTGGTGGCACAGGTCGTCAGCGCCTGGACGGGTATTCCTGTCGAACGACTGGCCCTGGAAAGCAGTGAAAGGGTGTTGGGCTTTGCCGATGCATTGCGGTCGCGCATCCTCGGTCAGGAGCACGCCGTGCAGATACTTGAACGCAACCTGCGCGCGGCTGCCACCGGGCTCAATAAGGCGGATGCCCCGGTCGGCGTATTCCTGCTGGTTGGCCCAAGTGGTGTGGGCAAGACCGAGACGGCCCTGGCCCTCGGCGACCTGCTGTACGGCGGTCGGCGTTTTGTCACCACCCTTAACATGTCGGAGTTCCAGGAAAAGCATTCCCTTTCCCGGCTGATTGGCGCTCCACCCGGTTATATCGGTTTTGGCGAGGGCGGCGTGTTGACGGAGGCCGTGCGCCAACGCCCGTATTCGGTCGTGCTGCTGGACGAGGTCGAGAAGGCTGATCCGGAAGTAGTGAACCTGTTCTATCAGATTTTCGACAAGGGACTGGCCAATGACGGGGAAGGGCGGGAAATCGATTTTCGCAACACGCTGATCCTGATGACCTCCAACCTGGGCAGCGAGTGCATCGGTCAATTATGCGCAGGTGACCGGCGACCTGCTGAGGAGGTCCTGCAAGAAGCCATTCGTCCGTTGCTGCGCAAGCACTTCAAGCCTGCCTTATTGGCGCGAATGCATGTCGTGCCGTATTACCCGATCACGGGCGAAGTCCTGCATGACCTGGCAAGGCTCAAGCTGGAACACCTGGGGCAAAGGCTGCAACTGCGCAAGCTCACCTTCAGCTATACCCCCGAACTGGTTGCCTGTGTCGCCGAGCGTTGCGCTGACGGTGACAGCGGTGCCCGCTCTATCGATCAATGGATCGACGCACACTTGCTGGCGCAGGTGACGGATCGTTTGCTGGAGGCCATGGCCGGGGGCGAATCGCTGTCCCGGGTGCATGCCGGCCTGGATGGCAGCGGTTGCCCTGTCTGTGAGGTCAGCCAATGACGGAAGATGCTTTCAACCGGTTGCCCCATCCTTCGGGGTACGCCGACGCGATGCTGGGTTGGTTCACCCGCCTGGGGATCGATGGTGACGCGACAACCTTGCCGGACCTGTGTGTCGCGGCGGTAGCCCAATTGAGCCAGTGCGAACTCAGCCAGTTGTATTGGCGCGACGAGGCGACGGGTCGGCTTGCACTGATTGCCCAGCATTTGCCAGAGGAGCTGCCATCCGGCGAGCTGGCTTCAGGCGTGGATTTCCAACATGAGCAGCTGTTGCAGTATGTGCTCAGTCAGCGCACAGCCTTGAGTCTTGAGGATCTGGAAAACAGCGTCTATGAAAGCCAGTTCCTTCCGGCGATGGCGACGCCTTGGCAATCGTTGACGTGCATGCCGTTGTTCGGTCGGCACAGGACTCTCGCGGGCGTGTTGCTGTGCGCCAGCCGGCGTCCGAAACAATTGGAGCACTACACCCGCTCATTGACTCAACTGGGCAGCTTTGCCTTGAGGCAGCTTGCACTGATGCAGCGTCTGAGTCCTGGGGTGAATGTCACGCCGCCAACGTGTCGCACGCCGGGATCCTGTGCCAGGTTCGGATTGATCGGCAACAGCAAGGCCATGGATGAAACGTGCCGCTTGATCGGCAAGGTGCTGAATACGCCCTACACCGTGCTGCTGCATGGCGAGACCGGTACCGGCAAAGAGGTGGTGGCGCGCGCCATCCATACCGCCGGCCCACGCAGCGGTAATGCCTTCGTGGTGCAAAATTGTGCAGCCTTTCCCGAAGGGTTGCTGGAAAGCGAACTGTTCGGCTATCGCAAGGGGGCGTTCACGGGGGCTGAACGCAACTACACCGGTTTGTTCGACACCGCTCACGGCGGCACATTGCTACTCGATGAAATCGGCGATATGCCGTTGTCGTTGCAGGCCAAGTTATTGCGGGTTTTGCAGGAGGGCGAGATTCGCCCATTGGGTGCCAGTACGGCCCATAAGGTCGATGTACGCATTATTGCCGCGACGCACCGTGATCTTCCCGCGATGGTCGCCCAGGGCAGCTTTCGCGAGGACCTGTATTACCGGCTCGCGCAGTTTCCCATTGAGTTACCGGCCTTGCGTGAACGGGATGGCGATGCGTTGCTGTTGGCTCGGCATTTTGCGCAAAAGGCCTGCGTTGCGCTGGGTCGCGTAGCGGTGGCCTGGTCAAGTGCGGCGTTGGACCAACTGTCCAGCCATGGCTTCCCCGGCAATGTGCGAGAACTCAAATGCCTGGTGGAGCGCGCGGTACTGCTCTGTGACGACGGTGTGATCCTGCCGGCGCACCTGCCCCTGTCACCGGCACCCGCCAACGATGCTGTCGATGCAACGTTGCGTCAACGCCTGGAGCGAGTGGAGCGGGTGTTCCTGATTGATTGCCTGCACAAGAACCGTGGCAATCGTACCCGTACCGCGCGGGAGTTGGGTGTCGCACGACGCACGCTGCTCTACCGCCTGGCACGCTTGAAGATCCCGGTTGGCGATGTTCGAGAGGAATGCTGAATAGCGTATGCGTGGACACCTTACTTTCATGGGAGATTCCTGATGCCTCTTCGTCCGTGGCAAGCCGTGGCGCTTGTGCTGTGTTTGCTGGGTGGCTGTAACGCCAATTATGTCTTTGACGATGCTGACTACCGTCCACTGGGTGACCCCCAGGCGAGCCGTCGTGGCCATTGAACAGGGGAGCCTTGCCATGCAGTTAGTGCTTGAAGTGTGCTCCGCCAGTGGCGAGCCGCCAGCCCGTAAAACCTTTGATGGTGTCGGCGGTGTGATCGGCCGTGGGACGGCGTGTGACTGGGTCATCCCCGACACCGCACGCTTGATATCCAGCCACCATGGCTTGGTCAGTTTTCGCGGCGGCCATTACTTTTTGACGGATATCAGCAGCAACGGTATCGGCGTATCCGGCAGCCTGGAGCGCTTGCGCAAGGGGCACGCGCGGCAGATCAGTGATGCAGAAGTATACCAACTGGGGGCGTTGGAAATTCGTGCCCGACTGATTGAGCATCAACGACCGCCGCTCGGGCGGAGCGAGGTGATTCCAGACGATGCTTTCCTGGGGCTGGACCCGATTCAGGCACTGGATCGCGAACAACGACGCGGCGAGTCGTCGCAAGAGCTGGAGGCATTGAACACGTTGACGGAGTCGACCGCCCAAGCGTTCTCTCCGGGAACCGTGGACCAGGACCACCTGGTCGTACCGCAATGGGCTGAGCCTGTCAGTGACGTAGTACCTGCACAGCCCGTTGTGGCTGCATCCGCAGTCCCTGAGACGTTCTGGGCGCAGTTCGGCGAGGCGTTGGGCATGGAGGTGGGGGCGCTCGATACGTCGGGTCGCGAAGCCCTTGCGATCAAGGTGGCCGGGTTGTTCAGGCAAGCCATCGAAGGTTTGCAGCAAAGCCTGCGAACTCGCGACGAGCTGAGCAGTGAGGTGCACCTGGGTTGGACCTCCCCGGCGCTTACGCGGCAGAACCCGTTGGTGGATTGTCCAGACGTCCAGACGGCCTTGACGGCGCTGTTGGGGGACGGTGAGTTGGGGCATCTGCCGCCCGAACGGGCGGTGGCCCACGCCTGCCGGGACCTGCAGATTCATCAGTTGGCCTTGGTGGTGGCCTGCCGTGCCGTCGTTCGCAGCGCGCTGGCGGCCTTTGCTCCAGGTCATCTGCTGCTGTGCTTCGAACGCGAGGGCAAGCCGCCCAGGCTCCTCACCGATGGCGCTCATTGGCGGGCGTACCAGCGCTATTACCGACGGCTGACCGACGAGGCGTCGTTGGGCGATCAATTATTACGCAACGACTTTTGCAAGGCCTACGAAGAGCAGGTGCGCCTGGTCTCTAGCCTGCATGCGGCTTACCCGGGATGACGTTCATGTATCTAACCACCGTTGCATCAACACTGCTGGCACTGGGCATGTTGACCGGCTGCAGCAGCGTTTCACCCTTTTCGACCTTGACCAAGCTGGACCTGGCGTTGATGGCCAGTGACGAGGTCAACCCCGACCTTCATGGCCGTCCTTCACCGGTGGTGGTGCATTTGCTTGCGCTGCGGCACCCCGTGGCATTCGAGAATGCCGACTTTTTCAGCCTCTATGGACGGGCCGAGCAGGCCCTGCCCAAGGACTGGGTCAGCAGCGAAGAGCTGGAGCTGCGACCCGGTGAACGGTTGATGCTCAAACTCAGTGTCGAGCCCCAAAGCCGCTATGTCGGCGTACTGGCGGCCTATCGCGACCTGCCCCATGTGCAATGGCGACTGGTGCTGCCTGTTGCCCCCCAGCAACGGACGCGGGCCAGAATAATGCTGGACCAGAACGGTATTCGCATGGCCGCCCCGCAGACCGGTCGGACGGAGGATTGAGATGCACATCCATAACGTTATCTGGCAGGAAGGCATGTTGCTGCGGCCCCAGCACTTGCAGCACAACGACCGCTACTATCATCAGCAGCTCAACCGAACGCGCTTGCTGGGCAGCGACGCCTGGGGGTTCCTGACCCTGGACATCGATGTGCAGTACCTCAACCTGGGCAAGGTGGTCGTCAACCAGGCCAGCGGCCTATTGCCGGACGGTAGCCTGTTCGAACTCAATGGCGCGATGGAACCTCTGGTATTGCAAGTGCCTGCCAACGTCGGTCGGCAAGCCGTGTACCTGGCGTTGCCGCTGGTTACCGACAATCAGATTGAAGTGCGCAGGCCGGAGCAACACGAAATCCTGGCGCGCTATGTTGCCTGTGAAATGGATATCGGGGACTCCAATGCCGGTGTCGATGCCCGTTGCCAGATCAGCTGTGCGCGTCCGGACCTGCGCCTGATGCTGGGGGAGCACTCCGGTGATCCGTTCCATGTGAAGCTGCAGGTCGCTCAGGTGCTGGACTGCACCCGTGAAGGCGGCGTGCGACTGGATACCGATTTTGTGCCGACGTTCATCTTTTTGCAGGGCGCCGGGTATGTGTCGTCGTGCGTCAAGGAGGTCATCAGTCTGTTGGCCAGCCGTGGAGACGCGATTGCCGCGCGCATCCAGGGTAATGGCGCGTCGGCCGGTGCGCAGGTGGGCGATCTTCTGATGCTGCAACTGATCAATCGCGCTGAATTGATGTTGCGCCACTTTATGAGCCAGGCCCAGGTGCGCCCGGAAACGTTGTATCGCGAGCTGCTGTCGATCCTTGGGGAATTGGCCACGTTCGCCACCGACAGCAAGCGCGCCCAATTGGAGGTGCGTTACCAGCATGGTGATCAAGGCGCGAGCTTTCGCGGGTTGATGGAGCGCCTGCGCGCGGTGCTGTCGATGGTGCTGGAGCAGCATGCCATTGAGTTGATGCTGCAACCCCGTCAGTACGGTGTGCTGGTATGCCCGGTGAGTGACCTCAAGTTGCTGGGGACGGCGACGTTCATCCTGGCGGCAACCGCCCAGTGTGATTCGGAAACGCTGCGTCACCGGCTGCCGGCGCATCTCAAGATTGGACCTGTGGAGCGCATCCGCGAGTTGGTCAACCTGCACCTCACCGGTATCAGGATCAAACCGTTGCCAGTAGCGCCGCGACAGATTCCGTTCCACGCGGGCAAGACCTATTTCATGCTCGAGCTCAGCGCCCAGGACATCGCGCAGTTGGAGCAGTCAGGTGGATTCGCCCTGCATGCCAGCGGCGAGTTTAACGAGCTGGAACTCAACTTCTGGGCTATCAGGAACTGAACCCTATGAGGATGGACAGTGAATACCCGCAGGACGAAAAAACCGTCTTGCTTGACCGCGAGGGACGCGGTCCGGCGCAGGGGGCGGTGACGGACTTCCCATCGCCGCCGCGTTTCGAGCAGTTGGAGGACAGGATGATCTATACCGCCCGGCTGCACAGCGCGCAGAGTCTGACTGTGGGTCCCAACATCCTGGTGGCGGCGGCTTGGGACCTGTTGTCGCAGGTGGTGCAGCTCAAGGGCAGCTCCGGCCGTGAAAGCCTGCAGACCCTCAACGACCGGTTGTCTTCGGGCATCACGACGTTTGAAGCGCACGCCCTGCACCTGGGGGGTGAGGAAGGTCAGGTGATGTCGGCGCGCTATGTGCTGTGCAGCGTCATTGACGAGGCGGTGGTCACCACCGCGTGGGGCCGCTGCAGCGACTGGTCCAGGTCCAGCCTGTTGAGTCGCTTTCACAACGAAACCTTTGGCGGCGAGAAGTTTTTCCTGCTGCTGGAGCGATTGTCCCGCGACCCTGTCAAGCACGTGGCCATGCTGGAACTGATGTACCTGTGCCTGTCGCTGGGGTTCGAAGGCCAATACCGCGTGATGGAGCGGGGAGGTGCTCAGCTGGAAGGGGTACGCGACGCGCTGTACCGGCAGATCAGGCATGTGCGGGGCGATCGGCTCTCGATGGCCGCGCCATCGGAGGCAGGCAAAGTCCGCGCCGTGCCGGTGCGCATGCTCTGTGCCAAGTGGCTCATTGCTGTTGGACTGGCCTGTTTGCTGGCGATGTACTCAGGGTTTGCCTGGGTGCTGGGCACGGAGCGCATGACGGTGCTGCAACCTTTTCAATCGTTGGCGTCGGACCAGGCTCGGACGCCCTTGTAACGCTGGGAGCAATGAATGAACGCATTCTTCAAGGGCGCGGGCACGATGCTGCGCAAGATTTGGTTATGGAGCCTGTTGCTGGTGCTGTCCAGCGCATTGCTGGTGTGGTTTTTCGGACCATTGCTGGCGGTGGATGACCATCGGTTCTGGCAAAGCGCGACGGCTCGCTTGCTGACCATCTGTGGCCTGTTCCTGCTGTGGGGACTGGCAATGGTGGTGGTCGGCGCACGGCGCGCCACGCGGCTCAACCAGCCGGAACACCAGGCGCATCATCAGCGCCAGGGGCTGATCCACGATGAGCAGAGTCAGGTACGCGGGCGATTCAAGGAGGCGCTGCAAACCCTGAAAACCTCCCGCCGCTACGGTGAACGCAGTGAGCGTTGGCGCAATGCGCTGCCCTGGTACCTGTTGATCGGCCACCAAGGCAGTGGCAAGACCCATCTGCTGGCCGCCAATGGATTGCAGTTCCCACTCGATCGGGCCGAGTCGCCAACGCCAGGTGCAACGGCCTACTGCGACTGGTACTTCGCCGATGACGCCGTGCTGCTGGAGACTGCCGGACGTTACCTGGACCAGCCTGACCGTACGGTGGATGCGGCGGGATGGTCGACGCTGCTCGGTCTGCTCAGGTCGCGCCGTCGGGCTCGCCCGCTCAACGGCGTTGTAGTGACGTTGTCGGTGGATACGCTTTGGGGGGGCAATGAGCATGACCTGGAACTCCACGCGCGTCATGTCCATACCCGCTTGCAGGACATCCAGCAGACGCTGCATGTGGATGTGCCGGTTTATCTGGTGTTGACCCGGGCCGACCGTTTGTCAGGGTTCGCCGAGTTCTTTGATGCGCAGCAGGGCGACGGCACGGAAGATATATTGGGCGGGCACCTGGTGGCGGGCACGTCCGGAACCGACATTGCCCAGGTGCGCGAGGCCTTCGAGGCGCTGCTCCAACGCCTGGCGGCGGAGCTGATCCCACGCTTGCATCAGGAGCGTAGCGGCGAGCGCCGCGATCGCATGCTGGATTTTCCTCGGCAGGTCGCACGCCTGGGCGACCGCTTGGGCCTGTTTGTCGAGACGGCGTTTTCCGCTCAGCGCTATCAGCGTATCAATGGCCTGCGAGGGTTCTACCTGACGTGTGCGAACGTGGGCGATACGCGCTCGCAGTTTGTCCAGGGCTTGTTCCGCCGGGTGATCTTCGCCGAGGCCGATCTTGCCGGGCTGCATACTCCTGAGCGCCGCCGCCTGCATCGACGCCAAGGAGGGCTGGCGCTGGCCACGGCGTTGGTCATCGGTATGGCGGGGTGGCTATGGGGGCACAGTTATTCATTCAATCATCAGCGTCTGATGCAGTTGCAGGCGCTGAACACGCCTGTGCCTGCTCAACCCGATACGGACGAGAGCCAGGCATTGCTGGCGCTGCTGGACAGTCGTCTGGCAGCGACCCGCGTGTTTCCACCGGTCACTGAGGTCCGCTGGGTTGATCGAGCCGGCTTGTATCAAGGGCAGGTGAGTCGTCCGTTATTGACCGATGCCTATCACGAGAGCCTGCGCCATCAGTTACTGCCGCACGTGGCAACCCTGCTTGAAGAACAGGTGCAGGCCAGCCTTGGCGAGCGCGAGCGGTTGCTGGACAGCTTGCGGGCGTACCTGATGCTCAACCTGCGCGAACGGCGTGATAACGCGTGGTTGGCGGAGTACATGGCAGGCCATTGGTCTGCGCGTTATGCGGGGGACACTTCGACGCAGACGCGTTTGAACGAACACCTTGGGCGATTACTGGAGCAACCGTTCGCAGCCCCGTTGAACGATACACTGGTGGCCCAGGCCCGCCAGGCATTACGCGGCGAGTCGCTGGCAGAGGTGGTCTACCGTGCACTGCGTGAACAAGCCCGCAGCCTGGAGCCTCTGCGACTGGCCGATGGCGGCGTGTTCGCCAACCTTGAGCCGCCCATACCCGGTTTCTACACCAAAAGGTACCAGCAGTATTTCGAAAAGCAGGGCCCTGCACTGGTCAATGCCATTGCCCAGGATAACTGGGTACTTGGGGAAGGTACCGACCTCAGCGCCATGGATATGCGCCGGTTGCTGCAGGCACTGGAACAGCGTTATTTGAGTGAGTACGCCGATGCCTGGAGTGACGCCCTCGGTCGTGTCCGCCTGCAGGAAAGTGACAGTCTGCGGCACAGCGCCGACCAACTGGCGAGCCTGATATCCGCCCAGTCGGCGTTGATGCGCCTGTTGCAGCAGGTTCGCGAAAACACTCGGCTGTTATCGATCCATGATCGGGTCGAGGTGCTGAGCCAGCAGGCCGGCGAGTCAAGTGCAACGGTGTCCGGTGCGTTGGTCAAACCGTTACAGGGCCAGATGCTGCCTGACACGGCCCGGCGTGCGTTGCAGCGCCGCTTCGAACCACTGCACCTGCTACTTGATGAAGAACAGAACCCGGGTGCTGAACTGACCCAGGCATTGCGGCTGCTCGATGAATTACACCTGCAATTGTCGTCGCTGAGCCGGGAGAGTTCCCCGGAGCAGGCAGCGTTTACATGGGTCAAGCAGCGCATGGAAGGGCAGCAGCCTCTTCTGGCCAATCTGCGTAATGCCGCCGCCCGCTTGCCGCTGCCGCTCAAGGGCTGGCTCGAAGACATTGCCGACCACGCCTGGCGTCATCTGCTTGATGGCACCTATGTCTACGTGAACCAGCGTTACCAAAGCGAGCTCTATGGTTTTTACGCCAGGGCCATCCAGCGTCGCTACCCGTTCAATGCGCATGCTACCAGTGACGTTGCCCTGGGCGATTTCCAGACGTTTTTTAAACCTCGAGGTTCCATGGCGCGCTTTTATGAAACGTACCTGCGGCCTTTTATCAGCGCTGATGGCAACCGGTATCGACTGCGGGGCCTGGACGGTCGCAGCCTGCCGATATCGCGCTCGCTGTTGGACCAACTGGCCAGGGCCCAGATGATTCGGCAAGGCTTTTTCACCGAGGAACAGGGTGAATGGGCTGTTCGATTCACCTTGGCGCCCTACAGTCTCGATCAAGCCGTCAGCCGGGCGATCCTGCGAGTGGGTGACCAACACTTGGAATACCGTCATGGGCCGATTGTGCCTGTGGCCTTCCACTGGCCAGGCGAGACGCCTGGCAGCCGCAGCAGCCTGGTGCTGGAACGGGGTGCCGAGCGACCGCTGGGGATCGAAAAAAACAGCGGCGAGTGGTCGTTGTTCCGCTTCTTCGACCTGATGCAGAGTGAGCCGGCAAATGGCAGGGATGCGCACATTCTCAAGGCCGACCTGGCCGGGCTGCGCGCCAATTACCTGCTCACCAGCCAGCGCAACCCGAGCCCGTTCCAGATGGTGGCATGGCGCACCTTCCGCCTGCCGGAGCAACTGTGAACACGGCGCACACCTGGCGCAGCGCCGGGCGCACGGTTCAAGGCAAGTTGCGTTCGCGCAACGAGGATGCGTTTCTCGATTGCCCCCAGCGTGGGTGCTGGGCGGTCGCCGATGGAATGGGAGGCCATCAGGCCGGGGATGTGGCCAGCCGATGGGTAATCAGCAGTCTTGCATCGCTGCCGGATCAGGGCAGTTTTGATCAGCGTGTCGAGGCCGTCCGGCGCTGCCTGCGCGGGCTCGACAGCCAGCTGGGGCAGGTGCCGACTGCGCCGGCCGACGGTCCGGCGGGCATCATGGGCAGTACCGTGGTTGCACTGTTGCTCGAAGACCAGCGTGCGGCCTGCATTTGGGTGGGCGACAGCCGTTGCTATCTTTGGCGCGGGCAGCGGCTGTACCAGCTGTCCCGTGACCATACCGTGTTGCAGCAACTGATGGATACGCAGCAGTTGAGCCTGGAACAGGCCCGGGTCTATCCGGGCGCGAGGGCCTTGACCCGTGCGATCGGCGCCCGACAGGCACTGAGTCTGGAAGTACTGGAGCTCAGTACTCAACCCGGGGATGTATTTTTGTTGTGCAGCGACGGCCTGTACCAGGGGCTCAGCCATGGCGAGCTGGGCAGCGCCATGAGCGTAGGCACACCATGGCGGGTGGTGGAGCGATTGTTCAACGACGTGTTACGCGGGCCGGCGCGGGATGACCTTACGGCCGTCGTGATCCAGCCATGAGCGAGGAGGCAAGCTCGACGAATTTGCTTGCCGGGCGCTATCAGCTTGAACGCAAGCTGGGCACAGGCGGCATGGGAGTGGTCTATCGCGCTCGGGACCTGCTGCACGAGACGTTCGGTGAGCCCGCCTCCAGCGTGGCCCTGAAACGCTTGGACGAAACATTTTCCGCGTGCCCTGACGCCCCTGTACTGCTGTACAGCGAGTTTGCCCTCACACGCCGCTTGCGGCATGAGCATGTGGTGCGGGTGTTTTCCTTCGAAGTCGACACGCTGCACCAGGTGGCATTCTTCACCATGGAGTTGCTGCACGGCATGACCCTCGATCGGCTGTTGATGGAATGTCCACAAGGAGTGCCCTGGCAGGAACTGCAGCCCATGGCCTTGCAGCTGTTGGACGCGCTGGCGTACACCCACCAGCAGGGCATTCTTCATGGCGATGTGAAGCCCGCCAATATCATCGTGGGTGAGCAGGGAGTGCGTTTGTTCGATTTCGGCCTGGGCCGGTCGAAGGTGCAGCAGACAGCCGGGCTGCCGGGCTTGAACCGCAGCCGTTTGAACGCCTGGACGCCCGCGTATGCAGCGCCGGAACTGATGGCGGGTGGAGGCTTGTCAGCGGGCGCCGATTTGTATGGCGCGGCCTGCGTGATCTATGAATTGGCCCAGGGCCAGCGCCTGGGTGAGCGCCAGCCCGATCGACCACTGCCGCGGCCGCGCCGATTGCCCAGGCATTGCTGGTCGGCGCTGCACTCAGCGTTGGCCATGGATCCGCAGCGGCGCAGCGTTTCCGTCGCCGAGTTGCGCGAAGCGCTGGATGGCCGGCGGCGGCACTGGTACCTGCCGTTGCGGGTTCAGCCGGGCAAGTCATGCAATTGACAGTACTCGGCCCAGCTCAGGCCGGCCATCTGCGCCACTTCCTTGTGTACTTCAAGACGCTGGGCCTCAAAGGCTTCGCGGGAGTCCGCAGTCAGCTTGAGGGTCAATTCCCAGGCAAACAGGCCCTGGCGCTCGGCTTCGGCTTCGAAGGCTTCATGCAGGCGTTCATCGCGGTACTGCGCCAGGGTTTCGCCCTTGGCTTGGGCCGCAAGCGGGTTGAGGGTGTTGAGTTCAAGAGCCACGTCCGGATGTTCGCTCAGGAATCTATCCAGGGCGCGCTGGTGGTTATCGCCAGGTGGGGTCAAAGGTTTACTCCTGAAAGGGAACGGTATCGGGGCCCTGGGCAGGTTCTCGGCGTTGGAGCGCCAATCGTCCACAAGGGCCTAAATTGATTTGGAATAATGACGGGTAGTGTGGCAAAAGTCTTTCGCTCACGGCATCAGGGCGTGTAGCGTGACAAGGGTTTTTTGGGCCTGCCCCTTGGGGGCAGAGAGCGATGGCAGAGGGATGGGGCATGGCGCAAACGCTATTCAAACTTTTCCTTACTCAGCGCCTGGCGGCCTTGGCCAGTACCGAGTCATTGCGTGCCATCCGTGAAGGGCTGCTGTGGATCCTGCCCTGCCTGCTGGTGTCGGCAGGGTTTCTGATCCTGTCCGAGTGCGCCCGAGCACTGGGCTTCGCCCCACAGGTGGTGACATTCCTGGCCGGGCTGCACAATCAGATCAGCTCAGTGATCCCGCTGCTGGTCGCCGCTTCCATCGGTTACATGCTGGCTATCCAGCACCGCCTGCCACAACTGCCGGTGGCATTCCTGTGCCTGGCCCATGTGGTGGTGGCGACGTTTATCCTGCGCGAATACCCTCGGGCCTCGGCGACGTTCGTGCTGTTCATCGCTATCGCCTCACCGTTGCTCAATGTGCCGGCCATTGCCTGGCTGCACCGTTTCCGTTGGACCCGCCTGGTCAACGAGGACCTGGTGGGGCACAACCTCAGGGGCACGATCAATATGGTGGTGCCAGGCCTCATCACGGCCCTGTTGCTGGTGGCGGTGTTGTCCTCGCTGTTGCAGGTTCCGTATGTGGCGCAGCTTCAGGGGCCTCAGGTACTGGATGCCCTGGAGTCGCCCTATGGCAGCGGTTTGTTCGTGACCCTGATGAACTCATTGCTGTGGTTTTTCGGGATCCACGGTGTGTACGCCATGCAGCCGCTGTTCGATGTACTGGACCAGGCCGTGGTGCTCAATAGCGCAGCGTCGGCGGCGGGCGAGCCGATCAGGTATGTATTGAACAGCGGCTTGCTGGGCAGCTTTGCTTTTATCGGCGGCTCGGGCGGTGCGTTGTGCCTGCTGCTGGCGATCCTGCTGTTTTCCAAGAGCCAGTCCATGCGCCTGGTGGCGATGGCGAGTTTGCCGCTCTCGCTGTTCAACGTCAGCGAGGTGCTGCTGTTCGGCTTGCCGATCATTCTCAACCCGCGCTTGTTCCTACCGTTTCTGTTAGTGCCCGCCATCAATGCCATGGTGGCGTTGACGGTGGTGCAGGTGGGTTGGGTGTCGCCGGCGGTCGCCAGTGTGCCGTTCACCGCACCGATACTGCTCAATGCCTACCTCAGTACCCATGGCGACCTGGCGGCGGTGGTGCTGCAACTGGGGTTACTGGGCCTGGGCACGCTGGTGTATGCGCCCTATGTGCGCGCGATCCATCGCCAGCCCGCCGAAGGCGGTACGGTGTACCTCAAGTCCCTGGACATGACCTTTCACGGCCTGGAAGAAAAAGGTCGGCTGCGCGAGCTTGACCCCGTGCTGGCGTCGCACCGGATCCAGTTGCGCCAGGCCAATGAACTGAGCCGCATCCAGCAGATCAGCGACTATGAGTTCTATCTTGAATACCAACCGCAGGTCTCGACCCGCACCGGGCTGTGCACCGGTTGCGAAGCGCTGATGCGTGCCCGCGACGCCCACGGTACGGTGCATTCGCCCTGGGAGTTCCTGCAATGGCTGGCCCAGGCGCGGTTGATGCCGGACGTGGATATGTGGGTGGCATCCCAGGCGATTCGCCAGTACCAGAAGTGGCAGAAACTCGGCTTTACCCTGCCGATGACGATCAATATTTCCAGCGCCACCCTGACCGACGCCGCCTACGGCGAGCGCCTGGTGGCGATCCTCGCCCAGGCCCACGGCCAGGTGTCGGTGGAGATCACCGAAGATGCACTGGTCAGTGATATCCCGGCCACGCGCCAGAACATCCAGAAATTGCAGGCCATCGGCGCCAAGGTCTATATCGATGATTTTGGCACCGGGTTTTCGGCCTTGAGTTACCTGCACCAGTTCCCGGTGGACTTTATCAAGATCGACCGCAGTTTCGTGGTGGCGCAGCACGATCCCAAGGGCGCCCAGGTCCTGACTGGCATGCTGCGTTTCTGCGAAGCGCTGAACCTGGGCGTGGTGGTGGAGGGCGTGGAGACCGCCGAGCAGTTGGCCTTCTTGAACACCGGCGACGAGCTGATTATCCAGGGCTGGTATTTCAGCAAGGCACTGCCGGGAGACCAGTTGGAAAGCTTTGTGCGCCAACGTGTGGCCATGGCGCAGGTCTAGTAGCCGCGTTGGGTTTGTTCGATCTCCTCGACCAAGCGATCGATACCCGTCAGGCGTGCACGGTTGTCGTGATCCCAGGGGTGAAAGCCGGGTTTGAAATAGTGCAACCACGGCCGCAGCATGCGCGGGAAAACGCCCTTGGGGCCATAAAGAAATTTCAACATGCGCCAGAAGCCTTTGAGGTGCCCACCCGCCTTGCGGTCGGCAATCAACAGACGCACATGAAAATCCAGCACCACCAGCCAGAAAAACACCGTGGTGGTCAGCATGGTCCCGGTGCGCAGCAGGTAACGCTTGGGCCCGGGTTTGATCACCGTGTTCCATACGTCGAAGGCCACGGCCTTGTGTTCGGTCTCTTCCAGAGCGTGCCAATACCACATCTGCTGATAGCCCTTGAGTGAGTCGCCAAAGCGCGACGGGTCGCTCAGCAGGATCTCCGCGAGCATCGCCGTATAGTGCTCAAGGGCAATGGTGATCGCCAGGTTGAACGACGGTGCGAAGTGTTTCTTCTGCAGATCGAGGATGAATTTAAGCCGACGGTCCAGGGTGTGCGCCGGAAGCCCGGCTGCTTGCATCAGGTCGTTATAGGCCACATGTTCGCGGCTGTGCATGGCCTCCTGGCCGATAAATCCCTGGATCTGTTTCTTTAGCGCCGGGTCGTCGATGCGTTGGCGGTAGTGGCGCACGCTGTCCATGAAGAACAGTTCGCCCTGGGGGAACAGCAGCGACAAGGCATTGAAGAAATGCGTGATGAACGGGCCCTGTTCGTGCCAGTCGGTGATGCGTTCGGCGGGCAGGGCAAAGTGGAGGTCGCGGCGGATCGGCAACATGATTCGTGCTCCTGTTCAAAGACGGGGCTTGTCGTTGGTTTCAAACACTGGCCTGCGTTGCTTGGGGGCCATGCGCTTGCTGGCCAGCACCACCAGCGCTTGATAGGCGGCCGGCAGGCAACGGGCGAGCAGGTCGAGGAAATACGCGTCACGGCCAATCAGCACGCGACGCTTGTTTTTGCGCACGCCTTGCAGGATCACCTTGGCGGCCTGGTCGGCATCGGTGATGAAGAGTTTTTCGAAGTCGGCGCGGGCCTGCTGTTCGCTGTGGATCAGGAAACCGGTCATGTTCGCGTCGATGCGGCTGCTGCGGCAGATATCGGTGCGGATGCCGCCGGGGTGCACGCAGGTGGCCGAGACGCCGCAGCGTTGCAGGTCCAGCTCCTGGCGCAAGGCTTCGGTAAAACCGCGCACGGCGAATTTGGTCGCGTTGTAACCGCTCATGCCGGGCTGGGAAAACAGGCCGAACACGCTGGACGTGTTGATCACATGGCCGTCGCCGCTGGCCTTGAGGTGCGGCAGGAACGCCTTGGTGCCGTGGACCACGCCCCAGAAGTTGATGCCGACTATCCACTCCAGGTCGGCGTAGTCCACGCCTTCGACCGTACTCGACAGGGCCACGCCGGCGTTGTTGAACACCAGGTTGACCTGGCCATGCTCGGCCACGCAGCGCGCCGCCCAAGCCTCCATGGCCTGGCGGTCGGACACATCCAGCACCTGGGTGGTAATCGTCACCGGCGCCAGGGTTGAGGTCTTGATCAGTGCCAGGGTCTGCTCCAGGCCCTGGGTGTTTTTGTCCGCCAGTGCCAGGTGGCAACCTTCGCGCGCGAGTGCCAGGGCCAATGCGCGGCCCATGCCGGATGCCGCGCCGGTAATCGCCGCCACGCGGCCGTTGAATGACTTCATGAGAGGCTGCCTTCTGCGGTGGAGTGGGGCGCCGTGGCCGGGCGGGGGGGAACAGTGAGGGGCAACAGGTCGACCGCATAGTCCTTGAGTGCGAACTGCCGGGTGACTCGCTTGAAGCGCCATGTCGAAGCGGGCCACAGGGTGGTGTTTTTGCCGGTACGTGGGTCCAGGTACCAGCTCTGGCAACCGCCGGTGTTCCAGATGGTGCGCTTGAGTTGGTCTTGCAATTGACGGTTGTAGGCCTGTTCCACCGTCGGTTTGACGTCCACCGTGGCGATGCGATGGCGCTGCATCTGCCTGAGCGCGTCGAGGATGTAGGTCACCTGCGCCTCGATCATCAGGATCATCGAGTTATGGCCCAGGCCGGTGTTGGGCCCGATGATCAGAAACAGGTTGGGATAGCCCGGCACCGTGGTGCCCTTATAGGCGTGTGCACCGTCGCGCCAGGTGTCCATCAGGTCCACACCGTCGCGACCGATGATGCAGTCCCGGGGCAGCGGGTCAGTGGCCTGGAAGCCGGTGCCGAAAATCAGGCAGTCGGCCGGGTGCTTGATACCGTCGGCGGTGATCACACCGTCGGCTTCGATGCGCAGGATTTTGTCGGTCACCACCTCGACATTGCTGCGCGACAGCGCCGGGTAGTAGTCATTGGAGATCAGCACACGCTTACAGCCGATGGTGTAGTCCGGCGTCAGAGCCTTGCGCAGGGAAGGGCGCGGTACTTGTTTGCGAAGGTGGCGCAGGGCGACTTTCTGCACCATTTTCATCAGCCGCGGATGCAGCGCAAACCCCAGCACACGGCCTTCCAGTGCCCAGTAGAAGGCGCCACGCACCAGGCGCTGGGTAACAGGCAGGTGCTTGAACAGCCAGCGTTCGAACGCTGAAATCCCGCGATCCGGCTTGGGCATGATCCACGGTGGAGTGCGCTGAAACAGATCCAGGTGCGCAACCTGCGGCGCAATCTGTGGCACGAACTGGATGGCACTGGCCCCCGTGCCGATCACCGCCACGCGCTTGCCCTTCAAGGCGTATGCGTGATCCCACTGCTGGGAGTGGAAGCGCTTGCCCTTGAAGGTGTCCAGCCCTGGAATCTCCGGCAGCGCCGGGCGTGCCAGGGCGCCCATGCCCGACACCAGCACCCGCGCACTGACGTGGCGGCCATCGCTGAAGCTCAACTGCCAGCGTTGTAGCTGTTCATCGAACACCGCGCGCTTCAGGCCCATGCCGAAACGCAGGTAGGGCGCCAATCCGAAGCGCACCGCGCAGTGTTCCAGGTAGGCGCGGATTTCCGCTTGCGGCGCGAACTGACGTGTCCAGTCCGGGTTGGGCGCAAAGGAAAACGAATACACATGGGACTGCACATCGCAGGCGCAACCTGGGTAATGGTTGTCCCGCCAGGTGCCGCCGAGGGTGTCGGCCTGCTCGGCGATAAAGAAGTCGGTGAACCCCGCTTCCTTGAGCTTGATCGCCATGCACAGGCCGGCAAAACCTGAACCGATGATGGCGATGTCGATGGAATCACTGTGGGCATTCATAGGCGGTCCTTCATGGGCATCGGATGGGCTCCTGTTTTTGTTGTGTCTTTTAGATAGAACACCATTGCAAAGAAAAATTGAATTAATTATTTTAAAAAAGATTTTAAATAATCTACCTGAAAATAGCGCCTACGCTAGGACCTTGTGCCTTATGTGCGACTTGTCCGACGGACGAGCGTGGTACGCACGCCGTTCAGGTCCAGGGTGTGGACGTTGGCCGAGGCCTTGATCAATTCCGGTCAGGTCGCCGGTCACAGGGAAGCTGAGGACGAGCTATGGCTGTGCAATGGGTGATTGCTGCAGGTGTGCTGGTGGGGGCGAGTGCGGTGCTATGGGGTTTCAGCGCCTGGATGACACGGCGCATCGAAGCCGCCGTTCCGATCAACGGGCGCTTCGTGGAGGTGAATGGCGAGCGCTTTCATTATGTGGAAGAGGGCAAGGGACCACCCCTGGTGATGATCCACGGGCTGATGGGCAGCAGTCGCAACCTGACCTATGCCTTGTCCGGCCAGTTGCGTGAGCACTTCCGGGTGATCACCCTCGACCGTCCCGGGTCGGGGTATTCCACGCGGCATAAAGGTACCGCTGCGGACTTGCCGGCCCAGGCGCGGCAAGTCGCGGCCTTCATCAACCAGCTTGGCCTGGACAAACCCCTGGTGCTCGGGCATTCCCTCGGCGGAGCGATTTCCCTGGCCCTGGCCCTCGATCATCCCGAGGCTGTATCGGGGCTGGTGCTGGTGGCACCGTTGACCCATCCCCAACCCAGGTTGCCGCTGGTGTTCTGGTCGCTGGCGGTGCGACCGGCGTGGTTGCGACGTTTTGTGGCCAATACCCTCACCGTGCCCATGGGCCTGTTGACTCGACGTTCAGTGGTCAAGGGCGTGTTTGCGCCGGACGCCGCTCCCGAGGACTTCGCCACCCGGGGCGGCGGCTTGCTGGGGATGCGCCCCGATAATTTTTACGCCGCCTCCAGCGAGATTGCGCTGGTCAACGACTGCCTGCCCGGGATGGTCAAGCGCTACCCCCAACTGACCCTGCCCATCGGCCTGATCTATGGCGCGCGGGACAAGGTGCTGGACTTTCGCCGGCATGGCCAGGCCCTCGCCGATAAAGTGCCCGGCCTCAAGCTGCAAGTGGTGGAAGGGCGCGGCCACATGCTGCCGATCACCGCCACGGCGCGGGTGGTCGAGGCCGTGCTGCACGTGGCCAAGCGCGTGCGCCCGGTGGAAACGGCCACGGTCCTGCATCCGCCCTTTGCCTTGGCGAACAAATAATCGTGGCCCTCATCGCCGGGTCGAGCGTCGCAAATGCCTGCCCTAGAGACCTGACCAAACGGCTGAAAAACAGACTGTTCAGTCACGTAAAAAAGGCCTCGAAAAAGTAGTTGACGACCTAACGATTCCGCGCTATTTATTTAAAAAAATATTTCAATATTTATTTTGAAATGATTTTTGAAATGCCTAAGAGCGAATAAAAATGAAAAAAACGTCTTTTATCGCATGGTTGATTTCCCGGAGCATCCAGCGCTCCCTGAACCTGTTGACCGCCTGCCTGCCAAGGAGGCTGCCATGAACCAGACTCTGGCAGCGCCAAGCGTTTGGACCGACGGCAAGCGCCACCTGTGGTGGTTGGGCATCCTGCCATTGGCCACCCCTCTGTTGTCCGGCGCACTCGCCATTGCCACTGGCATCCAGCAACTGTGGTGGGTCGGTGTACTGGTGATCTTTGGCCTGATCCCCCTGATCGACGGGCTGCTCGGCGAAGACATCAGCAACCCGCCCGAATCCGCCGTCAACCACCTTGAATCCCAAAGTTATTACCGTTGGATCGTCTACACCGGCGTGCTGTTCGTCATCTCGTCGGTGGTGATTACCGGATGGCTGGCCGCCGACGGCATCGACTGGATCATCCGGGGCGGCCTGCTGCACGCCACCGCCAACCTCGAACCTTCCAGCTGGTTGGCCCACGTCGCCGGCTACATCACTGAGCGTGCGCAACTGCATGGTCAACCAAGCTGGTTTACCTACCTGGGCATGGCCATGTCCACGGGGGCTGCCACTGGAATTGCGATCAACACGGCCCATGAATTGGGGCACAAGCCCAATGCCCTGGAAGTGTTCCTCGCCAAGGTCACCCTGGCGCCGACGTTTTACGGGCACTTTTATACCGAGCACAACCGCGGCCATCATGTGCGCGTCGCCACGCCGGAAGACCCGGCCAGCTCGCGGCTGGGTGAGAGTTTCTGGGCTTTCCTGCCACGCTCGGTGTGGTTCAGTGCTCGCTCGGCCTGGAACCTGGAGCGCGAGCGCCTGCGCAAACTCGGCCTGCCGGCCTGGCATCGGAAAAATGCTGTACTCAGCGCCTGGATGTACAGCGTGGTGTTGTGGGGGGCGATGATTGCCTGGCTGGGGGCAGCGGTGATTCCGTTCCTGGTTATCCAGGGCATCTACGGCTTCTCGTTGCTGGAAGTGGTGAACTATGTGGAGCACTACGGCCTTAAACGCCAGAAGTTGCCCAACGGTCGTTATGAACGGTGTTCGCCTCGGCACTCCTGGAACAGTAATCGAATTGTCACCAATATCTTTCTGTTCCAACTGCAGCGGCACTCCGATCACCACGCCAACCCGACGCGCAGTTATCAGTCGTTGCGCCACTTCGATGAGTCGCCGCAATTGCCTTATGGTTACGCGAGCATGATTGTCTGGGCCTATGTACCGTACTTGTGGCGGCGGCGCATGGATCATCGAGTGCTTAATCATTATGCCGGGGATATCACCCTGACCAATCTTCAACCTTCACAGCGTTTGAAGTACCTGGAGAAGTACAGCGGCAGTGCCAAGCCGTTTTGATCTGAGGTAACACTGAGTGTTGTTGTGTACTCGGGGGCCTGATTGCCGCGCAGGATTTTATCGCCCCGAGAAAGTGCTTTGACCCGAACAACAATAATTAAAGGGAAGGACATCCACCATGCAATCACCTGCCAAGTTCACCACCCATATCGTATTGGCCGTGCTGGGCCTGATCGCCTATCACCAGGCCCAGGCCGCGCGTATCGAACCGGCGGGCAGCGCCTTTACCGCCCAGGGCCCGATCAGCTTCTCCAAAGGCGCGCTGATCAGCGCCGATTGCACCATCAAGGTGGCTGGCAAGGTCGCTGCGGACGGTTCCTCGGTCAATGTCGACAAAGTCGAATTCGACGGCGGCCTCAAGTGCAGTCGGGTCGAAGCCATCAACTTGCCGTGGATTCTGGTTGCCAAAGATACCAGGAGCGGTTCCATGTCGAAAATCAGTGTGGATGTTCACGCCTTCGGCCTGGGCGGCAAGTGCGGGCCTTCTACCGCCGATGGCACCTGGGATAACGCCACCGGCAAGTTGGAAGCCGCCAATGTGCCCATTGGCGAAGACTGCAAGATCAAGACGGTGTCGATCAAGATGCCGCCGAACTTCAAAGTTGTTGAATAACGTGCTGCGGTAATTGAATTGAAATTTGGCTGGAAAGGGAAGTTCTGCAGTTTCACCGTGACCTCTCGTTCATGGCCATTACCCCCCGGCGAAATGAATTCGCCATAACATGTGAGGAAAAACAATGAAAAGTTTGAAAACCCTCGTATCGTTGTCTGCTTTGGCTGTTTGCATGGGTGCTGCTTCGATGGCGAATGCTGTCAGCCTGAGCCCAATTAATACAGGCTTTACCGCCACGGGTTCGATCACGGTTAAATCCCCGTCGTCGATCCAGATTCCAGTGACGTGCAGTGTGACCTTTACCGGGAATGTCGATGGCAGTGGCCTTGGGAAAATCACCGATGTCGTCGTGGGTGGCAGTAATTCACTGTGTAACCTGCCGCAGACCACCAATAAGCCATGGACGCTAACGGCTACAAGCCTGACGGCTCCGACCGCCGTGGGCAACGTTACCAACGTGGGTTACAACATTACCGCTTCAGGTGTTATCCCATCGAACTGTGGCCCGTCCACAATCACCGTTGGGTATAACAACACCACTAAGGTGCTGACGGCCTCCAACCAGCCTTTGTCCGGAAGTTGCACCGTTCAAAGCTTGAGCGTGACCGTAGTGGGTGCCGGTGGAGTGCCTATTGTTGTTGTTCCTTGAGGCAGTCTTGAGGACAAAGGGCTGATCACCCATTGAAAGACAGGCACCTTGAATAAGGTGCCTGTTGGGTGGCCCCAACAGCAGAGTGGGTGACCATAAGTGTCCACAGGAGATGTTATGCAAGCGCTGATTCGGTGTGCCTGTAAGACGGTATCGATGTTGGTAGTTGTTTTAATATCTTCCGTCTGCATGGGGGCAACATTTTCACCGGTGGGACCATTTGGTTCAATTACGGGTACGCTGACGCTTAAGTCGCCCTCGTCATTGCAAATTCCTATCAAGTGCGACATTCGCATGAGTGGCCAAGTGTCGCAGGATGGCACGGTCAGCATTACTAATAGCGTGATTTCAGGTGCGAATACGTTATGTCAGTACACGCGTACTGGCAGTACACCTTGGACACTGTCAGCCACCAGTCTTGCGGGTGTGACAATGTCGAATGTGCAGTTCTCAATATTCGGCCCTGGGGTGATTCAAAGTGCCTGTGGGCCCTCTACGCTTTCCGCTGGGTGGACGGGTTCATTTCGCCAATTGAATGCCTCGAGCCAGGTATTGTCGGGGAGCTGTACGCTGGTCTCATTAGAAGTGTTGTTCTGGTATTTGGATATTGTTCCTTAGTGGGTTTCACCATAAAGGAAGTTGTAAGCGTTGCAACGCCTGTTGTTCGAGACATGCCGTTGGTCGCGGTGATAACAATAATTAGGAGTGGTAAATGAATAATAAAAAACAACACGCTCGCACCTTGTTAGGACTTGCGGTAGTCGGTGGGCTGGTGTTCGCTACTTCTGCACACGCCGGTGGTTTTGCGACACCCACGTTCGGGGCAGAAGGGTGGGGCCGCGCCTTTGGTGGTGGTTCAATGTTTAAAGATGATCCTTCATCGGCCTATAACAACCCCGCGGCCATGGCGTTTATTGATCACAACATTGCACAATTCAACGTCGATTACGCGCGTATCAACATCAAGTATAAAGGCACCGCCAAAGATTACGCTGGCAATGACCCTGCCAAAGTGACCATTGACCCCGTGACGGGTGAGACAAGCTCTGTGCCCCGCACCGGTGACGGCGGCCAAGGCGGGTTCACCGCCTGGTTGCCGACCGGTTTCATGGTGATGCCGCTCGGTGACCGTTTCGCCTTCGGTCTGAGCCAGGTCGTGCCTATGGGCGCGCGCACCACGTGGGATGACGATTGGGTCGGTCGGGACTTTGCCGTAGATACTCGGATTGAAACAGTGGGCGTGACCGGCTCCCTGTCATTCAAGGTCAATGACGAATTCTCCGTAGGCGCCGGCGCCATCGTTCAGCATACAAAAGGGTTTGTCAGTCAGAACGTCGACCTGCTTTCCGCTGCGGCCCTTTCGCCCAACATCGGCGTGCCATTTCCATCCGGTGCGGGGTACACGTTAATGCGTGTGAAGGTCGACAATACTTCGGTTGGCTGGTTCGCAGGCCTGGCGTGGAAGCCCACGCCGAAGGACACTATTGGCCTGAACTACCACGCCAAGATCAAAAACAAACTGGAGGGTAAGTACAGCATTTATGCCGATCCGATTTCCACGGGATTGATTGATTCCGGGCTTCCCTCTCAGGCCTACCCGGGACTTACGCTTAATTCCAACGGCGCAAAAGCCTCTGCTCAGCTGGACGTTCCAGCCAACGCCTCCGTTGACTGGGTGCACCAGTTCACCGACCGATTCACCCTCGGCGCCAGCGTCACCTGGACCCAATGGTCGTCGTTCAAGGACCTGACCCTGAAGTCTGAGGGTACGACCATTGTCGCCATTCCCTATAACTACAAGGATGCCTGGATGGTGTCCCTCGGCGGTGACTACAAGCTCACCGACGATTTCACCCTGCGCGCCGGTGTGGCCACGGACCAGACGCCGACGCGTAACTCCACCCGCGACCCGCGTATCCCGGACGGTGACCGGATTTTCACCTCCCTGGGTTTTGGCTACAAAATCCGCGCCATCCCCGGCCTGGGTATCGACGGGTCCTATTCCCACCAGTTTGTAGAGAAGGCCAAGCTGCAAACGCATAACCAGGATCGCCTGGGTGGGGCAACTCTGGATGGCAAGGCCGATGCTTACGGGGACGTGGTCAGCCTGGGATTAACCTACGAGTTCTGACGCGCCACTGCCGGGTGCAGTACCGGTGTAAACCTGCCGTCAGCGCATCTTTCTGCACGGTTTCACACCGGTCATGCATCGACGGGGCGCCTACGCGCTCCGTTTCGATTTCGTAACCACTCAACCATCAGGCTGAATCATTCAGTCGACATTTCTTTGGCTAAAGAATTAAATAAAAATTTCAAAACAAAATTTGAATTTAGCTTTCCAAGTTTGTAGTGTGGCTTTACGCCGCAGGTCGATCCGACCTTTCGCACGTAAACCACGCCCTGAATCGAGTAGAGGTATCCCCATGGTTATCTGGTTATTGGTGGGTGTCGCAGCCGCGATTGCCCTGGCGTATCGACAAGCTGCCGCCCTCCTGTGGTTGGGCGCTGGCCTGATCTGGCTGACAGCGGGCTACCTGTTCAATGGGGTGGCGGCTTTCGGCGCCACCGTCGCGGCAGTGCTGGTGGTATTGCCGGCGTTGTTGATGAGCCTCAAACCGCTGCGCCGCGCGCTGTTGACCGGCAAGGCCCTCAATCTGTTTCGCACGATCATGCCGGCGATGTCCGACACCGAACGCGCCGCCATCGAGTCCGGCACCGTGTGGTGGGACGCTGAGCTGTTCAGCGGCAAGCCCGATTGGCAGCGCCTGCTGCAAGCGGCCCCGGCGAGCCTCAGCGCCGAGGAGCAAGCCTTTCTCGACAATGAAGTGGAAACCCTTTGCGACATCGCCAACGACTGGGAAACCACCCAGGTCTGGCAGGACATGTCCCCCGAAGGCTGGCAGTACACCAAGGACGCCGGCTTCCTTGGCATGATCATTCCCAAGCAGTACGGCGGCAAAGGCTTCTCCCACTACGCCCATTCCCAAGTGGTGATGAAGCTGTCGACGCGCTGCTCGGCGGCGGCGATTTCGGTGATGGTGCCCAACTCCCTGGGCCCGGCCGAACTGCTGCTGCATTACGGCACCGATGCCCAGCGCAATTACTACCTGCCACGCTTGGCCCGGGGCGAAGACATCCCGTGCTTTGCCCTGACCAGCCCGTATGCGGGCTCCGATGCCGGGGCGATTCCCGATCTGGGCATCGTCTGCAAAGGCACCCATGAAGGCCAGGAGGTGCTGGGGTTTCGTGTGACCTGGGACAAACGCTATATCACCCTGGGACCGATCGCCACGGTGCTCGGTCTGGCGTTTCGCGCGGAAGATCCGGACGGATTGCTGGGGCCGAAAGGCTCGCTGGGCATCACCTGTGCCCTGATCCCCACCTCCCATCCCGGCGTAAATAGTGGTCGCCGGCACTGGCCGCTCAACGCCGTATTTCAGAACGGCCCGACCACCGGCAAGGATGTGTTTATCCCGCTGGAATGGGTGATCGGTGGCCGCGAGCAAGTCGGCAACGGCTGGCGCATGTTGATGGAATGCCTGGCCGCCGGCCGCGCGATTTCCCTGCCATCGGCCAATGTCGGCCTGGGCAAGGTCGCGGTGCGCGGCACTACGGCCTACGCGGCGATGCGCAAACAGTTCGGCTTGCCCATCGGCAAGTTCGAAGGGGTGCAGGCGCCGCTGGCGCGCATGGCCGGGCACCTGTATGCCTGCGATGCGGTGCGCAAGGTCTCGGTGGCTTCATTGGATGCCGGTGAGAAACCCTCGGTGATCTCGGCCATCGCCAAGTACCACGTCACCGAACGCGCGCGGATGATCGTCAATGACGGCATGGACATCGTCGCCGGCAAGGGCATCTGCATGGGCCCGAATAACTTCCTGGCCCGTGCCTATCAGCAAAGCCCCATCGCCATCACGGTGGAAGGCGCGAACATCATGACGCGCTGCCTGATCATCTTTGGCCAGGGCCTGATTCGTTGCCATCCCTATGTGTTCCGCGAAATGGAGGCGGCGCGCAACCCGGACCGGCGCCAGGCGCTGGAAGATTTTGATAGCGCGATGTTCGGCCATGTGAGCTTTGTATTGGCCAACACCGTACGTGCGGCGGTACATGCCCTGACCGGCGGGCGCCTGATTTCCGCACCGGCCAAGACCGACCCGGTGCTGGCGTCCTACTATCGCCAGGCCAATCGCCTGTCGGTGGTGCTGGCGCTGATCTCGGATATTTCCATGGGCGTGCTGGGCGGTGCCCTCAAGCGCAAGGAAAGTATCACCGGGCGTTTGGGCGATATTCTGTCGCAGCTGTACATCCTGTCCTGCGTGCTCAAGCGCTTCGAGGACGACGGCCGGCCCCAGGCAGACCTGCCGCTGGTGCATTGGGCGGCACAGGACGCATTGCTGCGTGCCCATGAAGCCCTCGCCGAAGTGCTGGACAACTACCCCTCCACAGCGGCGGCGGCGGTGCTGCGTGGCTTGACGTTCCCGTTCGGTATTGCGCTGCGCAAACCTTCGGATCGGCTGCTGGCCCAGGTGGCCGATGTGGTGCAGACCCCCGGCGAAACCCGCGACCGCCTGTTGGCCAACTCCTACATTCCACGTCCGGAAATCGACAAGCTGGCCTACGGCGAATTGGGCTTCCGCCTGCTGCCGCAGGTGGAGTTGATCGACGCCCGGCTCAAGCCGGCCATCAGGCAAGGTCTGCTCGAACCGATGCCGATCGCCGCCACGGCCTTCACCGCCTGGCGCGTCAAGGCGCGGGCGCTGGACCTGATCAGCGACGACGAAGATGCCTTGCTGGCGCGCTATGTGGAATACGCCGACCACGCTATCCAGGTGGATGACTTCCCCCAGGACTTCGGTTTGCTGGAGGCGTTGCAGCAGCGCAGGCAGGCGTTGGAACCTATGCCCAAACGCCGAACCGCCCAAGGTGAAAACGCCCCGGTCAACTGATGTGGGAGGGGGCTTGCCCCCGATAGCGATTTGTCTATACCCATCCTGTGGTCTGACACACCGCTATCGGGGGTAAGCCCCCTCCCACACAAACCGGGTTTACACGGCAAGTTTGTGTGGTGAGTGGATCTATCTATGAGTGACAGCTACCTATCGTTCGTCAATTCCCCCTGGGGCCGTCGCCTGGCCCAGGTGGTGGGCTTGCCTCAGCCCGTGCCGTTGCAGCGCCATCGCAGCGGCCAGCCTGGCCTGGCCAACCCGGTGATTTTCGCCGGGGCAGGGCGCCTGGCTGCGCAGGTGCAACAGGTGTTCAGCGCCACCGACACGGTCACCGCCACCCCGGCGACGCTCAAGGCGCCGTCCACGGTCAAGGTGCAGGGTGCAGTGTTCGATGCCAGCGGCATAACCGGCCTGCAACAACTGGACGAGCTCTATGAGTTCTTCCACGCCAACGCCAGACGCCTGGGCCAACACGGCCGCGTTGTGGTGCTGGGCACCGCGCCGGAACACTGCACCGAGTTGCCCCAGGCCATCGCCCAGCGTGCGCTCGAAGGCCTGGTACGTTCATTGGCCAAGGAGTTGCGCCGGGCGATCACCGTGCAGTTGTTGTACGTGGCGCCGGGAGCGGAAGACGCACTGGACAGCAGCCTGCGTTTCTTCCTGTCGCGGCGTTCGGCCTATGTGTCGGGGCAGGTGGTGCGCCTGGAAAAACCGGTGGATGGGCCGGTCGCCGTCAATTGGGACAAACCCTTCGCCGGCCGACGCGCGCTGGTCACCGGCGCTTCCCGAGGCATTGGCCTGGCCATCGCCCAGGTCCTGGCCCGCGAGGGCGCCCATGTGGTCTGCGTGGACGTGCCCCAGGCCCAGGACTCGCTGCAACAGGCGGCCGCGAGTGTGGACGGTTCGGCGCTGCCGTTGGACATCACGGCAGCGGACGCCGCTGCCCAGTTGCATGCCCATGTCAGCCAATACGGTGCCTTCGATGTGGTGGTGCACAACGCCGGGATCACCCGCGACAAGACCATCGCCAAGATGCCTGAAGCGGCCTGGCGCAGCGTGTTGGCGGTCAACCTCGAAGCACCGTTGCACCTGAGCAGTGCCTTGTTGGACAGCCAGGGCCTGAATCCGGGGGGACGTATCGTGTGCGTGTCGTCGATCTCCGGCATTGCCGGCAACCTCGGGCAAAGCAACTACGCCACCTCCAAGGCCGGCGTGATCGGCCTGGTGCAAGGCCTGGCCCCGCGTGCGTCGGCGCAACAGGTGACGGTGAATGCGGTGGCACCTGGATTTATCGAGACCCAGATGACCGCCAAAATCCCGTTGATGATTCGCGAGGCCGGGCGGCGCATGAACTCGATGTCCCAGGGCGGGCAGCCGATCGATGTGGCCGAAACCATTGCCTGGCTGGCGCACCCGGCGTCGGGCGGGGTCAACGGCCAGGTCGTGCGCGTGTGCGGCCAAAGCCTGCTGGGAGCCTGAGCCATGGACTACGTGACGCAGATTATCGACCCTCCGCCATCGCGCACGCGCCTGTTGCTGGACGGCGTGCGTGCCCTGCGCAAACCCAAGCTCGACGGCGCACCGCTGTTGCCCAGGGAGCGCCTGGTGCGCTCGGCGGTGGAATTGTCCGCTGCGGGCATTGCGGCTTACGGCCGTGCCTGTGGCTTTCGCCGCGAACAGGGCGTGCCGCTGTCGTACCCCCATGTGCTGGCGTTCCCCCTGCACCTGATGCTGTTGACCCGTCCGAGTTTCCCGTACCCGGCCAGCGGCATGGTGCACCTGGCCAATCGCATTCGGCAGCACCAGCGCCTGCAGGAAGGTCAGGCACTGCGCCTGGAAGTCTTTTGCGAACGTTGGGTGGCCCATGCCAAGGGCCAGGCGCTGAGCATCGTCACCCGGGCCTACAGCCGCGGCAGCCTGGTGTGGGAAAGCGACAGCCTGTACCTGCGCCGCGAGGTGAAGGATCCCGTGGGCGGGCCGTGGGATGACGCGCTGCCGTTGCAAGAAGAGGGCCTGTTGCGCACCCAGCGCTGGGTGTTGCCCGCCGATCTGGGTCGGCGCTTCGCCAAGGTCTCGGGGGACTTCAACCCGATCCACACCTCACTGATCGGTGCGAAGCTGTTCGGCTTTCGCCGCGCCATCGCCCATGGCATGTGGACCCTCGGCCGCGCATTGGCCGCTCAACAACCTCCCGGTGGCCTGGGTCAGGCCGAAGCCCATTGCGACTTCAAGCTGCCGATCTTCCTGCCCGGCCAGGTCGCCCTGTGGCAACACCCCGTGAGCGGCCCGCGGCGCGAATTCGAAGTGCGCAATTTCGCCGGCGACAAACCGCATATGCGCGGGCTATTTGTCTGGAATGAGAGCCCTACATGAGTGACTACAGCTTCAACCCGGCCCCGACCCGCCGCGTGGCGATCATCGGCGGCAACCGCATTCCGTTTGCCCGTTCCAACACGGTGTACGCCCACGACAGCAACCAGGACCTGCTGGTGGTGGCGCTGCAAGGCCTGGTCGACCGTTACAACCTGCACGGCCAGCGTCTGGGCGAGTTTGCCGCCGGCGCGGTGATCAAGCATTCGCGGGATTTCAACCTGGCGCGTGAATCGCTGCTGTCGACCACCTTGTCCCCGCAGACCCCGGCCTACGATGTGCAGCAAGCCTGCGGCACCGGCCTGGAAGCGGCCTTGCTGGTGGCGAATAAGATCGCCCTTGGCCAGATCGACGTGGGCATCGCCGGTGGCGCCGACACCACCTCCGACGCGCCCATCGGCATCAATGAATCCCTGCGCCACACCTTGCTCGCGGCCAATCGCGCCAAGGGCATGGGCGAGAAGGTGAAGGCACTGCTGAAGGTGCGTCCGTCGATGTTGTTCAAGCCGCTGTTGCCGCGCAATGGCGAGCCGCGTACCGGTTTGTCCATGGGCGAACATTGCGAAGCAATGGCCCAACGCTGGCAGATCAAGCGCCTGGCCCAGGACGAGTTGGCCCTCACCAGCCACCAGCGCCTGGATGCCGCGTATCAGCGCGGTTTCTTCGACGACCTGATCAGCCCCCATCGCGGCCTGGCGCGGGACAACAACCTGCGCGCCGACGCCAGCCTGGAGAAACTCGCCGGCCTGTCCCCGGCCTACGACCGCCAGCACGGTACCCTCACGGCGGGCAACTCCACGCCACTGACGGATGGCGCCTCGGTGGTGCTGCTGGCCAGCGAAGATTGGGCGGTGGCCCATGGCTGGCCGGTGTTGGCCTACCTGCGCACGGGCGAGACGGCGGCGGTGAATTTTGTCGACGGCAGCGAAGGCCTGCTGATGGCGCCGGCCTACGCCGTACCGCGCATGCTCAAGCGCGAAGGGCTGAGTTTCGCCGACTTCGATTTCTTCGAGATCCACGAAGCCTTTGCCGCCCAGGTGCTGTGCACGCTCAAGGCCTGGGAAGACGCCGATTACTGCCGCGAACGGCTCGGCCTGGAGGCGCCGTTGGGCGCCATCGACCGCGCCAAAATGAACGTCAACGGCGGTTCTCTCGGCTGCGGCCACCCGTTTGCCGCCACCGGTGGCCGGCAATTGGCGGCGCTGGCCAAGGCCATCCACGAGCGCGGCGGCGGTCGCGGCCTGATTTCCATCTGCGCGGCGGGCGGGCTGGGCATTACCGCTATCGTCGAAAAGTAGCCCCATCAAAAACAACAATAAGGAGACTGCCATGAACGCTATCAGCCTGGAACACACCGAACGGGTCTGGTTGAACGCTTACCTGCCCGGCGTCCCGGCGGACATCGATGCCGGTATCGAGGACTACCCGTCGTTGCGCGAGGTGTTCCTGGAGCACCTGGAGAAATTTCGCGAGCGGGTCGCCTACGTCAGCATCGGCACCGAGATGACCTACGCCGACTGGCAGGTGCAAGGCATTGCGTTCGCCGCCTGGCTGCAGGGCCAGGGCGTACAGAAGGGCGACCGCGTGGCGCTGATGATGCCCAACTGCCTGCAGTACCCGATCTGCCTGCTGGGCACGATCCTGGCCGGTGCGGTGGTGGTCAACGTCAACCCGTTGTACACCGCCCATGAGCTCAAGCACTTGCTCAAGGACAGCGGCGCCGAAACCGTGGTGATCTTCGAAAACTTCGCCCACACCCTGGAAAAAGTCATCGCCGGCAGCAGCGTCAAGCGCGTGGTGGTGGCCGCCATCGGCGACCTGCTCGGCAGCTTCAAGGGGGCGGCGATGAACTTCATCCTGCGTCGCGTGCAAAAGCAGGTGCCGGCGTTCAACCTGAGGGGCTCGGTGCGTTTCAACCAGGTGCTGAAACAGGGCCGCGCGCTCAACCACTTCCCGGTGGACATGCACCTCGACGACCTGGCCTTCCTGCAATACACCGGCGGCACCACCGGGGATGCCAAGGGCGTGATGCTCAGCCATCGCAATATCATCGCCAACCTGTTGCAGGCCAAGGCCTGGGTCGGCGACCAACTGGACCAGGACAAGCAGGAAACCAACGTTACCCTGCTGCCGCTGTACCACATCTTTTCCCTGACGGTGAACTGCCTGATGTTCATGTGCCTGGGCGGGCGCAACATCCTTATCGCCAACCCGCGGGATGTGAAGCGGGTGCAGATGATCCTGCGCAAGGAG
Organism: Pseudomonas sp. GW821-FHT09C10; assembly: GCF_059418085.1. Classification (NCBI taxonomy): domain Bacteria; kingdom Pseudomonadati; phylum Pseudomonadota; class Gammaproteobacteria; order Pseudomonadales; family Pseudomonadaceae; genus Pseudomonas; species Pseudomonas sp. GW821-FHT09C10. The sequence goes on from NZ_JBWKPE010000018.1 coordinate 145,513, forward strand.
CGCTTCAATGGTATTGCCGGGGTCAATACGCTGTTCAACGGCTTGCTGGAGAATAAGGAGTTCTGCGCTCGGGACTTCTCCGACCTGCGCATGGTGATCGCCGGCGGCATGGCCACGCACACGGCGGTGGCCAAGCGCTGGAAGGACGTCACCGGGCTGCCGATCATCGAAGGCTACGGCCTCACCGAATGCTCGCCGGTGGTGAGCATCAGCCCGATCGATATTGCGCGCATGCGCGAAATGGAATTCACCGGCAGCATCGGCGTGCCGCTGCCATCGACCTGGGTGCGGTTTATGCGTGAAGACGGCGAACTGGCCGATATCGGCGAGCAGGGCGAACTGCAGGTGCGCGGCCCGCAGGTGATGCAGGGGTACTGGAAACGTCCGGACGCCACCGCCGAAGTGCTGGACGCCGAGGGATGGTTGTCGACCGGTGACATCGGCGTGATGGATGAACGCGGCTATATCCGCCTGGTGGACCGCAAGAAAGACATGATTCTGGTCTCGGGCTTCAACGTGTACCCCAATGAAATCGAAGACGTGGTGGCGCTGCACCCGGGCGTCGGCGAAGTGGCGGCCATCGGCGTGGAAGACGGCGTGACGGGGGAAAAGGTCAAGATCATCGTGGTGCGCAAGGACCCGAACCTGACCCAGGAACAGCTCCTCGCCCATTGCCGCGAATACCTGACGGGCTACAAGGTGCCCAGGTATGTGGAGTTTCGCAGTACCGAGTTGCCTAAAACGACAGTGGGCAAAGTGCTGCGTCGCGCCTTACGCTAGAAAAGCGGTTTTGTGTGGCAGGCAAGCCGGCTCATCAACGTCTTGTTCAACGGATAGCGGGGAAGGGGCCCACAGGAACTGAATCGGCCATGCTTGCCACATAGGGACTACTTGCAACCCTGCGTTATCACCATGTGTCTGCGTCTTGGTGCGATGCTGGACAGGCAGGTGAACTTTTCGCCAAACCGGACTGGAGACATCAAACGATGTTGGCACCTGCTTTCGATAAATCTGTTATGTCCTCACCCTCGCACCTGAAGGCGGATCAGGGCAATACCGCTCCGTCAAAACCGATGGCGAATTCGTCCGCAATCGCGCAAAGGAGCGGCTCAATCAGCTTTCAATTAGGCGATACCCCACGGTTGTCGGGGTTTTACGGTAACGCGGTTACCGCTGGATTCGAGGAGCGTGACCGCGCACAGCACATCAAAGCAGACTACTGGCCCCGGGGTGGGATAGGCAGTTTCAAGCAGTTCATCCGCCACTGCTTTGGCGCCCAGCGCCCTCCAAGGCCCGACCCGATCCCCAACTGGCCCGGCCACGGTTTCGGCAGCAAGAGCAACGCAGAGCTTTCACGCATGCTGCTCGATAGGTTCGATGACTTTAAGGAACCCCATCATCCGGGGATCATCACCAAGGACGGCCTGAAGAATATGGCCGGCAAACCGCTGACCGGCGATTATGCCAAAGACCAGAATATCCTCCTGGCACGGGAACTGATGAAGCGTGGAGACCTGGTCGACGATATGGACCGTCACCATATCACCGGCGGGCTGGATAGCCTGATCGATCGCAACAACCTCAACATCACGATGTTTAAAAACCAGAATGACAAAGAGTTGGCCCGAGAGCTGATGCGTGATCTCGATCTGTTCAAGGACCCGCAGCGGCCCGGCCACCTCAGCCTCGAAAAACTGCATGAAGTTGCCAACTGGACTGTTACCAGGCATCCCTACTTCGGTCGCCAGGCGTGGCTGGCGAAGGAACTCCTCAGGCGTCCCGAAATGCTCGACAGGCTTCACTTCCGCTGATTGAGAGGTGTGCGGGTGATCTAAAGGTGGGAAGGGCTTGCCCCTCCCACTCGGGGTTTTGCATTGCGCTTCAGAGCGAGTTTAGGTTGACCCAGCGCTCTTCACGGGCAGCCACACGAATCGCCGTCGCCAGCCGTTCCACCTCCCATGCCGCGTCAAAGTCGGTGCCATCCGCGCCCTGGCCGGCCACCGCCATGATCAACTCCTGCACCTCCAGGGTCTTCAGCTCGTTGTAGCCCAGCTGATGCCCCGCCGCCGGGCTGAACGCCGCGTAGCCGGGCAGGGCAGGACCCGCCAGCAAACGCTGGAAACCGTCCTGGCCGACACGGCACAGGCGCAGTTCATTCAAGCGCTCCTGATCGAACGCCAAGGTGCCCTTGGTGCCGCTGATCTCGAAACTCAGGTGGTTCTTGTAACCGTGCTTGAGCCAACTGCTGCTCACCGCGCCGCGCGCGCCGTTGGCAAAGCGCAGCAGGGCGTGCACCTGGTCATCCACGGCGATGGCTTTCTGCTCGGCGCTGCCTTTGACGGCCGGGCGTTGGGCGTGGACGGTCTGGGTGTCGGCACACACGCCGGTCACATCGCCCACCAGGTAACGCGCCATCGACAGCAGGTGGCTGCCCAGGTCCGCCAGGGCGCCACCGGCATGCCCCACTTCACAGCGCCACGACCACGGTGACGCCGGGTCGGCCATGAAGTCTTCGCTGAACTCGCCCTGGAAGCTGATGATGTCGCCGAGGTCACCCTCGGCAATCAGTTGCCGCGCCAGGCCGATCATCGGGTTGTGCTGGTAGTTGTAGCCGACCCGCGTCACCACCCCGGCTTCGCGGGCAGCCTGGCGCATGGCATCGGCCTGCTCCAGGCTGACCGCCAGGGGTTTTTCGCAGTACACCGCCTTGCCCGCTGCAATGGCCGCCATCGCCATGGGAAAGTGCAGGTGGTTCGGCGTGGTGATGGCCACCACATCCACGGCCGGGTCGTCGATCAGCGCCTGCCAGTCGCCGTGGGCCTGGGCAAACCCCCAGGCCGTGGCACAGCGCTGGGCGCGCTCGGTGTCGGCATCGGCCAGGGCGGCCAGCTTCAGGTGTACCGGCAGTTCAAATACCGTCCGGGCATTGTTGAATGCCAGGGCGTGGGCGCGGCCCATGAAGCCTGTGCCGATCAAGCCGATTCCGAGTTCACGCATAGCCGTGGTCCTTTGGATTACTGTTTTCAGGAGGGCCATTAATGGAATAAAAATTCCTAAAGTTCAATAGATAGAATAAAAATTCATTAATCAGCCTGGCTGATACCCGCCTATTCAGGTATGGCTAAACGCCGCCAGTTAACAAAAGATAACGTAGCACCGATTGTCAGACGATTCGAAAGCCCGATAGGATGGCCCCTGCTTCCTCCAGGCGCTCTAGATTGCAGGTTTCAGGGCCCGGGAAGGCGAGACGACCTAACAATAATAAATGGGAGAAAGGTCTATGAGTGAGCCTGTCATGGGTTGGGTTGTTTGCCGCCCACGCGCCGCACGCAGGGTTGCGTTGCTGGCCGCAGCGCTCTCGCTGTTTGGGACTGTCGCGTTGCCGACCGTCGTCCAGGCCGCCAGCGATACCTCTTTTGCGATTGAATCCCCCAAGGCCGCCAAGGGCCTGATGATCGATGTCGTGCATGCTGGCAAGCGCCTGGTGGCGGTCGGTGATCGTGGGCACATCCTCTATTCCGATGACCAGGGCAGCACCTGGACCCAAGCCAAGGTTCCCACCCGGCAACTGCTCACGGCGGTGTATTTCGTCGATGACAAGCAGGGCTGGGCGGTCGGCCATGATGCGCAAATCCTCGCCAGTTCCGACGGCGGTGCCACCTGGACCCAGCAGTATCAAGACCTCAAGCGTGAAGCGCCGTTGCTCGATGTGTGGTTCAACGATGCCCACCACGGCCTGGCCGTGGGCGCCTACGGGGCGCTGATCGAAACCACCGACGGCGGCAAGACCTGGGAAGACGTCAGCGACCGCCTCGACAATGAAGACCAGTTCCACCTCAACGCCATCGCCCGGATCAAGGACGCCGGCCTGTTTATCGTCGGCGAGCAGGGCAGCATGTTCCGCTCCAGCGACGACGGCCAGACCTGGGAAAAACTCGAAGGCCCCTACGAGGGCTCGCTGTTTGGCGTGATCAGCACCGCACAACCCCAAACCCTGCTGGCCTACGGCTTGCGCGGCAATCTTTACCGCTCCACGGATTTCGGCAGCACCTGGGAACAGGTCGAACTCAATGCCGCACGCGGCGCCCTGGAGTTCGGCCTGTCGGGGGCCACCTTGCTCGAAGACGGTTCGCTGGTGGTGGTCGGCAATGGCGGCAGCGTGGTGGTCAGCCATGACGACGGCCAGACCTTCAGCGTGTTCAATCGCCCCGACCGTATTTCATTGTCGGCCGTCACGGCGGCAGGCAACGGCAACTTGATTCTGGTCGGGCAGGGTGGTGTTCGCGTCGCCACACCCACTGGCGCCGAACCGACAAAACAATAAGAAGGCGGGGAACGCATGAGCAGTCATCACAACGATAAAGCGACCTTTCTTGAGCGCCTGATCTTCAATAACCGCCCGGCAGTCATCGTGATCTGCCTGTTGGTGAGCATTTTTCTGTTCTGGCAGGCGACGTTGATTCGCCCGTCCACCAGCTTTGAAAAGATGATCCCCCTCAAGCACCCCTTCATCGAAAAGATGATGGAACACCGCAACGACCTGGCCAACCTGGGCAACACGGTGCGTATCTCGGTGGAGGCCAAGGACGGTGACATCTTCACCAAGGAATACATGGAGACCCTGCGCCAGATCAACGACGAGGTGTTCTACATCTCCGGCGTCGACCGCTCGGGCCTTAAATCGCTGTGGAGCCCAAGCGTACGCTGGACCGAAGTCACCGAAGAAGGCTTCGCCGGCGGTGAAGTGATCCCGCAGAGCTACAACGGCTCGACGCAAAGCCTCGATCAACTGCGCAACAACGTGCTCAAGTCCGGCCAGGTCGGACGGCTGGTGGCCAACGATTTCAAGTCGAGTATCGTCGACATCCCGCTGCTGGAGTCCTACCCGGACCCGCAGGACCAGGGCAAGTTGCTGGCCCTTGATTACCGCAAGTTCTCCCATGAACTCGAAGACAAGATCCGCGACAAGTTCGAAGCCCAGAACCCCAACGTCAAGATCCACATCGTCGGCTTCGCCAAGAAGGTCGGCGACCTGATCGACGGCCTGGTGATGGTGGTGCTGTTCTTCGGCGTTGCGTTCGTCATCACCCTGGTTCTATTGCTGTGGTTCACCAACTGCCTGCGCAGCACCATCGCGGTGTTGAGCACCACACTGGTGGCGGTGGTCTGGCAACTCGGCCTGATGCACTTCTTCGGCTTCGGGCTGGACCCGTACTCGATGCTGGTGCCGTTCCTGATCTTCGCCATCGGGATTTCCCACGGTGTGCAGAAGATCAACGGTATCGCCCTGCAATCCAGCGAGGCGGATAACGCCTTGACGGCCGCGCGGCGCACCTTCCGGCAACTGTTCCTGCCGGGGATGATCGCGATCCTGGCGGATGCGGTGGGTTTCATTACCCTGCTGATCATCGATATCGGTGTGATCCGCGAACTGGCCATCGGCGCGTCCATCGGCGTGGCGGTGATCGTGTTCACCAACCTGATCCTGCTGCCGGTGGCGATTTCCTATGCGGGTATCAGCAAGCGTGCCATCGCCCGGAGCAAGAAGGACGCGCACCGCGAACATCCGTTCTGGCGCCTGCTGTCGAAATTCGCCAGCCCCAAAGTCGCGCCGGTCTCGGTCCTGCTCGCGCTGGTCGCCTTTGGCGGCGGCCTCTGGTACAGCCAGAACCTGAAGATCGGCGACCTCGACCAGGGCGCGCCGGAGCTGCGCCCGGACTCGCGCTACAACAAGGACAACAACTTCATCATCAGCAACTACTCCACCAGCTCCGACGTGCTGGTGGTGATGGTCAAGACCAAGGCCGAAGGTTGCTCGCGTTATGAAGCCATGGCGCCCATCGACCAGTTGATGTGGAAGATGCAGAACACCGAGGGCGTGCAGTCGGCGATCTCGCTGGTGACCGTGTCCAAGCAGATGATCAAGGGCATGAACGAGGGCAACCTGAAATGGGAGACCCTGTCGCGTAACCCTGATGTGCTGAACAACTCCATCGCCCGCGCCGACGGCCTGTACAACAACAATTGCTCCCTGGCGCCGGTGCTGGTGTTCCTCAACGACCACAAGGCCGAGACCCTCGACCGCGCGGTGCATGCGGTACAGGACTTCGCCAAGGAGAACAACAAGGACGGCCTGGAATTCATCCTTGCTGCCGGTAACGCCGGGATCGAGGCGGCCACCAACGAGGTGATCAAGGAATCGGAGCTGACCATCCTGATCCTGGTGTACCTGTGCGTGGCGACCATGTGCATGATCACCTTCCGCTCCTGGGCGGCAACCCTGTGCATCGTGCTGCCGCTGGTGCTGACCTCGGTGCTGGGCAATGCGCTGATGGCGTTCATGGGCATCGGCGTCAAGGTCGCGACCTTGCCGGTGGTGGCCCTGGGCGTGGGGATCGGCGTGGACTACGGCATCTATATCTACAGCCGCCTGGAAAGTTTCCTGCGTGCCGGTTTGCCGTTGCAGGAAGCCTATTACCAGACGCTCAAGTCCACCGGCAAGGCCGTGCTGTTTACCGGCCTGTGCCTGGCCATCGGCGTGTGCACCTGGATCTTCTCGGCGATCAAGTTCCAGGCCGACATGGGCCTGATGCTGACCTTCATGCTGCTGTGGAACATGTTCGGTGCGTTGTGGCTGCTGCCGGCGCTGGCACGCTTCCTGATCAAGCCCGAGAAGCTGGCGGGGCAGAAGGGCAACTCGTTGTTTGCCCACTGAGCCTGGCTAAAGAGCAGCGAGCGAACTGTGGTGGCGAGGGCGCTTGCTCCCGCTGGGCCGCGAAGCGGCCCCCACAATGGGACTGCTGCGCAGTCCAACGGGAGCAAGCGCCCTCGCCACAGTCCTGTCAGCGGGCCAGCGGCAGGAACCAGCGCTGCGCCAGCGCCTTGCCGATCAAGCCACGATGCACATCCACCACGGCTTGTGGGCTTTGGGCCCTGGCCAGTTGCGAGTAGTAACTGACCCGGCGCTGTTCGCGGCTCTTCAGGTGGGCGGCGGTATAGGCCTGCTTGGGCGTGTCGGCTGCCGGGTAGTGGAAGTGGGCGTACCACAAGGGGTAGCCACCCTGGTCGTTGATTGCGTATTCCTGGACAAAGTCCCTTCGTTCACCGCTCAACTGGATACGCTCGCCCAGCAGCGCCATGTTCGCGCGCTTTTGCTCGATCAGGAACTCCAGGCTGCCGTGGGTGGGAGGTAGCTCCAGGCACCGTTGAATACGCAGGGCCAGGCCGTGCTCGCTCAGGCGTGCCGCCGCCTGGCGCATGTCACGCTCCAGGTTCTGGTCCGCGAGCGTGCGGACCTCGGCCGATTGGGCCTGGATGGCCTGGTGCAGTTCGGTCGCCAACTTGTCGTAGCGTACCGACTCATACTGCAGCACCTCCTGGACCTCTTCCGGATGCCGGGAGATTTTCTTGTATTGATCGCCGCGTTTCAGGTGTTCTTCCAGCATGCCCAGCAGTTTGCGCGCTTCCCCCTTGACCAGGCTCAGGCTGCGGGCAGTCGGCGCGGTGGGTGAGGGCGGCGACTCCTTGAACTCGATCCATTGTTCGCCCCGTTGCGAGTAGGTGCCCAGCACCTCGCCCGTGACTTCCGAGCGGACTTCCACGGTTTCCAGTGCACCCAGCGGTTTGACTTCGCCGATAAAGGTGCCTTTTTTCGAGGTGCGGATGACCTTTTTCTGCGGTCTGCCCACCGCCGTCGGGCTGCGCCGGCTCGGGCGCGGGGCGGGCTGGGCAAGCGGCTTGATTTCGCTGGCCAGCTGCCTGGCGGCCTCCTGGTACAGCTCCTCCACCAACTTGACCAGCTTGGCGAAATAGTCGCCGTCGAATTCATCGGCGTTGACGATGCCAATCCCCTGCAACGAGTCCAGCCCCCGACCATAGTGCTCCACCAGGCTTTCCAGCACGTTGACGCGTTCCTCTGCCGACAGTTCCAGGTCGTTCAGGTCACTGTGGGTACGCAAGTGCTCCTGGAGCGGCTCAAGGATATCGATCAGCACGCCCACCAAAGGGTGATCAGGCTGTTTATGGGTCATCAGCTCATAGTTGCGCATCAGCAGGTCCTTGACGGCCAGCACGCTGATCTCCTGCGGGCGTTCCGCGGTCAGGCGGATGTAGTCTTCCGCGCTGGCGGTGCCGAGGTTGAACAGCTGATCGAGGTAGCGATCGCGCAGCTCGAGCCAGTATGCCGAGCGTTCATTGATGGCAATCATTGCGCGGATGAACTGGCGGTAGGCCGGGAAATCGGTCAGCACCGCTTCGGCCAGGCGGCCTCCCTTGGTGGTGAAGCGCGGGTGGTTACGGTAGAGCGCTGCGCGGTCTTTTTCGGCCACCACCACATGTTTGCGCGCGTTGTTGACAATGTTTTCCAGCAGGCTCGCCACTGACCGGGACGGCAGGGCAATCCCCAGCCTGCTGCGTTCCGGCAGGCTGTCCAGTTGCTGCTGGTAAGCCTGGGTCTGTTCCAGCAGTGCGGTATCGAATCGTTTACGACTGTCGGCTTGCTGCGCTTCGGTGAAACGTGGGTCCTCCGCGGTTCTGGTCATCACCGCCAGGATCACGTCGAGCTGACTCTGCACGGTCACCTGTGCCTGGACGAACTGTTCGAAGCTCTTCTTCAGTTCGCTGATGCGCTGTGCCTGGCGCTGGCGTTCGGCGGCAATCCGTTTGGGCGGCATGCCGCCACGCAGGCGCAGGCGGGTGTCAACCGACCACACCCCGTGGCCGTCAGTGCGCAAGTACGGGCCGCTCTGGGACGCGTCGCCAGGCGTCACCACACGAATATCGCCCGTTGGCTCCAGGGCAACCTGCAGCCACGCGTCTTCCACCAGGGCATGCCAGCGGTTTTCGACGGGGTAAAGCCCCCGGCGTGGCCCGTTCAACACCGGTTGGGGCAGGGGCGTTGGGCGAGGGGTGCTGAAACTGGCGAGGCGGCGGCGTTGGATCGTGGTCAGGCGCGGGCGAGCCTGGGTAAAACTCAAGTCCAGTACGGTGTTGTCCACCCGCTCCAGCGCACCGGGCAGGATAACCGCGCCTTCGCGGATGGCGGGCGGGGGCGGTTGCGGCCACTGCTCGGCGACCCACGGGGCCAGGGGCGGGGGCAACGCTTGGTCCTTGAGCCCCGCCGCCAGCGCGAGGGGCGCGGCGGTGACTGCGGGCACGGCTTCGAACAACAGCAACCCCAGGTTGAGCAGCAGGTCGACGCTGGCCAGTTCGCGCGCTTGCGGGTCTTCGGAGGCCAGCGCCGGAATGTCCTCGCCCAGGCTGGCCATCAGGCCCCAGAGCCAGCCGGTCAGCATGGCCGGCCCACGCAGCAGCGGGAGCAACAGGTTGCCGAACAACAGGCTGCTGCCCTCGCGCAGCACCTGCCAGCGGCTTTCGCTGTTGGACACCGATTCGCGATTGGCCTGTTCGATCAGGGCCCGGGCGTGATCACTGTACAGGTACGTCATCAGGCGCCCGGTCACCAGGCACTGCTGCAACTCGTCATTGATGCCATCGGCGGCCAGGGTGGCCGGCGCCGGCCTGTGCAAGGGGGCAAACTCGTCGCCCTGGCCAAAGCGCAATGAGTGGGGCTCGCGGAACCCGCCATTGGCGTAGATCGGCCGGGCCCTGTCACTCAGCCAGGTCAGTACGCTGTCCTGCAGCGGCCCGGTTTCGGCGATGGCCTCCAGCAGCGCCTCACGGCTGGCAAATTCCTGCAGCGCCTCGGCATACAGCGGGCGATACAACACATGGGGGCCGCCGCCGATGTCCTGCGGCTCGATCAGGTACATGGCGCTGACCGTGTCCGGATGGGCGCCGGGTGCCGACAGCAGGGCCAGGTGACGGATCACCACCGGCCGTTGGTCGACCTTCTGGTTGGCGGCGTCCGGCTCCATCAGTGCCGCCACCAGGCGTGCGCCTTTGGCGCTCAGGCCGGCTTGCTGCTTGAGGGCCAATTCGAGGGCCAGCAACGGCAATTGCACGGCCTGTTGTTCGGCGAACAGGGTTTCGCGCTGGCGTGCCTCGGGGCTTTCACCCAGCCAATGGGCCTCCAGCAGCCGCGGGTAGTGCTGGCCGATGTCCACGCGCGCCACCGGGCCGTCGGCTCCCATCAGGTAGTCGGCGGTCAGCCAGGCCGGCAGGGGCAGGCCGTGACGGTGGGTGAGGGTCACGCTGCCGCTGGGGCGGCTGGACAAGTTGTCGATGGCCAGGTCGGTCAAGCTCATGCGTTCATGGCGGATGATCCCGGAGGTGCCTGGGTAGCCGGCGGCGATGGTGAAGGTCAGTTGCAGATCATCGGGGTGCAAGGCGCCGACGGAGGGCGGTGCGAGGGCCGAGCTGCCCAGGGTCACGGCATCCTGCTGCAAGGCCTGTAACAACGCCTTGACGGTGTAGGTGCGCAGGTCATCGATCTGGCTGAAGGCCGTACGTCCCGCCGCGCGCCGTTTGGCGCCGGCCATGGCGAGGGCGTAGCGCCGGTACGTGGCCTGGTCGTCGGCGTCGGCGTCGCGCAGCCAGGCCGGCAGGTGCTGGCGCAGGGTGTCCAGGGCCTGGGGCGGGGCGGCGGGCGTGTCGCGGAAAAACCGCCCCGGATCGGTGATCTCGGCGTACAGCGCCTGCCAGGTACTGAACGGCTGGCCGGTGGGCAGGCGCAGGTTGCCGAGGTCTTCGAGCTGGCGATCGAGGATCATCGACGCCTGGTGCTCGAAGATATCGCCATCGGGCTCGTAGCGTTGAATCAGGATGTCGTCGACCTGGTACTGGCGGCTCAGTCGCTGCCCACAGGCCTGGATCAGGGCGTCCATGCTCGGGAAAACCTCGGCGGTGCGCTGCGGGTCACACAGCACCACCGAGACCTTGCCGTTGACGGCGCGAATCAATGCCAGCTGCGGCCCCATCCGTGTGACCGAGCGTTCGGCGTGGGTGAGGGTGGCTTGCAGGGCGTAGGCAAACACCGCATTCACGCCATGCCGCGCAAGGCGGGCCTCGCGGTCAGGGCAGTCGATCAATTGTTCCAGGGTTTCCCTGGCGGGTTGGTCCAGGCCGGCCTGGCCCAGGGCGCCGATGCGCAGGGTGTCTCTCAAGACGCCGGCCAGCCAGTGCCAGGGGCCGGTGTCCCAGTACGCCGCCAGCGCATTTTGCAGGGCGATGGGCAGCGTTTGCGGCAGTTCGCCGACCCGCTTCGCGATGACCTGCATGTCGAGTTTTTCCTCGGTCAGGCCAGGCAGTTTCAGGCGTTTGGGCGGCTCGTCCGAGAGGTACCAGGGCGAGCCGTTGACCTCGCTGAAATCCAATGGCGCACCACTGGCCAGGGCATCGTGTACCACCGGCATAAAGGGCTGCAGCAGCCAGCCGCGGCGTTGTGGCCGGGCCAGGCGGGTGTGGCGCAGGTCCAGGCTGAGGCTGGGGTACGTGTCGCCGATGGCCGTGGCGAGTTGCTCGCGGATCACGGTTTCCAGCGCCGGGCGCTGAGTGAAGCGTGCGCTGACGGCGTGGGCAATAGGGTCAGGTAGTTGCATAAAAATCCTTTTCAGGCGATGCGATGCCATGCATAGCGGGGTTTCAGGCGGGCAGCAGGCTCAGGAACAGACGCTGATCCAGCGGCGCCGTGATCGGGTTGTACAGGTCGCGCACGATGCTTCGGTTATCTGCCCCGGCCTGGGCGATCAGGTCCCGGAGGGTGACAAACCGCTGTTCGGGGCGCTTGAGATGGGCCGCCGTATAAGCGCCCGGCGGGCTGTCGGCCTGGCTGTAGTGAAAGTGCGCATACCACAGCACCGTGAGGCGGTTTTTCTCGCGCACGGCGAACTCCGACACATAGTCCTTGGCGGCGGTGCGTTGCGGCCCGTGGACCAGGCCGATATCGACGGCGGCATGGGCGCGCAGGAACTCGATGTTTTCCTGGCGCGGGCGCTGGGCCTTGTAGCCTTCGATGCAATGCTGGCGGCCTTGGGCGCGCAACTCGTCGGCGCGCAGGCGCAGGCGCTCGACGGTCTGGAGCACGTCCGGCTTGTCGGCCGCGTGGCTGGACAATTCTGTCGCGACGCTGTCGAGGCGCTCGGCCTGGTGCGCGAGCATGTCGTGCCAGTCACGCGGGTTGAGGTCATCGCGACGCGTCGGGTCGCTGAGTTTGCGTTTCTGGAAGTCGATGGAGCGCTCTATGGCCGGCACCTCTTCCAGCAACCGTTGCGCCTGGGCGCGCAGTGTGGACAGCGCCGGTGCCTGGGATGGCTCGGCGGGACGGCTTGGCCTGGCCTCGACAATTTCCACCCAGCCCTCGTTGGGGTGCTCCATAAAGCGCCCGCTGACCTGCTGGGTAATGGGGTTGCGGGTCACGATGGTGGGGAAGGGCTGGTCACGCTGCGCCGGCTCCAGGTCACCCACCAGGGTGCCCTTGTCCCGCGACTTGAACACCCGTTTGGTTCTTGACGGAGCCTGTACCGGTTTGAAGGCGCCCGGTTGCGGCGGCAGGAATTCATCTTCGCGCAGCAGCGCCGCCAGGTCGGCCTCGGCGCTGTCGCGCACGGTGTTCAACCGCTCGATCAGCAGCGGCATGTAGCGTGGGTGTGCCAGGGGCGAGTCGAGTTCCAGCAGGCTCTGGTAAATCTGCAGGCGCCGGTTGTAATGCCTGACCAGGTTGGTCAGCACCTCCTTGCGTTCGGCCGTGGTGAAACCTTCGGTGGTCAGCAGGTCCAGGTGGGAGTCTTCCAGGGCAGACAGGGAGGATTGCAGGTGCTCATGGCGCGCGAGGAAATAGTGCTCCTGCGGGGTGCTGGCCGGGAGCGTCCGGTCGATGCTCAACTCGGTGAGCACATCCAGGGATTCGAGGGTGGCATTGAGGCGGTTGTAGAACCGGCGCTTGGGATGCCCGTTGAGGTAATTCAGGCGCTGGGCCGCGCCGGTTTTCAAACGTGCGGCCATCGCCTCCAGGGTGTCCTCGATGGCAATCATCGCCTGGGCATGGCGCTCGGACACGGCAAAGTTGGTTTCCAGCAGGTCGTTGACATAGCGCAGCGCCTGCACCTCCTGGGCGCTGCCTTGCAGCTCGATCAGCGATTCGCCCTGCTCGGACACAAACGTGGCCAGGTACAGGGACGACAACTGGCTGACGCGAATTTCATCGGTGGCCAGGATCGACTGGTATTGCTCCACACACTGCCCCTCGTAGTCGAAGCGGCTGTCCACGGCTTTCATCCGCCCGTAGGCCTCGATCAAGGCGCGCCGCTGCTGCAGCAACTCGGCGGCGGCCGCGTCGAAGCGCTCCTGAAACACCTGGAACCCGGCCCTGGCCCGGGAGCGCTGGGCGACGCTGGCGAGGTGTTCGGCCACCCGCGCCGGGTCGTCGGGTGCGCCGCGCAAGCGGGTGCGGGCCAAACCCAGGGCGTTATGGGCCTGCTCGAACTTCTGCCGGGCGGCATCCAGCACCTGGTCGATAGGCTGCAGGCGTTTGATCAGGCCGCTGACCTCATCACTGATGCGATTGATCTCCTCCGACGCTTGGGTGCGCTGCTGGTCGATGTGCGCCAGCTTGGCCTTGAGGCGGTTTTTCGGCCCGCCGCCGCGCAGTTTCAGACCCAGGTCCAGGCCCCATTGGCCCTGGGCATTGCGCACCAGCACGAAGCCTGGATGCTGCGGTTTCTGCGGATGGACCAGCCACACCTCACCCAGGTCCGCGGCGATGTTTACCCGAAACAGCAGGCCGCCCACCGAGGCATGCCATTGCTGGTCGATGCGGTACAGCCCTTTGAACACACCGGCGTCCAGCGGCTCGGGGGCCGGCACCGGCCATGGCACATGCAGTTCGCGCAGGGCTTCGAGCAGGCGCCGGCGGCTGGCGTCGCGGGCGTTGGAATGGACAAAGTCGACCAGGGTGCGGTCGCCGGCCGGCGGCTCTGCGGGCAGGCCCACCGGGCCCAGTTCCACTGGGGTGGCCGGACGTGGCGCAAGGCCTGGCGGGCGCTGCAAGGCCGCGAGGGTGACCGGTAAGGCGGGCTCCGAGGGTAACTCGAGGGTCGGGTGTTGCCGGGGGGCCATGTGCAGCAGGATCAGGCCGATGTTGAGCAGCACGTCGACCCAGGCCAGTTCGCGGGCGGCGGCGTCGTCGCCGTGCAGGGCGGCCATATCGTGCCGCAGGCTGACCGCCAGTTGCACCATCCAGCCTGCAACCAGCGCCGGCCCGCGCAGCAGCGGCAAGAGCAGGGCGTTGAACAGCAGCCAGCCACCTTCGAGCAACACCGCCCAACGGCTTTCGGCATTGGACACCGCGTCGCGATCCGCCAGGTCCACCAGCGCCCGGGCGTTGCTGCCGTAGAGGTACTGGGTCAGGTTGCCGGTGGCCAGGCATTGCGCCAGGGAACCCTCGACTTCGCTGCCATTGAACTCCTGTACCAACTGCGCGGGCGGCGGCGCCGGCCACTGCACCGTGTCGTCGCCCTGGCCGAAGCGCAGGATATGCGGGCTGCGGAAGCCGCCGTGGCTGTAGATCGGCCGGGCCTTGTCGCTCATCCAGGCCAGCACGCTGTCTTGCAGTGCACCGGGCTGGGCGATGGCGTCGAACAGGGCCGCGCGGCTGGCGAATTGCTGCAACGCGTCAGAGTACAGCGGGCGATAGAGAATCGACGGCCCGGCGTCGATGTCACGGGGTTCGATGATAAACATGTTGCCGACGATATCCGGCACGGCAGCGGGCTTGCGGGCGAAGGCCAGCGGGCGCATCACGATGTCGAGGGTGTCGACCACGCGCCCCGCCGCGCTGGGGTGCAGCACCGCCTTGACGTAGCGATACCCCAGGAAGTTGAAGCCCTGTTGCCCGCGAATCGCCAATTCCAGGGCCTGGTGCGGCAGTTGCACGGTTAGCGCCTGGCCGAACAGCGTCTCACGCCGGCGTACCTGCGGGTTGTCGCCCAGCAGCAGGTCGCGCAGGTGTTGCGGGTAGCGCCGGCCGATATCCACTTGGCGGATCAGGCCTGGCGTGCTGTGGAACAGGCCTTTTTCCCCGAGGATATAGTCCTCGGTCAGCCAGGCCGGGAGGGCGGCCCCGGACGTGTCCTGCAAGGTCATGCGGCCGTGCGGCGCGGCGGCGAGGTTCTTGATCGCCAGCTCGGTCAGGCCCAGGGTCACCGGTGCCAGGTAGCCGCTGTGCAAGTCACCCACCGGGACATGGAAGGTCAGCCGCAGGTTGTCCGGTTCCACGCTGGCGCCAGGGTGGTCGCGGCGCATCTGCTCGCGCAGGGTGCGGGAGGCAAAGGCCGGCAGGCTCTCGACCCCGTCCAGGAACGACGCCCCGGCCTGTTGGCGCTGCAAGCCTGCCTGTTCCAACAGCCCTTGGCGATAGGCGAAACGCTGCTGGGCATTGGCGCTCTGCAGCCAGGCGGGCAACGCCGTCTGGATGGCGTTCTGATGTATCGGGTCGGGTGCCGGCGCAGCGACAAAGACGGCGCTGGGGTCTGTCGCCAAGGCAAAACGCTGCTCCAGGCTGCGCACGCCGTCGGAGGCGGGCAGGACGATGGCTTCGAGGTCATCCAGTTGCTGGTTGAGCAACAGGGCGGCCTGGGTATCGAAGAGATTGCCATCGGGCTCGTAGCGCCTGACCACCACCTTGTCGACCTGCAACCGCTGGCTCAGGCGCTGGCCCCAGGCCTGGGTGAAGACTTCCAGTGAGGCGAATGGCTCGATGCTGCCCGACGCCTGGCACAGCAAGGCCTGGTGGCCTTGCACCAACAGCAGGTCGCTGCTCAGCAGGCGGGCCTCACGGCCGTGCCGGATCACACAGGCTTCCAGGCAGTAAGCATGCACAAAACCAGTGCCCCCGGCCTGGCGTTCACGTCGGTCAGGCTGGCGGGTCACGCTGTCCAGCATGTCTCGCGGCGTGCCGGCGGGCAGCAGGCTGGCGCTGCTTTTGAGGGTGTCCGCCAGTAGATCGCCAAGCCATTGCCAGCGGCTGCTGCCGGTGTCGGCAGCGCCGTTCCAATAGGTGGCCAGGGCTTGCTGAAAAGCGATGGGCAGGGTGAAGGCCAGGTCCAGGATCAGCCGTTCGATCACCGCCATGTCCGGCTCGCGGGGGCCATTGGCCTCATAGGTCAAGCGTGAGGGCGGGCGCTGGGACAGGAAGCAGCGGCGTTGGTCGACCACCTGCGTCAGGTTCAGGGCCGTACCATTGCCCAGGTGCTCGAGGACCACATCGGTCAAGCGCCTGAGGTCCCAGCCGCGCCGCTGGTTGGGGGTGGCCAGCTTGAGGGTGGGCAGGTCCAGGGGCAGCCCTGGGAACTGTTCCTGCAGGCGTTCGTGCAGGTGCCGTTCGACCACCTGGCGTAACGTCGGGCGTGTGGCGAACTGCTGGGCGACCGCCAGGGCCGGGGTGTTGCTGCGGTGTGCGAAGTGCAGCGGCCCTGCCGGCGGGGCGTTTGAAGTGTCTGGCATAGGAGATTCCATTCTGTGGGGAGTTCGCCCCCAGAATGGCAAGCGCCGGCCGCTGCCGTGCGGTAGCCCGCTATCGCGACACGACGGCGTGGCCGGATTGGCCTATCATCAGCGTTTTTTCCAGCGATGAATGAGCCTGATGACTGCCGCCTCCCTGCTTACTGAACTCCACACCAGCGACATGCTCGAAATCGATGGGCTGCATGCCTTTGATTTCAGCCTCGACGATCAACAGCTGCTGATCAAGAGCATGGACGGCCGGGCCGAGAAACGTTGGTCCTTCAGCCTGGTGCAGGTGCAGGCCGCAACCTTCGATGACGCCTTGCAAAGCTGGACCCTCACCGGTGATTCGGGCGAGCACCGCCTGGTGTGCATGGCCGCCTTCACCGGCAACAATAACGACGAGGAAGACGAGCATGATGATGCGTAAATTCTGGCCGCTGCTGATGGCCGGCAGTGTGGGGGCGATGTCGGTGCAGGCTGCACCGGCGGACACCTATGAGTTGCTGGTGGGCAGCTACACCGCCGGCTCCAGCGAAGGCATTTATCGCCTGCAATTCGACAGCCGCACCGGGCAGTTCCAAGGCAAGCCGGTACTGGCGGCGAAGTCCGCCAACCCTTCGTGGCTGACGGTCTCCAAAGACCAGAAGCACCTGTTCGTGGTCAATGAAAACGGCCCGGGCCAGCAAGACCCGGTCGGCCGCGTCAGCAGCTACCGCATCGACCCGAAGAATCATCAGCTCATCCTGGTCAATCAGGTGCAGAGCCTGGGCAACGAGCCGACCCATTCCAGCGTCGCGGCGGATGGGCGCTACCTGTTCGTCGCCAACTATTCGGTGCTGGAAGATCCGGGCGGCAGCCTGGCGGTGCTGCCGGTAGATGCCGAGGGCAAGCTGTCGGCACCGGTGCAGTTGAGTGCACACCCGGCCAGTCGCGTGAACCCTGAGCGCCAGGCCTCCAACCATGTGCATTCGGTGGTGTCGTCGCCGGATGGCAAGTACGTGTTTGTGCAGGACCTGGGGGCGGACAAGCTGTTCGCCTATCGCTACGACCCCAAGGCCAACCACGAGCTGCCGCTGACCCCGGCCGATCCGGCCTTTGTGCCATTGCCACCGGGCAGCGGCCCGCGTCACCTGTTGTTCAGCGCCGATGGCAAGCATGCCTGGCTGACTACCGAAATGAGCGCCCAGGTCGCGGTGTTCGATTACGCCGATGGCAAGCTCAGTCAGACGCAATTGGTGGACTTCGCCGCCGGCCAACCGGTATCCGACAAGGCCGGCGCCGCACTGCACGCCTCCAGCGATGGCAAGTTCCTGTACGTGAGCAATCGCGGCACCGCCAACCAGATCATCGTATTGGGCGTGGACCCGGCCACCGCCCACCTCAAGGAGCTGCAGCGCCGCAGCGTCGAAGGCGACCACCCGCGGGAGTTCAGCCTCGATCCGAGCGGCAAGTTCCTGCTGATCGCCAACCAGAAGAGCAACGAAATCGTGGTGGTCGAACGTGACCCCAAGACCGGCCTGCTGGGTAAAACCGTGCAGAAACTGCCGATCGATGCCCCCAGCGACCTCAAGTTCCTGGTGCGTCAATAAGCCACAGGCCCCGCCATGCGGGGCCTGACCCTTAGTATTAATTGTATTAATAGCGGCTACTGTTTCAAAGCATTTCTAAGGTTCAACCCTCGGGCGTAAGTTGGGTTCCAAGGCCTTCCCCGGCCACCCAACCGAACGAACACAAGGGTTACCGACATGAACTTGAATCTCTTCTCCGTCATCGCCGCCTCCGCCGTTTCCGCCACCGTCGCCCTGCCTGCCGCCGCGAGCGTGGAAGTCAGCGGCAAAAAATCCAGCACCAGCGCCTACACCCAGAAATACCTGCAACAAAGCGCCAACTTCTACGCCGCCCTGGATCACAAGACCCAGCAATGAGCGCTGATTGACCCTGCATACAAGCAGACGCCAAACCACTGGAACGTAAACGCGCGTTCGAGTGGTTTGGCGTTTGTGCATCTTTCGAAGAAAAAATGAGGTAATGGCGCATTGCCATATGTTTAAATTGACGCTTAAATATTGACGCGCTCTTTTATGGAATCGACAGCATGGCACTTCGACTCGCCGCACTTATCCTCGCCCTTTATTCCACCCCGATCCTGTCATCCGTGCAGTTGACGGACGGCGAGCCGGAGATCGCTCGCGAGCGGTTGTTGAGCCTGATCGAAGGCTAAGCCTTCGCCATCACGTCGATAAACAGGGGGGATTGCAGGAAGCCTTCCAACCAGCGTTGCAACGCTTTGTACGGCGTACCGGCAAACCATTCGCGGTCCACGTGGGCAAACTGCCGTATAAACGGCGCCAGCGCCATGTCCGCCAGGCCAGGGTGGTCGGCCAGCAGATAGGCGCGCTGGGCCAGCAACCCCTCGAGCTTCTGCAAGAACACCTCGCCTTCGGCTCGATAGTGTTCCATCGGCTGCTCGGGACAGCGTTCGGGGTACTTGTATCGATTCAAGTGATGCTTGAAGGTTGAATCGTTCTCGGCGATCAGCTCAAGTACCGCCGGATCCCCCTGCAATAACCAGTTATCCGGATCACGCCGGGCCAGGGCCCATTGCATGATCGCCAGGCTCTCGTCGATTACCTCGCCATCCACCACCAGCACCGGCACCGTGCCCTTGGGCGACAGTGCCAGCATCTCGGCCGGCTTGGCCTTGAGGCTCACCTCGACAATCCGCACCGCCACCCCCGAATAGCGCAGCGCCAGGCGTGCGCGCATCGCATAGGGGCAGCGCCGGAACGAATACAGCAGCGCCTCGCTCACTTGACCTCCAGGGTGCTCAGGCCATTGCCCTGGCGCTTGACCTGGATCTGCACCGGGATGCGCTCGTGCATTTCCTGCACGTGGGAGATCACCGCCACCTTGCGCCCCTGGGCCTGCAAGCCGTCGAGGGCGTCCATGGCCAATTGCAGGGACTCGGGGTCGAGGCTGCCAAAGCCTTCGTCGATAAACAGCGATTCGATCTTCAAGGTGCTGGACGCCATCGACGCCAGGCCCAGGGCCAAGGCCAGGGACACCAGGAACGTCTCGCCGCCGGACAACGAATGCACCGAGCGCAGTTCATCGCCCATTTCCGTGTCCATCACCAACAGGCCCAACATGCTGCCGCCGCGCTTGAGACGGTAGCGGCGCACCAGTTGGCGCAGTTGCACGTTGGCGTGGTGCACCAGCAGGTCGAGGTTGTAGGCCTGGGCAATCTTGCGGAAGGTATCGCCGGTGGCCGAGCCGATCAGTGCGTTCAGGCGTGCCCAGCGTTGCCACTCGTCATAGGCCTTGGCGATCTGTTCGGCCAGGGCACTGTTGGCGTCCTGGCGACGCTGGTCTTCGGACTGGCGCGCGCGCAGTTCAGCGCAGTGTTTTTCGCCGTCGGCCAAGTGTTGATTGAGCGCAGCGAGGGCGCCGTTGAGTTGTTCGGCGTCCAGGTTGCCGTTGTGCAGGGCCTGGTGTTCGGCGAGGCGTTGTTCGCGTTCCTGCAGCAATACCTTGGCTTGCTCGACGGCTTTTTCGCTGCTGTGCAGATGTTCGCGCAGCGTGGCGATGTGTGTGTCATCGAACGCCAGCAGACGCGCCAGGCCGTCGTCATCCAGCTCGGGGTGCAGGGCGCGCCATTCGTGGGTGCGGGTCTGGAGGGCCTGCTGCTCGGCTTCAAGGGATTGCCGGCGCTCCTGCCGGGCCTTGAGGTCGGCGGCCAGTTGGATCAGTTGGTTGCGGATGTCCTGCAACTGCTGGTTGGCGTCCGTCTCGCTCTGGCGTGCCTGCACCACGGCCTGTTCCAGTTGCTGTTGCCAGTGTTCGGCGCTGGGGTGTTCGCCCAGCAGGGCAGTGAGTTTTTCCTGGGCGGCCTGCTGCTGCGCGGCCAGCTCGGTAAATTGCTGGTCCAGGGCCTCGAGTTGCTGTTGGCGATGCTGCTGGTGCGTGTGCTCTTTCTCGATGGCCTGCTGGCGTTCCTGCTGCTCGGCCAGCTCATCCTTCTGATGGCCCAGTTGTGCAAGGCGTTGGCTGACCTGCTGGTCCAACTGCATAAAGGTCGCGGCCGGGTCGCTGCGCAAGCCTTCCAGGGTGTCGGCGGGGAGCAGGCTGGCGAAGGCGTTGAGTTCTTCGTCGAGGCGCTCGCGGTCGTTGGACAGCTCGCGTTGCTGGTCCACCAGCAATTGGCGCGCCTGCTGGCTGGCGTCCTGGGCGGCTTGCAGTTGTTGCTGCAAGCGCCCGGCGTTTTGCTGCAGGTTGAGCAGGGCGGCCTGGCGCTGTTCGTCCTGGGTGATGCTTTGGGTCAGTTGGCCGAGTTGCTGGGCCAACCAATGGCTGCGTTTGCTTTGTTCCTGGTTGAACAGCGAGGCCGCCAGCGGGTGGGCGTCCAGGCTGGGCTGGAGCGCTTGCTGCTGGCTGGCCAGTTGCTCCTGTTGGTGCAGGAACTCCTTCTGTTGGGCGATCAGGCCGCCGACTTCACCGCGCAGTTCGGTGAGTTTTTCCTTGAGGGTATCGACCGCTTTCTGTGCCGTGGCCTCTTCGTTGTCGTCGTGGCGACCGAGGCTGTGCAGCAGGGCTTCGGGCTGGTGATACGGGTGCTCGTGGCTGCCGCACACCGGGCAGGGCTGGCCGTCCTGCAGCTGCTCGCGCAATTCCTCGACGCTGGCGCTGCGGGCCAGGCGCTGGCGCTCCAAGAGTTGCTTGGTCACCGTCAGGGTCTGTTCGGCCACCGCCAGCTCGGCCTTGGTTTGCAGGCCGGTCTGGTTCAGTTGGTCGCGTTGCCGGGCTGCATCGGCGAGCTTTTGCGTGAGGGCAACGGCTTGCTGCTCCAACTGCTGCTGGCTGTCCCACAGGCGTGACAGGTCTTCGAAGGCGCGCTGCTGCTTGCGATTGTCCTGCAACAGGCTGGCCAGCAGTTGCACCTGTTCGGCCACGGCATGGGGTTCGGCGCCGGCTTCTTGATACAGCAGGTCGAGGGCTTCGCGTTGCTGGGCAAATTTTTCTGCGGCGCTGGTAGCACGCTGTTCAAGGTGTGGCAGTTCGGCCTGGCCTTTTTTCAGGCGATTACCGATCAGCATCAACTGTTGCAAGCGATCGCGGTAGGCGTTCCAGGCATCGCTGAGCGGGGCGAGGGCGCTGCTGCGTTCAAGTTCGGCGGCGAGGCGTTGCAGGCGCTCGTCGACTTGTTTTTGCTTGTCGAGCAAGCCATTCAAGTTGGCTTGACCTTCAGTGCAGGCGGTTTGCGCCAACTGTTTTTCAGACGCAAATTTGCCCAGGCTCTCGGTCAGGTGGGCGAGGGTGTTTTGCGCATCGAAGGCTTGGCGTAGCAGGGGCGCGGCGGCAGTTTGTTGCTGCTGTGCGTCAACCAGCGCCGTCTGGGCGGCGGTCTGCTGTTGTTGCAGTTGCGCCTGGCGGGTCTGCAGTTCAGCCTGTTGCTCGGTGTGCTGCTGAATCTGCGCGGCCAGGGGCGTCAGCAAGGTGAGGAGTTCCGCCCTGCGCGCAAACTGATGGCGTTGCGGTGCCAGTTGGTCGAGGCGGCTCAGCTCCTGGCGCTGCGTGGCCTGGTTGTCCCACTCCGCTTGCGCACGCTGGAGCTGTTCGGTGGCACTGCGCTGGCGGTCCTGCCATTCGCGCAGTTCCTTGAGCCAGGTGTGCTGTAACTCCAATTGCTTGAGTTGGGCCTGTTGGGTCTTGAGCTGTTGCTGGGCCGCGTCGAATTGCCGGTCCAGTTCGGCGCGCGCCTCGGGGGCCAGGGGCACCACGCCGGTGGCCTGGTCCTGCAGGTATTTGTGCGTATCCTTGGCCTCCTTGGCCTTGTCGAATGCGCGGCGGCCGAGCTGGGTGTACAGCGCTGTATCGGTGAGCTTTTCCAGCAGTTCACTGCGCTCATTGTCGTTGGCCTTGAGAAAAGCGCTGAACTCGCTTTGCGCCAGCAACACGGCGCGGGTGAACTGCTCAAAGTTCAGGCCCAGGGCCAATTCCAGCTGGGTCTTGTATTCGGTCTTCTGGCTGGCCAGCAGTTGGTCGCTGTCCAGGTCGATCAAGCTCTGCCGACTGTTCTGCAACTTGCCGCTGGCCTTGTCGCGGGCGCGATTGGCTTCCCAGCGCGCACGGTAGCGACGGCCGCTGACACCGACAAAGTCCACTTCGGCGTAGCCGCCACCGGTGCCGCGCCGGATCAGGGTGCGTGGATCGCCGATGGAAATATCGCTGTCGGCATCCGGCATCTTGGCCTGGCCGGTATCGCCCAGGCGTGGCACGGCGCCAAACAGCGCCAGGCACAGGGCATCGAGCAGGGTGCTTTTACCGGCGCCGGTCGGCCCGGTAATCGCGAACAGCCCGGCACTGGCCAGAGGCTCAGCGGTAAAATCGATCTCGAACGGGCCGGCCAGGGAGGCGAGGTTTTTCAGGCGGATGGCAAGAATCTTCATGGCTGTTCACCTGCCTGTTGCACTTCCTGGAGCAGCACGGCGAAATCCTTCAAGGTCTGTTCATCCACTTCACTGCCGTAGCTGTCCTGCCAGGCACGGCTGAACAATTCCTGGGGCGTGAGCTGGTCGAGTTCGATCAGTGCGTCTTCGTTGCTGTCGTCGCGACGGCCTTGGCCGGCGTATTCGGCGGCGATGCGCACCAGGCGCACGGCCTTGCCTTGCAGGGCGGTTTCGATCTGTTGGCGCAGGTCCGGTTGCGGCTCGTCGAGGCGTACGCGCACTTCCAGCCAGGGGTGGCGCTGGGTTTCGGCGAGCAGGTCGATGTCGGGCAACTCTGCCAGGGCCTTGAGGATGTCGGCCAGGGGCGCGGCTTCCAGGCGTTGCAGGTTGACCGAGCGGGGAATCAGCAGCGGTTCGACGCTGACCAGTCGTTCGCCCTGGAACGTCACGTCGAGGATCTGGTGCTTATAGCCAATTTCGGAAAATGACAGCGGTATCGGCGAGCCGC
Source organism: Pseudomonas sp. GW821-FHT09C10 (assembly GCF_059418085.1). Taxonomy (NCBI): domain Bacteria; kingdom Pseudomonadati; phylum Pseudomonadota; class Gammaproteobacteria; order Pseudomonadales; family Pseudomonadaceae; genus Pseudomonas; species Pseudomonas sp. GW821-FHT09C10. Next base: position 168,868 of record NZ_JBWKPE010000018.1, read on the forward strand.
TGTAGCGAATGCGCTCCTCGCCATTGACCTTCTGCGGCTTGTGCAAATGCCCGAGGGCAACATAGCCGACACTTTTGTCGAACAGTTTGGCCGGCAGCGCCTCGGCATTGCCGATGATCAGGCTGCGCTCGGAATCTTCCGACACCGAACCGCCGGCCATGTGTGCATGGCTGATGGCAATCAACGCCTGGCCTTTCTTGCGTTTGGCGTTGGCCGCCGCGATCAGCCATTCATGGACCTGGCCGATACCCAGCAGGTAGTCATCACCCAGGTGGGCACCGGTGACTTCCGCCGGGCGCAGGAACGGCAGCGCCAGGCACCACGCGGCGACCTTGCCCTTGGCATCCGGCAGGGGAATCAGCAGGCGTTCGGCGTCCAGCTGGCCGTCGTCCAGCCACAGCACGCGGCCCAGCGCATGGGTGCGCAGGCGCCGCATCAACGGCGCGGGCAGCTCGATCCGCGAGCCGGAGTCGTGGTTGCCGGCGATCATCACAATGGTCAGCTTGGGGTTTTGTTCGTGGGCGCTGATGATGAAATCGTACAGGCGCTCCTGGGCCTTGAGCGGCGGGTTGACCGTGTCGAAGATATCGCCGGCGATCAACAGCACATCGGGTTGCTGGGCCGCGATCTGGCGCAGCAGCCACTCGAGGAAGCAGGCGTGTTCGAAGTCGCGTTCCTGGCCGTGGAGGTTTTGGCCAAGGTGCCAGTCGGAGGTGTGGAACAGACGCAAGGCGAACTCCGTGGAGAGGATGAAAAGGAGGGAGTTTACCTATAAATTTTTGGAAGGGGCGCTGGGCAGGCAATTTAGCGCCCGGTTGGCCAGGGCTTTGCTGAAGATTGCCACTCAGGCCTTGGTTCCTGCAGGTTGCGCAGCAGGTCGCAGCCAGTCGCCCAGAGCGCGATCAAATACATCCGTCACCGTGGTCGTGGCGAACTCATAGTGAAAAAAGGGCCGGTCAATTGCTAAATAGACCAGGCCCTTTTTTCTCCAGTTTGTGCGTTTAACTTAGCGGGCTAATGTTCAGATCCTTTGCAAACACCATGCACCAAATATAGCGTCAGGGTTAAGTATGTTCATGCAAAGTGCGCCGCGATATCTATAGTCGTAATATATCGAGTGATAAGGCGCACAACCGGATCCGCTATCGTCGCAATACCAATAGCTTCTATCGGCCGGCCATGGAGAAAGATATCTGCGCACCATGTCAGCCTCGCCGGAATTCATAGGGATTGCTTGGTTGGCGGCTCTCCAATTGACAGCAGCACCGAAGTTAAGTGGAAAGTTATTTTGAAGGAGACGGAATACGTTACTGACCTGAACAACATACGAAGCTGTTGCTCCATTTTGGTCGCGGGCAGTGATCGTCGCTGTTCCGTTTGCATTGCCGATGACAAAGCCAGTGGTGGCGCCGACGGTGGCAATCGCCGAATTACTGCTTGTATAGCTATAAGGTGGAACACCGCCACTGGCTACTCGAGTGGCCGTATTGTTAATGGATTCCAAGCCTGTTCTTGGCCAGTTTATTCTCACCGATATTCCATTCAGTACCATTGGCGTCGAGGGGATAACCAGCTGCGGTATTTGTCCTACTACAATGTACCGCGTTTGCGGAAAAGCGGTGGAGGTGGCATAGGAGGCACTGCCATCAAACGCAACTCGACAAACCACAATAACTTCGGCGCCACTGCGTAATTGGTTAAGCCAGGTCCTTAAGACAGGTTTGTTTATCAGCCCATTCGCCGCTTCAGAATCGTTGATGGCAACACCATCAAGCACCAACATCCTTGTGGCGCCGACACTGAGGCATTCGAGCCACACTCGCTGGTCTTGTTGGCTCAAACGCCATTTGAGCAGCGATATCATGGCGTTGCCGCTGAAGGTTCTGAGGTCCAGTGTCGTGCCGTTGGGAAGGTTATTGATCAATGGTTCAGGCAAGTCCGACGCATGGATATTTTCTACGTTCAATGTTTGGGTGAAGGAATCCACTTCTTGACCATTAATAACCGCGACATATCTTAATGTAATGGTTTTACCGACGCTGTCTGCCAGGATCCTCTGGCTGATTGCAAAATCCACACGACCGCCATCCAGACCATATTTTGCTGGAATGCTGGCCATCGTAGTGTTGGGGTAAATCCACTGTAAGGTGATCAGTTGTGTACTCCTCATCCCGGTATAGGCCACCGTCACCGAGGCGTTATGCTCGTAATCCAGCGGGTAAATACTCAGGTTCGGGGCAACCCGGTTGGCGAACGCCGGGGCCGGTAACGTCGAGGGAATGGCCTGCACGATATGCTCGCGTACGCCAAACAGCACCGCCTGATCCAGGCTGAAACTTTCAGACAGGGTGACCCAGAAGCGGATGGTCAGCCGCGAGCCGTCCCTGAGCCGGCGCAGTTTATCCACCGGCGCAGGGGGGGAGATGCCGTTGACGACACCGGTCTCGGTCACCAGATTGGCCGTGTAGGTGTTCTCGATAAACGGCGTGCCATCGTCAAACGTGCCCTCGTAGCGCATCCACATGCGCTGGTTGGCCGCGATGAAATTCCACACTGAAATACGCGTACGCGTCGCGTCGGTGAGCAGGGACAGTTGCAGCACCATGCTGTCGCCGATCCCGTCCAGGGTCGGTGTGGGCAACCCGGTCAGCGGCAGCAATTCCAGGCTCAGAACATCTGACTCATAGGGAATGGCACCGCGGAAAAAATGGTACTGCACGCTGATGCGGTTGCCGTCTTCACGAATACCTTTGGCGAT
>NZ_JBWKPE010000019.1:0-10382 GCF_059418085.1 Pseudomonas sp. GW821-FHT09C10
GTTGTACTGACTCAAAAAGGCGCCGACTTCGTTAACGCCGGCAATCAACTGCCGAAAATCGATCTGACCGTCACTGACCCTGAAGGCCTGAACTCCAACGGCACTGGCCAGCCGACCGTCACTCTTCACAATGACGTGCCAGTGATCAGCGTCGCGCCAGAAACCATCGATGAGAACTCCGCTACGGCGGGCACCGTCGCAGGTCGCTTCACCGCGACCGACGAAGAAACCCCACGCGAAGGTTTGACTGTTTCCTTCACGGGTAACAGCAATGCTGATGGTTACTACGCCATCGTTGATAACAACGTCGTGCTGACACAGAAGGGCGCTGACTTCGTCAACGCCGGCAATCAACTGCCGAAAATTGACCTGACTGTCACTGACCCAGAAGGCCTGAACTCCAACGGCACCGGCCAACCGACCGTTACCCTGCATAACGACGTGCCGGTCATCAGCGTTTCCCCAGAAACCATCGATGAAAACTCCGCTACAGCGGGCACCGTCGCCGGCCGCTTCACCGCGACCGATGAAGAAACCCCACGCGAAGGCCTGACCGTCTCCTTCACGGGTAACAGCAATGCTGATGGCTACTACAGCCTGTCCGGCAACAACGTTGTACTGACGCAAAAAGGTGCTGACTTCGTTAACGCCGGCAATCAACTGCCGAAGATTGACCTGACCGTCACTGACCCTGAAGGCCTGAACTCCAACGGCACTGGCCAGCCGACCGTTACTCTGCACAACGACGTGCCGGTCATCAGCGTTTCCCCAGAAACCATCGATGAAAACTCCGCTACGGCGGGCACCGTCGCTGGCCGCTTCACCGCTACGGACGAAGAAACCCCACGCGAAGGCCTGACTGTTTCCTTCACCGGCAACAGCAATGCCGACGGCTACTACGCCATCGTTGATAACAACGTCGTGTTGACCCAGAAGGGCGCTGACTTCGTTAACGCCGGCAATCAATTGCCGAAGATTGACCTGACTGTCACTGACCCAGAAGGCCTGAACTCCAACGGCACCGGTCAGCCGACCGTCACTCTGCACAACGATGTGCCGGTCATCAGCGTTTCCCCGGAAACCATCGATGAAAACTCCGCTACGGCGGGTACCGTCGCTGGCCGCTTCACCGCGACCGACGAAGAAACCCCACGCGAAGGCCTGACCGTCTCCTTCACGGGTAACAGCAATGCTGATGGTTACTACGCCATCGTTGATAACAACGTCGTGCTGACACAGAAGGGCGCTGACTTCGTTAACGCCGGCAATCAACTGCCGAAGATTGACCTGACCGTCACTGACCCTGAAGGCCTGAACTCCAACGGCACTGGCCAGCCGACCGTTACTCTGCACAACGACGTGCCGGTCATCAGCGTTTCCCCGGAAACCATCGATGAAAACTCCGCTACTGCGGGTACCGTCGCTGGCCGCTTCACTGCGACCGACGAAGAAACCCCACGCGAAGGCCTGACCGTCTCCTTCACGGGTAACAGCAATGCTGATGGCTACTACAGCCTGTCCGGCAATAACGTTGTACTGACTCAAAAAGGCGCCGACTTCGTTAACGCCGGCAATCAACTGCCGAAAATCGATCTGACCGTCACTGATCCAGAAGGCCTGAACTCCAACGGCACCGGCCAGCCGACCGTTACCCTGCACAACGATGTGCCGGTCATCAGCGTTTCCCCAGAAACCATCGACGAAAACTCCGCCACAGCGGGCACCGTCGCTGGCCGCTTCACCGCGACTGATGAAGAAACGCCACGCGAAGGTTTGACTGTCTCCTTCACCGGCAACAGCAACGCGGACGGCTACTACGCCATCGTTGATAACAACGTCGTGCTGACCCAGAAGGGCGCGGACTTTGTTAACGCCGGCAATCAACTGCCGAAGATTGACCTGACCGTCACTGATCCTGAAGGCCTGAATTCCAACGGCACCGGCCAGCCAACCGTCACTCTTCACAACGACGTGCCAGTGATCAGCGTCGCGCCAGAAACCATCGATGAAAACTCCGCTACTGCGGGCACCGTCGCTGGCCGCTTCACCGCGACCGATGAAGAAACCCCACGCGAAGGCCTGACTGTCTCCTTCACCGGCAACAGCAACGCAGACGGCTACTACAGCCTGTCCGGCAATAACGTTGTACTGACCCAGAAAGGCGCTGACTTCGTTAACGCCGGCAATCAACTGCCGAAGATCGATCTGACCGTCACTGACCCTGAAGGCCTGAACTCCAACGGCACTGGCCAGCCGACCGTCACTCTGCACAACGATGTGCCGGTCATCAGCGTTTCCCCAGAAACCATCGATGAGAACTCCGCCACTGCGGGCACCGTCGCTGGCCGCTTCACCGCGACCGATGAAGAAACCCCACGCGAAGGTTTGACTGTCTCCTTCACCGGCAACAGCAACGCAGACGGCTACTACAGCCTGTCCGGCAATAGCGTTGTACTGACCCAGAAAGGCGCTGACTTCGTTAACGCCGGCAATCAACTGCCGAAGATTGACCTGACCGTCACTGATCCTGAAGGCCTGAACTCCAACGGCACCGGCCAACCGACCGTTACCCTGCACAACGACGTGCCGGTCATCAGCGTTTCCCCAGAAACCATCGACGAAAACTCCGCCACAGCGGGCACCGTCGCTGGCCGCTTCACCGCGACCGACGAAGAAACGCCACGCGAAGGTTTGACTGTCTCTTTCACCGGCAACAGCAATGCTGACGGTTACTACAGCCTCTCCGGCAACAACGTTGTACTGACCCAGAAAGGCGCGGATTTCGTTAACGCCGGCAATCAACTGCCGAAAATCGATCTGACCGTCACTGATCCAGAAGGCCTGAACTCCAACGGCACCGGCCAGCCGACCGTTACCCTGCACAACGATGTGCCGGTCATCAGCGTTTCCCCAGAAACCATCGATGAGAACTCCGCTACGGCGGGCACCGTCGCTGGCCGCTTCACCGCGACCGACGAAGAAACCCCACGCGAAGGTTTGACTGTCTCTTTCACCGGCAGCAGCAACGCGGACGGCTACTACGCCATCGTTGATAACAACGTTGTGCTGACTCAGAAGGGCGCTGACTTCGTTAACGCCGGCAATCAACTGCCGAAAATCGACCTGACCGTCACCGACCCAGAAGGCGCCAGCTCCAATGGCACCGGTCAACCAACCGTCACCCTGGTCGACGACACCCCAACCGCCGCCGATAACCATATCGAGAGCAACGAAGACACCCCAATCGAGCTGACCTGGGGGACTTTTGGCGTACACGATGAGGATTCCACGAGTCCGGCAGTGGTGTTCACCAGCCTGCCTGCCGGTTCCATCGAATACAAAGTCAACGGTGAGTGGGTCAAGCTCACCACGGCCGATCTGAAAACTGACACCTCGCCGGGCAAGGCCTTCACCCAGGCTGATTTCGATAACCACGACGTGCGTTACAGCCCGGCGGCCAATGAGTCGGGCGACAACAGCTTCGGCGGCACCGGCGTGGGTAACAAGCAAGGTGATTACACCGAGCTGAAGTTCCAGGCGACTGACGGCAACTCCTACAGCGAGACCAAAACCATCACCGTGGATATCCACCCGGTGACGGATGTGCCAATCCTGAACATCGGCCAAGTGCCAACCGGTTTGACCATTCAAACCTGGACCGGCAGCAACTTGCCAGGTGCCTTGGGCACCAATGGCCAAGGCGTCACCGAGTCCAGCACCCTGATTAAGGTGATCAACGCCCAAACCGCTGATAGCGCCGCCTCCACAGGTGTGACCAGCAATGTGAGCAACGGGAATGTGGCCGAAGGCACCGCGACCAAAGTGTCGGGCCTGGTTTACCTGGAAGCCGGTCAGAGCTACACCTTCACCGGTACTGCCGACGATAGCCTGGCAATCACCGTGGGCGGGAAGCTGGTCGCTTCCGAGACCTGGAGCCAGGGCAGCGGGATTGGCGGGTCGTCCTATACGCCGACCGAGTCGGGTTATTACACCCTCGACATCTACCACTACAACCAGAACGGTCCGGGCAACTACGACGTCAACGTGTCGATCAACAACGGCCCGTCGGTGTCGCTGGGCAGCAGCGGTGTGCAGACCTACACCAGTGCAGCAGCATTGGAAGCCGCCGGCATGGTGCTCGGTGACAGCCATGTGGTGAATGGCGAAGGCTATTACACCGGCAACGTCTACAACCACGGCCTGGAAGACACCGCGATCAAGATCGCGCCGATTACTGCCACGTTTGTCGACAACGACGGCTCGGAAGCCCATAAGGTTGAAATCAGCGGCCTGCCGGAAGGCGCCGTACTCACCGATGGCACCACGGGCCATAGCATCGTCTCGACCGGCGCGAACACGCTGTACGACGTGAGCACCTGGAACCTGAGCACCCTGACCGTTACACCGTTCAAGGATTCCACGGCCAGTTTCGACCTGACCGTGACGGCTACGGCCAAAGAGTTGAGCACCAACGTTGAAGAAGTTACGACCGGCAAAATCAGCATCGTGGTCACGGCGGTCGATGACGCCCCTGTATTGGGTAACGGTTCGACCAACGCATTTGGCGACACCTACATCGAAGGCAAGCCAGGCGGCTACGTTGCCGCGAACCTGACCATCACCGACGTCGACAGCGACACCCTGAAAAGTGCCAAAGTTACGCTGGTCAACCACTTGACCGACGACGTATTGATCGCAGATGTCAGCAACACCAAAATCACCGTCAACTATGACAAGGGCACTGGCGTACTGACCCTGTCCGGCGAAGCCACGAAGGCCGAATACCAGGAAGTCCTGCGTTCTGTGCACTTCGCCAGCGAAAGCGAAGACCCGAGCCCGGCCAATCGCAACCTGACCATCACCGTGAACGACGGCCATTCGGACTCGGCTCCGGTGACCTCCGTGGTCTACGTGGTTCCGGTCAACGATAAACCGGTGGTCAGTTTTGACAGCACCACGTTTGTCGAGCAAAAAGCGGCGGTGGCACTGGTCGACAACCTGAGCATCACAGACGTCGACAACAAAACCTTCAGCAAAGTGGTGGTCACGGTTGATCACCTGGTGTCCGGTGACCTGCTCAGCAACGCCGACGTGCTCAAGGCGCTCGCCATTGCCGGTATCACCATCACCGAAAGCGGCAGCGCCGCCGATGGAAAAATCATCTACACCCTGACCAGCAACTCGCCAGCCGGTAGCAGCGCTGCCGACTTCATCAAGCTGGTTGAAGCGATCACCTTCCAGGCCCCGGGTAACAATCCGGTTGGCACTGATCGCACTGTCACTATCGACGTCACCGATAACGGTGGAGGCAACCTCGACCGTGAGCCGCCGGAAACCGCCAGCGCCACTGGCAAGGTCACCGTCGAGCTGTTCAACGACGCCCCGACTGCATCGGCTAACGCTGCCGGCGCTGACGAAGACCATGCGGCCACGATCGTCCTGAGCGGCGCCGATGTGGACGGCTCCGTCGCCAACTTCGTCATCAAGACGTTGCCGGATAACGGCAAGCTGTACAGTGACGCCAGCCTGACAACCGAACTCAAAGTCGGCGATTCGGTACCCGCGGGTGCCGATGGCAAGGCGGCGGTCTACTTCTCCCCGACTGCTGACTGGAGCGGCACAACGTCGGTCACCTTCACGGCAGTCGACAATGGCGGTAAAGCCAGCGCTGAAACCACTGCCCCAGTGACGATCGCTCCGGTCACCGACGCGCCGTACCTGAACCTGCTCGGTGGCGGTACCGTCACCTCGATCAACTTCGACAGCGCGCACCTCAACGGTTCGTGGAGCACCGTCGCTGTCGGCGATGCCAACAATGCGGCCGGCAACGGCGCCACTCCAGCCACCCAATGGTTGACCGGCAATAGCGACGGCAAAGTCGAAATCGGCCAAAGCAGCATTTATGGCGTAGAGACCCCAGGCAACAGCCAGGTCATCGAACTCGAGAAAAATGCCGGCGACGACGCCAGCCTGTACACCATCATCAAGGCCGAAAGCGGCACGGCGTACAGCATTTCGGTGGACTACTCCCCGCGCGCCGGGGCTGAGACCAATTCGGTCATCGATGTGTTCTGGGGCGGCGTCAAAGTCGGCACCCTGGACACCACCGTCGTTGGCATGAAGACCTACACCTTCGTGGTGCCGGTCACCGCTGACGGTGATGCCAAGCTTGAATTCAAGGCCCCGGCCGGCGAGACCAACAACTCCCTCGGCGGCGTGTTGGACAACATCAGCGTCACCCAGGTGCTGAACACCGGCCTGGAAGACCACGCCATCAAATTGTCGGCCATTGACGCTTACGCCACCGACAAGGATGGCTCCGAGACGCTCAAGCTGGAAATCAGCGGTATTCCGGAAGGTGCGACCATCACCGATGGCAAAACGGGTCATACGTTTACTGCCAGCGCTGACGTTCACAGTGTCGACATCAGCCTGTGGGACAAGGCCACTCTGGTCTTCACCCCGGCACAAAACGCCAATGGCCTGGTGAACCTCACGGTGACCGCCACTGCGCAGGATGGCGATGCTGCTGCGGTTTCCAAGTCGATTACGCTGCCGATCAATGTGATTGCGGTCAACGATCTGCCCGTCATAGATGTCGTGGCGAACCCGCTGCAGGAAGGTGCCGTGGCTGAAGGCACCGTTGCCGGTCACTTTACCGTCAGCGATGTCGAGACACCGGTTGCTGAGCTGAAAGTCGGCTTCACCGGCGACAGCAACAAAGATGGCTACTACACCCTTCTTGGCAATGCTGTGGTGTTGACCCTGGCGGGTGCAAACTTCGTCAACGCGGGTAATAAGCTGCCTGCGATTGATCTGACCGTGACCGATGCCGATAAAGGCAGCTCGCACGCTACTGCCACGCCGGATGTGACGTTGGTAAACGACGTGCCGCTGATCAGTGTCGCGCCAGTCACCATTGATGAAAACTCTGCCACAGCGGGCACCGTCGCTGGCCGCTTCACTGCGACTGATGAAGAAACGCCACGCGAAGGTTTGACTGTTTCCTTCACCGGCAACAGCAACGTAGACGGTTACTACAGCCTGTCCGGCAATAACGTTGTACTGACGCAAAAGGGCGCGGACTTCGTTAACGCTGGCCATCAACTGCCGAAGATCGACCTGACGGTTACCGATCCTGAGGGGCTCAGCTCCAATGGCACTGGTCAGCCTACTGTCACTCTGCATAACGACGTGCCGGTCATTAGCGTTTCCCCAGAAAACATCGATGAAAACTCCGCTACTGCGGGTACCGTCGCTGGCCGCTTCACCGCGACTGATGAAGAAACACCACGCGAAGGTTTGACTGTTTCCTTTACGGGCAACAGCAACGTAGACGGTTACTACAGCCTCTCCGGCAACAACGTTGTGCTGACCCAGAAGGGCGCGGATTTTGTTAACGCCGGCAATCAACTGCCGAAGATTGATCTGACGGTTACCGATCCAGAGGGGCTTAGCTCCAATGGCACTGGTCAGCCTACTGTCACTCTGCACAACGATGTGCCGGTCATCAGCGTTTCCCCAGAAACCATCGATGAAAACTCCGCTACTGCGGGTACCGTCGCTGGCCGCTTCACTGCGACTGACGAAGAAACCCCACGCGAAGGTTTGACTGTTTCCTTTACGGGCAACAGCAACGTAGACGGTTACTACAGCCTATCTGGCAACAACGTTGTGCTGACCCAGAAGGGCGCGGATTTTGTTAACGCCGGTAATCAACTGCCGAAGATTGACCTGACGGTTACCGATCCTGAGGGGCTTAGCTCCAATGGCACTGGTCAGCCTACTGTCACTCTGCATAACGACGTGCCGGTCATCAGCGTTTCCCCAGAAACCATCGACGAGAACTCCGCTACGGCGGGTACCGTCGCAGGTCGCTTCACTGCGACCGATGAAGAGACGCCACGCGAAGGCCTGACCGTCTCCTTCACCGGCAACAGCAACGCGGATGGCTACTACGCCATCGTTGATAACAACGTTGTGTTGACTCAGAAAGGTGCAGATTTTGTTAACGCCGGTAATCAACTGCCGAAAATCGATCTGACCGTCACTGATCCAGAAGGCCTGAACTCCAACGGCACCGGCCAGCCGACCGTTACTCTGCACAACGACGTGCCGGTCATCAGCGTTTCCCCAGAAACCATCGACGAGAACTCCGCTACAGCGGGTACCGTCGCAGGTCGTTTCACCGCGACCGATGAAGAAACGTCTCGCGAAGGCCTGACTGTTTCCTTCACGGGTAACAGCAATGCTGACGGCTACTACAGCCTGTCCGGCAACAACGTTGTACTGACCCAGAAGGGCGCGGATTTTGTTAACGCCGGTAATCAACTGCCGAAGATTGACCTGACGGTTACCGATCCAGAGGGGCTTAGCTCCAATGGCACTGGTCAGCCTACTGTCACTCTGCATAACGACGTGCCGGTCATCAGCGTTTCCCCAGAAACCATCGACGAGAACTCCGCTACAGCGGGTACCGTCGCAGGTCGTTTCACCGCGACCGATGAAGAAACGCCTCGCGAAGGCCTGACTGTTTCCTTCACGGGTAACAGCAATGCTGACGGCTACTACAGCCTGTCTGGCAATAACGTTGTACTGACTCAAAAAGGCGCTGACTTCGTTAACGCCGGCAATCAACTGCCGAAGATTGACCTGACTGTCACTGACCCTGAAGGCCTGAACTCCAACGGCACCGGTCAACCAACTGTCACTCTGCACAACGATGTGCCGGTCATCAGCGTTTCCCCAGAAACCATCGATGAAAACTCCGCTACTGCGGGCACCGTCGCTGGCCGCTTCACTGCGACTGATGAAGAAACACCACGCGAAGGTTTGACTGTTTCCTTTACGGGCAACAGCAACGTAGACGGTTACTACAGCCTCTCCGGCAACAACGTTGTGCTGACCCAGAAGGGCGCGGATTTTGTTAACGCCGGCAATCAACTGCCGAAGATTGACCTGACGGTTACCGATCCAGAGGGGCTTAGCTCCAATGGCACTGGTCAGCCTACTGTCACTCTGCATAACGACGTGCCGGTCATCAGCGTTGCCCCAGAAACCATCGACGAGAACTCCGCTACAGCGGGTACCGTCGCAGGTCGTTTCACCGCGACCGATGAAGAAACGTCTCGCGAAGGCCTGACTGTTTCCTTTACGGGCAACAGCAACGCAGACGGCTACTACAGTCTGTCCGGCAACAACGTTGTGCTGACTCAAAAAGGCGCTGACTTCGTTAACGCCGGCAATCAACTGCCGAAGATTGACCTGACCGTCACTGACCCTGAAGGCTTGAACTCTCACAGCACTGGGCAGCCGACCGTCATCCTGCACAACGACGTGCCGGTCATCAGCGTCGCGCCAGTCACCATCGACGAGAACTCCGCTACTGCGGGCACCGTCGCTGGCCGCTTCACTGCGACTGATGAAGAAACGCCGCGCGAAGGTTTGACTGTTTCCTTTACTGGAAACAGCAACGTGGATGGCTACTACAGCCTGTCCGGCAACAACGTTGTGTTGACCCAGAAGGGCGCCGACTTCGTTAACGCCGGCAATCAACTGCCGAAGATCGACCTGACGGTTACCGATCCTGAGGGGCTCAGCTCCAATGGCACTGGTCAACCGACCATCACGCTGCACAACGACGTGCCAGTGATCAGCGTCGCGCCAGTCACCATCGACGAGAACTCTGCTACAGCGGGTACCGTCGCTGGCCGCTTCACTGCGACCGATGAAGAAACGCCACGCGAAGGTCTGACTGTCTCCTTCACCGGCAACAGCAATGCTGACGGCTACTACAGCCTGTCTGGCAACAACGTTGTGCTGACCCAGAAGGGCGCGGACTTTGTTAACGCCGGTAATCAACTGCCGAAGATTGATCTGACGGTTACCGATCCAGAGGGGCTCAGCTCCAATGGCACTGGCCAGCCGACGGTCACTCTGCATAACGACGTGCCGGTCATCAGCGTTGCGCCAGTCACCATCGACGAGAACTCCGCTACAGCGGGTACCGTCGCTGGCCGCTTCACCGCGACTGATGAAGAAACACCACGCGAGGGCCTGACTGTTTCCTTCACCGGCAACAGCAACGTAGACGGTTACTACAGCCTGTCTGGCAACAACGTTGTGTTGACGCAAAAAGGCGCCGACTTCGTTAACGCCGGCAATCAACTGCCGAAGATTGATCTGACGGTTACCGACCCTGAGGGGCTTAGCTCCAATGGCACTGGTCAACCGACCGTCATCCTGCACAACGACGTGCCGGTCATTAGCGTTGCGCCAGTCACCATCGACGAGAACTCCGCTACAGCGGGCACCGTCGCTGGCCGCTTCACTGCGACTGATGAAGAAACGCCGCGCGAAGGTTTGACTGTTTCCTTTACTGG
>NZ_JBWKPE010000019.1:10478-131719 GCF_059418085.1 Pseudomonas sp. GW821-FHT09C10
CTACTACAGCCTGTCCGGCAACAACGTTGTGTTGACCCAGAAGGGCGCCGACTTCGTTAACGCCGGCAATCAACTGCCGAAAATCGATCTGACCGTCACCGACCCTGATGGCGCCAGTTCCAACGGCACCGGCCAGCCGACCGTCACCCTGCACAACGACATCCCGGTGATCACCATCGCGGCCAATACCCTCGATGAGAACGCTGCTAAAGCGGGCACTGTCGCCGGTACCTTCACGGCCACCGATGAAGAAACGCCGCGCGCGGGTCTGACGATCACCTTCACCGGCAACAGCAACGCAGACGGCTACTACAGCCTGTCCGGCAACAACGTTGTACTGACGCAGAAGGGCGCTGACTTCGTTAACGCCGGCAACCAACTGCCGAAGATAGACCTGACTGTCACCGACCCTGAAGGCTTGAACTCTCACAGCACTGGGCAGCCGACTGTCATCCTGCACAACGATGTGCCGGTGATCAGCATCGCGGCCAATACCCTCGATGAGAACGCTGCTAAAGCGGGCACTGTCGCCGGTACCTTCACGGCCTCCGACGAAGAAACGCCGCGCGCGGGTCTGACGATCACTTTCACCGGTAACAGCAACTCGGACGGCTACTACAGCCTGTCCGGTAACAACATTGTGCTGACCCAGAAGGGCGCGGACTTCGTCAACGCCGGCAATCAACTGCCGAAGATCGACCTGACCGTCACCGACCCTGAAGGCCTGAATTCCCACAGCACCGGGCAGCCGACCGTGATTTTGGTCGACGACACTCCAACCGCCAGCAACGGCTACATCCAGAGCAACGAAGACACCTCGGTCGAACTGACCTGGGCCACCTTCGGCGTCAAGGATGAAGACTCCGCTAACCCGAAAGTGGTGTTCACCAGCCTGCCTGCCGGCGCCATCGAGTACAACGTCAACGGCACGTGGGTCAAACTCACCACCAACGATCTGAAGACCGATACCTCGGCGGGCAAGTCGTTCAGCCAGGCTGACTTCGATAACCACAATGTGCGTTACACCCCGGCAGCCAACGAGTCGGGCGACAACAGCTTCGGCGGCACCGGCGTGGGTAACATGCAAGGCGATTACACCCAGCTGAAGTTCCAGGCTACCGATGGCAACTCCTACAGCGACACCAAGACCATCACTGTGGATATCCACCCGGTGACGGACGTTCCGGTCGTGACGGTCGGCGCATTCGGCGCTGTGCCGACAGGCTTGACCATTCAAACCTGGACCGGCGGCACCCTGCGCACTGATTTGGGGACCAACGGTAACGGTGTGGTCAACTCCAGTGACCTGATCAAGGTGATCGACGCCAAGACCGCTGCGAGTGCTGTCTCTACGGGCGTGACCAGCAGTGTCAGCAACAGCAATGTGGCGGATGGCACCGCGACCAAGGTCTCTGGCCTGATCTACCTGGAAGCCGGCAAGAGCTATACCTTCACCGGTACCGCCGATGACAGCCTGGCCATCACTGTAGGCGGCAAGTTGGTCGCCAGCGAGACCTGGAGCAAGGGCAGCGCGATTACCGGGACAGCCTATACGCCGACCGAGTCGGGCTATTACACCCTCGATATCTACCACTACAACCAGGCCGGCGCGGGCAACTACGACGTCAATGTGTCGATCAACAATGGCCCGTCGATGTCGCTGGGCAACAGCGGCGTGCAGACCTACACCAGCGTGGACGCGTTGAAAGCGGCCGGTGCGGTCCTCGGTGACAGCCACGTGGTCAACGGCGAAGGCTATTACACCGGCTACGTCTACAACCGTGGGCCGGAAGACACCGCCATCAAGGTCGCGCCGATTACCACCACGTTTGTCGACAACGACGGTTCTGAATCCCACAAGGTGGAAATCAGCGGCTTGCCGGCAGGCACCGTGATTACCGACGGCACCACGGGGCACAGCATCACCTCGACTGGCGCAACCACGCTGTACGACGTCAGCACCTGGAACCTGAAAACCCTGACGGTTACACCGTTCAAGGACTCCACCGCCAGCTTTGATCTGACCGTGAAAGCGACGGCCAAAGAGTTGAGCACCGGCGTTGAAGCGGTGACCACTGGCAAAGTGAGCATCGTGGTCACTGCGGTCAATGACGCGCCAACCCTGGACCTCAGCACCGTCGACGGCTCTGTTGCAACTGGCTTCAGCACCTCGTACACCGAACGCGGCACCAACGGTGTTGCGATTACCGGCAATGTGGCCATCGCTGACGTCGACAGCACCCAGATGCAAAGTGCGACCATCACCCTGAAAAACGCCAGTTCGGGTGACGTGCTCAGCTCCAACCTGGTGGCAGTGGGCGGTACCTACAAAGGCGTCACCGTGACCAGCGTCGGCACCGACGTCAGCGGCAAGATCGTGCTGACCCTGTCGGGTGTGGCGGATGCTGCGACCTACAAGGCGCTGCTCGAGTCGTTCCAGTATTCCAGCACCAGCAAGTACCCGGCCATTGGTGACCGCACCATCGACATCGCCGTGACTGACAATGAAGGCAGCAACAGTCTGAGTTCGTCAGTGGCGACGACCACCATCACGGTCAAGCCCCAGGTCTACACCCCTGTCACCGAAGGCGGTGCGGCGGCGGATACCATCGACCTGGGTTCCAGCTCGGCCAACAACATCGTGGTCGGCGACAAGGGCGGCATCACCACCCCGGGCAGCAACTACAACATCGCGTTTATCGTCGACACCTCGGGCAGTATCGGGTCGAGTGCGATGTCGTCGATCAAAACCCAGCTCTCCAGCATTTTCGATACCTTGATCGCCAACGCCAAGCTGACGGGGTCGGGTGTGGTGAAAGTGCTGCTGGTCGACTTCGATACCAAGGTTGAATCCCAAGTGTCGGTCAACCTGGCCGACCAGGCTGCCGCCAAGGCTGCCTTGCAGGCCGTGTTGAATAATATGGCCTCCAACCCGAGCGACGTGACCAACTACCAGGATGCCTTCAACGCGGCGACGGCCTGGTTCAAGAGCAGTGACGCCACCAGCAACGCCGGTGCAAAAAACCTGACGTATTTCATTACCGATGGTGAGCCGAATGTCTACAACGCCACGTATGACAACATCAGCCTGGGGTATACCAGCTCCTGGTGGGGGTCCAACGTTACCTTTGACAACAAGGTCAACGGCTACACCTACACCCTGGGCCAGACGACTCCGGTCACCGCAACGATCTATGGCCAGACGCAGGTCATCGTCGACAAGGACGGCAAGGTGTACTCGTACGACTCGTCCGGCAACAAGACCTTTGAAGGTTATGTTGTGTCCGACGGCCGTGGTGGTTTCGACGTCGCGGGCGCTGCCGGCAACTCCGGCCGTTATGACTACGCGCTGGAAAACGCCAAGGCCGCTTACACGGCGTTGACGACTGCGGTCTCGGGCGGTGTTGAAGTACAAGCCATCGGCCTGGGCAACAACGTCGATAAGGACATGCTCCAGAAGTACTTCGATACCGACAAGACGGTCAGCACGATCGACACTGCGAAACTGGCGGATACCATCACCGGCCATACCGCCGATGCGGGTGCCGACAACGTTTCCGGCGGTTCGGGCAACGACATCATCTTCGGTGACCTGATCAGCTACAAAGGCCAGGAAGGCAGTGCGGCACTCAAGGCGTTCGCCGCCGAGAAGCTGTCCACCACCGTCGACCAGATCGATGACCGCACCTTGCATCAGTACATCACCGAGCATGTGCAGGACGTCGGTGCACTGGCCAACGCGTCGAACATCTATGGCACCAATGATGGCGGCGACACCCTGATCGGCAATGCCGGCAACGACATCCTGTTCGGCCAGGGCGGCAACGACACCCTCTCCGGCGGTGCCGGCAACGACATCCTGGTGGGCGGCAAGGGTAACGACATCCTGACCGGCGGCGCGGGTGCAGACACCTTCGTATGGCTCAAGGGCGACACCAACACCAGTGGCGGCTTCGATCGCATCACCGACTTCAAGCACGGCGAAGGCGACAAGCTGGACCTGTCCGATTTGCTCCAGGGCAATAACGACAACAACTTGTCCAGCTACCTGAAGCTGACCACCGACTCTGCGGGTAATTCGACGTTGAGCGTCAGCAGCACCGGGTCGTTCACGGCGTCGGGTGGCGGCACGGCTGATGTCACCATCAAGGTCGATGGCGCCAACTGGGGGGCCGGCAGCACCGCGATCAACAACCTGATCGCCGGTGGCGACTTGACCGTCAAGCACCACGACTGATCACCCACGGGGCGTCAATCTTTCGAGATTGGCGCCCCGTTGGCATCGGCTTCGGAAAAATGCGTGTAATCTCTGGGGGGCCGTGCGCGGCGCCTGCAGGGATTTTTTATTGGGAGAACGTTGATGTTCTACGTGCAACGCGATCAACACAACGCTTTGATTCGCGTCGAGGCGCAGGCCTACGCCGAAGCCACCGAGACGCTGCCGGCTGACCATCATGAGATTCAGGCGTGGTTTGCCGATGATCTGGTCGACAACAGCCTCAAACAGCTCAAGCAAAGTGACCTTGAGATGATTCGAGTGCTGGATGACTTGATCCAGGTACTGATCACCAAGAACGTGATGAGCATCACCGACTTGCCGCCGGCAGCACAGGCCAAGTTTTTGGAGCGTACCCAGGCCAGGGCGGCGTTGGGTGGCTTGAGCGAGTTGATCAATGACGATGAAACCGGTTTGATCTGACGCCCACGCACCTCCTTCACGGCGTACCCGTCAAGGAGGCACGATGCGTCAGTGCTTCACTTCCAGGGCGCCGGTTCTCCGACCAGTTGGCCTTGCACGCCTTCAATACCCATCTCGCGAATCACTCGCAACTCACCCTCGGTTTCTACTCGTTCGGCAATCAGCGGCAGGTCAATGCTGTGGGCGGCGCGCTGGATCGCTTCGATAAAGAAGCGCTTATGGCTTTCCTGGTCGATGGCTCGGATGTAGCTGCCGTCGATCTTGAGGTACGCCAGGCCCAGGTTCGCCAGGTTGCCGATCATGCTGAAGCGGCCACCGAAACGTTGCAGGCCGAGGCTGTACCCCAGGCTGCGCATACGGCGGGTAAGACGCTCCAGCTGGGTTTGCTCAGGCACTTGCTCTTCGCCGATCTCCAGCGTCAAGCGCGGCCCCAGAGCCGGGTGCTGGGCCAGACGTTCGAAAACCCGCTCCAGGGCCTGTGGGTCATTCAAGGTCGCGGCCGAGAGGTTCAGCGCCACCGCTGGAGTGTGCTGCGTCAGGTGCTTGATCACCAGGTCGAGCATCAGTTGATCGAGGCGCGCGGTCCAGCCGAAGCGCTCCAGCCAAGGCAGGAAGTGGCCGGCGGCGATGGTCTGGTCCTGATTATCGAGCAGGCGGGACAGCACCTTGTAATGCAGCACCTGTCGGGTGTCGCTGCTGCTGACTACGGGCTGGAAAAACAACCGGAAGCGCCCTTGGTTCAGGGCGTCGTCGAGCAATGTGTGCCAGCTGTGCGGATCGTCGCTGGCGGTGCCCGTGGTCTGGTGTTCCAGGCACACCCAGCTTTGGCCAATGCTGGCTTCGGCCTGGGTCAGCGCCTGGTCGGCCAGCATCAACAGATCTGCCGAGGCATCGCCAGGGTTGTACGGCGCCAGCCCGATGAAGGCCACGGTCGACAGGTCGGTGGCGCCCGTTTCGTGCAGGCTTTGCAGGGTGCTTTCCAGCGCCTGGGCCAGTTGCAGCGCTTCGTCCCGCACTAGGCCAGGGGCAAGCACCGCAAACTCGCCACCTCGACTGCGGGTGATCAGGTTTTGGGTTTCCGGGTATTTGGCACAGGTTCGCACCAGCTGCTGGCTGACGGCCTGCAACAGTTGGTCGGTACGCTGCCCGCCCAGGCGCTGGTTGAGGCCGCTCAAATCGTTGACCCGCAACATCAGCAGGTAGCCCGAACTGGACTCTTCGAGGTTGCTGACCCGCGATTGCAGTTGCATCTCGAAGTAGCGACGGTTGGCCAGTCCGGTCAGGCTGTCCTGATAGGACTCCACCCGCAGCTTCTCGCTGCGCTCGGTCTGCTCGTGGAACAACGCCTTGAGCTTCTCCACCATCTGGTTCATGGCCTGCACGACACGGCGTAATTCGGGGGTGCGGGGCAGATCGGGCAGGCTGAGGAACTCGCGACGCGCAATGGCGTGGGACTGCTCCACCATATAATCCAACGGCTTCAACTGGCGGCGCAGCAACAGCGCGCCCAATACCGCACTCACGGCACCGCAGATCAGCAGCCAACCCAGGCTCCCCAGTGCGCTTTGCCAGAGTTTTGCCAGGGCAAACATCGGGTGACTGACCACTTCAACCCGTGCCGCCTGCTGCCAGCCACGGCTGACGATGGCATCGCCGCCGGCCGGCGCCAGGCCGATCATCTTCACGAACCAGGCCGGTACGCTGCTGGCGTCCGGCTCGGCGGCACGCTCCACCAGCACCTGGTTATTACTCAGGTCCACCACGCGGATGCTTGCGTAGTAGCCACTGTCAAAGATCGAGCTGACCATCAGTTCGGTCATCGCCGGATCGTCGATGTTCGGCGTCAGCGACAGTGCCAGCGCGGTGGCCGCGTCCTGGGCGTGGGAGCGCAGTTGGTTGACGTACTGGGTACGCGAACTCTCCAGGCTGACGATGAAGCTACCGCTGAACGCGACCACCAGGAACACGCAGATAGCGATCAGCAATTGTTTGAACAGTGACATCGTAGCTCCTGTTAATTATCCGAACTGGCCGGAAACCCTTCTGCGCTCATTTTCTTCAACACGTCCTGCCAGCGTGACAGGCGCTTGGTGTCACCGACTTTTTTGTTGCCTGTCGCGCCGGTCAACCACAGCCCTTCGCCGTTGAACGCATAGACAGGCAGCAGGTCCGGACGTTGGCTGGCAGGCAGGATGGGGTCCATCAGGCTGTCCAGCACCAAGGGCATGGCTTCGGGGCTTGCATAGTATGTCAGCACCATATGCGCACGGTTCTGGCGCAAGGCCTTGACGTAGGTTATGCGCAGCTTCTCGGCCGGTACGCCCAGATGCCGCAGGCTGAAGTATTTGGCGATGGCGTAGTCTTCACAGTCGCCTGCGCCTTTCCACAGGGATTGAATGGGGGTCGCCCAATAATCAATCTCGTGCCACAGGTCGATGTCTTCCTCGTAGTGCAACTGGCGGTTGAAGAACAAGTTCACTACTTTGAGCTGCTCGGCCTCACTTACCTGCTTTTGCGTTGACAGCAATTGTTGCCACGCATCGATGCGCTGACGCCCGGGGCCCAGCGGCCCGTAAAGCGACTCGGCGCGGCGGCTGATCTGGCTGAAATCCCAATCGGCGAGCAAATCGCCCAGCAGGCCGCCACCCAGCAACAGCGTGATGGCAAGACCGTACAGAATCCGCGGGAGTTTAAAGCGTAACGCCACTGCGATTACCCAAGCTTGCAGCATTGAAGGTGCGGCAATGGTGCGGTGATACTGGGTAAAAAACAATGGCACGATGAAATCACCGCCATTGAATTGGAGTAAATATGCGTCAGGAAATTGGCCTTTTTCCACTCGTCTGAAAGGGTGGTGTGGGTTTCATCAAAATAATGACACCTCGTTAGCGCTGTCACAGAATATGGCAACGAAGACGCCTACAAAAAGACCTGCGGTGAAGCCTCACCTTGCCGACCTTTCACGTCTTTAAATGGCGCTGTAAAGGAGCTCCGGCTATGAGCCGCACTGATGATCTATTTGCCTTGTTCGGCAAGGGCGTTTCCCGGGACCCTACGGGAAGAAATGCGCGCTTGCACTTTTTTGGCAGCATTCCGTTCGATGATGGCACTCGGGTAAACCAAAAAGAGGGTTCGCGCCTAAGTGCTCAGGGGACTTATGCCCATGAACACCCACAAAATGAACCATTGAGCGCGCTGCGCCCGACCGTTGTGGCGTTGGTGTCAGTCAATGGTGGCGTGGGCCGCAGCACCTTGGCTACGGCGCTGAGCAGCGGCCTGCAGCGTCTGGGTGAGTCGGTCGTGGCGGTGGACCTGGATCCCCAGAATGCCTTGCACCAGCACTTCGGTGTCGATCGTGAGCTACCCGGCGTGGGCCGTAGCAGCCTGCTCAACAGACCCTGGCAGAGCATTCTGCAATCGGGGTTCGCCGGATGTCAGGTTATCCCCTTTGGCGACACCGACACCCAACAGAAGGAAAACCTGCAACGTTGGTTGACCCGTGAACCGAAGTGGCTGGCTCAGCGCCTGTCGGCACTGGGGCTGAGCGAAGGGCATACGGTGATCGTCGATACCCCCGCAGGGAACAACGTTTATCTCCATCAGGCGTTGAGCGTGGCCGATATTGTGCTGGTGGTCGCCCAACCGAATGCCGCTTGCCTCGGCACGCTGGATCAATTGGACGCACTGCTGGCGCCCCACCTTGAGCGTGAACGCCCACCCCGTTGTCACTTTGTGATCAATCAACTGGATGAAAACTCGGCGTTCAACCTGGATATGCTCGATGCCTTCAAGCTGCGTCGGGGCGAATACCCATTGGAAGTCGTCCACCGTGATCCGGCGATCAGCGAAGCCCTGGCCTTTGCGGCCGACCCGCTGGCCGGCTCGGTACCGAGCCTGGCCGGTGACGATATCAGTGAACTTTGCCGGTTATTGATCGCCCGTAAAAAGCGCGCCTAAAGCACGGTTTATACGCTTGACGCCAGATGCTTATGCACAATCGGTGGGGTACAGGTGTCACGAAACTGCTGTTTTGTGCAACCGTTCTCAACACGCCGCAACTGCCTGTTTTACGTGCGTTTTATTCTGTGAACAAAAAATGAACAACGTGGCTTTTTGCCTGTAGCGCAGATGGCCACAGGTCTTGTAAAGATTCCATCAACAGAGTTATCCACAGGCTGGGGTGCGACAATCCTGCCCCTTAATCGCGCTCGGCAAGCACCATCAAGTTGCGTGGTGTCAGTGCGGTTTCGCAGAAGCTGCCCACCTCGACCCTGTAGCCACGTTCGGCCAGAAACAGTGCCCGATCCAGGACCAGCCACAGCTCAAGTGGGCGCCGAAACAGCCCACGCAGCAACTCCAGGTTCCTGACCTCGGCCAAACGTCGCCAGCCGTGCGCTTCCAGCGCCGCCCAATCCTGTTCACCTGTGGATAACCCTTTGAGACTGGCCAGCGCCTGGCAGTAGTCGGCGAAGGGTTTGTCCAGCCAACCGGCGGGCAGGGACGGTGTGGGCAGGTACTCGTCGCAGTGGCGTAACTGGCGTTGTAACTGATCGAAACCCAGACGGCGGGCCATTGAGGTGTCCCGCTGCAGCCGCACGCGTTTGCCGGCCGTGACGGTTTCGCTGAGGGGCAGGCCAAGGTCGTCGACCGACAGCCGCAAGGTGGAAGCACGGCCCGCTTCGGACAGCGGTTGGTAGGCGCTCGCGTGGATGCGGTTGTAGCAGCACGGCGCTACGGCCAGTTGCTTGCAGCCGGCGGCACTGGCCAGTTGCAGCAGGCGCACATGCAGGTCGCCGCAGGCATGCAGGGCGACGGGGGTGTGCTCGGGGTCTAGGCTTACGTCCGCCATGACATCTTGCAGGCGATGGGTGACGGGCAGGCCATGGTGGTCGCTCAAGGCCTGGCCTGCCGCGATCAGCGCCGGGTCGTATTCCAGGCAGGTCAGTTGCTGGCCGGTGTGCAACAGGCGGCGGCCGAGGTGGCCCTTGCCGGCGCACCAGTCCAGCCAGTGCCGGGGTGTTTGCGCAAACTGCAGCGCGGCGCCGAAGGCTTCGATTTGCTGCCACTTGCGCCCGGGTACGTCGACATTCAGGCGGCGCGCCGCGGGTTGCAGGGGCTGCGTCGGTAACTTATCCACAGCACTGAGGCGCAGGGCTTCGCGGGCCAGTGAGGGAAAAGGCGCTGGCGCCGGTAGGGTGTGGGGATGGTTATGGCTGGTTTCCGCGTCGGACAACGAGCGTTGACGCAGCCATCGGGCCAGTTGCGGATGCTCGGTTTCCCAAGGCAACTGCCGATGCACAAAGGGCCGTGGTCGCCACAGCCCTTGGTGTTCGATCAGAAACGCATCCAGCGCCTCGAAGCGGGCTTCAACGTCCCTGGCAGGCATCGACGCGCAGCCAGCGTTCCAGCAGCCTGAAGCCGCGTACCAACAGGAAGGAGATCAGCAGGTAGAACACGCCGGCGGTGAAGAACATCTCCACCGTCAGGTAGTTGCGCGCGATGATCGTCCTGGCCATGCCGGTCAGTTCCAGCAGGGTCACGGTGCTCGCCAGCGAGCTGGCCTTGAGCATCAGGATCACTTCGTTGCTGTAGGCCGGCAATCCGATGCGCGCGGCCCGGGGCAGGATGATGTAGAACAGCGTCTTGGGCCTGGACATGCCCAGCGCACGGGCGGCTTCGATTTCCCCAGGCGGAATGGCCTGGATGGCACCCCGCAGGATCTCGGCGATGTACGCGGCGGTGTGCAGCGTCATGGTGGCGGTGGCACACCAGAACGGGTCGCGCAGATACTTCCACATGAAGCTTGAGCGGATGCTGTCGAATTGGGCCAGGCCGTAATAGACCAGGAACAACTGCACCAGCAGCGGCGTACCGCGAAAGAAAAAGATATAGGCGTAGGGCAGGGCGCGCACAGACAGGTGCTTGGACGAGCGCGCGATACCCAGGGGGATGGCCAGGATCAGGCCGAGGATCACAGCGATGCTCACCAGCTCCAGGGTCAGGATGGCGCCCTGGATAAACTTCGGCAGCCACTTGATGATGACTTCCCATTCCATTACGTCGTCCTCACGAAGCCGCGGGCGGCGCGTTGTTCCAGGAAGTGCATGGCCACCATCGACAGCGACGTCAGGCCCAGGTAGATGAATGCGGCGACCATATAGAAGGTGAAAGGTTGTTTGGTAACCGTTACGGCAATCTGCGCATGGCGCATGATTTCTTCGAGGCCGATGACCGTGACCAGCGCGGTATCTTTCATCAGGATCAGGAACAGATTGCCCAGGCCCGGCAGGGCGATTCGCCACATCTGCGGCATGATCAACCGGGTAAAGATACGAAACTTCGACAGGCCCAGTGCCACACCCGCTTCGCGGTGGCCTTTGGGAATGGAGATGATTGCACCGCGCAGCACTTCCGTGGCGTAGGCGCCGAAACACAGGCCCAGGGCGATCACGCCAGCGGCAAAGGCGCTGAGGGACAGGTCGGGAATGTCGAGCAGCTCACCCAGTGAGCGCATGGCGTTGATCGTGCCGAAGTAAATCAGCAGCACCCACAGCAGCTCCGGCACACCGCGAACGATTGTCGAGTAAGTACCGCCCAGCCATTGCAACGGCTTGTACGGGGAAGTCTTGGCCAGGGCACCGGCGAGGCCGAGTACCAGCCCTAGGCATAATGCCGTGAGCGCCAGTTTGACGGTCATCAGCGCGCCGGCAGCGAGCGCCGGGCCGAATCCGTAGAGATCGAAATTCATGGTGTTTTCATATCGCGGCAGGCATTGCTGAAAGCCGGCGCGCTCAAGTGAGCGCGCCGGGCAGGCCGTTCAGGTCATTCGATGCTGAACGGGAAGTACTTGTCGTTGATCTTCTTGTAGGTGCCGTCAGCCTTGATCTCTGCCAGGGCTTTGTTCAGGCGCTCGCGCAGCGGGTCGCCCTTGCGTACGGCGATACCGATCTTGTCGCTCTCGACAACCGGGTCGCCCTTGAACTCGTAGGCCGAACCGTCTTTGCTCTTGAGCCATTCGTACTGCACGTACTTGTCGGCGAGGATCCCGTCGAGACGGCCGGACGTCAGGTCAAGGTAGGCGTTTTCCTGGGTGTCGTAGAGCTTGGCTTCGGTGTCAGGCAGCTTGTCTTCCAGGTAGGTGCCGGCGAGCGTCGCGCGTTGGGCGCCGATGACCTTGCCCTTCAGGTAGCCGGCGTCGGTCTTGAAGTCTGCGGCGGCCTTGGGCGCGATGAACTGCAGCTTGTTGGAGTAGTACGGGTCGGTGAAGTCGACGGCTTGCTTGCGCTCGTCGGTGATCGACAGCGAGGACACCAGAAAGTCGAATTTCTTGGCATTCAGGGCCGGGATGATGCCGTCCCAGTCGGACACGTACACGTCGCACTTCTCGACTTTCATCTTGGCGCACAGGGCGTCGCCGATGTCTTTGTCGAAGCCGACCACTTGGCCGCTGGCGTCTTTATTGTTGAACGGCGGGTAGGCCGCTTCGATCCCCATGGTCAAGGTTTCTGCCATGGCCGTGGCGCTGAACGCCATCGAGACGGCCGCGGCCAGAAGGAATTTTTTATAGTTCTGCATGCATGTTGCTCCGTTAGCGGTTGCTGGACATGAATTGTTTGCAGCGCGCCGAAAGCGGGTTTTCAAACACCTGCTGTGGCGATCCTTGCTCTTCGATCAGGCCCTGGTGGAGGAACACCACTTCGCTGGACACCTGACGGGCGAAGCCCATTTCGTGGGTGACCAGCAGCATGGTGCGGCCTTCTTCGGCCAGCGCGCGGATCACATTAAGTACTTCCTGGACCATTTCCGGGTCAAGGGCTGAAGTGGGTTCGTCGAACAGGATGACCTTGGGCTGCATCGCCAGGGTGCGCGCGATGGCGGCCCGTTGTTGCTGGCCGCCGGACAATTGCGCGGGGTAGGCATGGCGCTTGTCGGCGATGCCGACCTTGTCCAGCAGGGCTTCGGCCACTTCTATGGCCTCGGCCTTGCTTTGGCCGAGCACGCGGCGAGGGGCCTCGATGATGTTGTCGAGGATGCTCATGTGCGGCCACAGGTTAAAGTTTTGAAACACAAAACCGATTTCGCTGCGCAGGCGGTTGATCTGCTTGCCGTCGGCGGCCTGCAGTTCGCCGTTTTTCGCGGCCTTGAGCTTGAGTTCTTCGCCGGCCACCAGGATCTGGCCCTGGTGCGGGTTTTCCAGCAGGTTGATGCAGCGCAGGAACGTGGACTTGCCGGAACCGGAGGAACCCAGGATCGAGATCACATCGCCGTCGCGAGCGGTCAGCGAGATACCTTTGAGTACCTCCAGCTCACCATAGCGTTTATGCAAGTTGCGGATTTCAAGCGCGGGCGTGGCCTCGGCCATGTGGGGTCCTCATTGTGTTCATTGCGATCTTCGCTGTTGGGCCGCCTTCCTGGCGAGGCGCCAAGCTAGCATAGCGTCCTGATGGCGGCCAACAGCGTGGCGGGCGGTAAACGGGCGGTGTGCGGCAGGGTGTCGCATCGGCACAGCAGGGTGTCGCGCCATCAACAACCGAACAACCGTTTGAACCCGTGAATCCCGCAGGCTTCGCGTGAAAAAGGGCGCGATGGTGCCAGCTTTGGCCGGGTGTTGGAAGGGTTAAACCGGCAAACGGTAGTGATCGGCCCTTTTATGGCGCGCCGCGTACTTTTCGTGTGTGTTTTTGGTGCACTTGTTCGTCTTGAAAGTGAGTCGCACGGTAACGCTATAGCGGAATGCCATTGTTCTCAATGACTTGCGATGACTGTTGAATCGTCCTACAGGCCGCGTCAATCGCGGCTTTGTAACATTTTGGCGCAAATCTTGCGTAAAAAATAAAGAACGCCCTGTTGGTTTCTTTTCACGAGGAAGAGCCCAGGCCGGGCGGACCGTTTTCGCAATTCCTCGCAAAGGTGTGTCAATGAGTAGTACGCAAAGCTCCAATGACCTCGAACAGGGGCTCAAACCGCGTCACGTCACCATGCTGTCGATTGCCGGCGTCATTGGTGCCGGTTTGTTTGTCGGCTCCGGCCATGCGATTGCTGCCGCCGGCCCTGCGGTCTTGCTGGCATATGCCGCAGCGGGAACGCTGGTGGTCTTGGTGATGCGCATGCTGGCCGAAATGGCCGTGGCGTCGCCGGACACCGGTTCGTTCTCCACTTACGCCGACCGTGCGATCGGTCACTGGGCCGGTTTTACCATCGGCTGGCTGTACTGGTGGTTCTGGGTGCTGGTGATTCCATTGGAAGCCAACGCGGCCGCGACCATTCTCAACGCCTGGTTCCCGGATGTGGCCATCTGGGCCTTTACGCTGATCATTACCTTGCTGCTGACGGCCACCAACCTGTTCAGCGTGAAGAACTACGGTGAGTTCGAGTTCTGGTTCGCGTTGATCAAGGTCGTGGCGATCGTGGGCTTTGTGATCCTCGGCCTGGCGGCGATTTTCGGCTTCCTGCCGACCAGCCAGGTCAGCGGCGTTTCCCACCTCTTTGACACCCAAGGCTTTATGCCCAACGGCATGGGCGCGGTATTGGCCGCGATCCTGACCACCATGTTCTCCTTCATGGGCACCGAGATCGTCACCATCGCCGCCGCTGAATCGAAGAACCCAGGCCAGCAAATCACCAAGGCCACCAACTCGGTGATCTGGCGGATTGGTTTGTTCTACCTGTTGTCGATCTTCATCGTCGTGTCCCTGGTGCCTTGGAACGATCCGACCCTGGCGGCCGTAGGTTCCTACCAGACCGTGCTGGAACGCATGGGTATCCCGAACGCCAAGCTGATCGTCGACCTGGTGGTCCTGGTTGCCGTGACCAGCTGCCTGAACTCGGCGCTGTACACCGCTTCGCGCATGCTGTTCTCCCTGGGCCGTCGCGGCGATGCACCGGCCGTGGCCAAGCGCACCAACAAGAGCGGCACGCCTTACTGGGCGGTATTGCTGTCCACCGGCGCGGCGTTCCTGGCGGTATTTGCCAACTACGTGGCACCGGCAGCGGTGTTCGAATTCCTGCTGGCCAGCTCTGGCGCCATCGCGTTGCTGGTGTACCTGGTGATTGCAGTGTCGCAACTGCGCATGCGCCAGAAGCGCATGGCGGCGGGCGAGAAAATTGTCTTCAAGATGTGGCTGTTCCCAGGCCTGACCTACGCGGTGATGGTGTTTATCGTTGGCACATTGACCATCATGCTGTTCCAGGAAGCGCACCGGGTCGAGATCATCGCGACTGGGGTCTTGAGCTTGCTGGTAGTGGCGGCGGGGTTGATTGTGTCCAGCCGTCGCAAGGCGCAGAGAGTGGGCGCTGCGGTGCTGAATTGATGTGATGGAATGCGGTGCTTGATTGCGCCGCAGTTCAAATGTGGGAGGGGGCTTGCCCCCGATGGCGGTGCGTCAGTCGACATCTAATTGACTGGTACCACGCTATCGGGGGCAAGCCCCCTCCCACATTTGGTTTTAGTTGGTGAGGGCCTCGGATGCGGCGACGTAATCCGCCTGGAACTGCGGCGATTCAATCCACGCCAGTGCGGCGGCTTCATCGTCGCTGTCGGTGGCCCACTGCTGATACTCGATCAGTGCCGCCAGGATAAAGTCGGTGGCTTCTTCTTCGCCTTCCTGCTCCAGCACCAGCGCGAGCAGCGGGTGGGCCAGGAATACCGCGCAGAGGGCCTGCTGGCTGGTCTCGCCGGCGGTGCGCATCTCCACGAACAGCTCGGTCAAATCCACTGATTCAAGGTCAATCCGGTCGTCATCGCCGGCAAACGTATCCGGCTTGCTCGCGACGGCGCGCTGGGTGCGGTTCTGCTTGGCCTTGGCCTTGGCCCGGTGGGCACGTTTTTGCTGCTTGTTCGGCGAGGCCATGGGCTCACGTCCTTGGGTCAGGATCTGGGTGGGGTATTGAAGCGCAGGTTGAGGGAAATCCCAAGGGTATCCGCCGTTAATTGACCGTGTTGCAGCCATGCCAATGCAATCGGCCACAACCGATCCTGATACTCGCTGCGAAAGAACGCGAAATGTCCGACCTGTTTTTCGCCGATGTCTTCCGGGGCGATGCGCAGATGGGTGCGCTCGCTGCCGTCGAAGTAACCCAGCAACCGTTCAATCGCCGCCACGGTGCCGAAGGGGTCATCGGTGATGCTGATCGCCAGCATCTGCGCCTTTACGCGACTGAATGGCAAGTCCGCCAGGGCCCGCCCGCTGGGCCGTGTCTCATACCTGGGCGTTGGCGTGCTCCAGTCGCGCACCACGCCTGCCGGCGTATCCTCCAGCCAACCCAGGCGCTTGCCGGGGAAATACCCGCAGAGTGCCGTGACCATCGGCATGACCACATGCCATTTGGCAAACATCTGCCAGCGCCCGGCGGCGGCGTAATCGCGCCAGTAGGCGAACTGCGCGCCCACGGTCACGATTCGCCGGATCACCGCGCCGGATGCCCCCAGTCCCGCCGCACAACCGCCAAAACTGTGGCCGACCACATCAATCGGCTGGCCTGGAAACTCCCGCTGTGCCCGCAGCAGGATCGCTTCGAAATCCAGCGTGCCCCAATCCGACCACGACGCCTTGAACCCACGCAACGAACCGCTGCGCGACTCGCCAATGCCGCGATAGTCATAGGTGATCACGTCGAAGCCGTTGGCGAACAGGTAGTCGGCGAAACGTGAGTAGTGGCGGCAACGCACGGAGGTGGCGGCGTTGATGATGACGACCGGGCGTTCGCGGTCGGTGCGCGGGTGGCGCCAGGTGAAGCCGCCGAGGGGGTGGCCGTCTGCGGCGGATTCCTTGAAGGATTCGCTTTGGCTATTTCTGGGTGTAGTTGCAATTTCTACTACTGAAGAGGCGTCATTCAAATTCATCGTTTCGAAGCCCCTGCCTGGATTATTATTTTTTAGTAACAGTTAGCCAGTTTGCCAGCACTTGTCTGCCCTTTGATTGGGTCATTAACCTTCGGCGCTCGCAAAGCGTGCAGAGCCCCGGCGAAAGCCATACATCCGAGAGAAACGACAGCAAACCATGGACAGATTAGACTGGCAGGCACCTATTCCGGAGGTCTCCATGAGCATCCCACGTTCTCCCATCGTTTCAGAGTTTGAAACTGAAGAGCAGGCTGCCAGCTACGACCGTTGGTTTCGTGCCAAGGTACAGGCTTCCATTGATGATCCTCGCCCAAGCATTCCACATGATGAGGCAATGGCTGAAGTCGAGAGGATGCTGGAAGAGAGGCGCAAGGCTCGTCGTGCTGCTCGTTAAATGGCGACCTGAGGCTATCGTCGCCTTGACCGAAATTATTGATTACATCGAGCAGTACAATGCCGCTTCCGCCGCTTCGTTGCACCGTACGATTGTGGAGGCCGCTGAGGGTTTGTCGTCAATGCCATACGGATTCAGGCAAGGGCGCTTGTCCGGCACTCGTGAAATGGTTGTTCATCCAAACTATTTGGTCGTCTATCGCGTTATGGAACAGGTCGAGATCCTGACCGTATTGCATACACGCCAAGAATATCCTTCAGAGGCGACCGGTCCGCTGCACTCGACCTCGCGCCAGTAGACGCATAGGCTTGCACCTCTGCGATCCACCAGAGCGTTTTCATGACCCGCGACACCCTCGAACACCACCAGATCCCCCTCTACTTCGCCGCTGTCCTCCTGGCTGCCGCTTTCGGCCTGCTCGCGCCTTCGTTGGCCCAGGGCCTCGGCGCGCTGGTCACGCCCGCCATCGCGGTGTTGATGTATGCGATGTTCCTGCAAATTCCTTTTCTGGACCTGCGCCAGGGCTTGGGCCACAAGCGCTTTCTGTCGGCGCTGCTGCTGGCCAATTTCATCCTCGTGCCGTTGCTGGTCTGGGCCTTGACCCGTGGCCTGGTGGAGCGCCCTGCGTTGCTGGTGGGCGCATTGCTGGTGTTGCTGACGCCGTGTATCGACTATGTGGTGGTGTTTACCCATATCGGTAAAGGCGACTCGCGCTTGATGCTGGCGGCGACGCCGGTGCTGTTGTTGCTGCAGTTGCTGCTGTTGCCGGTGTACCTGGGGTTGATGCTGGGGGCGCAGTCCGGGGTGGTGGTGCAGGCGGGGCCGTTTATCGAGGCGTTCCTGTTGTTGATCGTGTTGCCCATGGCGCTGGCGGTGATCACTGCATTCCTGGCGCGGCGCTCATCGGGCGTCAGCGCCTGGAGTGATGCCTGGGCGTGGTTGCCGGTGCCGGCGATGGCGCTGGTGTTGGTGGTGGTGATCGGTTCGCAAATCACTTCGGTGGTGCGTGACATTAACCTGCTGCTGCCGGTGATTCCGGTATACGTGGCGTTCCTGTTGCTGGCGCCGGTGATCGGGGCGTTGGCTGCGAGGCTGTTCGCGCTGCCGGCGGCGACGGCACGAGCGGTGACGTTCAGCGCATCGACGCGTAACTCATTGGTGGTGTTGCCGCTGGCCCTGGCGTTGCCAGAAGACGTGCGCGGCGT
Source organism: Pseudomonas sp. GW821-FHT09C10 (assembly GCF_059418085.1). NCBI lineage: Bacteria > Pseudomonadati > Pseudomonadota > Gammaproteobacteria > Pseudomonadales > Pseudomonadaceae > Pseudomonas > Pseudomonas sp. GW821-FHT09C10. The sequence continues at coordinate 28,619 of NZ_JBWKPE010000019.1, forward strand.
GGCGGCGACGGCGGTGATCCTGCAAACCCTGGTCGAATTGGTCGGCGAGTTGATCTACGTGCGCCTGATCCCGAGGCTGGTGTGGCCTGCAGGCCGGTGAAATGTGAATGTTCAGGTTTGTTCAGGTGCTATTAGGGATACGTTCGGCACTCTAGATCGGCGTTCCCTACCTGACAGGCCAACCCATGGATCACTGCAACCGTTTCCGCCTGGAGTCCCTGGGCATTTTCCTGTTCGCGCTGTTGCTGTTCACGCTGGGTATCTGGGACCAGCAACCCCAGGGCTTTGACGGTCGCTGGGCGCTGTTCCTGCAGGAAATGTTTCGCCATGGCGCGAGTCTTTTCCCCACCACCTACGGGCAGCCTTACGCGGACTACCCTGGTACCGCGACCTTCTTCAGTTACGTATTTGCCCGGCTGTTCGGTGCGCCCAACCATTTGGCCAATGTGCTGCCCACTGCCCTTGCATCCGCCGGGGTCGTAGCCTTGATCTATCGCCTGCTGGTCCCGGCGAGTCGCCCGTGGGCGTTGCTCACGGTGCTGCTGACGTTGCTCACCACCCAATTGCTCGAGAAGTCCCGCTCGGTATGCCTGGACCAGATGGTGGCGTTGCTGTGTGTCGGCAGTTTCTACCTGCTGCACAGTGGTGAGCGCCTGGGCTCACGGTTCAGGCAACTTGCGGTGTTCCCGCTGTTCATCCTGGGTTTCGCGATACGCGGCCCGCTGGGCTTGATCGAAGTCTGCGGCGTGGTATGTGTGTATTGGGCGCTGGGCAGCCCTGGAGAGCGGGTCAGGCAGGTGTTGATCCACGGCATCGTCGGCCTGGTGTTGCTTACGGCCTGTTGGTGGCTGTTGGTGAAGCTGGCGCGCATCAGTGGCGGCGATGCGTTTGCCGATGAAGTGTTCAAGATGCAAGTGGGCGGGCGCCTTGATGAAAGCGGCGAGCCGTTCTATTTCTACTTCCAGCTGAGCCTGTACCGTTACTTCCCCGTGGTGCCGCTGGCGTTGGTCACATTGGTTGCGCTGCGTCATCGTTGGGCGGAGCGGTTTGATGACCCGGTGCAATTGGTGGTGCGGCTCGGTGCCTGTGGGCTGATGATCCTGCTTGGCTTGTCGGTGCCGCATTTCAAGCGTGCCTATTACATCTTGCCCATGGTGCCGATGTTTGCGGCTGTCGCGGCCTATGGGCTGCTTCAGGCGCAAGGCTGGCTCTCGGGCGTGCGCAGGGGCTACGAGTGGCTTGTCGCGGCGTTGCCGGCGCTGTGCGTGGTTGCCGTGTTGGTCTGTCGGCATGGGTGGCAGAAGCACGGTTACTGGCCTGACGTCTCGTTGCCGCTGTTGGTGGGGGCGCTGGTGCTCCTGCAAGTGGCGGCCGTGCTTGCCTGGCGGCGAGCGGGGCGGCTGGTGTGGCTCAGCGCGTTCGCGCTGGGCGCGCAATGGCTGGTGCTGGTGACGGTCGTGGAGCCTGCCAAGGACCTGCAGTTCGACACCCGGCAGTTTGTCGGCCAGGTGGAGGCGCTTCGCGTATCGCAGCCCGGGCAACTGGTATTCCTGAATCTCGGCAGGGACACCTGGGCGGTGCGCTACATGATGAATCTGGACCATGACGAGCAACCGCTGTTTGTCGGTGCGACAGAGGTTGAGCGCTTGGGCGCGTTGCCCCGTCCGTCGTGGGTCATTGTGGCGCGCAAGGAAACCGCGCTGCTGAAGGGCACGCCTCTGGAGCATCTGACGCCAAGCTTTGAAGGGCGGTTGAACGACAACCCGCTGATGGTGTTCTTGCTGAAATGAACGGGCACTGTGCTGTGCCGTTTTTGTAATCGTCGTAACGGACCGATTACCCAACAAAAAGCCTGCAATGAGCAGGCTTTTTGTTGTCAGCTGTGACTGCGGATCAAGCAGCTTCCAGCAAGGGGATCTGCATGCCAATCTTGGCCGAGGCGAAGTTCATATCGCCGCTGGCAATCGACTGCGCCTTGAAGCCTTGGCCGATCAGGTCCTTGATATAAAATTTGTTGTAGATGAATGCAAAGACGATGTTGCTCAAACCCATTGTGATCATTGCGATGACGAATTGAATCAGGCCGTATTTCAAGTCGCCGCGAAACAGGGCCGGGAAGCAACCGAAAAAGAAGGTGGTCCACGAAAAGCCGACAGGAGCTTCCTTCATCGCGCCCGTGTTCGGGTTTTTGAAAATGATCGATGTGTATGCCATTTGTTTCTCCATGTGCCCAAGGGATTAAGCGACACGTTGGGCTGCGTATCGCTTGGGTGTGATGTGTCGGGGTGTCAGTCAACGATTTCCCAGATCATGTTGTCCTCGTCGACCATGACGTCCACGCTCAGGGTCTCGTGACCATCCGGGCCATCGACCTCAAGCAGTCCGCGATACTTGTTCTGCCCTTTTTTGATCAGGGTTACTTCCTTGATTGTGTTTTCGCCGGGCGAGGTGTCTTTGTCCCACTGCTCCTGGATGGTTTCCTTCACCTCTTGGGCAAGCTCCTCATTGGCCGCGTGGGCATTGCCAAGGCAAAGCGTTGCGGCGAGCGCCAGCGCAAGGTTGATGCGGGTGAGGGGGCGGGTCATTTCGGGCTCCTTGTTGACATAACTCTTCCATGTCGACTGAAGGGGGGCTTCAGTGTCGAATAGTAATAAGGGTTGTCATGCTGTGATGGGAGCGAGCGCGGGGGAGTTAATCCGTCGTCGTGGCTTGCTCGTGTGTTGACGGGCAATGGCTGACGGTTACAGGAGGGAATGCATCCGCATAATGTTGCTCGCCGGCCTTGGCATATTTTGAATCATATCATAGCGCTATTACTGCGAGGTGCAGTGGGGAGCGACATAAAATGTCGGACAACAAAAAACCCGCACTAGGCGGGTTTCTTATGTGTTTCAGATGACGTTTGCACCACCTGAAACTAATTAGTGGTGCCCAGAGACGGAATCGAACCGCCGACACGGGGATTTTCAATCCCCTGCTCTACCGACTGAGCTATCTGGGCAACGGGGCGCATTAAACGGGTTTTTCAGGGGGTCGTCAAGCAAGTTTTCAAAAAATATTTAATTATTACCGTCGCTTACGTGCCGACCCTGGTTTTTGATCAATTATTGAGCAGGCGGCACGTAGCCGTCAGCCTTGGCGTAATCCTCGCCGGAAAAGAACTTGTCCATTTCGCCTGACAGGTATTTACGGTCTTCGGCGTTCATCATGTTCAGGCGTTTTTCATTGATCAGCAGCGTCTGGTGTTTCAGCCAGTCGCCCCATGCCTGGGCGGAGATGTGATCGAAAATGTCCTGGCCCTTCGCACCTGGGTACGGAGGGCGTTCCAGGCCTGGCAATTCTTCGTTGTACTTGCGGCACATTACGGTGCGGGTCATGACGACTCTCCTGCGTTCAATACATCGGCCGCGCGTTTCAGCAGTTTCTTTACCGGGGCGGCAAGGCCCAGGCGCGGCGGGGTGGCGAGGTTATACCAGAGCCAGTCGGCCTCGGCCACGTGATGGGCGGATTCCTCGACCTGCACCAGCCAGGGTTCGATGGCCAGCTGGAAGTGGCTGAAGGTGTGGATCAGCCCCGGCAGTGCCTGGTGCTCGCCCAGCTCGAGTGCGTGCTGGTTGGCCAGGTGTTCGAGGTCTTGCAGGTCGTCCAGTTCGGGCAGGCTCCACAAGCCGCCCCACAGGCCGGTGGAAGGGCGGCGGTAAAGCAGGATGGCGCCTTCGGCATTGGCCAGCATCGGCATCAGCGTGCGCTTCTGCGGGATGCTCTTGCGCGGCTTGGGGATCGGGTAGCGTGTCTCCAGGCCGAGCAGGTGGGCTTCGCAGCCTTTTTCCAGCGGGCACAGCAGGCAGCTGGGCTTGCTGCGGGTGCAGAGGGTGGCGCCCATGTCCATCATCGCCTGGGTGTAGGCATTGACGCGATCATGGGGCGTGAAGCGCTCTGCGGTAGCCCACAGCTGCTTGGCCACCTTGGGTTCGCCGGGGTAGCCCTCTTGAGCGGTAAAGCGCGCCAGCACGCGTTTGACGTTGCCGTCGAGGATCGGCGCGCGCAGGCCCATGCTCAGGCTGGCAATCGCGCCGGCGGTGGACAGGCCGATGCCGGGCAACTCGGTGAGTTTTTCCACATCCCTGGGAAACTCGCCGCCGTACTCGGCCACGATGATTTTCGCGGTCTTTTGCAGGTTGCGCGCCCGAGTGTAATAACCCAGGCCGGTCCACAGGTGCAGCACTTCGTCTTCCGGCGCGGCGGCCAGGGCTTCGACCGTTGGCAGGGAGGCCATGAAGCGGTCGAAGTAATTGAGCACCGTGCTGACCTGGGTCTGCTGCAGCATGATCTCCGAAACCCACACCCGGTAAGGCGTGATGCCCTGCTGCCAGGGCAGGTCATGGCGGCCGTGGCGGTCGTACCAGTCCAGCACCGCCGTTGAAAACTGCTCGTTTTTCATCGTTTGAACAGGCCTTTCAAAGCATCTTTGAGCTGCGGATTGACCTTGTCGAGCTTCTCTTCCAGCTTCTCGCTGAGCTTGTTGCCGGCCGCCTTGATCGCGACCTGGCTCAGGCCGTCCTTGTCCAGGCGGCAGGCCTTGGCGCCGAGTTCCAGCGGGCCACGGCAGCGCAGCGGCACTTCGATGCCCTGGAAGTTGGCGCCGACTTCGCAGGCCGGGTCCGGTACTTCGCGCTGGTCGCCTTCGACGATGATGCCGACGCGGTAATCCATGCCCAGTACGCGCAGGTCGACGTCACCGTTGCCATTGACCGCCAGTCCGGGGATGCGCACTTTCAGGTCGGGGTTGTTGGCGACGCCGTTACGGAAGGTCAGGTTGCCCTTCAACTCCTGGAACGGTGTGTCCTTTCCGCGTTGTTCGCCGCTCAAGGTCTTGCGGTTGAGCAGGGCGATACCGGTGCACAGTTGCTGCTCGAGGTTGGCGTTGAGCAGCACGCCGTTGTTGATCACAAAGCTGGCGGTACCGTTGAGGCTGTCGATCAGGGCTTTCTGGCTATTGCCGCGGCCGCTGAGGTTGCTGTCGAGGGTGACCTGGCCTTTCACCGGCGGCGTTTGTCCCTGGGCCTGCAGGATGCGTTCGACCGTCACCTGCTTGATCCGGCTTTGCAGGGCCAGCAGTGGAATGTCCTGGCGCACGTCGAGGCTGCCGTTGGCCTGGAAGGTGCCGTTGTAGAGCCCGCCGCTCAGGGTCTCGAGCTTGAGTTGGCCGTCGACGCCGGACGCTTTCAGCACGGCATTCTGGATCGGCAATTTACTCAGGGTCAGTTGGCCGAAGGCGAGGTCGGCATTCACATCCAGCTTGCGCAGGTGGGCCAGTGGCAGCAGTTTGTCGGTGCTCCAGGCGCCTTTGGTCGGTGCTTCCGGCAGTGGCGTGGTGCCCCCGGCCGCCATGGCGCCGGCTTCGCTGTTCTGCACTTCGGCCTGGCGGGCGGCGGTCGCGCCCTTGGCGGATTCGGACTTGGCCGGCAGGTAATTGTCGGCGTTGAAGGTATCGCCCTTGAGCTGCACGCGCAGCGCTTGCTTGGCAAAGTCGTCCACGGCGATACGACCGGTAAAGGTGCCGCCATCGAGTTTCAGGTTCAGGTCTTCCAGCGCCAGGCTGGTCGGCGTGCCCTTGAGGCGGCTGACCAGCTCGACCTTGCTCAGGCTGCCCTCGGCCATGGGTGGCAGCGGGTTGCCGACGCTGTCGAGGAACTTGGCCAGGTCAAACTGGGCGATGGACAGCGCGCCGCTGAGCTGCGGGGTCTTGTCCAGGTCGTTGACCTTCAGTTCGCCCAAGGCGCGCAACTGGTTGGCCGAGAGCTTCAGGTTGGTCCATTCGGCGATATTGGCCGCCTGGTCCACCAGTAGCTGGCCCTGGGTGGAGAAGGTCACGGTCTTGCCTTGCAGCGGCTCGCCAGTGGCTTCGCCGGTGACTTTCATGTCTTCGAACTGGTAGCGCTTGAGCGCGCGTTCGATACGCAGGTTGCCGTTGAGCTCGGTCTTGACGCGCATCACCGGCTGGTTGCTGCCGAAGAAGGCGGTGAGTTTCACCGGGATGCTCGCGCCTTCGTGCACGGCGCCGGTGCTCAGCTGGATGCTTTCGGCGCTGAATTGCTTGCCGGTCTGTTCATCGTTGTATTCGACGCGGGCGTTGTTGACCGTCAGGCTGTCGATATCCAGGCGGATCGGCTTGGACGGTTTTTCCGCTTCGGGCTCGGCAGGCGCTTGCGCCGGCGCGGGGGTTCCGGCAGTTGCCACCGGTGCGGTCTTGCCGATGTCTTCCCAGTTGCCATGGCCCTGCTTGTCGCGGTTGAGGCGCAGGTTCAGGCCTTCGACCCGCACATCGCTCATCTGTACTTCGCGACGCAGCAGCGGCAGCACGCGCACCGACAGGCCAAGCATTTGCAGGTCGGCGAAGGGTTGGGTCGGCGTGGTCAGGGTCGCCACGCTGGCTTCGTGCAGTTCAAGGCCGAGCCAGGGGAACAGGCTCCAGCCGATATCGCCATTGAGCGTCAGCTCGATGTGGGCCTTGTCGCGGGCAATCTGGCGAATCTCGTCTTTATAGTCGTTGGGATCGAAGAGATGGGTCAGGGCAAAGCCCAGAGCCACAATGATCAGCAACAGCCCGAGAAGTACCAGACCCAGGATTTTGCCGAACGCTTTCATGGGCGAGTCCTTGTATGTCGATTTCAAAATTTAGCCGCAGAGTATAACGCCCGACGGCCTGCGTCAGTTCACCGATCGTTACATTGTATCCACAGGTCGGGAAGCGGGTTTTTGACGCCAATAAAACTGAAAAATCGCAAAAAGATGATGTCATTTTGGTTTTTCTGTCATCCGCTAATGCTAATCTTCAGCCGTTCGTTCGCCTTCTGCGACTTATCGTCGCGCCAAAATGGAGCTTCACTCTACAAAAACGGCCACGCTTTGCGTGCAAGGCCGAGGGAGAGAGCGCCTGACGAACGCATACTAATAACTGGGGGATACATCAATGAGCAGCAGCACTGTGGCGGGCACTACCGCCCCACAGCCTGCGTTCCTGTCCAAGGAGCGCATTATCGCCAAGCCCGGCTTCAACCGCTGGCTGGTTCCACCGGCCGCCCTGGCCATCCACCTGTGCATCGGCATGGCCTACGGCTTCTCGGTGTTCTGGCTGCCGCTGTCCAAGGCGCTTGGCATCACTAAACCGGTTGCCTGTGCGCCGGACATGAGCTTCATCGCCCAAGTCTTCTCGTCCCAATGCGACTGGCCCATCTCCATGCTGGGCTGGATCTACACCCTGTTCTTCATCTTCCTGGGTTGCTCGGCAGCGATCTGGGGTGGCTGGCTGGAACATGCCGGGCCGCGCAAGGCCGGTGTTGTGTCGGCGTTGTGCTGGTGCGGCGGCCTGCTGATCTCGGCGCTGGGTATCTATACCCACCAGATCTGGCTGATGTGGATCGGCTCCGGGGTCATTGGCGGTATCGGCCTGGGCCTGGGTTATATCTCGCCCGTATCGACCCTGATCAAGTGGTTCCCGGATAAGCGCGGCATGGCCACCGGCATGGCGATCATGGGCTTCGGCGGCGGCGCAATGGTGGGTGCCCCGCTGGCTGCTGCGCTGATGGGGCACTTTGCTTCGCCGACCAGCGTGGGCGTATGGCAGAGTTTCCTGGTCATGGCTGCGATCTACTTCGTGTTCATGATCGGCGGCGCGCTGTCCTACCGCGTTCCACCCACTGGCTGGAAGCCTGAGGGCTGGACCGCACCGGCGAAAAAAGCCAGTAACGCGATGATCACCCACCGTCACGTGCACGTGAATGTGGCGTGGAAAACCCCGCAGTTCCGCCTGGTATGGCTGGTGCTGTGCCTGAACGTGTCCGCCGGTATCGGCATCCTCGGCATGGCTTCTCCGCTGCTGCAGGAAGTGTTCGGTGGCAAGCTGCTGGGTGTCGATGTGCCGTTTGGCCAACTGGACGCCGGGCAATTGGCGTCGATTGCCGCCATCGCTGCGGGCTTCACCGGCCTGCTGAGCCTGTTCAACATCGGTGGCCGGTTCTTCTGGGCGTCGTTCTCCGACTACCTGGGGCGTAAAAACACCTACTTCGTGTTCTTTGCCCTGGGCTTTGCCCTGTATGCGCTGATCCCGAACCTGGGTCACCTGGGCAACGTGGCGCTGTTCGTGGCGGCGTTCTGCATCATCCTGTCGATGTACGGCGGTGGCTTTGCGACCGTCCCGGCCTACCTGGCCGACCTGTTCGGTACCCAGATGGTCGGCGCGATCCACGGTCGCCTGCTGACCGCCTGGGCAGCGGCGGGCGTGCTGGGCCCGGTGCTGGTGAACTACCTGCGTGAGTATCAACTGAGCATCGGCGTTGAACGCGCTGCGGCCTATGACATCACCTTGTACATCCTCGCCGGCCTGCTGGTGCTGGGCTTTATCTGCAACATGCTGGTCCGCCCGGTGGCCGACAAGTACTTCATGACCGACGCGGAACTGGCCGCCGAGCAGGCGCTGGGCCATGACAAGGGTGCCGATGCCAGCACTTCCCTGGAGTGGAAAGCGGCACCCGGCACCGTGCCGTTGGCGATCGCGGCCTGGTTGGTGGTGGGTATTCCGTTGGCGTGGGGTGTGTGGGTGACCCTGCAGAAGACGGCGGTACTGTTCCACTAAGTTGAATACAAGCGGGTGCACCATCCTGGAGCACTCGCTTGTGTGTACATGTCTATCCCCGACATTCCCCGCCTCAACTCGTCAGTCTTATACCCTTCGATGTTTCTGTTTAGCGCCCGCGCCCCTATAATGGCTGCCTTTTTCGCCCAATGATTTTGCGGAGCTGGTGATGGCCGAACGTAAGGCGTCCGTCGAGCGCGACACTCTGGAAACCCAGATCAAAGCCTCGATCAACCTGGATGGCACCGGAAAGGCCCGATTTGATATCGGTGTACCTTTTCTTGAGCACATGCTGGACCAGATCGCCCGTCACGGGCTGATCGACCTGGATATCGTCAGCAAGGGCGACCTGCATATCGACGACCACCACACGGTGGAAGACGTAGGCATCACCCTCGGCCAGGCGTTTGCCAAGGCCATCGGCGACAAAAAAGGCATCCGTCGCTACGGCCACGCCTATGTCCCGCTGGACGAAGCGCTGTCGCGTGTGGTCATCGACTTCTCCGGCCGCCCAGGCCTGCAGATGCACGTGCCGTACACCCGCGCCACCGTGGGCGGCTTCGACGTCGACCTGTTCCAGGAATTTTTCCAGGGCTTCGTCAACCACGCACTGGTCAGCCTGCACATCGACAACCTGCGCGGCACCAACACCCACCACCAGATCGAAACCGTGTTCAAGGCTTTCGGCCGCGCGCTGCGCATGGCCGTGGAGCTGGATGAGCGCATGGCCGGGCAGATGCCCTCGACCAAGGGCGTCCTGTAATGCAGACGGTCGCGGTTATCGATTACGGCATGGGCAACCTGCATTCGGTGGCCAAGGCCCTCGAACACGTAGGGGCCGGCAAGGTGCTGATCACCAGCGATGCCAACGTGATTCGCGAAGCCGACCGCGTGGTGTTCCCCGGTGTGGGCGCGATTCGCGATTGCATGGCCGAGATCCGTCGCCTGGGCTTTGACAGCCTGGTGCGCGAAGTCAGCCAGGATCGCCCGTTCCTCGGCATCTGCGTGGGCATGCAAGCCTTGCTCGATCGCAGTGAAGAGAACGACGGCGTCGACTGCATCGGCCTGTTCCCCGGCCAGGTGAAGTTCTTCGGCAAGGACCTGCACGAAGACGGCGCCCACCTGAAAGTCCCGCACATGGGCTGGAACGAAGTCAGCCAGGCAGTGGATCACCCGCTGTGGCACGACATCCCGGACATGGCGCGCTTCTACTTCGTGCACAGCTACTACATCGCCGCCGGTAAGCCGCGCCAGGTGGTGGGTGGTGGGCACTACGGCGTCGACTTCGCCGCAGCGTTGGCCGAAGGTTCGCGTTTTGCCGTGCAGTTCCACCCCGAGAAGAGCCATACCCATGGCCTGCAATTGCTGCAGAACTTCGCCGCCTGGGATGGGCGCTGGTAAATGGCCAGGAAGCCGAAGCTGCCGATCTTGACCCTCACGCCGGAGCAGGAAAGTGAGGCTACCCTCAAGATCAAGCGCTTCATGGAAGACCGCTTCGAGCTCAAGCTGGGCTCGTTCGAGGTTGCCGAGATTCTTGAGCTGTTCACCACCGAAGTGGCTCCGCACTATTACAACCGGGCGATTTTCGATACGCAGACGCTCCTTAAAGAAAGGTTCGAAAGCATCGAAAGCGACCTGTGGTCGCTTGAGAAACCCTGATTTCCCAAGCATTGCTGAATATCGAATAAGGTTTGCCAGATGCTGATTATCCCCGCTATCGATCTCAAGGACGGCGCCTGCGTCCGTCTGCGCCAAGGCCGTATGGAAGATTCCACCGTGTTCTCCGATGACCCGGTGAGCATGGCTGCCAAATGGGTGGAAGGGGGCTGCCGGCGTCTGCATCTGGTGGACTTGAACGGCGCCTTCGAAGGCCAGCCGGTCAACGGCGAGGTGGTCACCGCGATCGCCAGGCGCTACCCGAACCTGCCGATCCAGATCGGCGGCGGTATCCGCTCCCTGGAAACCATCGAGCATTACGTCAAGGCCGGCGTGAGCTACGTGATCATCGGCACCAAGGCCGTGAAAGACCCGGCCTTCGTCGCCGAAGCCTGCCGCGCGTTCCCGGGCAAAGTGATCGTGGGCCTGGACGCCAAGGATGGTTTCGTCGCCACCGACGGCTGGGCTGAAATCAGCACCGTGCAAGTCATCGACCTGGCCAGGCAGTTCGAAGCCGACGGCGTGTCCGCCATCGTTTATACCGACATCGCCAAAGACGGCATGATGCAGGGCTGCAACGTGCCGTTCACCGCGGCGCTGGCGGCGGCGACGAAGATTCCGGTGATCGCTTCCGGCGGCATTCACAACCTGGGCGACATCAAGTCGCTGCTGGACGCCAAGGCGCCAGGGATCATCGGCGCCATCACCGGCCGCGCGATCTACGAAGGTACCCTGGACGTCGCCGAAGCCCAGGCTTACTGCGATGCCTACAACGGCTGAGGACTGACCATGGCGCTGGCCAAACGCATCATCCCTTGCCTGGACGTCGACAACGGTCGCGTGGTCAAGGGCGTCAAGTTCGAGAACATCCGTGACGCCGGCGACCCGGTGGAAATCGCCCGTCGCTACGATGAGCAAGGTGCCGACGAGATTACCTTTCTCGACATCACCGCCAGCGTCGACGGCCGCGACACCACGCTGCATACCGTCGAGCGCATGGCCAGCCAGGTGTTTATCCCGCTGACCGTGGGCGGTGGCGTGCGCACCGTGCAGGACATCCGCAACCTGCTCAATGCCGGTGCGGACAAGGTCTCGATCAACACGGCTGCGGTGTTCAACCCGGAGTTCGTCGGCGAAGCCGCGCAGCACTTCGGCTCGCAATGCATCGTGGTCGCCATCGACGCCAAGAAAGTCTCCGGCCCGGGCGAAACCCCGCGCTGGGAGATCTTCACCCATGGCGGTCGCAAGCCGACCGGCCTGGACGCGGTGGAGTGGGCGATGAAGATGGAAGGCCTGGGCGCCGGGGAAATCCTGCTGACCAGCATGGACCAGGACGGCATGAAGAACGGCTTCGACCTGGGCGTGACCCGCGCCATCAGCGATGCGCTGGGTATTCCGGTGATCGCCTCCGGCGGCGTCGGTAACCTGCAACACCTGGCCGACGGCGTGATCGAAGGCCATGCCAGCGCGGTGCTGGCGGCGAGTATTTTTCACTTTGGTGAATACACCGTTCCCGAGGCCAAGGCCTACATGGCGGCGCGCGGTATCGTCGTTCGCTAAACGTTGCTGGACACCATGGCAGGCGCGCGGCACTCTCTGCGCTTGCCATGGATTCCGGTAGCCTTCATGTTCAAGACCCTGCTGCTTGCCCTCGCCAGCACCTCCATCTTCATGGTGAGTGCAGCCCACGCCGAAGAGCCGTCCGACGCCTCCCTGGTATTGCTGACGGAAAATTTCCCGCCCTACAACATGGCCAAGAACGGCAAGAACTTCGCCAGGGACGAGAACATCGAAGGCATCGCCGTGGACATCGTGCGCGAAACCTTCAAGCGTGCCGGCATTTCCTACAATCTCACCCTGCGTTTTCCCTGGGAGCGGATCTACAAGCTCGCCCTGGAGAAACCCGGCTATGGCGTGTTTGTGATGGCGCGCCTGCCGGATCGGGAAGCGCTGTTCAAGTGGGTCGGCCCCATCGGCCCGGACGACTGGGTGCTGCTGGCCAAGGCCGACAGCAAGATCCAGCTCGACGACCTGGAGCACGCGCGCCGCTACAGGATCGGCGCCTATAAAGGCGATGCCATCGCCGAGACCCTGGAGAAGCAGGGCCTTAACCCGGTGGTGGTGTTGCGTGACCAGGACAACGCGCAAAAGCTCGTGGATGGCCAGATCGACCTGTGGGCTACCGGCGATCCGGCCGGGCGTTACCTGGCGCGCCAGGTCGGTGTGACCGGGCTCAAGACTGTGCTGCGGTTCAACAGTGCCCAGTTGTACCTGGCGCTGAACAAGGATGTGCCGGATGAGACGGTGGCCAGGCTGCAGGCAGCGTTGGATCAGTTGCGCTCTGAAGGGCGGGTGGAACAGATCATGGCGGACTATTTGTAGCGGTAGACGCCGTTCTTGCCGTGCCCCGCCATGGCTTGATTGCTGCGCACACTGATCATCAGCTTGATATCAATCCACTCGATGCCCTGGGCCTGGAGCTTGGGCAATTCGCGCTCGAGCACCGCCAGCGTCTGCGGATAGGGGTGGCCGATCATCACCGCCGAACCCTGTTTATGCGCCAGCTTGATCGCGGTTTGCAGCTGCGTGGCAATCGCCGCTTCGGTGCGCTCATCATCGAGGAATACATCCCGTGAGACATGGGCCAGGCCGATCTTCTGCGCCTCGGCGGCGGCCACGGTCTGTGCGCTGGTGCGGCTGTCGACGAAGAACTTGTTGCGCCGCTGCAGTTCGGCCATCAGCCAGGCCATGGCGGCCGGCTGGGCGGTCATGCGACTGCCCATATGGTTGTTGATGCCGGCGGTGTAGGGCACGGCCTTGAAGGCGGCGTCCAGGCGTTGGCCAAGTTCTTCGAGGGAGAGTTCAGGGTGCCAGGCGAACGGGCCGGTGGCGGGGTCCATGGGCATGTGCAGGATCACGATCTTGCCGGCCTTGTGCGCTTCGCGGGCGAATTCGGCGGCGTGGGGCGTGTCGGGCATGATCGCCGTGGTCACCGGCCCAGGCAGGGCCAGCACGCGACGATCCCGGGGCAGGTTTTGCCCCAGGTCGTCGATAATGAGGGTCAGGTAGGCTTTGTGGGATTCGCCGGCAGGGGTCGCTTGGGCGACCCCTGCCAGGCTGCACAGCACAGCGATGATCAGGGCAACACGCATATCAACGGCTGCGCGTAATGCTCAGGCCCTTGAGCAGGCTCAGCGCCTGGGCCAACTGGTAGTCATCGTCCTGCGGCATCGGCTTGGCTTTCTTGCTGCTGCCGGTTGGCTGGTCGGCACCGCCGTTGCCATTGCCCAGGTGACCTTGCAGGTCGGCTTCCTTGTAGTACTCGCTGTCGATTTCGTTGGTGATCTTGGCCTTGCGCACTTCGATGTCCGGCACGATGCCCTGGGCCTGGATCGAGCGGCCGTTCGGCGTGTAGTACAGCGCGGTGGTGATCTTCAGGGCGCGATCGTTGTTCAGCGGCAGCACGGTTTGTACCGAGCCTTTGCCGAAGCTGGTGGTGCCCATCAGCACGCCGCGCTTCTGGTCTTGCAGGGCGCCGGCGACGATTTCCGAGGCCGAGGCGCTGCCGCCGTTGATCAGCACGGCCAATGGCACGTTCTCGCTGAGGTCGTTGCCGGTGGCCGAGAAGCGCAGCTCGGAGTTGGCGATACGGCCCTTGGTGTAGACGATCAGGCCCTTGGTGATGAAGTGGTCGACCACTTCCACCGCCGACTGCAGCACGCCGCCCGGGTTGTTGCGCAGGTCGAGCACGATGCCGCTGAGTTTCTTGCCGTTGTCCTTGCGCAGCTTGGCCAGGGCCTTGGCCACTTCTTCGCCGGTCTTGACCTGGAACTGGGTGATGCGGATGTAGCCGTAGCCCGATTCCAGCAGCTGGCTCTTCACGCTCTTGACCACGATGGTCGCGCGGGTGAGCGTCACGTCAAACGGGTTGCCGCCATCGCGCACCAGGGTGAGGGTGATTTTCTGGCCGATCTTGCCGCGCATCTTGTCGACGGCTTCGGTCATGGTCTGGCCGCGGGTCGGCTGGCCGTTGATCTTGACGATAAAGTCACCGGCCTGGATGCCGGCCTTGGACGCCGGGGTGTCATCGATGGGCGAGACCACCTTGATATTGCCGTCTTCGGCGCCGACTTCAATGCCCAGGCCGCCGAATTCACCGCTGGTGCTTTCCTGCAGCTCGGCAAAATCTTCCGGACCCAGGTAGGCGGAGTGCGGATCAAGGTTGCTGAGCATGCCCTTGATGGCATTCTCCAGCAGGGTCTTGTCGTCTACAGGTTCGACATAGGCGGCCTTGATCCGGTCCATGACCTCGGCAAAGGTGCGCAGCTCGTCCAGCGGCAATGGCGCCTTGGTGGTCGCGGCCGTGGCGGCGGGTGCTGCCGGGGCGGCCTGGTCGGCAAAAGCCAGAGGCGCGCCGATGACCAGGGCGATCGTCAGGGCCAGCGAAGTGAGGCGGGACAAATGCAGCATGTCGAACGAACTCCTAATGTAGATGCGACCCTATCCTTGGGACCGGCACCATTGTGCGGGATCGCTCGGGCGACCCTGCTGACGAATAGCGAAGTACAGCGCCGGGGTGTCCTGGCCACCACTGTTACCGACAGTGGAGATGGATTCACCGGCTTTTACAACATCACCTGCCGACTTGAGTAACGTCTGATTGTGGCCATAAAGGCTTAAATAGCCATTACCGTGGTCGAGAATCACCAGCAAACCGGCGCCCCGCAGCCAATCGGCAAACACCACGCGTCCGCCATGTACGGCGTGGACCTGGCTGCCGGCAGAGGCGCTGATCATCACTCCGTCCCACTTGGCTCGGGTGTCATCGCCCCGGGTTTCCCCAAAGCGTGCCAGCAGTCGACCATCAACCGGCCATGGAAGTTTGCCGCGGGCTGAAGCAAAAGGCCCGCCGAACGACTCGCCGGCACTGGAAACCAGCGGGCCAGGGGCGGAATGTACCGGTTTGCGCGGCGCCGGGGCGTCGCTGGTGGCTGCCAGTTCGGCCTCACGCTGGCGCTTTTTTTCCGCTTCCTGCTGGGCGATCAGCGCTTTTTGCCGCGCTTCTTCGGCCTCGCGTGCCTGGCGTGCCAGGGTTTCTTCGATGGTCTTGAGCACTTTGGCCAGGTCGGCCTGGTCCTGCTCGCGGGCCTGCAGCTTGGCGTCGCGGGCCTTCACGTCGTCATTGAGCTTGGCCAGGGCCAGCTGGCGCTCCTTGCGGACTTTGTCCAGCTCGTCGCGCTGGGCGTTGAGGCTGGCTTTCTGGTCCTCCAGCTGCGACTGCTGGTTGGCGATTTCCTGTTCGACATTGGCCAACTGGCGCAGGGTCTCGTTGAAGCTTTTCAATTGCTCCAGGCGGGCCTTGCTCAGGTAGTCGTAGTAGGTCAGGGTGCGCGCGAATTTCTCCGGGTTCTGCTGGTTGAGCAGCAACTTGAGGTATTCCTGGCGGCCGCTCTGGTAGGCGGCGCGGGCCTGGATCGCGATCAAGCGTTGCTGTTCAACGCGTGCGCTCTGGAGTTTTTTTTTCTCAGCGTCGAGTCGCTCCAGTTCCGACTCGCTCTTCTTTAGTTCTTTTTGCAGCTCCTGGACCTGCTTCTCCAGCTTGCCCATTTCGGTTTCCGTGCCGCGCAGGTCTTTCTGCACCCCGGATTTTTCTTCCTGGAGCTTGCCGAGCAGTTTTTTCAGCTCGGTAATGTCCTGACGCGTAGCGTCCAACTGTTGTTGAGTTTGTGCGCGCTCGTCGGCAAACGCCGGTTGGAGCAGGCAGACAAGAGCGAGGGTAATCAAGGCGCGAAGCATAGAGGCGGGCGACACCAGGGAAAGGGACGGCCTAGTATGCCCGCCAAGCGCTGCAAAAAAAACGCCCAATTCGGCCTGGAAGGCAAGATAGGTGCCGAGCGGCGGTGGTATGGCAAAAAGACATCTGCCAAACACCGCAGATCCCATGTGGGAAGGGACAAGCCCCTCCCACATGTTTGTTGAGATCAGACCAGAATTGAGGTCCCGGTCATCTCTTTGGGCTTCTCCAACCCCATCAGCATCAGCATGGTCGGCGCCACATCCGCCAGCACGCCGCCTTCACGCACTTTGAAATCGCGCTTGCCGACGTAGATGAACGGCACCGGCTCGGTGGTGTGGGCGGTATGGGCCTGGCCGGTGGTTTCGTCGGACATCTGCTCGCAGTTGCCGTGGTCGGCGGTGATCAGCGCTTCGCCGCCGACTTTTTCCAGGGCGTCGACGATGCGGCCGACGCACAGGTCCAGGCATTCCACAGCCTTGGTCGCAGCTTCCAGGTTGCCGCTGTGGCCGACCATGTCACCGTTGGCGTAGTTGACCACGATCACGTCGTAACGCTGGTGGTCGATGGCGTCGACGATCTTGTCGGTGACTTCCGGCGCGCTCATTTCCGGCTGCAGGTCGTAGGTGGCGACTTTCGGCGATGGGATCAGGATGCGTTCTTCGCCCGGGAACGGTTCTTCACGGCCGCCGGAGAAGAAGAAGGTGACGTGGGCGTATTTTTCGGTTTCAGCGATACGCAGCTGGGTCTTGCCGTTCTTCGCCAGGTAGTCGCCCAGCACGTTGTCCAGGCTGCCGGCGGCAAACGCTGCGGGAGCCGGGATGCTGGCGGCGTACTGGGTCAGGCCCACGAATTGGACTTTTGGCTGGCGCGCCCGCTCGAATTCCTTGAAACCGTCTTCGACAAACACACGGCTCAGCTCGCGGGCACGGTCGGCGCGGAAGTTCATGAACACCACGGCGTCGCCGTCTTCGACCTTGACCGGCTCGCCGATGGTGGTGGCCTTGACGAATTCATCGCTCTCGCCACGGGCGTAGGCAGCTTCCAGGCCTTCCTGGGCGGTGGCGGCGTGGAATTCGGCCTGGCCGTCGACGATCAGGTTGTAGGCCTGGGACACGCGGTCCCAACGGTTGTCGCGATCCATGGCGAAGTAGCGGCCCACCAGGCTGGCGATGCGGCCCTTGCCCAGGGCGGCGAAGGTGGCGTCCAGCAGCTCGATGGAGGACTGGGCGCTTTTTGGCGGGGTGTCGCGACCATCGAGGAAGGCGTGCAGGTAGATCTTGTCGGCGCCGCGCTTGAAGGCCAGCTCGGCCATTGCCACCAGATGGTCCTGGTGACTGTGAACGCCGCCGTCGGACAGCAGGCCCATGAAGTGCACGGCTTTGCCGGCGGCCACTGCTTTATCTACCGCTGCGCAGAGGGTCGGGTTCTCGAAGAACTCGCCATCGCGGATCGATTTGGTCACGCGGGTGAAGTCCTGATAGACCACTCGTCCGGCGCCGAGGTTCATGTGGCCGACTTCCGAGTTGCCCATCTGGCCGTCCGGCAGGCCCACGTCCATGCCCGAGCCGGAGATCAGGCCGTTGGGCACCGTCGCGGTCAGGCGGTCGAGTACGGGCTTCTTGGCCGCGTACACCGCGTTGTCGTGGTGGCTTTCACTGTGTCCGAAGCCATCGAGAATTATCAGGACCAAAGGTTTAGGCGTAGTAGTCATAGATCCTCTCGCGGCGGTAATAAAGGAAGGCAATTGAAAAGGGAGTGGCAGTTTAAAGCGAAGTTCCGACCACGTCACCGCCTTACGGGGGTTGGCCCCCCCTGACGGCTGTGTATACTTACCGCCATTTTAACGCCCTGGAACCTCCTTGATGGTTGATCACCTGATTGCATTTGCCACTGCCCACTATCTGCTCGTGGGTGCCTTCGTCATCCTGCTGGCGCTGCTGATCGCTCACGAATTGAGCCGTGGTGGCCGCAGCCTGAGCACGTCGGAGCTGACCGCGCTGGTCAACAAGGATGAGGCCATTGTGGTGGATATCCGCCCAGTCAAGGATTTCGCCGCCGGCCACATCGTCGGTGCCCTGAACATTCCTCAGGACAAGCTGATCGCGCGCCTGGCCGAGCTGGAAAAGCACAAGGCCAAGACCATCATCCTGGTCGACGCCCAGGGCCAGCACGCCGGTACCCACGCCCGCGAGATGCTCAAGAGCGGTTTCACCGCCGCCAAGCTGTCCGGTGGCATCAGCAGCTGGCGCGCCGATAACCTGCCGCTGGTGAAGTGATATGAGCCAGGTCGTCGTATATTCCAGCGATTGGTGCCCTTACTGCATGCGGGCCAAGGCCCTGCTGGAGAAAAAGGGCGTTGCCTTCGAAGAGATCAAGGTCGATGGCAAACCCCAGGTGCGTGCCGAAATGGCCCAGAAGGCGGGGCGCACGTCGGTGCCGCAGATCTGGATCGGCGCCAAACACATCGGTGGTTGCGACGACCTGTTTGCCCTGGAGCGCGCCGGTAAACTCGATGCGCTGCTGCTCGTCTGACTCCTAACCCCTAAAAGACCCCAAGATCAAGAAGGATCTGCGATGACTGACCAACAGAACACCGAAGCAGCAGAAGCCCAAGGCCCACAATTTTCGCTGCAGCGTATCTACGTGCGTGACTTGTCGTTCGAAGCGCCGAAAAGCCCGGCTATCTTCCGCCAGGAATGGACCCCAAGCGTTGCCCTGGACCTGAACACCCGTCAAAAGGCACTGGAAGGCGATTTCCACGAAGTCGTGCTGACCTTGTCGGTCACCGTCAAGAATGGCGAAGAAGTGGCCTTCATCGCTGAAGTGCAACAGGCCGGTATCTTCCTGATCCAGGGCCTGGACGAAGCGTCCATGAGCCACACCCTGGGTGCGTTCTGCCCGAACATCCTGTTCCCGTATGCCCGCGAGACCCTGGACAGCCTGGTCACCCGTGGTTCGTTCCCGGCGTTGATGCTGGCTCCGGTGAACTTCGATGCCCTGTACGCTCAGGAGCTGCAGCGCATGCAACAGGAAGGCGCGCCGACGGTTCAGTAATCTCGAGCCCGACGCAGAACCCAATGTGGGAGGGAGCTTGCTCCCGATAGCGGTGGATCAGTCACGTAGATGTCGACTGACACTCCGCCATCGGGAGCAAGTCCCCTCCCACATTTGTTATGTGTGCTATTTGAAGCCGAGTTGGCGCCAGCCTTCGTAGACGGCCACGGCCACGGTGTTCGACAGGTTCAGGCTGCGGCAGCCTTCGCGCATCGGCAGGCGCAGGCGATGCCCGTCCGGCAGGGCGTCGAGTACGTCGGCCGGCAGGCCACGGCTTTCCGGGCCGAACAGGAAGGCGTCGCCTTCGGCGAAGCTGGCATCATGGAACGGTCGCGAACCCTTGGTGGTGAACGCGAACAGCCGTGGGTGGCCCAGGCTTTCCAGGCAGCTGGCCAGGTCGGCATGGCGCTGCAGGGTGGCGTACTCGTGGTAGTCCAGGCCGGCACGGCGCAGGCGTTTGTCGTCCATGTCGAAGCCCAGGGGCTCGATCAAATGCAGGTGGCAGCCACTGTTGGCGCACAGCCTGATAACGTTGCCGGTATTCGGCGGAATTTCTGGTTGAAAAAGGATGACGTGAAACATGCACGGCTCCGAAGGCAAAGATGCGCTGCATTCTACCCCTGAAGAAGACCCAAGACCGAAGCTAATGCCGAGGGTCATGGGCTCATTGGCGATTGTCGGCCTGATGGTGGGCCTGATGATCGGTCGCCTGACCACCCCTGACCCGATCGAGTTGCAGCAGATAGAGACGGCGGCGGACGGTGTAGTGGTGTGGTTCAACCGCGAACCCAAGCTGCACGGCGAGCACATCGACGGCACCGTGGCGCTGTTGTTCGATGCACAAGGCAAAGCCGCCAGCGGGCAGCTCAAGGTCAACGACAAGGATGTGAACTGGCGCGTGCGCAAGACCGATGCGGGCTTGCTGCTGAACCTGGTGGCGGCTCGGCCGTTGCGCGGGGAGTGGAAGGGCGAGGAGGTGGATGACCGCTGGCGGCTGGAGATCCATCTCCAAGAGCAATAAAAGAGGGAGTTCCCGGCCTGCCTGTACCAGGGCTCCCAAAACGGGGTGAAGCCAGAGGCTTCGGTGTTAAAGAGGGAATCCCCGGCCTGCCTGTACCGAGGTTCCCGAAAGCGGCGTGGAGCGCGACGCGGTTCGCATCAAGCACCCCGGGTGTAAAGAGGGGATTCTCGGCCTGCCTGTACCAAGGTCCCCGAAACTGGGTTGTACTGGGGTTATTGCAGGGCGCGTGCCAGAGTGGCTGAGTTGTGCCAAAAAAATTCTCCAGAAAGCGCAAAGCCCCGGAATACGGGGCTTTGGTGTTTTCGGGGTTCAGTATTTTCTTAACAAAACGCTTGTTTCGGGCTTGGAACGTGTGCACGATGCTAGAACAGGGTGCATTGAAGCGGTGCACGGTTCTGAGTCCGTGTGGAGGTCCAATGTGGGAGGGGGCTTGCTCCCACATTAGACCTCGGTAGATGGGAGATCAGGCGTCGTCGCCCTCATCGTCATCACCACCATCCACCTTCATGCCCAACTCCTTGATCTTGCGCGTCAAGGTATTGCGACCCCAACCCAGCAACACGGCGGCATCGCGACGGCGGCCGGCGGTGTGCTTGAGGGCGGTTTCGATCATGATCCGCTCGAAGGCCGGTACGGCGCTGTCCAGCAGGTTCGACTGGCCGCGTGCCAGGGCCTGGTCGGCCCACTGGCGCAACGCCTGTTCCCAGTTGGTCACCGGTGCCGAATCCTGCGGCAGGCTCAGCAGTTCCGGCGGCAGGTCGCCGATATGCACTTCGCGGCCGGACGCCATCACGGTGATCCAGCGGCAGGTGTTCTCCAACTGGCGCACGTTGCCGGGCCACGGCAGGTTCTTCAGGTATTCCTCGGTCTCGCTTTTCAGCAGCTTCGGCTCGACGGCCAGCTCCTGGGCGGCGCGGCTGAGGAAGTGGCGGGCGAGGGTCGGGATATCTTCGCGGCGGTCCGACATCCGTGGGATGTGGATGCGGATCACGTTGAGACGGTGGAACAAGTCTTCACGGAACTTGCCGGCGTGCACCAGGGTTTCCAGGTTCTGGTGAGTCGCGGCGATGATGCGCACATCGACCTTGACCGGTGTGTGCCCGCCCACGCGGTAGAACTCGCCGTCCGCCAGTACGCGCAGCAGGCGGGTCTGGGTGTCGGCCGGCATGTCGCCGATTTCATCGAGGAACAGCGTGCCGCCGTCCGCCTGTTCGAAGCGGCCGCGACGCAGGTTGGCTGCGCCGGTGAACGCGCCTTTCTCATGGCCGAACAGCTCGGACTCCATCAGGTCCTTGGGGATCGCCGCCATGTTCAGCGCGATAAACGGCGAGGCCGCCCGCGGGCTGTGGCGGTGCAGGGCGTGGGCCACCAACTCTTTACCGGTACCCGACTCGCCGTTGATCAGCACGGTGATGTTGGAATGGCTCAAGCGCCCGATGGCGCGAAACACTTCCTGCATCGCCGGCGCTTCACCGATGATTTCCGGGGTGCGGGTCAGGGTCGGCGGAGCTTCCTGGTTCTGCTGTTCCTGGGCGTGCTGGTTGGCGCGCTTGACCAGCGCCACGGCCTCGTCCACGTCAAACGGTTTGGGCAGGTACTCGAAGGCACCGCCCTGATAGGACGCGACAGCGCTGTCCAGGTCCGAGTGCGCCGTCATGATGATCACCGGCAGGCGCGGGTGCTGCTCGCGAATCCGCGCCAGCAGGTCCAGGCCACTGGCGCCGGGCATGCGGATGTCGGAGATGATCACGTCGGGCTGCTGGCGCGCCAGGCGGCTCATCACCCCGTCGGCGCTGTCGAAGCTCTGGGTGGTCATGCCTTCCTGTTGCAAGGCTTTCTCGAGGACCCAGCGGATAGAACGGTCGTCATCGACGATCCACACAGTTTCACTACGGCTCATGTCGATGGGGCTCCTTGTTCCAGAGGCAGAAAGATCGAGAATGTGGTGTGGCCGGGATGGCTCTCACATTCGATCAGACCCTGGTGCTGGCTGATGATGTTCTGGGTAATGGCCAGGCCCAGCCCGGTACCGTCCGGGCGGCCGCTGACCATGGGAAAGAAAATGGTTTCCTGGAGTTCCGCAGGAATGCCCGGGCCGTTGTCGATGATCTCGACCTTGGTTACCAGGCGATGGCGCACGTGGCCGATGGTGAACTGGCGCAGGGCACGGGTGCGCAGGCTGATGCGGCCCAGGCGCAGCTCGTTCTGGCTGCTGATGGCCTGCATGGCGTTGCGCACAATGTTGAGCACCGCCTGGATCATCTGCTCGCGGTCGATCAACACGTCGGGAATGCTCGGGTCGTAGTCGCGCACCAGGGTGATGCAGCCCTGGCTTTCGGCTTCTACCAACTGACAGACGCGCTCCAGTACTTCGTGCACGTTGGTCATCGCCAGCGACGGCAGCTTGTTGGAGCCGAGCATGCGGTCCACCAGGTTACGCAGGCGGTCGGCCTCTTCGATGATGACGTTGGTGTAGTCCTTGAGGTGCTCGTCCGGCAGTTCACGGGCCAGCAACTGCGCCGCGCCGCGAATGCCGCCCAGCGGGTTCTTGATCTCATGGGCCAGGCCGCGCACCAGCATTTTGCTGGTCTCCTGCTTGGACAGCTGGGCTTCTTCCTTGGTGATGCGCAACAAGCGGTCGCGGGGGTGCACTTCGAGCAGCAGCAGGGTCGCGCCGTTGCTCAGGATCGGGGTTACGGCGTAGTCGACGGTCAGCGTCTGGCCGGTCAGTGCCGTGAGCATCGCTTCACGTTTGGTGAACGGGTGTGCCTGCTCCACTGCCTGGCGCAACGAACTCAAGGCTTCGGCCGACTCGGTGAACAATTCGCTGATGAACTGCCCATGGCTGCGCTGACCGCTGATGGCCAGGAGCATCTCTGCCGCCGGGTTCATGTACTCAAGGCGCAGGTCGTCATTGAGCAGGATGGTCGCGGTGGTCAGGTTGTCGAGTAGCAAACGGTGCAGTGCATCGCTGATGGTCATCGGGACCTCTTTTGGAGCAAGGCGCGGGCTTGAGGCACACGCTGATACAAGGAAAATGCAAAAACCAAACCAAGGCTCCGAAAAGAAGCGTGAATCCCCTGAAATAAGGGGTTAAGGCGCGAAACTGTGGCGTTCTGCCAGCCTGCTCGGGAAGTTTCGAACCAAAATGGTGTGAGCCAGTGGGAAGGGTGCGGGATGTCGCACCAATATAGTGCGGTTTTGTGAAGGTTGTTCAGGAAGTGGCGAATTCACACAAATCCAATGTGGGAGGAGCTCCCACATGTTTGGGGCGGGTGACAGATTCAGTCTTTGTGGATACATAGCTCGGCTGTGGCGCGAATCATCGCCAGCTGCCGCAACGGGTCGTTCAGCGGCTCATGCACCGCTTCAGCCAGCCATTGAGGGCACTGCGGGTCGCTGCGTTGTGGCGTGAAGTCCGCGAGTTGTTGCAGCAGGCGTTTTTGCAATTGATCCAGTTGCGGGCGAATCTGCTTCACCAGGTCCGGGCGCGGGTCGTCGGGTGCCTTGCCCTGGAACTGCCAGTCGGACAGGTGGGTGTATTGCACCAGCTTGTTTGCCTCGATCTGCGCCGAGAAAAATTGCTCGGCGGCGGCGGGCTCCAGTTTGTAACTCGGTGCCTGGGCAACGACGCTGGCGAGCACGTCCTGCTCGCGCTTTTTGTCTTCTACCGGTTTTTTACTGTCCCATTTGCTCAGGGCCACCTGGTCGGCAATGGCCAGGCGTTCGGCGATGCTGTTGAGTAATGGCGCCAGTGTCGGCGGTGCAGCGAATGCACTGGCGCTGGCGAACAATAAAGTGAATGCGAGTAGACGCTTCAAGAGGTGACCTCCTAGGGTGCGGGCAAAAAAAAGACCTCCCGAAGGAGGCCTTTTTCATCACGCTGCGTCAAGCAGCGCTACCGGATCAGCAGCTGTAGTACAGCTCGTATTCCAGTGGGTGTACGAAGGTGCGTACTTTGATTTCTTCTTCGCTTTTCAGCTCGATGTAGGCATCGATGAAGTCGTCGCTGAATACGCCGCCTTTGGTCAGGAACGCACGGCCCTTGTCCAGCTCTTCCAGGGCTTCTTTCAGGCTGCCGCACACTTGTGGGATCTCTTTGGCCTCTTCAGGCGGCAGGTCGTACAAGTTTTTGTCGGCGGCGTCGCCAGGGTGGATCTTGTTCTGGATACCGTCCAGGCCGGCCATGACCAGGGCAGCGAAAGCCAGGTATGGGTTGGCTGCTGGATCCGGGAAGCGAGCTTCGATACGGCGAGCGCGCGGGCTGGACACGTAAGGAATGCGGATCGAGGCGGAACGGTTGCGAGCCGAGTAGGCCAGCATGACCGGTGCTTCGAAACCTGGGACCAGACGCTTGTAGGAGTTGGTCGACGGGTTGGTGAAGCCGTTCAGGGCCTTACCGTGCTTGATGATGCCGCCGATGAAGTACAGGGCGGTGTCGGACAGGCCGGCATAACCTTCGCCAGCGAAGGTGTTCTTGCCTTCTTTGGCGATGGACAGGTGAACGTGCATACCCGAACCGTTATCGCCGTACAGCGGCTTAGGCATGAAGGTAGCGGTACGGCCGTAGGCATCAGCCACGTTGTGTACGCAGTACTTCAGGGTCTGGACTTCGTCAGCCTTGGCCACCAGGGTGTTGAACTTAACGCCGATTTCGTTCTGGCCGGCAGTCGCCACTTCGTGGTGGTGAACTTCGATGACCAGGCCCATTTCTTCCATGGCGTTGCACATGGAGGTACGGATTTCGTGGTCATGGTCGAACGGCGGAACCGGGAAGTAGCCACCTTTGATGCCTGGACGGTGGCCTTTGTTGCCGCCTTCCACGTCCTGGTCGGACATCCACGAACCTTGTTCGGAGAAGATCTTGAACATGGAGCCGGAGATGTCGGACTTGAACTTGACCGAATCAAAGATGAAGAATT
The DNA here is from genome assembly GCF_059418085.1 of Pseudomonas sp. GW821-FHT09C10. Classification (NCBI taxonomy): domain Bacteria; kingdom Pseudomonadati; phylum Pseudomonadota; class Gammaproteobacteria; order Pseudomonadales; family Pseudomonadaceae; genus Pseudomonas; species Pseudomonas sp. GW821-FHT09C10. The sequence goes on from NZ_JBWKPE010000019.1 coordinate 53,704, forward strand.
CCGGCTCCGGGCCTACGAATACGGTGTCGCCGATACCGGTGGACTTCAGGTATTCCTCGGCACGCTTGGCGATCGCACGTGGGTCGCGGTCGTAGCCTTGCATGGTCGAAGGCTCGATCACGTCGCAGACGATGATCAGGGTTGGGTCTTCGGTGAACGGGTCGAGGACGGCAGTGCTGTCGTCCGGCATCAGGATCATGTCGGAGGCTTCGATGCCTTTCCAGCCAGCGATGGAGGAGCCGTCGAACATTTTGCCTTCTTCGAAGAAAGCATCATCCAGCGCGTCGCGAGCCGGCATGGTCACGTGGTGCTGAGTGCCTTTGGTGTCCGTGAAGCGCAGATCAATCCATTTAACGTCATGATCTTTGATGAGTTGAACCGACTTCGACATAGTGTCCTCCGGGTGGCTTCGGGCTGGGGTAGTGGAGTTAGCCCTTAGAATGTGGGTGATGCCGGCGCGGATAGTCCGCCATGGCAACCTGCCTCACAAGAGAGCAAATTGCATGCCAGTGCGCCAACATGGGTTTTTTGCTCCAAAAACGCCCCTATAAAGGTGCATTGCGACAAATGCCCGAAATTAGCGCACCGCAATGTGGCGTTCGCGAGTGCAAACGCACCTCTTTAGTGCGAGTCGAGTGTTGTGCATATTAACTGGTTAAACCTTGAGCGATTTCCGCTATAATCCGCGCCCCCCTTTTTCGGCAGGCCCTGCGCGCGCTGTTTCCATGAAATTAATCGTTAAAGTCTTCCCCGAGATCACCATCAAGAGCCGACCGGTACGGATGCGTTTCATCCGTCAGTTGGCCAAGAACATCCGTGCCGTGCTCCGCGATCTGGACCCGGCTGTGGTGGTGAACGGTGTGTGGGACAACCTCGAGCTGGAAACCCGCCTGACCGACGCCAAAGCCTTGAAGGACATGACCGAGCGCCTGAGCTGCATGCCGGGTATCGCGCATTTCCTGCAGGTGGATGAGTACCCCCTGGGGGACTTCGACGACATCACCGAAAAATGCAAACGGCACTTCGGCGACAGCCTTGAAGGCAAGATTTTTTCGGTGCGCTGCAAGCGTGCCGGCAAGCACCCGTTCAGTTCCATGGACGTCGAGAAATACGTCGGCAGCAAGCTGCGTCGCGAGTGCGGCGCCGCCGGAATTTCCCTCAAGGCGCCGCAAATTGAAGTGCGCATGGAAATTCGCGACCAACGGTTGTTTGTGATTCACAGCCAGCACGACAGCATCGGCGGCTACCCGCTGGGCGCCCTGGAACAGACCCTGGTCCTCATGTCCGGCGGTTTCGATTCCACGGTGGCGGCCTACCAGATCATGCGCCGCGGCCTGATGAGCCACTTCTGCTTCTTTAACCTGGGCGGGCGTGCACACGAATTGGGCGTGATGGAAGTTGCGCACTTTATCTGGAAGAAGTACGGCAGCTCCCAGCGCGTGCTATTTGTGAGCGTACCGTTCGAGGAAGTGCTGGGCGAAATTCTCGGTAAAGTCGATAACAGTCATATGGGCGTAGTATTGAAGCGTATGATGTTGCGCGCTGCGTCCCGAATCGCCGATCAGTTGCAGATCGACGCGCTGGTGACCGGTGAAGCGATTTCCCAGGTTTCCAGCCAGACGCTGCCGAACCTGTCGCTGATCGACTGCGTGACCGAGAAGCTGGTACTGCGCCCGCTGATCGCCAGCCATAAGCAGGACATCATCGACTTGGCAGAAACAATCGGCACCGCCGACTTTGCCAAGCACATGCCTGAATACTGCGGGGTCATTTCGGTGAACCCCAAGACCCACGCCAAGCGCAACCGCGTGGAGTACGAAGAACAACAGTTTGATATGGCGGTTCTGGAGCGTGCGCTCGAGAACGCCAAGCTGGTCCCGATCGATCGTGTTATCGACGAACTGGGCCAGGATGTGCAGATCGAAGAAGTCAGCGAAGCCCTGGCCGGCCAGATCGTCATCGACATCCGTCACCCGGATGCCGCTGAAGATGAGCCGCTGGAAATCGCCGGCATCGACGTACAAACGCTGCCGTTCTATGCATTGAACGCGCGTTTCAAGGAACTGGATAACAGCCGTCAGTACCTGCTGTATTGCGACAAAGGCGTGATGAGTCGCCTGCATGCCCACCATTTGCTCAGTGAGGGGCATGCCAATGTGCGCGTTTATCGACCGAGCTAAGAGCCCGGGGCTGTTTGCCTGTGGCCTGCGTCACCGGCCCCCCGACTCTGCCGTCAAGCTGTAACGGCAAGGCCTGACTCTACTGTTAATCGCTGCCACGACCTGTCAGCACACCGAATCCTCTGATCGAGATACACAAGTGATCGAAAATCTACGTAACATCGCCATCATTGCCCACGTTGACCATGGTAAAACCACCCTGGTAGACAAACTCCTGCGTCAATCCGGCACCCTGGAGCGCAACGAGCTCAACGACGAGCGCGTGATGGACTCCAACGACCAGGAAAAAGAGCGCGGTATTACCATCCTGGCAAAAAACACCGCTATCAACTGGAACGGCTACCACATCAACATCGTGGATACCCCGGGCCACGCCGACTTCGGCGGCGAAGTAGAACGCGTAATGTCGATGGTTGACTCCGTTCTGCTGCTGGTTGACGCTCAAGACGGCCCTATGCCGCAAACCCGTTTCGTGACCAAGAAGGCGTTCGAAGCCGGCCTGCGTCCGATCGTGTGCATCAACAAGGTTGACCGTCCAGGCGCGCGTCCGGACTGGGTTCTGGACCAGATCTTCGACCTGTTCGACAACCTGGGTGCCACCGAAGAACAGCTGGACTTCAAAGTCGTCTACGCCTCGGCCCTGAACGGCATTGCCGGTCTGGACCACACCGACATGGCCGAAGACATGACTCCGCTGTACCAGTCGATCGTCGACAACGTACCTGCACCGGCTGTTGACCGTGACGGCGCGTTCCAGATGCAGATCTCCGCACTGGACTACAACAGCTTCCTGGGTGTTATCGGCGTTGGTCGTATCGCTCGTGGTCGCGTCAAGCCGAACACCCCGGTTGTGGCTATCGGTGCCGACGGCAAGAAGCGCAACGGTCGTATCCTGAAGCTGATGGGTCACCACGGTCTGCACCGCATCGACGTTGAAGAAGCGGCAGCCGGCGACATCGTGTGCATCAGCGGCATGGACTCGCTGTTCATCTCCGACACCCTGTGCCACCCGGACACTGTCGAGGCGATGAAGCCTCTGACCGTCGACGAGCCAACCGTTTCCATGACCTTCCAGGTAAACGACTCGCCTTTCTGCGGTAAAGAAGGCAAGTTCGTGACTTCCCGTAACATCAAGGAACGTCTGGACAAAGAGCTGCTGTACAACGTTGCACTGCGCGTTGAAGAAGGCGACTCGGCTGACAAGTTCAAGGTTTCCGGCCGTGGTGAGCTGCACCTCTCGGTACTGATCGAAACCATGCGTCGCGAAGGCTTCGAAATGGGCGTTGGTCGTCCTGAAGTGATCATCCGTCAGGTTGACGGCGTGAAGCAGGAACCGTTCGAAAACGTCACCATCGACACCCCTGAAGAATCCCAGGGCAAGGTCATGGAAGAGATGGGCCTGCGTAAGGGCGACCTGACCAACATGGTGCCGGATGGCAAAGGCCGTGTGCGTCTGGAATACAACATCCCTGCTCGTGGTCTGATCGGTTTCCGTAACCAGTTCCTGACCCTGACCAACGGTGCTGGCATCCTGACCTCGATCTTCGATCGCTACGACACCATGAAGTCCGGCGACATGTCCGGCCGTCAGAACGGTGTTCTGGTATCGGTTGAAACCGGCAAGGCACTGACCTACTCCCTGGAAACCCTGCAGGCGCGTGGCAAGCTGTTCGTTGAACACGGTCAAGAGATCTACAACGGCCAGATCGTTGGTCTGAACAGCCGTGACAACGACATGGGCGTCAACCCAACCAAAGGCAAGAAGCTCGACAACATGCGTGCTTCGGGTAAAGACGAAACCATCGCCCTGGTTCCACCTGTTCGCTTCACCCTGGAACAGGCCCTGGAATTCATCCAGGACGACGAACTGTGCGAAGTGACGCCGAAGTCGATCCGCCTGCGTAAGAAGATCCTGGACGAAGGCGAGCGTACCCGCGCTGCCAAGAAAGCCAAGAACTGAGTTAACTCAGGCTGAATGAAAAACGCCCCCGGTCGAAAGGCCGGGGGCGTTTTTTTATGCCTGCAGATTTTGGGGTGGCTGTACTGGCCTCATCGGGGGCAAGCCCCCTCCCACCTTTGAATGTGTTCACAGATCAAAATGTGGGAGGGGGCTTGCCCCCGATAGGGCCCTTGAGAGCCCCACAAAACCCGAATCAGAACTTGTCGAGGGTCTTGAACTTGGTCTCGCGCACCACTTCCTTCGGCTTGTACGCGCAATACCCCGGGCGCGGCCCGATCTTCGGGTGGTTGCGGCAAGTATCCGGGCGCTTGTCATAAATAGTGCAGAAGCGCGTCTTACGATCCAAGTACAGGCAGTCGTTGTTGCTCATGCGCTGCAGGGTAAAAATCTCGGATTTGTTGTTGTAGCGCTCGACGATGCCTTCCTTTTGCAACCGCTTGGCGATGTTCTTCGGCGGGTCGCCGCGCTCGAATTCATCGACGATACCAATGCGGATCAGGTCCTTGATCTTCACCTCAACCGGCAGCGTGCAGCAGCTGGACACGCAGCCGCCGCACATATGGGCGGAATATTTCTGCCAAGTCTCGAGACGGTCGAGTTCCGCGGCGGCGATCAGTTGAGGCTTCATCAGGGTTCCAAAAGGTGGGGCGGTATCCGGGCGCGCGATCATACCGGGATTGGTGGTTTTTTGAACAATATTTTACGGGTTTCAGCTCAAAGGCGCGGACGAGGGCTGATCGGGCACGACCCCTGCATCAAAAGCGTATTAAAGGTGAATGAGTTAAAAAACTGCCGAACCAGAGCGTCTACCGTCTGTCAGACCGACTAGGCTCTAGCAACTCCTTCAATCTCGCCCGAGGTCACACCGATGTCTCAGGAACCGCTTGCACGAGAAGCAGAGGTAGCCGCATTCCGCGATGCTGTCTTGACCAAACTCACCTACGCGGTGGGCAAAGACCCGGACCATGCCTTCGACCACGACTGGTTCGAAGCCATTGCCCTGGCCGCCCGCGACCAGATGGTCGACCACTGGATGGATCACACGCGGCGTATCTACCGCAAAGGCCAGAAGCGGGTGTATTACCTCTCCCTGGAATTCCTTATCGGCCGCCTGCTCTACGACAGCCTGAGCAACCTCGGCGTGCTGGAGATCGCTCGCGAAGCCTTGTCCGAGCTGGGTGTGGACCTCGAGCGCATTCGCCTGCTGGAGCCCGACGCGGCGCTTGGCAACGGCGGCCTCGGCCGTCTGGCCGCGTGCTTTATGGAAAGCATGTCGACCTTGGGCATCGCCGGTCACGGTTATGGCATTCGTTATGAGCACGGCTTGTTCCGCCAGGCGATTGTCGATGGCTGGCAGCAGGAACAGACCGAACGCTGGCTGGATTTCGGCAACCCGTGGGAATTCGAGCGTGCCGAGGTGATTTACCCGATTGGCTTTGGCGGCAGCGTCGAGACCCTGCCGGATGCCTCCGGCAAGCTGATCCAGGTGTGGACGCCCAACGAAACCGTGCGCGCCGTTGCCTACGACACCCCGGTGGTCGGCTGGCGCGGCGCCAGCGTGAATACCTTGCGCCTGTGGCGTGCCCGCGCGGTGGAAGACCTGCATCTGGAACGCTTCAACGCCGGTGACCACTTGGGCGCCGTCGCCGAAGTGGCCCGCGCCGAGAGCATCTCCCGAGTGCTTTACCCGGCGGACAGCACCGAAGCGGGGCAGGAACTGCGCCTGCGCCAGGAATACTTCTTCGTCGCCGCCTCCTTGCAAGACCTGCTGCGTCGCCACAAAAACATGCACGGCTCGGTCCTGAGCCTGGGCGAACATGCGGCGATCCAGCTCAACGACACCCACCCCTCGATCGCCGTGGCCGAGTTGATGCGCCAGTTAGTCGACCTGCACGACATTCCGTGGGAAGCCGCGTGGGATGTCACCGTCGAAACCCTGTCGTACACCAACCACACCCTGTTGCCCGAGGCTCTGGAAACCTGGCCGGTCGGCCTGATGGAGCGCATGCTGCCCCGGCACATGCAGATCATCTACCTGATCAACGCCCAGCACATCGATGCGCTGCGCGCCAAGGGCATCCATGACTTCGACGTACTGCGCGCCGTGTCCCTGATCGAAGAAGACAACGGCCGCCGTGTACGCATGGGCAACCTGGCGTTCCTCGGCTCCCACAGCGTCAACGGCGTGTCTGGCCTGCACACCCAGCTGATGCGCAGCACGGTGTTCTCCGAACTGCACAAGCTCTACCCGGAGCGCATCAACAACAAGACCAACGGCATTACCTTCCGCCGCTGGCTGTACCAGGCCAACCCCAAGCTCACCGATATGCTGGTGGAAGCCTTGGGCCCGGACATTCTCGACACCATCGAAACCCGCCTGGGCGAGCTGGAAACCTTCGCCGAGAAACAGACCTTCCGCAAAGCCTTCGCCGACCAGCGCCTGCACAGCAAGCGTGCGCTGGCCGAGATCATCCATGAGCGCCTGGGCATTTCGGTGAACCCGGCGGCGATGTTCGACGTGCAGGTCAAGCGCATCCACGAATACAAGCGCCAGTTGCTCAACCTGCTGCACACCGTGGCGCTGTACCAGGCAATCCGTGCCGAGCCGGGTACCGACTGGGTGCCACGGGTGAAGATCTTCGCGGGCAAGGCGGCGGCCAGCTATCACCAGGCCAAGTTGATCATCAAGCTGACCAACGATATCGCGCGCACCGTCAACAACGACCCGACCGTACGCGGCCTGCTCAAGGTGGTGTTCCTGCCCAACTACAACGTCAGCCTGGCGGAAAGCATCATTCCGGCGGCGGACTTGTCGGAGCAGATCTCCACCGCCGGCTTTGAAGCCTCGGGCACCAGCAACATGAAGTTCGGCCTCAATGGCGCGCTGACCATCGGCACCATGGACGGCGCCAACGTGGAGATGCACGAGCGTGTGGGCGCCGATCACATGTTTATTTTCGGCCTCAGTGCGCAACAGGTGGAGGCACGTAAACATGCCGGTGAGTTCAACGCCGGGCCCGATATTGCGGCGTCCCATCGTCTGAACGATGTGCTGCAAGCGATTCGCGGCGGGGTGTTCTCGCCGGACGATCCGGGCCGCTATGTGGGCTTGATCGACGGGTTGATCGACTACGACCGCTTCCTGGTCTGCGCCGACTTCGATTCCTACTGGGACGCCCAGGCGCGGGTCGAAGCGCATTGGCATGATTCCAAGGCGTGGTGGCGTTCTGCGGTGCTCAATACCGCGCGCATGGGCTGGTTCTCGTCGGACCGGACGATCCGCGAGTACGCCACTGAAATCTGGAAAGCCCTCGACTAAACACCGCAATACAAAATGTGGGAGGGGGCTTGCCCCCGATGACGGAGTGTCAGTCGACAAATATGTCGACTGGTACACCGCTATCGGGAGCAAGCCCCCTCCCACATTAGTTGCGCGTCGATATACTGAGCGCCGGTTTGCTTAGGGAATATCGACCATGCAATGGATTTTCATGCTGATTGGCCTGGTGCTCGGCTGGACGCTCGATGAGTCGTTCTATGATGCGGGCATCGGTGCGCTGTTGGGGTTGGGCATCGGCCAGGCGATTCGCCTGTCGAAGCTGGCGACCCAGGCGCAGCAACAGGCTGTTCAGTTGGAAACCACGCAGAAGGCGTTGATCGCCCTGGGTGAGCGCCTGCGGCAACTGGAAGTACCCACCCCGACACGCCCTGTCATCGTCGAAACGCCTGTGCCTGAGGCGGCACCTGTCGCCAAGGTGCCTGAACTGGTGTGGGAGCTGCCGGCTGAATTGGCACCTGTCGCCATGGTCGCCGAACCGAGCCAGCCATTGCCGGATGACGTCTGGACGCCTGCCCCGACGCCACGCCCGCCTCAAGAACCTGCCGCTCCCCGTGGCCCAAACCTGATCGAACGCGCCATCGGCGGCGCACGCAATTGGCTGTTTGGTGGCAACACCGTGCTGCGTGTCGGCGTGGTGCTGCTGTTTCTAGGCCTGGCCTTCCTGTTGCGCTACGCCACCGAAGGCATGGTGGTGCCGATCGAACTGCGTTACGCCGGCGTTGCCGCGGCGGCCCTTGGCCTGTTGGGCCTGGGCTGGTGGCTGCGGTTGCGTAACAGTAACTACGGCTTGATGCTGCAAGGCACCGGGATCGCGGTGCTGTACCTGACGGTGTTTGCCGCGATGCGCCTGCACCCGTTGATCGACCCGAGCGCGGCGCTGGGTCTGCTGGTGGCGGTCACGGTGTTCTCGGCGATCCTGGCGATTACCCAGGATGCGTTGGGACTGGCCTGTGCGGCCGCGCTCGGCGGCTTCGCGGCGCCGATCCTCACGTCCACCGGCGCCGGTAATCATGTCGCGCTGTTCAGTTATTTTGCCCTGCTCAATGCCGGTATCCTCGCCATCGCCTGGTTCAAGGCCTGGCGCTTGCTCAACCTGATCGGCTTTGTCGGCACCTTCGGTATCGGCTTTGCCTGGGGCATGCGTTCCTATACGCCGGAACTGCTGTGGAGTACCGAGCCGTTCCTGATCCTGTTTTTCCTGATGTACCTGGCTATCGGCCTGTTGTTCGCCCGGCGCAAGTTGCGGGAGATGGGCGACGCGCCCGAAGGCCGTGATGCGTTGTTGCGCTGGTCGGCATCCAAAGGCGACTACGTCGATGGCAGCATGCTGTTCGGCCCGCCGCTGGTGGGGTTTGGCCTGCAGTTTGCGCTGGTGCAGCACCTTGAGTTCGCCGCAGCATTCAGCGCGCTGGGCCTGGGCATCCTCTACATGGGCCTGGCCAGCGTACTCAATGGCGGGCGCGCCTTGCTGCTGGCGGAAACCTGCCTGGCCCTGGGGGTGATCTTTGCCAGCCTGGCGATTCCCCTGGGCCTTGATGCACGCTGGACCGCAGCCGCCTGGGCGGTGGAAGGTGCCGGGATCTTCTGGCTCGGCTTGCGCCAGCAGCGGCCGTTGGCGCGGGCATTTGGCCTGTTGCTGCAATTGGGCTCGGCGCTGGCGTTTCTCAGTGAGCTGCGCATCGGCGAGCACACGCTGCTGGATGGGGCGCCCTTGGGGGCGTTGCTGCTGGGCGCGGCCTTGCTGTTCAGCTTCGACCAACTGCGCAGGGCCGCGACGGAGCAGGCGGCGGAGTGGGAGCGCAAGGGCCTGCCGGTTCTGGCCAGCCTCGGCCTGACCTTCGTGTACCTGCTCGCGCCGCTGCTGTTGCTGACTCAAGGCACTGCCATCAGTTGGGCGCTCGCCGGCCTGGCGACCCTGTTCATCGGCTTGCGGATTGGCTCGCGCACGTTCCTGTTCACGGCGTTCGCCGTGCAACTGCTGGGCGGGGCGTTGTTCCTGCTGCGCTTGCAAGGCGGCGACTCGGCAGCGGTATTCAACGCCGGCTGGAGCGGCCTGCTCAGCGCGTCGTTGATCGGCCTGGCGTTGATCGGCGGCATGCTGCTGGCGGCGCGCGACGACATGGTGCGCAGCGATGTACGGCTGTTGCGTGGGCTGTCCGTGGTGCTGCTGGCCGGGTTGGTGCTGATCAACCTCGCCGTGCTGTTTGTACTGCCATGGGAAAGCGCCAGCGGTGTGTGGGCGGCCAGTGGGTTGTTGATCATCTGGTTGAGCCTGTACCTGCAACAGCGCGTCAGTTTTGTGTTCGGGTTACTGCTGCAAGTGATCGGCGGCGCGTCGTTCCTGCTGGCGGTGCCGGAGCTGCTCGGGCCTTTGACCAGCGAGGGCGTGCGTCCCCTGGGGCACAGCGGTTTCTGGACACCGATGGTGCTGGGCCTGGCCGCCTTGATCGGCGCCTGGCGCCTGCAGCGTGAACCCCATGCGCCGGTGTTTGCCGTGCTCAAGCTGCAACGCCTCTCTGACCTGCTGCTGGTGTGGGGCGCGGCGTGGTGGGCGTTGGCGTTGATCGCTGAAGTGCTGCGGTTTATACCCGATGAGCTGCGGGGTGCGTGCCTGCTGGGTAGTGCCGCGGTCAGCGTGGCGATCTGGGCGTTGCTCGCGACGCGCCTGCGCTGGGCGTCACTGGGCATGCTCTGCAGCCTGTTGATGCCGGCGGCGGGGATGGTTTTGCTGGTGTCTGCGCATAATTATTACCACCCGGCAGCGCACTACGGCTGGCTGGCCTGGCTGGCGGTGTTTGGGGTGCATTTCATCGCGCTGCGGCGTTTGGCGACGCTGGTGCCGGCCACCGTCCTGAGCGTTGCTCATGTGTTGGGTGGCTGGATGTTGATCGGCGTATTGGCGCTGGAGTTGCGCTACGGCCTGTTGTTGCTGTCGAGCGAATACAACGCCTGGCGCTGGCTGGGCTGGGCGATCCTGCCAAGCCTGTACCTGGTGCTGGCTGCCGCACCGCGCAACTGGCCGTGGCCGGTGTCGGCGTATCGACGGGAATATCGCGTGTTGGCGGCGCTGCCCTTGGCGGTACTGATGCTGGGCTGGTTCTGGCTGGCGAATACCTTCAGTGACGGCACGGCCGAGCCATTGCCCTATGTGCCGCTGCTCAACCCGCTGGACCTGGGCTTGCTGTTTGCGCTGCTGGGCGTGTACCTGTGGTCGCGCAGCGTGGCGCCGCAGCGCGGGCCGCGTGCTGAATTGATCGCCCAAGGCATTGCCGGTGTTTCGCTGTTCGCGTTCTTTACGGCCCTGGTGATGCGCACCGCCCACCACTGGGGCGGCGTGCCGTTCCATCTGGATGGGTTGCTGGAATCGATGCTGGTGCAAGCCGGCCTGTCGATTGTCTGGACCCTGATCGCCCTCGGCCTGATGATCGGCGGCCACCTGCGCCATCGCCGCGAAGTCTGGTTGATCGGCGCGGTGCTGATCGCGGTGGTGGTGGCCAAGCTGTTCTTCGTCGAGCTGAGCAACCGTGGCGGCCTGGCGCGGATCGTGTCGTTTATCGGCGTGGGCGGGTTGTTGCTGGTGGTGGGCTACTTTGCGCCGCTGCCGCCCAAGCGTGCCGAACCTGTGTTGGAAACTGAAGGAGCATCCTCTTGATCGGTAAGTTGAGCGTGGTCGTGCTGGGCATCTGTACGACATTGTCGGCGTGGGCGCAGGAAACGCCGGCCGACTTCAGCAGCCAGGTGGCGCTGAGTGTCAGCGGCAACGGCCCCTGGTATCGCCTTGAGTTGCCCTTGGACGTGCAACTGAATGCGCGCCAGGCTGATCTCAGCGATGTGCGCGTGTTCAACGCCGCCGGTGAACCCCAGGCCTACGCGCTGGCGCGTCAAGCGTCGCAACGCACCGAAAGTCGTGAAGTCACCGACGTGAAGTGGTTCCCGCTGTACGCCGCCGACACCCAGGCAACCTTGCCCGGTGTGGTGATGAAAACCACGGCCGAAGGCACCCTGGTGGAAATCAAACCGTCCACCGCACCCAAGCCCGGCAAGCAGGTGCTGCGTGGCTGGGTGCTCGATGCCAGTAAAATCAAGGCGCCGTTGCAGCAGTTGAGCCTGGACTGGAGCCGCGAGCAGGAAGGCTTCCAGCGCTTCAGCATTGAAGCCAGTGATGACTTGCAGCACTGGCAATCCTGGGGGGATGGGCAAGTGGCGCGTTTGTCGTTTGCCGACGAGCGGGTCGAGCAGCATGAGGTCAGTTTGCCGGGCCAGTCCGCGCGTTACCTGCGCCTGGTGTGGAAGGGGCAGGCGGCGCCGTTGCTGACCTCGGCCAGGTTGGCCAGTGCCACCAGCAGCAGCCTGCCGCTGCCGCTGGTTTGGTCGCAGCCGCTCTCGGGCACGCGGCTCAAGGCGGGTGAGTACACGTGGAAGTTGCCCACCGGGCTGGGTGTCGAACGCTTGCGTGTCGAGCTGAAGCAGGCCAATACGCTGGCGCCGGTGACCTTGGCGGGGCGACGCGATGGCAATCAAGCCTGGCAGCCGCTGAGCAATGGTCTGCTCTACCGCCTGACCCAGAATGGCCAGGACGTGGTGCAGGACGAGTTGCAACTGCCCGGCCAGACGGTCACCGAACTCAAGTTGCAGGTCGACGAGCGCGGCGGTGGCCTGGGCGTCGAAGCGCCGGCCCTGCGCTTCGCGGTGCGCGCCACGCAGTTGGTGTTCCTGGCGCGGGGCGAGCCGCCGTTCACGCTGGCGCTGGGGGATGCCTCGGTGACGGCGGCGAACCTGCCGTTGTCGACGCTGATCCCGGATTACACCGCCGAGCGCCTCAACACCTTGGGACAGGCCAAGGTGGCCGGGGCCGTCGCGGTCACTTCGCCACCGGTCCCGGCGGCTGTCGACAGCGGGCCGAACTGGAAAAAACTCGGACTCTGGGCTGTATTACTGCTCGGCGTGGCGGCGCTGGGAGGCATGGCCTACAGTTTGCTGCGCAAGCCACCGGTGGCACGTTAAATAAAGTCCATGAACTCTATTGGGTTTAAATCCTCTGATAGGAGGAAATACGCCCCGACTCGCGTTAAACTGCGCGGGTTTTTAGCCCCCCCTTCATCGGAGCCTTCCATGTCCCGCGTTACCTTGAGTCGCTATTTGATTGAGCAGACCCGCAGCAACAACACGCCTGCCGATCTGCGCTTCCTTATCGAAGTGGTGGCGCGTGCTTGCAAGGAAATCAGCCACGCCGTGTCCAAAGGCGCATTGGGTGGTGTCCTGGGCAGCATGGGCACTGAAAACGTGCAGGGCGAAGTGCAGAAGAAGCTCGACGTGATTTCCAACGAGATCCTGCTCGAAGCCAACGAATGGGGCGGTCACCTGGCCGGCATGGCGTCCGAAGAAATGGACAATGCCTACCAGATCCCGGGCAAATACCCGAAGGGCGCCTACCTGCTGGTGTTCGACCCACTGGACGGTTCGTCCAACATCGACATCAACGCCCCGGTCGGCACCATCTTCTCGGTACTGCGTTGCCCGAACGAATACCTGAGCCAGAACGAAGCCCTGAACGAAAAGGCCTTCCTGCAGCCAGGCACCGAGCAGGTCGCTGCCGGTTACGCGATCTACGGCCCACAGACCATGCTGGTGCTGACCCTGGGCGATGGCGTCAAAGGCTTCACCCTCGACCGTGAAATGGGCAGCTTCGTCCTCACCCACGAAGACATCACCATTCCGGCTTCCACCCAGGAATTCGCGATCAACATGTCCAACCAGCGCCACTGGGAAGAACCGGTCAAGCGCTACGTGAACGAGTTGATGGAAGGTGAAGAAGGCCCGTTGAAGAAGAACTTCAACATGCGTTGGGTCGCGGCGATGGTGGCCGATGTGCACCGTATCCTGACCCGTGGCGGCCTGTTCATGTACCCACGCGACAGCCGCGAGCCGTCCAAGCCGGGCAAACTGCGCCTGATGTACGAAGCCAACCCGATGTCCTTCCTGGTAGAACAGGCGGGCGGTGCGTCCACCGACGGCCACCAGCGCATCCTCGACATCCAGCCCGACGGCTTGCACCAGCGTGTGGCGGTGTTCCTGGGTTCCAAGGAAGAAGTTGAGCGTGTGACCGCTTACCACAAGAAGTAACCTGCGGCGATAAGTGAACGGCGTTGTTGTGAGCCGGTTCACCCTTAAAGAAGCCCCGAAACGTTTCAGCGTTTTCGGGGCTTTTTTGTTTTCGTTCGTCGGGAACCAGACACCCCTTTTCCCTTCTAAGCTTCTGGCAGATACCCAAGCTGCTTCGTCTCTCCAGGAGTTATTCCATGTCGTTACGCCGTCTCGCTTTGCTGGCTTTTTGCGTGCTGTTGGCCGCTTGCAGCAAGGTCAATCAAGAAAACTACGCAAAGTTGTCGGCCGGCATGCCTAAGGCCGAGGTGGAGTCGCTGCTGGGCAAGCCGACCGATTGTTCCGGCGCACTGGGCATGTCCAGCTGCACATGGGGCGATAAAAACAGCTTTATCAGCGTTCAATATGCCGGTGACAAAGTTCTGATGTTTTCCGGGCAAGGCCTGAAGTAAACCGGGGCGAAAGCCTGCGGGAGAAGAAGAATGATGCGTTTTGTTTTGTTCCTTTGCGCCAGCCTGTTTTTGGCGGGCTGCGCCAGCCATTCTGGCGATGATCTGCAACCCAAGACAGCGAGCAACGTCAACCTCAAGCGTTACCAGGGCACCTGGTATGAGTTGGCCCGATTGCCGATGTACTTCCAGCGCAACTGCGCGCAGTCCGAAGCCCGCTACACATTGCTGCCTGATGGCGATATGTCGGTATTCAACCGCTGCCTCACCACCGAGTGGAAGTGGGAAGAAGCCAAGGGCACGGCCACGCCGCAGGTGCCTGGCAAGACCGACAAGCTCTGGGTGGAATTCAACAACTGGTTTACGTCACTGCTGCCAGGCGTCGCCAAGGGCGATTACTGGGTGTTGTACGTCAGCGATGACTACAAGACCGCCATCGTTGGCAGCCCGAGCCGCCGCTATATGTGGATCCTGTCACGCACGCCGACGGTCAGCGCGGACACCCGCGAAGACCTGTTGAGCAGGGCGCGGCAGCAAGGGTATGACACCACGCGGTTGATCTGGCGTACGTCGGATAAGCAGATGGCGAAGACTTCGCAGTAACGCGAACACCCCATCAATCAAATGTGGGAGGGGGGCAAGCCTCCTCCCACATTCATCAGCCCAACAAATCCCTCAAGACCTGCGTGAACGACCGGTTACTCTCTTCCTCGCCGGCATGCCGCCCATCCCGCACCACCCACTTGCCATTGACCAGCACATCCCGTACCTGCCGATCACCCCCAGCGAACAGCCAACGGTTGAGAATCGCGTCTTCGGTGGCTGTCGCCAGGTAAGGATCGTTACCGTCCAGCACGATCCAATCCGCACGCTTGCCCACTTCCAGTCGACCTATCGGCTGCCCCAGCGCTTGTGCGCCGCCGTCCAGCGCCGCATCGAACAATGTACGGCCGACCATCGGCTGGTCGCTGCGATACAAGCGATTGCGCCGTTGATCGCGCAGGCGTTGGCCGTATTCCAGCCAGCGCAGTTCTTCCACCACGCTCAGGGACACATGGCTATCGGAACCGATGCCCAGGCGTCCGCCTTGGGCGAGATAATCCACGGCCGGGAAAATCCCGTCGCCCAGGTTGGCTTCGGTGGTCAGGCACAAGCCGGCAATCGCGCGGCTCTTGGCCATGCGCGTCACTTCTTCCGGGTTGGCATGGGTGGCGTGCACCAGGCACCAGCGTTCATCGACCTCGACGTTGTCGTACAGCCATTGCAACGGGCGTTTGCCGCTCCAGGCCAGGCAGTCGTCGACTTCCTTTTGCTGTTCGGCGATATGGATATGCACCGGGCACGTCTTGTCGCTGGCGGCCAATACCTCATTGATCTGCTGTGGCGTAACCGCGCGCAGGGAGTGGAAGCACAAGCCCAGTTGCTGCGCCGGTTGCGCCGCGAGGATCGGTTTGAGGTGCGCTTGCAGGTCCAGGTAATGTTCGGTGCTGTTGATAAACCGTCGCTGCCCCTCATTCGGCGCCTGGCCGCCAAACCCTGAGTGGGTATAGAGCACCGGCACCAGCGTCAGGCCGATGCCGCTACTCGCTGCGGCCTGGCTGATCTGCCGCGACAGTTCCGTACGGTCGGCATAGGGCTGTCCGCTGACATCGTGATGCACGTAGTGGAATTCAGCCACCGAGGTGTAACCGGCCTTGAGCATCTCGATGTACAGCTGGCGGGCGATCGCCTGCAGTTGCTCCGGGCTGATCTTGCCGACCATGCGGTACATCAGGTCGCGCCAGGTCCAGAAACTGTCATTCGGGTTGCCGGCCACTTCGGCCAACCCGGCCATGGCGCGCTGAAAGGCGTGGGAGTGCAGGTTCGGCATGCCCGCCAATACCGGGCCCCTGAGCCGTTCGGCACCGGCTGCGCTGGCGTTGGCCTCAACCTGTGTCAGCAGGCCATCGGCGCTGACTTCAAGACGTACATCGTTGGCCCATCCACTAGGCAGCAGCGCGCGTTCGGCAAAGAAAGCGGACATGATTAGAGCACCCCGGTCGTGTGTTTATTTGTATATACATATACAGACGTTTGCCTGCTCGGTAAACTCCGGCAATCTATGCATCTTTTCCCCTTGCAAGGATTCCCTGTGCCGACTCCGCCCGCCAAGTCTTCACTGGCTGCCCACATGGACGAAAGTCCGGCGCCCTTGTATGCCCGCGTCAAACAGATGATCAGCCAGCAGATCCTCAACGGCAACTGGCCGCCCCATTACCGCGTACCGTCGGAGAGCGAACTGGTCAGCCAGTTGGGCTTCAGCCGCATGACCATCAACCGCGCGCTGCGTGAGCTTACTGCCGAAGGTTTGCTGGTGCGCATGCAAGGTGTCGGTACGTTCGTCGCTGAGCCCAAGAGCCAGTCGGCGCTGTTTGAAGTGCACAACATTGCCGATGAGATCGCCTCCCGCGGTCATCGGCATACCTGCCAGGTCATCACCCTGGGCGAAGAGGCTGCCGGTTCCGAACGCGCCGTCGCCCTGGAAATGCGTGAAGGCGGGCGGGTGTTCCACTCGCTGATCGTGCATTACGAAAACGATATTCCCGTGCAAATCGAGGACCGTTTCGTCAACGCCCTGGTCGCGCCGGAATACCTGCAACAGGACTTCACCCTGCAAACCCCCTATGCCTATCTCAACCAGGTGGCGCCGTTGACAGAGGGCGAGCACGTGGTCGAAGCGATTCTCGCCGACGTTGCCGAGTGCAAGTTGTTGCAGATCGAGCCGAGCGAGCCGTGCCTGTTGATTCGCCGGCGTACCTGGTCCGGCCGTCAGCCGGTGACTGCCGCGCGTTTGATCCACCCCGGTTCCCGTCACAGCCTGGAAGGACGGTTCAGTAAATGAGTGCAGTAAAAGTCTGGCGCGCCGCCGATTACGTGCGCATGCCGTGGAAAAACGGTGGCGGCAGTACCGAAGAAATCACCCGCGATGCCGGCGAGTGCCTGGAAGGCTTCGGCTGGCGCCTGTCGATTGCCGATATCGGCGAGTCGGGCGGGTTTTCCACCTTCGCCGGCTACCAGCGCGTGATCACCGTGATCAAAGGCGCAGGCATGGTGCTGACGGTGGATGGCGAGGAGCAGCGCGGGTTGTTACCGCTGCAACCGTTCGCCTTCAAAGGCGACAGCCAGGTTTCATGCCGCTTGATTACCGGGCCGATCCGCGACTTCAACCTGATCTACTCGCCCCAGCGTTACCATGCGCGGTTGCAGTGGGTGGATGGTGTGCAGCGGTGCTTTACTACGGCGCAGACGGTGCTGGTGTTCAGCGTGGCGGATGAAGTGAAGGTGCTGGACGAGGTACTGGGCCATCACGATTGCCTGCAAGTGGACGGTAACAGCGGTCTGCTGGATATTTCCGTCACGGGTCGCTGCTGCATCATCGAACTGACCCCGCGGGGTTAAAAAATGTGGGAGGGGGCTTGCTCCCGATAGCGGTGGATCAGTGGGTATATCCTGGGCTGACACACCGCAATCGGGAGCAAGCCCCCTCCCACATTTGTTTTTGTGTCGCTTATAGAATCTGTTTCCAGTCCCTGCACCAATTTGTTACCGAACGCCCCAGCTCGGCGCAAAACCGCGCTGTCGTGACACACCTCCTTCGCTATAAACCCTCTTCGCAAGAAATTTCATCACGCCTCGAAGCCCTGATTTCCAAGGCTCGCACACGCTTTTCGGAAAAATCCTAACACCTCCCTCGGAAAGTTGGCCGCTTGATTGCATATGCTTGTATGTACAAGTAAAGATGTGTGCGTAAGACTCTCCTTCGCACCATCCATGTTCGCGCATCGATCGCCGAGGAGTTCTTGTTGTGACCAAGCCTACAAAATACCGTGACGTCGAAATCCGCGCCGCCCGCGGTAACAAGCTCACCGCCAAAAGCTGGCTGACTGAAGCGCCGCTGCGCATGCTGATGAACAACCTCGACCCCCAAGTGGCCGAGAACCCGAAAGAACTGGTGGTGTACGGCGGTATCGGCCGTGCAGCGCGCAACTGGGAGTGCTACGACCAGATCGTCGAGAGCCTCACCCACCTGAATGACGACGAAACCCTGCTGGTGCAATCCGGCAAGCCGGTCGGCGTGTTCAAGACCCACAGCAATGCCCCGCGTGTGCTGATCGCCAATTCCAACCTGGTGCCGCACTGGGCCAGTTGGGAACACTTCAACGAACTGGACGCCAAGGGCCTGGCCATGTACGGCCAGATGACCGCCGGCAGCTGGATCTACATCGGCAGCCAGGGCATCGTCCAGGGCACCTACGAAACCTTCGTCGAAGCCGGTCGCCAGCACTACGATTCAAACCTCAAGGGCCGCTGGGTCCTCACCGCCGGCCTCGGTGGCATGGGCGGTGCCCAGCCTCTGGCCGCGACACTGGCCGGCGCGTGCTCGCTGAACATTGAATGCCAGCAGGTCAGCATCGATTTCCGCCTCAACAGCCGCTATGTCGACGAACAAGCCACCGACCTCGACGACGCCCTGGCCCGCATCGCCAAGTACACAAAGGAAGGCAAGGCGATCTCCATCGCGCTGCTGGGTAACGCCGCTGAAATCCTGCCGGAACTGGTCAAGCGTGGCGTGCGCCCGGACATGGTCACCGACCAGACCAGCGCCCACGACCCGCTCAACGGTTACCTGCCGGCCGGCTGGACCTGGGACGAATACCGCGCCCGCGCCAAGACCGAACCGGCTGCCGTGATCAAGGCCGCCAAGCAGTCGATGGCGGTGCACGTCAAAGCCATGCTGGAATTCCAGAAGCAAGGCATCCCGACCTTCGACTACGGCAACAACATTCGCCAGATGGCCCAGGAAGAGGGCGTGGAAAACGCCTTCGACTTCCCAGGCTTCGTACCGGCGTACATCCGCCCGCTGTTCTGCCGTGGCATCGGCCCGTTCCGCTGGGCTGCGCTGTCGGGTGACCCGCAGGACATCTACAAGACCGACGCCAAAGTCAAAGAGCTGATCCCCGACGACGCCCACCTGCACAACTGGCTGGACATGGCGCGCGAGCGCATCAGCTTCCAGGGCCTGCCGGCGCGTATCTGCTGGGTTGGCCTGGGCCAGCGCGCCAAGCTCGGCCTGGCGTTCAACGAGATGGTGCGCAGCGGCGAGCTGTCGGCGCCGGTGGTGATCGGCCGTGACCACCTGGACTCCGGCTCGGTCGCCAGCCCGAACCGCGAAACCGAATCCATGCAGGACGGTTCCGACGCCGTGTCCGATTGGCCACTGCTCAACGCCTTGCTCAACACCGCCAGCGGCGCGACCTGGGTTTCGCTGCACCACGGCGGCGGCGTGGGCATGGGCTTCTCCCAGCACTCCGGCATGGTGATCGTCTGTGACGGTACCGACGAAGCGGCCGAGCGCATTGCCCGCGTGCTGCACAACGACCCGGCCACCGGTGTGATGCGTCACGCAGACGCCGGTTACCAGATCGCCATCGACTGCGCCAAAGAGCAGGGCCTCAATCTTCCAATGATCAAGTAACCCGATGTGGGAGGGGGCTTGCCCCCGATGGCGGCGAACCCAGGACAATCCATCAGAGGTTGAATACACATGGCTGCAAACGACACCACCCCGTTGATCGAAAGGCGTTCGATCGACTACATCCCGGAAGCGGAAAGACACGGTCGTCTATTGAGCCAGTTCACCCTGTGGCTGGGTGCCAACCTGCAGATCACCGCGATCGTCACCGGGGCCCTGGCCGTGGTGCTGGGCGGTGATGTGTTCTGGTCGTTGCTCGGTCTGTTGATCGGTCAATTGCTGGGCGGCGGCGTCATGGCGTTGCATGCGGCGCAGGGGCCCAGGCTGGGCCTGCCGCAGATGATCTCCAGCCGGGTGCAGTTCGGTGTGTACGGCGCGGCGATCCCGATCGTGCTGGTCTGCCTGATGTACCTTGGTTTCACCGCAACCGGCACCGTGCTTTCCGGCCAGGCCCTGGGCCAGTTGTTTGGTGTCAGCGACAGCGTCGGGATCCTGATCTTCGCCAGTGTCATCGTGCTGGTCACGGTGCTCGGTTACCGGGTGATCCACTTCATCGGCCGCGTTGCCAGCGTTATTGGCGTGATTGCCTTTGTCTACCTGTTCAGCCGTCTGATGAGCCAGGCCGACGTTGGCGCACTCCTGCAAATCCGCCACTTCAGCTGGAGCAGCTTCCTGCTGGCGGTGTCGCTCGCGGCATCCTGGCAAGTCGCCTTCGGCCCGTACGTGGCGGACTATTCACGCTACCTGCCGAGCAACACGTCCTCGCTGAAAACCTTTCTTGCCGCAGGTGCAGGTTCGGTGGTTGGCGCGCAGGTGGCGATGATCCTCGGCGTGTTCGCGGCGGCCATGTCCAACGGGCAATTTGCCGGTCACGAAGTGGCCTACATCGTCGGCCTGGGCGGTACCGGAGCCACTGCGGCGCTGCTGTATTTCAGCATCGCGTTCGGCAAGGTCACCATCTCCACGCTGAACTCCTACGGCAGCTTCATGTGCATTGCCACGATCATCAGCGGCTTTCGCGGTCGCCTCGAGGTCACGCGCTTGCAGCGCCTGTTTTTCGTACTGGCCATCGTTGGCACGGCGACCCTGATCGCCTTGCTCGGGCAGCACTCGTTCCTGGGGGCGTTCAAGTCCTTCATCTTGTTCCTGCTGGCGTTTTTTACCCCATGGAGCGCGATCAACCTGGTCGACTACTACTGCATCACCCGCGATCGCTACGACGTGCCGGCGCTGGCCGATCCGAACGGGCGCTATGGCCGTTGGAACCTGCTCGGTATCAGCGTGTATGTCTTCGGTGTGCTGGTGCAATTGCCGTTCATCTCTACCAAGTTCTACACCGGCCCCCTGGTGGCGGCCCTGGGGGATGTGGATATTTCCTGGATCATCGGCCTGGTTCTTCCCGCCGCGCTCTATTACTGGGCGGCGAAAAAGTGGCCTCGCGCAACGCCTGAACACCTGACCCTGCCGACAGAGCAGGGCGCTGCACCGACGACGACAAACGGGCTGGTTGCACAGGCCTGATGGGACGTGGACAGGGCAGGATGCCTACTGACTGCCGTAATCCATTTCAAGATTTGGGAGCGTCACAACAATGAAAATGCATAAGACCCTGTTGGCCACCGTGTTTTCTGCGGGCTTGCTGGCCACTGCTGGCGCCCAGGCGTCCGGTTGGTGTGAATCCGGCAAACCGGTGAAATTCGCCGGCCTGAACTGGGAAAGCGGCATGTTGCTCACCGACATCCTGCAAACCGTGCTGGAAAAAGGCTACGACTGCAAAACCGACAGCTTGCCGGGCAACTCCATCACCATGGAAAACGCCCTGAGCAGCAACGACATCCAAGTGTTTGCCGAAGAGTGGGTCGGCCGCAGCGAAGTCTGGAACAAGGCCGAGAAGGCCGGCAAAGTCGTCGGTGTCGGTGCCCCGGTGGTGGGCGCCGTCGAAGGCTGGTACGTACCGCGCTACGTGATCGAAGGCGACGCCAAGCGCAAGCTGGAAGCCAAGGCGCCGGACCTGAAAAACATCGCCGACCTGGCCAAGTACGCCGCGGTGTTCAAGGACCAGGAAGAACCGTCCAAGGGCCGTTTCTACAACTGCCCGGCCGGCTGGACCTGCGAGCTGGACAACAGCGAAATGCTCAAGAGCTACGGCCTGGAAAGCACCTACACCAACTTCCGCCCAGGCACCGGCCCGGCGCTGGATGCGGCGGTGCTGTCGAGCTACAAGCGTGGCGAGCCGATCCTGTTCTACTACTGGTCGCCAACCCCGCTGATGGGCCAGGTCGACCTGGTCAAGCTGGAAGAAAAACCCGGTGTGGATAAGACCGTGAGCATCAAGGTCGGCCTGTCCAAGACCTTCCACGAGCAAGCCCCGGAACTGGTGGCCGTGCTGGAAAAAGTCAACCTGCCCATCGACCTGCTGAACCAGAACCTGGGGCGCATGGCCAAGGAGCGCATTGAGTCGCCGAAACTGGCGAAAATTTTCCTCAAGGAACATCCTGAAGTCTGGCACGCCTGGGTAAGCGACGAGGCAGCCAAGAAAATCGACGCGGCCTTGTAGGTCAAGTGTGCCCGGCTACCCTCAGGGGTAGCCGGGCGCCTGGCCACAACCCACTGGATCGAGAGCACGCTATGTTTCCTGAGAGTTTTACGTTTTCCATCGCCGACTGGGTCAATGGTTGGGTGGATTCACTGGTTACCAACTACGGCGATGTGTTCCGGCACATCTCCGACACCCTGCTGTGGGCCATCGTCAACCTGGAAGGGCTGCTGCGCGCCGCCCCATGGTGGCTGATGCTGGCCATCGTCGGCGCCGTTGCCTGGCATGCCACCCGCAAGGTGCTGACCACGGCGGTGATCGTCGGTCTGCTGTTCCTGGTGGGCGCGGTCGGCCTGTGGGACAAGCTGATGCAGACCCTGGCGCTGATGATGGTTGCCACGGTGATCTCG
This sequence comes from Pseudomonas sp. GW821-FHT09C10, assembly GCF_059418085.1. NCBI lineage: Bacteria > Pseudomonadati > Pseudomonadota > Gammaproteobacteria > Pseudomonadales > Pseudomonadaceae > Pseudomonas > Pseudomonas sp. GW821-FHT09C10. Next base: position 76,193 of record NZ_JBWKPE010000019.1, read on the forward strand.
GTGTTGATCGGCATCCCGCTGGGCATCCTGTCGGCGCGCAGCAATCGCCTGCGTTCGGTGCTGATGCCGCTGCTCGACATCATGCAGACCATGCCCAGCTTCGTGTACCTGATCCCGGTGCTGATGCTGTTCGGCCTGGGCAAGGTGCCGGCGATTTTCGCCACGGTGATCTACGCCGCGCCGCCACTGATTCGCCTCACCGACCTGGGGATTCGCCAGGTCGACGGCGAAGTCATGGAAGCCATCAACGCCTTTGGTGCCAACCGCTGGCAACAGCTGTTCGGCGTGCAATTGCCGCTGGCGCTGCCGAGCATCATGGCCGGTATCAACCAGACCACCATGATGGCGTTGTCGATGGTGGTGATCGCCTCGATGATCGGCGCCCGTGGCTTGGGTGAAGATGTCCTGGTCGGCATCCAGACCCTCAACGTCGGCCGTGGCCTCGAAGCCGGGCTGGCGATCGTGATTCTCGCCGTGGTCATCGACCGTATTACCCAGGCCTATGGTCGTCCACGGCATGAGGCGAGCAAATGACTACTGTCAGCAAAATCGAAGTTAAAAACGTCTTCAAGATCTTTGGCGCCCGCTCCAAGGAGGCGCTGGCGATGGTTGGCCAGGGCAAGACCAAGGACCAGGTGCTGGCCGAGACCGGCTGCGTGGTCGGCGTGAACGATTTGTCCCTGAGCATCGGCACCGGTGAGATCTTCGTGATCATGGGCCTGTCGGGCTCGGGCAAGTCCACGCTGGTGCGCCACTTCAACCGCCTGATCGACCCCACCAGCGGCGCGATCCTGGTGGACGGCGAAGACATCCTGCAACTGGACATGGACGCCCTGCGCCAATTCCGTCGGCACAAGATCAGCATGGTGTTCCAGAGCTTCGGCCTGCTGCCCCACAAGAGCGTGCTCGACAACGTCGCCTACGGCCTCAAGGTGCGTGGCGAAACCAAGCAGGTCTGCGCCGAACGCGCGCTGCACTGGATCGAAACCGTGGGCCTCAAGGGCTACGAAAACAAGTACCCGCACCAGCTTTCCGGTGGCATGCGCCAGCGTGTCGGCCTGGCCCGCGCCCTGGCCGCTGACACCGACATCATCCTGATGGACGAAGCCTTCAGCGCCCTCGACCCGCTGATCCGCGCCGAGATGCAGGACCAGTTGCTCGAGCTGCAAAAGACCCTGCACAAGACCATCGTATTCATCACCCACGACCTCGACGAGGCCGTGCGTATCGGCAACCGCATTGCGATTCTCAAGGACGGCAGGCTGATCCAGGTCGGCACGCCGAGGGAGATCCTGCATTCGCCGGCGGATGAGTACGTGGATCGGTTTGTCCAGCGGCGTGCGGCGGTGGTCTGACCCAGGTTCTGTGGTGAGGCCGGCAAAGCTGTAGAGAATATGAAGAGGTCAACAATGTCCCAGGCAGCAAAAATCATCATCGCCGACATCCCCCTGCGCTGGCAGGACGTGGTCGCCGTGGCCCGTCACGGCGCGGTGCTCGAACTCTCGGGCCAGGCCTGGGCGCGGATCGACAATGCCCAGGCCATCGTGCAGCGCATCGTCACCAGCGGCGAACGCGCCTACGGCGTGAACACCGGGCTGGGCGCGCTGTGCAACGTGCCCCTTGAGGGCGAGCAGCTGAGCCAGTTGTCGCGCAATACCTTGCTCAGCCACGCCTGTGGCGTCGGCCCGGTCCTCAGCGACGAGCAGACCCGCGCGATCATCTGCGCGGCGGTCATCAACTACAGCCACGGCAAATCCGGCCTGCATCCGCAGGTGGTGCATTCGCTGCTGGCGCTGCTCAACCACGGCATCACGCCGCAAGTACCGTCCCAGGGCTCGGTGGGTTACCTGACCCATATGGCCCATGTCGGCGTGGCGCTGCTGGGTGTCGGACATGTGAGCTATCGCGGCCGGATCGTGCCGGCGCAACAGGCCCTGGACGAAGAAGGTTTGCAGCCGGTGGTCCTCGGCGCCAAGGACGGCCTGTGCCTGGTCAACGGCACGCCGTGCATGACCGGCCTGAGCTGCCTGGCCCTGGCCGACGCCCATCACTTGCTGCAATGGGCCGACGTGATCGGCGCCATGAGCTTCGAGGCACAACGCGGCCAGATCGATGCCTTCGACGAAGAAATCATCGCCCTCAAGCCGCACCCGGGCATGCAGCATGTCGGCCGCAACCTGCGTGCGTTGCTCGATGGCAGTGAAGTGATTGCGAGCAGCAAAGGCATCCGCACCCAGGACGCCCTGAGCCTGCGCTCGATCCCGCAGATTCACGGCGCGGCGCGCGACCAGGTGGAACACGCCACTCGCCAGATCGAGACCGAACTCAACAGCGCCACCGACAACCCGCTGGTGCTCGGCACGCCGGACCACTACCGCGTGGTGTCCCAGGCCAACCCCCACGGCCAGTCCGTGGCGCTGGCCGCCGACCTGCTGGCGATTGCCCTGGCCGAAATCGGCTCGGTGGCCGAGCGCCGCCTCGACCGCCTGATCAACCCCCACGTCAGCGGCCTGCCGGCGTTCCTGGTGAGCAACCCCGGGGTCAACTCCGGGATGATGATCGTGCAGTACGTCGCCGCCTCGCTGTGCGGACTGAACCGCCAGTTGGCGCAACCGGCGGTGCTCGACAACTTCGTCACCTCGGGGCTGCAGGAAGACCACCTGAGCATGGGCACCAACGCCGCGCTCAAGCTGCACCAGGTCGTGGCCAACGTCACCCAGATCCTCGCCATCGAGTACCTGCTGGCGGCCCAGGCCTTCGAATTCCTGAAAGACCAGCGCTTCGGCGCGGGCACCGATCGCGCCTGGCGCCTGTTGCGTGAAGTGGTGCCGGCCTATGAGCAGGACCGTTGGCTGGCGCCGGATATTGCGGCCGCCGCCAAGGTGCTCAAGGACACCGCATTACCGAATCTGCACTGAACACTTATTTCAAAAGAATAATTCACAAGGAGTATGAATGTGACTGCGCTAAACCTGATTCCAGGCCAATTGAGCCTCGCCCAACTGCGGGCCATCTACCAGCAGCCGGTAACCCTGCGCCTGGATGACAGTGCCTCGGCCCAGATCGAAGCCAGTGTGGCCTGCGTGGAGCAGATTCTCGCCGAGAACCGCACCGCCTATGGCATCAACACTGGTTTCGGCTTGCTGGCCTCGACCCGCATCGCCAGCGAAGACCTGGAAAACCTCCAGCGTTCCCTGGTGCTATCCCACGCCGCCGGCGTCGGTGAGCCGATCAGCGATGCGCTGGTGCGGCTGGTCATGGTACTCAAGGTCAACAGCCTCAGCCGTGGGTTCTCCGGGATTCGCCGGCAGGTGATCGACGCGCTGATTGCGCTGATCAATGCCGAGGTGTACCCGCATATTCCCCTGAAAGGTTCCGTTGGTGCTTCCGGTGACCTGGCGCCGTTGGCGCATATGTCCCTGGTGCTGCTGGGCGAAGGCAAGGCGCGCTACAAGGGCGAATGGCTGGAGGCTACCGACGCGCTGAAAGTCGCCGGCCTGACGCCGCTGACCCTCGCCGCCAAGGAAGGCCTGGCGCTGCTCAACGGCACCCAGGTGTCCACCGCCTATGCCCTGCGTGGCCTGTTCGAGGGCGAAGACCTGTTCGCCGGCGCCCTGGCGTGCGGCGGCCTTACCGTGGAAGCGGTGCTGGGCTCGCGCTCGCCGTTCGACGCGCGTATTCATGCGGCTCGCGGTCAACGTGGGCAGATCGATTCGGCGGCGGCCTACCGTGACCTGCTGGGTGAGAGCAGCCAGGTGTCGCAATCGCACCAGAACTGCGACAAGGTGCAGGACCCGTACTCCCTGCGCTGCCAGCCACAAGTCATGGGCGCCTGCCTGACTCAGTTGCGCCAGGCGGCCGAGGTGCTGGTGGTCGAAGCCAACGCCGTGTCCGACAACCCGTTGGTATTTGCCGCTGAGGGTGACGTGATCTCCGGTGGCAACTTCCACGCCGAACCGGTGGCCATGGCTGCTGACAACATGGCCCTGGCCATCGCCGAAATCGGCTCCCTGAGCGAGCGTCGCATCTCGCTGATGATGGACAAGCACATGTCGCAACTGCCGCCGTTCCTGGTGGGCAATGGCGGGGTGAACTCCGGTTTCATGATCGCCCAGGTGACCGCCGCCGCCCTCGCCAGTGAGAACAAGGCATTGGCTCATCCCCATAGCGTCGACAGCATTCCGACGTCCGCCAACCAGGAAGACCACGTGTCGATGGCCCCGGCTGCCGGCAAGCGCCTGTGGGAAATGGCCGAGAACACCCGCGGCATCCTCGCGGTGGAATGGCTGGCCGCGTGCCAGGGCCTGGACCTGCGCGAAGGCCTGAAAACCTCGCCGAAACTGGAAAAAGCCCGTGGCATCCTGCGCGCCAAAGTGGCGTTCTACGACAAGGACCGCTTCTTCGCCCCGGACATCCTCGCCGCCAGCGAACTGCTCGCCAGCCGCTGCCTGAATGAGCTGGTGCCGGCCACGTTGCTGCCGAGCCTGTAAGCGGTTCAGAGAACGGCATGGCTCTCTGTGGTGAGCGAGCTTGCTCGCGCCGGGCTGCGCAGCAGCCCCAAAAAAGGCCGCGAGCGCTTCGCACTCGAACGCGAGCAAGCTCGCTCACCACAAACAACTTTCTCAGGATAAAAATAATTAGGGACGAGAAATGCACCAGCAAGAAAAGGGTTTGAAACGCGGGCTGAGCGCCCGACATATTCGCTTCATGGCCCTCGGTTCCGCGATCGGCACCGGGCTGTTCTACGGGTCCGCCTCGGCCATCCAGATGGCTGGCCCCGCCGTGCTGCTGGCCTACCTGATCGGCGGCGCCGCGGTGTTCATGGTGATGCGCGCCCTCGGTGAAATGGCCGTGCACAACCCGGTCTCCGGCTCCTTCGGCCAATACGCCAGCACCTACCTGGGCCCGTTGGCCGGTTTTATCCTGGGCTGGACCTACGCCTTTGAAATGATCATCGTCTGTCTCGCCGACGTCACCGCCTTCGGCATCTACATGGGCTTCTGGTTTCCCGAGGTCGCACGCTGGGTCTGGGTGCTCGGCATCGTGTTTTTGATCGGCGGCCTGAACCTGTGCAACGTCAAGGTCTTTGGCGAGATGGAGTTCTGGCTGTCGCTGCTCAAGGTCGGCGCCATCGTGGCGATGATTCTCGGCGGCTTCGGCATCATGCTGTTCGGCATCCACTCGGCCGGCGAAACCCAGGCCAGCGGCCTGAGCAACCTGTGGGCCCACGGCGGCTTCATGCCCAACGGCATTGGTGGGCTGATCGCCTCGTTTGCCGTGGTGATGTTCGCGTTTGGCGGCATCGAGATCATCGGCATCACCGCCGGTGAAGCCAAGGACCCGCAGCGCGTGATCCCCAAGGCGATCAACGCCGTGCCGCTGCGCATCCTGTTGTTCTACGTGCTGACGTTGTTTGTCTTGATGGCCATCTATCCATGGCCGCAGATCGGCAGCCAGGGCAGCCCGTTCGTGCAGATCTTCAGCAACCTCGGGATAGGCTCGGCGGCGACCCTCCTCAATATCGTGGTGATTTCGGCGGCCGTGTCGGCCATCAACAGCGACATCTTCGGTGCCGGCCGCATGATGTACGGCCTGGCGCAGCAAGGGCAGGCGCCCAAGGGCTTTGCCCGGTTGTCCAGGCAAGGCGTACCGTGGATGACGGTGGTGGTGATGGGCGCCGCCTTGCTCGGCGGTGTGCTGCTCAACTACCTGATCCCGGAAAACGTGTTCCTGCTGATCGCGTCGATTGCCACCTTCGCCACCGTATGGGTGTGGCTGATGATCCTGTTCACCCAGGTCGCCATGCGCCGCTCGATGACGAAAGAGCAGGTCGCCGAATTGAAATTTCCGGTGCCGTTCTGGCCCTACGCGCCGGCTGCGGCCATCGTGTTCATGCTGTTTGTGTTTGGCGTGCTCGGTTACTTCCCGGACACCCAGGCGGCCTTGCTGGTCGGTGCGGTATGGATCGTGTTGCTGGTCGTTGCCTACCTGCTGTGGGTCAAGCCCGCCGCCGGGCAAGCGGCCAAGGTCCATTACGACCCGGCCTTGTCTCATCGATAACTTAGGGAGGCGTTGATGAAAACCCTTTGGCAACACTGCCACGTCGCAACCATGGCCCAGGGCAAATACTCGATCATCGAGGATGCCGCCCTGGTCACCGCCGGTTCGCTCATCGAGTGGATCGGTCCGCGCAGCGAAGTACCGACGGCGGATTACGCCCAGGTGCATGACCTGCAAGGCGCGTGGGTCACCCCCGGGCTGATCGACTGCCACACCCACGCGGTGTTTGGCGGCAATCGCAGCGGCGAATTCGAGCAGCGCCTCGAGGGCGTGAGCTATGCCGACATCGCGGCCAAGGGCGGCGGTATTGCCAGCACCGTGCGTGCCACCCGCGCCGCCACGGAGGATGAACTCTTCGCCAGCGCCCATAAGCGCCTGCGCAGCCTGCTGCGTGACGGCGTGACCACCGTGGAGATCAAGTCCGGCTACGGCCTGGACCTGGCCAACGAGCGCAAGATGTTGCGGGTGGCTCGGCGCCTGGGCGAAGCGCTGCCGGTCAGCGTGCGTGCCACGTGCCTGGCGGCCCATGCATTGCCGCCGGAGTACAAGGACCGCGCCGACGATTACATCGAGCACATCTGCAATGAAATGCTGCCGGCTTTGGCGGCGCAGGGGTTGGTGGACGCGGTGGATGCGTTCTGCGAATACCTGGCGTTTTCCACCGAGCAGGTCGAGCGCGTGTTCAAGGTCGCCCGGCAACTCGGCCTGCCGGTGAAACTGCATGCCGAGCAGCTGTCGTCGCTGCACGGCTCCAGCCTGGCGGCGCGTTACCACGCATTGTCGGCGGACCACCTGGAATTCATGACCGAAGAAGACGCCATCGCCATGGCCGCTGCCGGCACCGTCGCGGTGTTGCTGCCGGGGGCGTTCTACTTCCTGCGCGAAACCCAGCTGCCGCCGATGGACGCCCTGCGCAGGCACGGCGTGAAGATCGCCATCGCCAGCGACCTCAACCCCGGCACCTCGCCGGCGCTGTCGGTGCGCCTGATGCTGAACATGGCCTGCACCCTGTTCCGCATGACCCCGGAAGAAGCCCTGGCCGGTGTCACACAACATGCGGCCACCGCCCTGGGCATGGGCGACACCCATGGGTCCCTGGAAGTGGGCAAGGTGGCCGACTTTGTCGCCTGGCAGATTGATCGCCCCGCCGACCTCGCCTACTGGCTGGGCGGTGAGCTGGATAAACGCGTCGTGCGCCACGGCGTCGACGTCACCCTATAAGGAGCACTGCTGTGGATAAGGTTCTGAACTTCAAACAAGGCCGTGTGCCGCTGCTGATCAGCATGCCCCACGCCGGCCTGCGCCTGACGCCTGCGGTGGAAGCCGGGTTGATCCCCGAGGCGCAAAGCCTGCCGGACACCGATTGGCACATCCCCACGCTGTATGACTTCGCCGAAGCGCTGGGTGCCAGCACCTTGTCGGCGGAGTACTCGCGGTTTGTCATTGACCTGAACCGGCCTTCGGACGACAAGCCGCTGTACGCCGGTGCCACCACCGGCCTGTACCCGGCGACCCTGTTCGATGGCGTGCCGTTGTTCCGGGAAGGGCTGGAGCCGAGCGAGACAGAGCGCGCCAGTTACCTGCAAAAGATCTGGGGCCCGTATCACCGCACGCTGCAAGAGGAACTGGCGCGGCTCAAGGCCGAGTTCGGCTACGCGTTGCTGTTCGATGCGCACTCGATCCGCTCGGTGATCCCGCACCTGTTCGACGGCAAGCTGCCGGACTTCAACCTCGGCACCTTCAACGGCGCCGCCTGCGATCCGGAACTGGCCAGCCAGCTCGAGGCCCTCTGTGCCACCCATCCTCAGTACACCCATGTATTGAACGGGCGCTTCAAGGGCGGGCATATCACCCGCCATTACGGCAATCCGGCGCAGGATATCCATGCGGTGCAGCTGGAGTTGTGCCAGAGCACGTATATGGAAGAGTTCGAGCCGTTCCACTATCGCCCGGATCTGGCCGAGCCGACGCAGGTGGTGTTGAAGCAGCTGCTGGAAGGCTTGCTGGCGTGGGGGCGCAAGCGCTACGAGTGACGAACGGTCGCCCCTGTGCAACTCACAGTCGCCACAGGTCGTGTTGGGAGAGGTCTCGCTCGGTAAGGTTGTGGTTATGGCGCACCAGACGCCACTTCCCATAATAAAAGCTGCCGAGTGAGACCTCTTTCATGAAAGGACTGTTCAACCGTTACCTGTTGACCCTCACCGGCGCCGCACTCCTCAGTGCCCAAGCCATGGCCGCCGAACCGGCCTCCTGCAAAACCGTGCGCATGGGCGTGGTCAGTTGGACCGATGTGGTCGCCACCTCGGGCATGGCCGACGTGCTGCTCAGCGGCCTGGGCTATGACAGCAAGCAGACCAGCGCCGTGCAGCAGATCATTTTTGCCGGTATCCGCGATAAACGCCTGGACGTGTTCCTCGGCTATTGGAAGCCGGCAATGGACAACAACATCGCGCCGTTTCTGGCCGCCAGGCAGGTCAAGGTCTTTGATAAACCCAGCCTCGCCGATGCCCAGGCCACTCTGGCCGTGCCGCAATACGTGGCTGACGCCGGGCTGAAGACCTTTGCCGACATCGCCCGTTTCAAGGACAAGCTGGGCGGCAAGATCTACGGCATCGAGCCCGGCAGCGGCGCCAATACCGATATCCAGAAAATGATCGACACCAACCGCTTCGGCCTCGGCGGCTTCAAGCTGGTGGCTTCCGGTGAGGCTGGCATGTTGGCGGCGGTGCAGCGCGCGGTGAACCGCAAGGAGTTCGTGGTATTTGTCGGGTGGACCCCGCACCCCATGAACATCAATATGAAAATGGCCTATCTCACTGGCAGCGAAGACGTGTTCGGCCCTGACGAAGGGCGCGCAACGGTCTCCACCGTGACCGCGCCGGACTTTGCCGAACGCTGCCCCAACGCTAACCGATTGCTCGAGAACCTGACCTTCACCGCCGCCCAGGAAAGCCAGTTGATGGTGCCGATCATGGAGCGCCAGTCGCCGCAGGACGTGGCCAGGCAATGGCTGCGCGACCACCCCGAGGATTTGCAGCGCTGGTTGGCCGGGGTTACAGCATTTGATGGCAGCGATGGCTTGGCGTCGCTCCAGGCCTACCTCAAACCCTAAGCCAAGTGCAGCCCCGATAGCCATGGGTATCTTAAGGGTTGACGCATAACGCTGTGGTGAGCGGGCTTGCCCCGCGCTGGGCTGCGAAGCAGCCCCAATAAAGGCGCCGGGATTTTTCTGTTAGTACTCAGCGTGTGGGATTTTAGGGCTGCTTCGCAGCCCAGCGCGGGGCAAGCCCGCTCACTACAAGGACTTCATTACCTCAGGTTATGCTTTCACCGAAGATGTGCAGATACGACTGCCCCGATAGCGCCATGCCAGGCCACCTATCGAGTGACTGATCCATCGCAATCGGAAGCCCCCACCTTGAACCTGCCGCGCCAGAGATCATCGCGTATGTACCCGATATCCCCGCAACTCGCGGCCTTCGTCGCAAAAACCGAGTCCTTCACCTGCGCCGACTCTTCCCTGACGAGCCAGCGCCAAAGTTACCAGCGCATGTGCCAGGCATTCACCCCGCCGAAACCGGAAGGCTTGCAGCTCACGGACTTCACCCTGGCCGGCGTGGACGTGCGCAGTTATCTGCCCCCCACACCGCCACCCGCCGACGGCTGGCCATGTCTCCTCTATATACACGGCGGTGGCTGGGTGGTCGGCGGCCTGGATTCCCACGACTTCATCTGCTTCGAGCTGGCCAATGCCCTCCGGGTGCTGGTGATCGCCATCGACTACCGCCTGGCGCCCGAGCACCCATTCCCGGCTGCATACGACGACTGTCGCGCGGTGTGGCAGGCGATCCAGGCAGAGGAGGGCCCGCACGCCATCGATCGGCAACGCCTGGCGGTGGTCGGTGACAGCGCAGGCGGCAACCTGGCGGCGGCGTTGTGCCTGGGGTTGCGCAATGATGGCCAGCCTATGCCGCGGGCCCAGGTCCTTATTTACCCCGGGCTGGGCGGCCCGGCCGATTTGCCCTCGCGCCGTGACTGCATGGATGCACCGCTGCTCAGCACTGCCGACACCGACTACTACCTGGCGCTCTACCTGCACGATTTGGCTAAACCATCGCCCTATGCCATGCCGCTGCTGGCCGATGATTTCAGTGGTTTGCCCAAGGCCTTGATCGCAGTAGCCCAATTCGACCCGCTGCGCGACGACGGCATGCTGTACGCCGAGCGCCTGCAACAGGCCGGTGTGCCTGCACTGTTGTATCCGGGCAAAGGCCTGGTCCACGGCTGTCTACGCGCAAAGGGCCAGGCCCCGGAGGTGGATCGGCTGTACGGCTACCTGTTGGATTACCTGAGGAGCGAACTACTGACGCAGCTCTAAGCGCTCAAGGACATGCTCATTGCACAATTCGGGTTTATAGTGCCAGACGGCAAAATAAAAGACGTCCCCCCAGGGATGAACCCGACCCCCTACGGAGCGCGCAATGCAGACTTGGTACCCGCAGATCAAACCCTACGCCCGGCACGATCTGGCCGTCGATGACACCCACACGCTGTACGTCGATGAAAGTGGCTCCCCCGAAGGCTTGCCTGTCGTATTCATCCACGGTGGCCCTGGCGCCGGTTGCGATGCCCAGAGCCGCTGCTATTTCGATCCCAACCTGTACCGCATCGTCACCTTCGACCAGCGTGGCTGCGGCCGTTCCACCCCGCGCGCGAGCCTGGAGAACAACACCACCTGGGACCTGGTCGCCGACCTCGAGCGCATCCGCGAACATCTTGGCATCGACAAATGGGTGCTGTTCGGCGGCTCCTGGGGCTCGACCCTGGCCCTGGCCTACGCGCAAACCCACCCCGAACGTGTGCATGGCCTGATCGTGCGCGGTATTTTCCTCGCCCGCCCCCAGGACATCGAATGGTTCTACCAGGCCGGTGCCAGCCGCCTGTTCCCGGACTACTGGCAGGACTACATCGCGCCGATTCCCGCCGATGAGCGTCACGACATGATCGCGGCCTACCACAAACGCCTGACCGGCAACGACCAGATCGCCCAGATGCACGCCGCCAAGGCCTGGTCTGGCTGGGAAGGGCGCATGCTCGGCCTGTGCCCGAGCCCGCAGCACGTGGAGCGCTTTTCCGAGCCTCAGCGCGCGCTGTCCATCGCGCGTATCGAGTGCCACTACTTCACCAACAACTCCTTCCTGGAGCCCAACCAGCTGATTCGCGATATGCACAAGATCGCCCATCTGCCTGGCGTCATCATCCATGGCCGCTACGATATGATCTGCCCGCTGGATAACGCCTGGGAGCTGCATCAGGCCTGGCCGAACAGCGAACTGCAGGTCATCCGTGAAGCGGGCCATGCGGCGTCCGAGCCCGGTATTACCGATGCACTGGTACGCGCGACTGGCGAAATGGCGCGGCGCCTGCTTGATCTGCCGCCAGAAGAAGCATGAAGGGCTTGCTGCAACGGGTGCGCGGCGCCCGGGTCGAAGTGGCGGGCGAAATTGTCGGGGCGATCGACCAGGGTTTGCTGGTGCTGGTGGCCGTCGAACCTTCAGATACGCCCGAGAGCGCCGACAAACTGCTGCACAAGCTGCTTAACTACCGGGTGTTCAGCGACGACGAGGGCAAGATGAACCTGTCGTTGAAGGATATCGATGGGGGATTGCTGCTGGTGTCGCAGTTCACTTTGGCGGCGGATACCAAGAGCGGCCTGCGGCCGAGCTTTTCCACCGCTGCCCCGCCGGCCCTGGGAGCGGCGCTTTTTGATCACTTGCTGTTACAAGCGCAACAATTGCATGGCAAGGTGGCCTCGGGGCGTTTTGGCGCGGATATGCAGGTGCATTTGGTCAATGATGGCCCTGTGACCTTTCTCTTACAGACATGAATGTATTAAAAACGACTTTAATGCCTAAAAACGTAGGGTTTCGCTACAAATACTTCGTTGTCCCTGATGCGTTGTCTCGCGGGCTACTAGATAATCGCGCGCTACGGGGATCAGCGTTGTTTGGTCCATTTTTGACTTAGGTAGAGACTTGTCCGATAACCACTGGGGAATCATTTTGACCCAGGGGAGTCGGAACAATGCTCGCCAACCTGGCATATAGATAGCTGGCCGTTGGTTTTTTGATCTGTTTTCGGCGAGGGTTGCTCGTGATTGTTAGTCCCTGTAATGCACCAAAATTGTCTGCCAAACGGTTACGAAACGCACTGGTGACGGGCTCCGCCCTGTTTTGCCTGTTCGGCGCGGGTCAACTGTGGGCATTCAGTCTGGATGATGTGTCGGCCAAGGCAAAAGAGCTGGCCGGGCAGAAATACGAAGCTCCGCGCAGCAATCTGCCGAACGAATTCCGCGAAATGAAGTTCGCGGACTACCAGAAGATTCGTTTCCGCAATGAAAAAGCCGAATGGGCCGATCAGAACACTCCGTTCAAGTTGTCCTTCTATCACCAGGGTATGCATTTCGATACACCGGTGAAAATCAACGAAGTGACCGCCGACAGCGTCCAGGAAATCAAATACGACCCGACTCGCTTCGATTTCGGCGACGTGAAGTTTGATCCTAAAGCCACCGAGCAGCTGGGTTACGCCGGTTTCCGTGTGCTGTATCCGATCAACAAGGGCGACAAGCAAGACGAAATCATGACCATGCTCGGCGCCAGCTATTTCCGCGTCGTCGGCAAGGATCAGGTCTATGGCCTGTCCGCCCGTGGCATGGCGATCGATACCGCGCTGCCGTCGGGTGAAGAATTCCCGCGTTTCACCGAGTTCTGGATCGAGCGTCCAAAACCGGGTGACAAGCACCTGGTGATCTTTGCCCTGCTGGATTCCCCACGTGCGACCGGCGCCTATCGCCTGATCCTGCGTCCGGGCACCGACACGGTTGTGGATGTGAAATCCCAGATGTTCCTGCGTGACAAGGTCAGCAAACTGGGCGTTGCTCCGTTGACCTCCATGTTCCTGTTCGGCGCCAACCAGCCGTCCAAGGTGCTCAACTACCGTCGCGAGCTGCATGACTCCAGCGGCCTGTCGATCCATGCCGGCAACGGCGAGTGGATCTGGCGCCCCCTGAACAACCCTAAACACCTGTCGGTCAGCAACTTCACCGTGGAGAACCCGCGTGGGTTCGGCCTGCTGCAACGCGGTCGCAACTTCAGCCACTACGAAGACCTCGACGACAACTACGACAAGCGCCCGAGTGCGTGGATCGAGCCTGAAGGCGACTGGGGCAAGGGCTCCGTCGACCTGGTTGAGATCCCGACTGCCGACGAAACCAATGACAACATCGTTGCGTTCTGGAGCCCGGCGGAGTTGCCGGAAGTCGGCAAGCCGCTGGAAGTGGCCTACCGCCTGCACTGGACCCTCGATGATGCCGCGTTCCATTCGCCGGACAGCGCCTGGGTCAAGCAGACCCTGCGTTCCACCGGTGATGTGAAGCAATCCAACCTGATCCGTCAGCCGGATGGCAGCGTGGCGTACCTGGTGGACTTCGAGGGCCCGTCCCTGAAGAAACTGCTGCCGGACGCCCCGGTGCGCAGCCAGGTGAGCGTGGGCGACAACGCCGAGCTGGTAGAAAACAGCGTGCGCTACAACGAACACACCAAAGGCTGGCGCCTGACCCTGCGTATGAAGATCAAGGACGCAGGCAAGCCGACCGAAATGCGCGCAGCCCTGGTTCAGGACATCACGCCGCCTGAGCCTGAGCATGTTTCGACCCAGGTGCTGAAGGCCGACAAGGTTCTGGCCAAGCAACACGAGAAACAGGCCAAGAAAGACGCGAAAGACAAGGAAGCCAAGCAGCCGGAAGCTGCCCCAGCCACACCGGAGCCGATCAAGACCGAGCAAGTCCTGACCGAAACCTGGAGCTATCAGTTGCCTGCCGATGAGTAATTCTCAAGTCCAGCCAGAGACTCTCTCCGAGTACCTGGCGCATCTTCCGATGACCGCTGAGCAGCGCGCCGAGTTGGCGGGCTGCACATCCTTCACCGAGTTGCACGAGCGCTTGTCGTCCAAGGCGTTCGATGCCCCCGTCGACGCCGCCCAGGCGTCGGTGGGTCCTCGCTTGACCCTCAGCACGGCCGAAGAGCTGCAAGACGCCGAAATGCTCGGGCTCGACGCCAGTGGGCGCGTGTGCCTCAAGGCCACGCCGCCGATCCGCCGTACCCGCGTGGTACCTGAGCCGTGGCGCACCAATATCCTGGTGCGCGGCTGGCGGCGGATCACCGGCCGCAGCAACCCGCCGACCCCGCCGAAGGATGAGCGCGTATTGCCGGCAGCCCGCTGGCGTACCGTGGGTTCGATTCGTCGTTACATCCTGCTGGTGCTGATGCTCGGCCAGACCATCGTGGCCGGCTGGTACATGAAAGGCATCATGCCGTACCAGGGCTGGTCGCTGGTCGACTTCGACGAGATCCGCAACCAGACCCTGCTGCAAACCGCCACCCAGGTGCTGCCTTACGCCTTGCAGACCAGCATCCTGATCATGTTCGGGATCCTGTTCTGCTGGGTCTCGGCCGGTTTCTGGACTGCATTGATGGGCTTTCTCGAACTGCTCACCGGCCACGATAAATACCGGATTTCCGGTAAAAGTGCCGGCGATGAGCCGATCCCGAAAGACGCGCGCACCGCGCTGGTCATGCCGATCTGCAACGAAGACGTGCCGCGGGTATTCGCGGGTTTGCGCGCGACGTTCGAATCGGTGGCCGCCACCGGTGACCTCGATCGTTTCGACTTCTTCGTGCTCAGCGACAGTAATGAGGCCGACATCTGCATCGCCGAGCAGCAAGCCTGGCTCGACGTGTGCCGAGAGGCGGGTGGCTTCGGCAAGATCTTCTATCGCCGCCGTCGCCGTCGCGTGAAGCGTAAAAGCGGCAACCTCGACGACTTCTGCCGTCGTTGGGGCGGCGACTACAAGTACATGGTGGTTCTCGACGCCGACAGCGTGATGAGCGGCGAATGCCTGACCAGCCTGGTGCGCCTGATGGAAGCCACGCCGGATGCCGGGATTATCCAGACCGCGCCGCGTGCGTCGGGCATGGACACCCTGTATGCGCGCATGCAGCAGTTCGCCACCCGGGTGTACGGCCCGCTGTTCACCGCCGGCCTGCACTTCTGGCAGCTGGGTGAATCCCACTACTGGGGTCACAACGCGATCATCCGCATGAAACCGTTTATCGAGCACTGCGCCCTGGCGCCATTGCCGGGTAAAGGGGCATTCGCTGGGTCCATCCTGTCCCACGACTTCGTTGAAGCGGCGCTGATGCGCCGTGCCGGCTGGGGCGTGTGGATTGCCTACGACCTGCCGGGCAGCTACGAAGAACTGCCGCCGAACCTGCTGGATGAACTCAAGCGTGACCGTCGCTGGTGCCACGGCAACCTGATGAACTTCCGCCTGTTCCTGGTCAAGGGCATGCACCCGGTGCACCGCGCGGTGTTCCTGACTGGCGTGATGTCCTACCTGTCGGCACCGTTGTGGTTCCTGTTCCTGGTGCTGTCGACGGCCTTGCTGGCGGTCAACACCCTGATGGAGCCGCAGTACTTCATGGCGCCACGCCAGTTGTACCCGCTGTGGCCGCAATGGCACCCGGACAAGGCGGTGGCGCTGTTCTCCACCACCATCGTGCTGCTGTTCCTGCCGAAATTGCTGAGCATCATCCTGATCTGGGCCAAGGGCGCGAAAGAGTTCGGTGGCAAGTTCAAGGTGACGATGTCCATGCTGCTGGAGATGCTGTTCTCCATGCTGCTGGCGCCGGTGCGGATGATTTTCCACACCCGTTTCGTGCTCGCCGCGTTCCTCGGCTGGGCCGCGACCTGGAACTCGCCGCAGCGTGACGACGACTCCACCCCGTGGGGCGAAGCGATCAAGCGTCACGGCACGCAGACCCTGCTTGGCTTCTTCTGGGCCCTGCTGGTGGTGTGGTTGAACCCCAGCTTCCTGTGGTGGCTGGTGCCGATCGTGGGTTCGTTGATGCTGTCGATCCCGGTGTCGGTGATCTCCAGCCGGGTCAACCTCGGCCTGAAGTCCCGCGATGAGAGCCTGTTCCTGATCCCTGAGGAATACAATCCGCCGCAAGCGTTGCTGTCCACCGACAAGTACACCCACGAAAACCGTTGGCACGCGCTGAAAGACGGCTTTGTGCGCTCGGTGGTCGACCCGCAGCAGAACGCCCTGGCCTGTGCCCTGGCGACCTCGCGTCACGGTCAGGCCGAGCCCATCGAGTACCTGCGTACCGAACGTGTGCGCCACGCGTTGAAAGTCGGCCCTGCCGGCCTCAACAACGGCGAACGCCTGGCGTTGCTCAGCGACCCGGTAGCCCTGGCCCGCTTGCATGAGCAGGTCTGGAGCGAAGGGCATGCCGAGTGGCTCGCTGCCTGGCGCAATTCGATCAAGGCCGACCCGCACGCGCCGTTACTGCCGCTGCAACCGCTGTCGTCCCAGGCCCAACCGGCCTGATTCAGACGCCCCCGAGGGTTCACTTCGGGGGCGTTCGAAGCGCTGGTCCTACAGCGTTTCTCTATCGCCCTAACTCCTTGTTATTTCGAAACAAAAGTCCCTTGTCCGAGGCATATTTGCGTGCCCGCGAGTGGGGTAGGATCGCCCCCCAAATTTGACTCGATCACAGGGGGATTCATGATCAAAAGGTATTGTTCGGCATTGCTGATCGGCGTTATCGCATTGATTCACAGTGGTCTGGTGCAGGCCGGTGCCATCGACGATGCGGTTCGGCGTGGTGTGTTGAAGGTGGGTACTACGCCCACCTATGTGCCCTTTGAAATGACCGATAAAGAGGGCCGTATCGTGGGCTTTGAAGTCGACCTGCTCAAGGTGATGAGCCAGGCCCTGGGCGTTGAGCTTGAATTGGTCAGCGTGCCCTATACCGAGTTGCTGCCTGGGCTGCAGGCGAAAAAGTTCGACCTGATCGGCAGCGGCATGACCGTCACCCAGGAGCGCAACCTGAAGCTGAATTTCAGCGACTCCTTTATCGTGGTGGGGCAAACCGTATTGCTGCACCCCAGCCTGAGGGGCAAGGTCACCAGTGTCGAAGACCTGGACGACGCCACTTACCGCGTCACCACCGTCCAGGGCACCACTGGCGAGGCGGCGGCGCAACGTTTCCTGGGGGCGGCACGCTTGAGCAGTTTTGCAACGCCCCGGGAGGCTGTGCACCAAGTAGTGAACGGTGCCGCCGATGCCTTTATTTATGATGCGCCCTACAACCTGATCGCCCTGAGCTTGCCGGAAAACCGCGAGTTGCTGGCGCTTGAACAGCCGTTCACCTTTGAACCCTTGGCGTTTGGCGTGAAGAAAGGCGATTTTGACAGCCTCAACTGGATCAATCATTTCCTCAATCAAGTCGCCCAGGACGGGACCTACGATCGCTTGCACGACAAGTGGTTCAAGGACATGGACTGGCTGGTAGAGGTCGACTGGAAGTCATAACTTCTTACACATCAACCCGTTGTCAGCGCTGCCAACGCAAGCGTCTATCCCAGCAGTTGGCTGCGTTGTTGTGGGACTTTTCCGACATACGCAGATAACAAATACCCGTGAAACCTTTGTGACAGGCAATGAGTGGGTTAGGATCGCACCCCGAATTGGTGCAGCCCTTTTGCGCGCCGACCGTATAAGAATCGTTCAGGGGACTTGATGATGAAAAAGTATCTTTCGATGCTGCTGCTCGGCGTCGCCGCGCTGGTTGCGGCCAATGCCGCCCAGGCCGGTGCCATCGATGATGCGGTCAAGCGCGGCACGCTGAAAGTCGGCATGGACCCGACCTACATGCCGTTCGAAATGACCGACAAACGCGGCGAAATCATTGGGTTCGAGGTCGATATCCTCAAGGCCATGGCCAAGTCCATGGGCGTCAAGCTGGAGCTGGTGTCCACCGGCTATGACGGCATCATCCCGGCGTTCCTCACCGGCAAGTTCGACATGATCGGCAGCGGCATGACCCTGACCCAGGAACGCAACCTGCGCCTGAACTTCAGCGAGCCCTTCATCGTGGTTGGCCAGACCCTGCTGATCCGCAAGGACCTGGAAGGCACCATCAAGTCCTATAAAGACCTGAATGACGAGAAGTACCGCCTGACCTCCAAGCTCGGCACCACCGGTGAGATGGTCGCCAAGAAGCTGATCTCCAAGGCCAAGTACCACGGCTATGACAACGAGCAGGAAGGTGTGCTGGACGTGGTCAACGGCAAGGCCGATGCCTTCGTGTATGACGCGCCGTACAACGTGGTCGCCGAGAAAAAAGTCGGTAACGGCAAGCTGGTGTTCCTCGAAGAACCCTTCACCTTTGAGCCGCTGGCGTTCGGCCTGAAGAAGGGTGACTACGACAGCATCAACTTCATCAACAACTTCCTGCACCAGATCAAGAACGACGGTACCTACGATCGCATCCATGACAAGTGGTTCAAGAGCTCCGAGTGGCTCAAGGACATGGAATAAAGCGGGACTGTTTTCTGGTGTGAGAGGGCTTGCTGTGGGGAGCCCGCTCGCCACCTCAGGTGTGCGGGCCTCGATTTTTTTGGATGCTGAGTAGATGAAACAGAAAAAAGCCCAATGGCCCTGGCACCTGCTGACCGTCGTCGTGCTGGTCGGCCTGGCTGGCGCCTTGTACTACGCCACCTCGCTGATGTCCTACGAGTGGCGCTGGAACCGGGTCCCGCAATACTTCGCCTACCAAGCCGAAGAGTCCCAGCGCGCTGCGGACATCTCCACTGTCGTGGAGCTGGTCCGCAAGGGCGATGTGGCCGAAGTCACCCTGCGCAACGATGCCGGCGTCGAACAGCGCGTGAGCGTGGCCGACAACAGCCTGCAAGTGGCGCGCGGTGATGATGTGGCCGAAGGCGACGTCATCGGGGTTAACCGCCATTGGGCGTTGGGCCCCTTGATGTGGGGCCTGTGGACCACGTTGTGGCTGTCGGTGGTATCCGGGATTCTCGGCCTGGCGATCGGTCTTGCCACCGGGCTGTGCCGACTGTCCAATAACCCGACCCTGCGCGATCTTTCGACGATCTACGTCGAACTGGTGCGTGGTACGCCACTGTTGGTGCAGATCTTCATTTTCTACTTCTTTATCGGCACGGTGCTCAACCTGTCCCGGGAATTCGCCGGGATCGCCGCCCTGTCGCTGTTCACCGGCGCCTATGTGGCGGAAATCGTCCGCGCGGGGGTGCAGTCCATCACCCGTGGCCAGAACGAGGCGGCTCGCTCCCTGGGCCTGAGCGCCAGCCAGTCGATGCGCCATGTGGTGCTGCCGCAGGCCTTCAAGCGCGTGTTGCCGCCGTTGGCTGGGCAATTTATCAGCCTGGTGAAAGACACCTCGCTGGTCTCGGTGATCGCGATTACCGAGCTGCTCAAAAGCGGTCGCGAAGTGATCACCACCTCGTTCTCGCCGTTTGAAATCCTGTTCTGTGTGGCAGGGTTGTACCTGCTGATCAACCTGCCGCTGTCGAAAATGGCCAGCCGGCTTGAGCGGAGGCTCGCCCAAAGTGATTGAAGTCCGCGATCTGGTAAAAGTCTTCGATACCCGCGGGCACGTGGTGCGCGCGGTGGACCATGTGACCACCCAGGTGGCCAAGGGCGAAGTGCTGGTGGTGATCGGCCCGTCCGGCTCCGGCAAGTCCACGTTCCTGCGTTGCCTCAATGGCCTGGAAGAATTCGATTCCGGCTCGGTGAGCATCGATGGCCTGCAACTGGCCGACCCGAAAACCGATGTGAATGCCTATCGCCGTGAAGTCGGCATGGTGTTCCAGCACTTCAACCTGTTCCCCCACATGACCGTGCTGGAAAACCTGTGCCTGGCGCAAAAAGTCGTGCGCAAGCGCGGCAAGAAGGAGCGCGAAGCCAAGGCCCTGGCGCTGCTGGAAAAGGTCGGCATTGCGCAGAAAGCCAACGAGTTTCCATCACGGCTTTCCGGCGGCCAGCAACAGCGCGTGGCGATTGCCCGGGCGTTGGCGATGGAGCCCAAGGTGATGCTGTTCGACGAGCCCACCTCGGCCCTCGACCCGGAAATGGTCGGCGAAGTGCTGGACGTGATGAAGACCCTGGCCCTGGAAGGCATGACCATGGTCTGCGTCACTCACGAAATGGGTTTTGCCCGTGAAGTGGCGGATCGGGTGCTGTTCTTCGATCATGGCAAGTTGCTGGAAGATGCGGCCCCGGCCGAGTTCTTCGCGGCGCCCAAAGACCCGCGCGCCCAGGCGTTTCTGCGCCAGGTGCTATAGGGCGCGGGGCGTTCATACCTTGAACCGCCCCACGCATTGCTGCAAATCCGTTCCCAGCCGCGCCAGTTCGATACTGGCCGCTGCCGTCTGTTCACTGGCGGCGGCGGTTTGCTCCGAGGCGTCGCGTACTTTCAATACGCTGCGGTTGATCTCTTCGGCCACCGCACTTTGCTCCTCGGCGGCAGCGGCGATCTGCGGGTTCATTTCCTGGATGACCGACACCGTGCGGGCAATCTCCGTCAGGGAGTCCCCGGCGTTGCGGGCCAGGCCGACGCTGTTGTCGGTCAGGGTGCGGCTGTAGTCCATGATGTCGGCCACCTGTTGTGTACCGCTGTGCAGGCCGCCAATCAGTTCTTCGATTTCCTCGGCGGACTGCTGGGTCCGTTGGGCGAGACCGCGCACCTCATCGGCGACCACCGCGAAGCCTTGACCGGCCTCGCCGGCCCGTGCGGCTTCTATGGCCGCGTTGAGCGCCAGCAGGTTGGTCTGCTGTGACACTGACTTGATCACATCCAGCACACTGCTGATTTTCTGGCTTTCCCGTTGCAGCCCCACCATGGCCTGACCCGCGCGCGCCATTTCATGGGCAAGGTGCTCGATTTGCGCCACGGCATCCGTTACTACCTGATCGCCCAGCTCAGTCTGTTGATTGGCCTGTCCGGCGGCGAGGGAAGCCTGCTCGGCGTGGCGCGCAACCTCCTGGGCGGTGGCGAGCATCTGGTTCATGGCGGCGGCGACCTGCTCGGTTTCATCGCGCTGATGATTCACCCCGGCGCGAGTTTGTTCGGTCACGGTGGAGAGCTCCTCGGCGGCGCTGGCAATTTGCCGCGCGTTGTCGCTGATGTTGCCAATCAGCCCCCGCAGGTTCAGCGTCATTTGGCTCATGCTGCGTTGCAGTTGGCCCAACTCGTCACGCCGTCGGGATTGCACGTCATGGCTCAGGTCGCCTTGCGCAATGCGATTGGCAGCGGACAGCGCTTTGCGCAGCGGTTTCACGATCTGCCCGGCAATCAGCCAGGCCGCGAGGGTGCCCAGCAGCAAGGCGGCAGCGGTCGTACCAAGGGTTTGGGTGCGGGCCTGTTCGGCTTCGCGTTCGCGCCGTTGAGTCTGGTCCTGGCTCAAGAGATCGCTCTGGGCGAGCAGTTGGTCCAGTTGCTGTTCCAATTGATTTTGCGCGCCTTCGGTTGTGAGTTGCGTGTCCTTGAGGCGTGTGAGGTGGGTGCGGATACTGAGCACGGTATTTTTCAGGGCGCCGCTGTCGACCGGCAATTTTGCTACGCCCGCCTGGGCGAGTTCGAGGTTGCGCTCGGCGTCGCTGACGGCCTGGGCGTAGGCATCCAGCGAGCTGGCGGCCCAGGCAGGGGTTTGGGCTCGATCCTCCGCCTGCTCTATGGCCTGGCGCAGGTTTTCGATGGCATCGAGGGCTTTTTCATCCTCCTGGTCGGGTAAGTCGCTGGCCAGTTGTGCGAGTACATCGCCGGTGCGTACGGAGCTCTGCTTGAGCTGTTCACGGGCACTCTCACGTGTCTCGACCAGCGCGGGCACATCCTTGAGTGTGGCTTTGAACGTTGCAGAAAGGCGGGTCATCTCCTGCAGGTACTGAATGGGTTTTGGGGCTTTAAGGCGGTTGGAAAGCTCGCTCAGGAGCCCGTCTATTTTTTCTATGCTCACGCTCAATTTGTTGAGGCTGTTGGTATCGTCCAGGGTGCGGTAAACGATTCGGTCAGCCCGCAGTTCTTCACCCGTCACGGCCAATTGCGCGAGCACGGTCAGGGTCTGCGAGCGGTAAAGGGACGCGGCCAGCGCCTGCCAGCCAGTCACGGCAATCACAAGGCTCAATGCCAGGACCAGGGAGAAGCCCAGGGCCAGTTTGAGAGTGACACTGGCGTCACCCAACAGGTAAGTCATTCGACGAAGCATGATCAACCTCCGACAAGTGAACAGTGGGCGTTCTCAACGTGCGCAGGCACATTGAGCTGAATTGAACGCTAGTTCTCTCGGCGCAGAGGTGGGGCTGATAAGCGCGTAGGAAATTTCACAGATTGCATGCGGCGACCCAGGGCGGGTCGCCACGCGGGGAAGGGGTCAGACCCGGAAGCGGCCGACCAGCGCCTGGAGATGAGTGCCCAGGCGCGCCAGTTCGGTACTCGATGCGGCAGTCTCTTCACTGGCCGAAGCCGTCTGCTCGGAGATATCGCGCACGTTCAACACACTGCGATTGATCTCTTCCGCCACGGCGCTTTGCTGCTCGGCGGCGGTGGCGATCTGGGAGTTCATCGCCTGGATGGTCGAGACCGTACGTGTGATGTTCTCCAAGGCGCTGCCGGCGCGGCGCGTCAACTCGACACTGCTGTCGGTGAGGCCACGGCTGTTGTCCATGATGTTCGCCACCTGCTGGGTGCCGCTTTGCAGGCCGACGATCAACTCTTCGATCTCTTCGGTGGACTTCTGGGTGCGCTGGGCCAGGCTGCGCACTTCATCGGCCACCACCGCGAAACCGCGTCCGGCTTCACCGGCACGCGCCGCTTCAATGGCTGCATTGAGGGCCAGCAGGTTGGTTTGCTGGGCCACGGACTTGATCACATCGAGCACGCTGCCGATCTTGTCGCTTTCGCGCTTCAGATCGGCCATGGCGACCGTGGAATTGCCGACTTCAGTGGCAAGGCGTTCGATCTGGGCGATCGCTTCGCCGACCACTTTGTCGCCTTCGCGGGCCTGCTGGTCGGCGGCCACTGCGGCTTCGGAGGCTTCCTCGGCATTGCGCGCCACTTCCTGCACGGTGGCGGCCATTTCATTCATGGCGGTGGCCACTTGGTCGGTCTCGACTTTCTGGCTGTTGACCCCCGCGTTGGTTTGTTCTGTGACGGCCGACAGTTGCTCGGCGGCGCTGGCGATCTGGGTGACCCCTTCGCTGATGCCGCCGATCAACTCGCGCAGGCCCACGGTCATGCTTTGCATGGCGCGTTGCAATTGGCCCAATTCATCCTGGCGCAGTGAAATGAGGTTGTGGCTCAGATCACCCGAGGCGACGCGCTCGGCCACTTCGAGGGTCTGGTTCAGCGGAAGAATGATCTGCCGCGTGATGGCCCAGGCCGCTACCAGTCCGAAGACCAAGGCAAGCACGGTGGCCAGCAGCAACAGGCTCTTGGCTTGGGCTGCGTCGGTATCGCGCACGACGGTCTGGGAGAGGGTCAGTTTTTTACTGCGCTCAAGCAAGATGTCGCCCTGTTCGCCCATCTTTTTCATGGCGGCGGTACTCGCGACCTGGGAGTCTCGGTATTGGCTGACGGCCGCGCGGTAGGCTTGCAGCGAAACGCTGGCCTGTTGCAGGTTGGTTGCGTACTGCTCAGGCAGCGTGCCGTTGAGGGTGGCGATTTTCTTCAGGGCGTTATCAATGGCGTCCAGGGCCGGCTGTTCTGCTTCAACCTTGCCGCTGTAGGTGTAGCCGCGCACCTGGAAGCGCGCCTGTTGGATCAGCTTGCTCAGCTCGACCACGCTGTTGAACTGGGTGACGCTGTCGCCTTGCAACAGGGATTTTTCGATCTCGCCGATCTTGAGCACCGCATTGTCGGCCGTATCGCCCAGCTTGCTACGGGCGTTTTCACGGTTGGCGCCGGCCTGGACCATATCGTCGAACGCATGCTTGTATTGGGCGATCGCGGCCAATTGCTCGTCCACCAGCAGATTGTCGGCGGGTTGATCGATCAAGGTGTCGGCGGTTTTCAGGCCGCTTTCAAGCTTGCTCATCAGCTCGTTGACCGCCGTCGGGCCTTGTTCGCCCCGGCGCATTTCGTAGTCCAGGCGCGCCAGGCGCAGGTCCTTGGTCAGCTCATTGAGGCTGGAGATGTAACCCAGTTTGTCGCCCCGGCTGATCACGCTGCCCAGGCCGCTCCAGCCGGTGAAGGTGATCATCAGTGTCAACAGCAATACCAGGCCAAAGCCCACCGCCAGCTTGGTTTTGACGCTGACATTCCCCAGTTTTTCGGCTAACCAACGATACATGCTGCGAACTCCCCTGGAACAAAGCTTGGACTTATTCACGGGTTATCGGCCTGCATACGGGATTCTGTAGCGACGCTCTACCCTGTGGGAGGGAGCAAGCCCCCTCCCACAGGGATATGCGGTGTGGTTAGAAAAGGCGGGCGAGCAGGGCGGTGACGGCCGTTTCGACGCGCAGGATGCGGGCGCCCAATTGCACCGGCTGCAAGCCGGCCTTGGCCAGCAGGTCCACCTCATAGGGGATCCAGCCACCTTCCGGGCCTATGGCCAGGGTGACCGGTTCATCCAGCCCACGGGGGCAGGGTGGGTAGTCGCCGGGATGGCCGATCAGGCCAAGGGTGCCTTCGGTCATGGCCGGCAGGCGGTCTTCGACGAAGGGCTTGAAGCGCTTTTCGATAACGATTTGCGGCAGCACCGTGTCCCGTGCCTGTTCCAGGCCGAGGATCAGTTGTTCGCGAATGGCCTCGGGCTCCAGGAAGGGGGTCTGCCAGAAGCTTTTTTCCACCCGGTAGCTATTGACCAGCACCACTTTCGGCACGCCCATGGCCGCCACGGTTTGCAGGACCCGGCGCAGCATCTTCGGACGTGGCAGGGCCAGCAGCAGGGTCAGGGGCAATTTGGCCGGCGGTGGTTGGTCGAAGCTCACTTGCAGTTCGGCTTCGCGGGCTTCCAGGCGCAGCAATTGCGCGTTGCCCATCAACCCGCCAAGGCGCCCGACCCGCAGGCTGTCGCCTACGGCGGCGCGGTGGACTTCCTGCATATGCACCAGGCGCCGATCACGCAGGATCACCCGGTCGGCCGCAATGAAGTCGGCATCGAACAGCAGCAGCAGGTTCACGGCTGGGTCGCTGGCGGCTGGTCGTCGTCGGCGGGTTGGTCATCCGGGTGATCGCCACGCTTGCTGATCAGGCCGCTGAACAGGATGCCGATCTCGAACAGCATCCACATTGGCACGGCCAGCAGGGTCTGGGAGAAGATGTCCGGCGGCGTGAGGATCATGCCGACCACGAAGCAGCCGATGATCACGTACGGGCGGATTTTCTTCAGGTACGCCACGTTGACCACGCCGATCCACACCAGCAGCACCACGGCCACGGGGATTTCGAACGCCACGCCAAAGGCGAAGAACAGCGTCATCACGAAGTCGAGGTAGCTGGTGATGTCGGTCATCATCTCCACGCCGGCCGGGGTGGCGGCGGCGAAGAACTTGAAGATCAACGGGAACACCAGGAAGTAGGCGAAGGCCATGCCGGTGTAGAACAGCAGGATGCTCGACACCAGCAAGGGCACGGCGATGCGCTTCTCATGCTTGTACAGGCCCGGCGCGATAAAGCCCCAGATCTGGTGCAGGATCACCGGGATCGCCAGGAACAGCGAGACCATCATCGTCAGCTTCAACGGTGTGAGGAAGGGCGACGACACATCGGTGGCAATCATCGTCGCGCCGGCCGGCAGGTACTGGCGCAGCGGCGTGGAGACGAAGGTGTAGATCTGCTGGGTAAAGGCGAACAGCCCGGCAAAGATCACGAAGATCGCTGCCACGCAACGCAGCAGGCGGGTCCGCAGCTCGGTCAGGTGCGAGACCA
Organism: Pseudomonas sp. GW821-FHT09C10; assembly: GCF_059418085.1. Taxonomy (NCBI): domain Bacteria; kingdom Pseudomonadati; phylum Pseudomonadota; class Gammaproteobacteria; order Pseudomonadales; family Pseudomonadaceae; genus Pseudomonas; species Pseudomonas sp. GW821-FHT09C10. The sequence goes on from NZ_JBWKPE010000019.1 coordinate 102,067, forward strand.
GCGGCATATGCTGGTCGTTTTCCGGTTTATCAGCGCTCATGGGGCTCGCGGCGGCAATGTAGGGTCATGGGGCGCGGGCGACGCAGCGGGCGTCGGCGCAGGCTCGGTTGCAGCGGTCGGGGTCGGGGTCGGGGCGGCTGGCGGGGTATCCACCGCAGGCGCAGGCGCAGGCGCGATGCTGTGCTCGGCCACAGGCTCCACCGGTTTGGCGGGCTCCTGCACCGGCGACAGGATCTTCCGGGCTTCCTGTTCCAACGACAGAATATGTTCGTTGTGCAGTTGGCGACGGATCTCGTCGGCGCCGATTTCCCGTTCAACTTCCTGTTTGATGGCGTTGAAACTGCGTTTCAGGCGCCCGATCCACAGGCCGGCCGTGCGTGCGGCACCGGGCAGGCGTTCCGGCCCCAGTACCAGCAAGGCAACCAGGCCGACGAGCAGCAGTTCAGAGAAGCTGATACCAAACATTAGTCAGTGCTCACGAGTCTTTGCGGGTCGGCTCTTCGACTTTTTCAGCCTGCACGTCGAAGGTACGACGCTCGGTGATCGGCTGGGTGGCCTGGGGGTGTACAGGCTGGGCCGGTGGCACCGGGTTGGCGGCCGGGTCGGCAGGCTTCTCATCGTCGTTCATGGCTTTACGGAAGCCCTTGATCGACTCGCCCACGTCGGTGCCGAGGTTTTTGAGTTTCTTGGTGCCGAATACCAGTACCACCACCACCAGAATGACGATCCAGTGTTTCCAGTCAAAAATGCCCATGCTGCAAATCCTCTAGTAAAAGTTATTCAAGCGGACGGGCGCGAGGCCTTTTCGGCGTGCCCGGACAAGCCGAAGCGACGGTCCAGTTCATCCAGCACGGCCTGTGGATGCTGCCCCAGTTGGGCGAGCATGACCAGGCTATGGAACCACAAGTCGGCGGTCTCATAGATGACATCGCTGCAATCGCCGCTGATTTGTGCGTCCTTGGCGGCGATGATGGTCTCGATGGACTCTTCGCCGAGTTTTTCCAGGATCTTGTTCAGGCCCTTGTGGTACAGGCTGGCGACGTAGGAACTGTCGGCGTCCGCACCTTTGCGGTCCTCCAGCACCTGGGCCACACGGTTGAGGGTATCGCTCATGGTCAGTGTCCTGCCGAGTAGATGGCGTGCGGGTCTTTGAGCACCGGCTCCACGACCTTCCATTCGCCGTTCTCGAACACGCGATAGAAGCAGCTGTGGCGGCCGGTGTGGCAGGCGATGTCACCGATCTGCTCGACCTTGAGGATCACCACGTCGGCGTCGCAGTCGATGCGCATCTCGTGCAGGGTTTGCACGTGCCCGGACTCTTCGCCCTTGCGCCACAGTTTGCCACGGGAACGTGACCAGTAAATGGCGCGCTGCTCAGTGGCGGTGAGGCTCAGGGCCTCGCGGTTCATCCAGGCCATCATCAGCACGCGCCCGGTCTTGTAGTCCTGGGCAATGGCCGGCACCAGGCCGTCACTGTCCCACTTGATCTCGTCCAGCCAGTCTTTCATCTTCGGCTCCGGCAATTTGCGACAGTGTATAACCGGATTGGCTATCGACGCACGATCAGATAAACACCCACGGCGACCATGATGCCGGCCGGCCAGTGGCCCAGTTGGTTCAGCGGCCCGCCAATGGCCAGCATCACGCCACCGACCAGGTGCGCAGCACCCAGCAGGCGCAGGAACCAGTCGTCCTTGCGCTTCTGCCAGGGCGGCGCGGGGTCTTTGGCATGGGGCTGGGACATGCGCTCCAGCAGGTCGCGGGTCATGTTGGCCAGGTGCGGCAGCTGTTCGAACTGGCTGTGCAGGTTGCCCAGCAGGGTTTTCGGGCTGACCCGCTCGCGCATCCAGCGTTCCAGGAACGGCTGGGCGGTGTTCCACAGGTCGAGGTCCGGGTACAGCTGACGGCCCAGGCCTTCGATGTTGAGCAGGGTTTTTTGCAGCAGCACCAGTTGCGGCTGCACTTCCATATTGAAGCGCCGCGCGGTCTGGAACAGGCGCATCAGCACCTGGCCGAAGGAGATATCTTTCAGGGGTTTTTCAAAGATCGGCTCGCACACGGTGCGGATCGCCGCTTCGAATTCATTGAGCTTGGTTTCCGCCGGCACCCAGCCCGAATCGATGTGCAACTGCGCCACGCGGCGGTAGTCGCGCTTGAAGAAGGCGAACAGGTTGCGCGCCAGGTAGTCCTGGTCTTCCGGGGTCAGGCTGCCGACGATGCCGCAGTCGATCGCAATGTACTGCGGGCTCCACGGGTTGACGGTGCTGACGAAGATATTGCCGGGGTGCATGTCGGCGTGGAAGAAACTGTCGCGGAACACCTGGGTGAAGAAGATCTCCACGCCGCGCTCGGCAAGCATCTTCATGTCGGTGCGCTGGTCGGCCAGGGTGGCGAGGTCGGTGACCTGCACGCCGTAGATGCGCTCCATCACCAGCACTTTCGGGCGGCACCAGTCCCAATACACCTGCGGCACGTACAGCAGCGGCGAGCCTTCGAAGTTGCGCTTGAGCTGGCTGGCGTTGGCTGCTTCGCGCAGCAGGTCGAGTTCGTCGTAGATGGTTTTCTCGTAGTCGGCGACCACGTCCACCGGGTGCAGCAGGCGCGCATCGGCAGAGAAACGTTCGGCGGCGCGGGCCAGGATAAACAGCCACGCCAGGTCCTGGCCGATGATCGGCTTGAGGCCCGGGCGGATCACCTTCACCACCACTTCTTCGCCGCTCTTCAACTGCGCGGCGTGCACTTGCGCCACCGAGGCCGAGGCCAGCGGTTCGACGTCGAAGCGGCTGAACACCTCGCTGATCTTCTTGCCCAACTGGTCTTCGATGAGCTTCATCGACTGCTGGGAATCAAACGGCGGTACGCGGTCCTGCAACAGCATCAGTTCGTCGGCGATGTCTTCCGGCAGCAGGTCGCGGCGGGTCGACAGAATCTGCCCGAACTTGATGAAGATCGGCCCCAGGTCCTGCAACGCCAGGCGCAGGCGCGCGCCTCGGCTCAACTCCAGCTGTTTGCGCGGGAACCAGCGCCAAGGCAGCACATAGCGCACCGCCAGCAGGAACCATGGCAAGGGCAGGGCGAACAGCAGGTCATCGAGGTGGTAGCGGATTACGACGCGCTGGATACGGAACAAACGGCGGACGGCGAGCAGCTTCATGCGTTATCGCTTGGATCAAGGGAACGGCTCAAGCGCTCGAAGCGGGCCTCGAGGCGTTCCAGGTCGATTTTGGCCTTGTCGAGTTCACGAAAGCGCGCTTGCGCTTCCCGTTCTCCGACCAGGGTGCGCGATTCTTCGCTCAGGTATTCGGCGAGGTTCTGGTTGAGGCTGGCGAACCCCTGCTGGTACCAGCGCGTACGACTGCGCAGGTGCCCGCTGATCAGCTGGGTGGCGACGGGGCCGATCCAGCGTGACAGCTCGTATTCCCAGTCCAGCTCCAGGTCCTGCAGCACGGCGGCCAGGTCCATCAGGACCGCGCTGTCGCCTTCCAGGTGCACTTCGGGGCTGTGAAGGATGGCGGTCTTGTTGCGGCTCAGCGCCAGGTGCAACAGGCTGGAGGCCGGTGCACGCAGGGTGCAGTCGGCTTCGGCGGCCCATTGAGTGGCGAGCAGCAGGCCTTCATCGCTGGGCAGGATAAACAGCTGCAGGGCGGGGCTGCTGCAGTCCACGGCGATGACCTTGCCGTTCAAGTGCGCGAGCCGTGCCAGGGCGGTGCTGTCCAGGCGCAGCACACGGTTGAGGCCGTGTTCGACGCTGGCAAGAAGGCCTTTGAGCAGCATCAGGGCTTGATGCCACGGTGCAGGGCGACAATGCCCGAGGTCATGTTGTGGTAGGTCACGCGGTCGAAACCGGCCTCTACCATCATCGACTTCAGGGTTTCCTGGTCGGGGTGCATGCGGATCGATTCGGCCAGGTAGCGGTAGCTTTCGGCGTCATTGGTGATCAGCTTGCCCATCAACGGCATGAAGGCGAAGGAGTAGGTGTCGTAGACCTTGGACATCAGCGCGTTGGTCGGCTTGGAGAACTCCAGTACCAACAGGCGACCGCCCGGCTTGAGGACGCGCAGCATCGAGCGGATCGCGTCTTCCTTGTGGGTCACGTTGCGCAGGCCGAAGGCGATGGTCACGCAGTCGAAATGGTTGTCGGGGAACGGCAGCTTTTCAGCGTCGGCCTGGACGAATTCGATATTGCCGGCCACGCCTTTGTCGAGCAGGCGATCACGGCCGACCTTGAGCATCGAGCCGTTGATGTCCGCCAGCACCACCTGGCCGGTAGGGCCGACGAGCTTGGAGAACTTGGCCGCCAGGTCACCCGTACCGCCGGCGATGTCCAGCACACGGTTGCCGGTGCGTACACCCGACAGCTCGATGGTGAAGCGTTTCCACAGGCGGTGCATACCGCCGGAGAGCACGTCGTTCATCAGGTCGTACTTGGCTGCCACGGAGTGGAACACCTCAGCGACTTTTTCCGCTTTCTGGCTTTCCGGGACGTTCTTGAAGCCGAAGTGAGTGGTGGGTTCGGCATCGCTGCCTTTGCGCTGATCAGTCATATCGCTGTCACCAAAAGAGAATGCGGGACATGATAATCCCCAAGGCCTGCTTTGTCTTGGCAAGGCTGCAGGTAAGATAGAGGGTCACCGAGACCTTTTGCCGCATTCAAGGTATTCAAATCCCTATAAAGAGGAGTCATCGTAATGGCCCGTATAACCGTTGAGCGTGCACATTCCCTGGGTAAAGAAGGGGCACGCGCAAAGGCCGAGAAGTTGGCGCATAAACTCCAGGAGCAATATGGCCTGGAGCCCTCCTGGTCCGGCGATACCTTGAACCTCAAGCGTTCGGGGGTTAAAGGCACCGTATTGGTGGCGGATGATTTGCTGCGCATTGATGTGGAACTGGGCCTGTTGATGTCGGCCATGAGTGGCACCATCAAATCCGAAATCGAGAAAGCCCTGGATAAAGCCTTGGCCTGATCCGCGAGTACTTAGGGTGCCGATTCTAATTTTCCAGCCTACTTTGTGCCCAGGTCCTCAACTCCTGCGGGCCGTTCCTCCCCCCTTTCCTGCGTGAGGTGCACCATGGCCAAAGTTATCCTGAAGAAAAAAATCGATGCTCAGACCGGCGCGTTGAGTGACGTTAAAACCTACGCCCGCAAGATCTGGTTGGCAGGTCTTGGTGCCTACGCGAAGGTCGGCAGCGAGGGCGGCGACTACTTCAAAGAGCTGGTTAAAGCCGGTCAACATGTTGAAAGTAAAGGCAAAAAAGTTGCAGTGGAACAACTTGATGCGGCCAACAGTCAGATTGATCAAGTAAAGAGTAATGTCTCCGCGGTCAAAGGTCTGGTAGAAGTTCAGCTGGATAAAGTTGAAAAAGCTTTTGATACTCGCGTTGCCAGTGCCTTGAATCGAATTGGCATTGCGTCTAAACATGACGTGGAGACACTCTCTGCTAAGCTCGAAGAGCTGACGGCATTGCTCGAACGTGTCGCGCGTAAACACTAAGGAGACATCGGGATGGCTGTTAAAAAGACTACTCAGAAAGAAGGCAGCTCGTGGGTCGGGAAAGTTGAAGAGTATTCCCGCAAGATCTGGCTGGCTGGTTTAGGCGTTTACTCGAAGATCGACAGTGACGGCAGTAAACTCTTCGAGACGTTGGTTAAAGACGGCGAGAAAGCCGAGAAGTTGACCAAGAGCGCAGTGGGTAAACAAGTAGGTGCTGCCAAAGCGACTGCCGGTTCGCGCATCAGTGATGCGAAAAAACAGGTATTGGGTACTTGGGGCGAACTCGAAGGGGCTCTGGACAAGCGCCTCAACAGTGCTATTTCGCGCCTGGGCGTGCCGAGTAAGGCTGAGCTGAAGACCCTGCACAGCAAGGTCGATACCCTGACAAAGCAAATTGAAAAACTGACCGGTGCCAAAGTGGCTCCAGTGAAAGCGGCTGCCGCTAAACCGGCTGCCAAGCCTGCTGCAAAAACGGCCGCTGCCAAACCGGCGGCTAAAACGGCTGCCAAACCTCTGGTGAAAGCTGCCGCCAAGCCAGCTGCAAAACCTGCGGCCAAGGCTGCTGCAAAAGCAGTCGCTAAACCGGCTGCCAAAACCGCAGCGGCCAAACCGGCTGCCAAGGCCACCGCTAAACCCGTGGCTGCGAAAGCCGCTGCCAAACCTGCGGCCAAGCCAGCAGCCAAAGCCGCTGCCAAACCGGCCGCTAAGCCAGCCGCCAAACCCGCGGCCAAGCCTGCCGCTGCTAAACCTGCAGCCAAGCCTGCTGCCGCGAAACCGGTGGCCAAGCCAGCCGCCAAACCTGCTGCGGCGAAGAAGCCAGCTGCAGCGAAAAAACCGGCAGCGCCTAAGCCTGCTGTTGCCGCCAAGCCGGCAACCACGGCACCGTCTGCTTCGACAGCCAACTCGGTGTCGGCACCCACGCCTGCTGCCGCCCCGACTGCAACGCCGGTCACCCCGACGCCAACCAGTCAGTCCTGATTTTTCCGGGACACAAAAAATGCCCCACCTGAGAAGGTGGGGCATTTTTTTTGCGCGTTGTCAGTGCCTCAGTTGTAAGTGATCGAGACAGTCACCGCGCTGGCCAGTGTTCCTTGGGTGATCGCTACGCCGGTTTTGTGATATGCCGCCGTGAGTGGTATCACGGCTTTCTTACCTTTTGTTGCAATCGTACGGCTGCGCTGCTCGACCTTGCCGTTCGCCGGGATGGCGTACGCCTTGGCCGCGCGGTGTGATAACGCCAGGGCCGTCCCTGTCGACGTTCCGGTATTGGAGAACAACAAGGGGTTCGCCTCTGCGGGTGTGCCCCCGAACTGGAAAACCACCTTGCGTATATCCGAGTCGCATTCGGCAGAAATCTCAAAATCAAGCGAGCCTGCCGTGGAGGTCGAATCGAAGTCCGAAATCTTGATGGCCGGCAGGGCGAGGCTGCGGTTCAGGTCACCTGCGGCAAGGTCGCAGGTACCGGCGTTGACTTGGCCGGTAAAGTTTAAAGTGCCGGTGGTATCGGCGTGCACGGCAGGCAGGAAGGCCAGGCTCGCAGTCATTGTCAGCAGCAGGGCGCGCGTTCGGATCTTCATCAAAGAGTGCTCAGGGTTTCAGTTGTAGGTAATGGTGACGGTGGCGGTACTGGCGAGCGTGCCCTGGCTGACCGTGCCGTTCAGGTGGTACGCCGCGCCAAGCGGCAAGACTGCACGGTTGCCGGAAACCGGTACCGTGCGGCTATTCTCGGTGCCATTGGCGAGAATGTTCTGGACGCCCCCATCGAGGCGGGAGTAAAGCCATAGGGCCACTCCGCCAGCGGTGCCGGTATTGGCGAACAGCCGGTCATTGCCTGGTGCGGGGGTGCCAGAAAAACTGAAGGTGACGTTGGAGGCGTTGGTGCACTGCGCCGACAGCTCAAATTCGCGGGCGCCGACGGTGGTGGAGTGTTCGAATGCGCCGACTTGCACCGGGTCTAGGGAGATCGTGCGGTTGGCGTCGCCGGCTGCCAGATCGCAGGTGGCGGCGGGCCTGACAAAGCGTACTGCGTTGCCGAGCCTCAGGGTAAAACTCTCCGGGCGGTTATCCAGTCTCTGCACCCAAATGTCTCCGGCAGGCACTGTCCCGTCTGTTACAGGCCCGGCCTTATAGAACCTCAACTCCGCAGCCATGAAGCTCGTGAGCGCACCGCTGATGGTGTTTTTTTGACTATGCATGCCAAAGAAAGGGTAAAGCGCGCCGGAATGTCGGATGCGCATGTGTACACCCACACCGGGAACCTCGGTCTCGTAGTACTTTGCGTGAGACCTTGGGCCATAGCGCCCGGTAATCGTTAATAAAGTGTTGCTGCAGTACATAGTGAAATAGGGTGCCGTGCCAGTGAACTCCTTAATGACAATTTCAGACTCCACCGGGAGGCTGTCCGGTACGACGATTGTGGAAGGAAGGGTGAGTGTGAATGTGTCGTTCTGATACCTGTCACACGCCGCTTGAGCCGCGATTGGCGAGCCAAGGATCAGCACTGTTGATATGAGTTGTATGGCGCGTTTCATCTTCAGTCCCGCAAAAGAAATAGGGCGTTTGCAGGCAAGCAGTGCAATGGCATTACTCGCCTGCGCCGGATCAACTGCTTGCATTGCTCTCGCTCGAGGGTGTCATGCGCTGTGCTGTATCGGGCCGGCAGGTGCCCGCGTTCAGATTGAGTAAGCGCTGGGTGCCGGCAGTGTTCGACTGTGTAGCCAAGTCGTAATGCAACTGACATGCGGCACCGGCATGGGGACCCCACTTGATCGTCAATGGCCCCTGTGTACGGGGCACGCGCACAAAAGCCTGACCGCCCTGCCCGACCACCCCGACGCTCGCGCCGTCCTCATCGAACACATCCGCACCGAACGGCAACGAGCTGCCATCCTCGCGCAGTGCCGTGATCAACAAGGCCTGGCCGCTGGTCGTCTCGAACTGCAGTTTCACCACTGCACCGGCGCGGGGGGCCACGTTCCGGGCCGCGGTCTTGAGCTCCACATCGGTGGACAGATCCTTCGGGTCCAGTTCCACGATGTTCTGGCGGTAAGGGGTGAGGTGCGGCACCACGGCAAAGCCGCCTTTGCCGATTTGCGCGCTGTGATTGCCATTGATTCGCGCGCCTTGGGCGTCAGGCGCCTGGACGATGCCGATGGTATCGCCGAGTTCTGGGGCGAGGGTCACACCGTCTGCGTGGGCGACAATGCCTCCGGTCATGCCAAGCGATGTGGAGCGGTATGTGCTGCTCTGGCCATGGCTGGCGGAGAGTACGCCATGGCGGGTGTGGTATTTCATGTCGGCACTGGTGGCGTTGCTGTTGCCCTGGGTCCGGTTGGCACTGACGCTGTAGCTGAACTGATTGTGCTCACCCAGGCTGCCGCCCAGGCTGGCGCGCTCGCCGCTGCCTTGATCGCCGCCATAGGCGGTGGTGGTCAATGTCGGCGAATGGGCGTGGCTGCCCAGTGGCAGGCTCAAGGTGAGCTCCAGTTGCTTGTCCCCGTGCTCACTGCGCAGATCACGGCTGCGCTGTGCGCTCAGCAGATAGTGGAGGCCCCGCCACGTGCCGCTGTACCCGGCGGTAAAGGTCAGGTTGCCATGGGTGCGGTTCCAATAATGTTGTGAAGAACCGGTCAGGTACACCGAACCGTTGCCCAGGCTCTGGTTGAGGCTGATGTCCATTCTGTTGCGCAGCCGCGACAGGTTATCCGGGTTCAGTCCGTCGATGGCCAGGTCGCGAATGCGCGCGGCATCAGCCACATTCAGGAAACCTTCGGTGGAGTAGCGGTACGCCCCGAGGGCAAAGTGGGTGCCCGTGTCGGTGAAGTTCTTGCTGTAGCGCAGTTGTACGCTTTGCCCCTGGCGTGAACCATGCCCCGGCAGATGCGCGCTCGAATGCGTCAGGTCGCACGACAACGCACCTACTGAGGTGTTGAACGCCGTACCCAGCAACTGCGATTGGTAGTCGTCGCCGAGCGTTGCGCCGGTGTACCCCGTGAGGCGATTGCTCAGGCCATGCTGATAAGTGGCCTGCACCAGCGCGGGCGGATGGTGCAGGCCCACTTCATCCAGCTGGCCGACGCTCAATGCATAGCGGCTGTGGCCGGGACGCAAGAGGTTGGCGTTGGCGGCGAACGGTACGATGAACTCACGCTGGCGGCCGTCGGCCTCGGTGATGGTGACGCTCAGGTCGCCCCCATACCCGGTGGGAAACAGGTCGTTGAGGACAAACGGGCCGGGTGCTACAGACACTTCGTCCAATAACACGCCGCGTTGGCGCACGCTGACCCGCGCGTTGGTCTCGGCAACGCCACGCACTACCGGTGCAAATCCGCTCAATGAGTCGGGCAGCATCCGATCGTCGCTGGACAGGCTGGCACCCCGCAGGCGCACGCTATCGAACAGTTCGCCCGGCGTGTAGATTTCGCCCGCCATCAGTTGGGACTGCAACGTGTCCACTTCGTGCTGCACATAGGTGGCGCTGCTTTGATAGCTCGAGGCAACCTCTGAATGGCTGTAGCTGCCGCTATGTCGCCAGTGCCAATCGCCCAGATTGAGCCCAGTGTTCAGGCCCAGGTAGCTGGAGCCGAGTGCGCGCGTATCGGTCTGGGTGGCGAACGTATTGACGTTGTACCGCACAAAGGCGGCATCGATCCCGCTGTCCCAGTGCTGCGGGTCGACATAGCCCCGCGCCTTGCGCGCCAGGAAAACCTGCGGCACTTGCAAATCCAGACGGTTTTCACCTGAATCAAATTGGCTGCTGGCTCCCGGCAGGTAGGTGCCGATATCCGCACAGCGCGCAAACGGCGTACGGGACGCCTGATTGGCTTCAGTGGTTTGCAGGTCAATGCCAAACCTGAGCAGCACATCACGCTCCAGGCACAACTGCGCGACCTGCTGACCTTCCACGGCAATGAACGTCAGGGTTTCACGCCCAACCCATTGGCCATTGAGGTGGATGTCGGTGCGATAGTTGCCAGGGAGCACGACGTTGCCTTGGTTGAACCGTGCAATATCGATCGGCAGCCCGCCCCGGCCGCCGGTAAAGAAAGCCGGGTTGAACTCAGCCTGTTCTGCACTATTGGCGGCCATGGCATGGGCTCCGCTTACCAACAGCACGCCACGCAGCGTCTGCTTTAAACGGGGCCGGCTTACGAGCCTGGCAGGCGTGTAAAAACTCATTTTTCGCGTTTCCATAAACGGGCTCCCCGAATGTCGGCAAAGGGCATCCCTACCCACTGAATGGGGTATCAATCGACGGTGCTTTCGATAAGGCGAAGTGGGATTGCTACAGAAGAACGGCCGTCATGGAGAGACCTCGCTGCTGTGGTGGGTCTTGACCCCGAAATCGTCGAGCGTCTGGAACTCGACGGTTGCAGCGCTGCCCATCGGGGTTTTCAGGCGAGGCCACTCAAAGCGGGCGCGCCCACCGGGCGTCACCATATTCTCCGTACCCGACGCCGCCGGTTCGCGGACATGGTGCTGCCCTGCCACTTGCACTTCGATGCGCTCGAACGTCACGTGGTAAGGCGTCGGATTGAAGACTTCCAGCGCCTGGCCATGTTCGCCCCGGACAGACCGCCACTGCAGCTTCCCGGGGGCTTCCTCGACCTGGTAAGGCAGGTTCGACGGGCGCAAAAACACCTTGATGCGCGAGCGGAAGGCGAACTGCACCTGATCGCCCTGCTGGCCGCCCTGGGAGCGTGAGGGCACCTCCAGCACGTTGAACCAGAACAGGCTTTCCTGTGCCCTGGGCAAGGCTTCGCCGGTGTAGGCCATACGTACCACCTGTTGCTTGCCTGGCTCCATGCGGAAGATCGGTGGCGTGAGGACGAAGGGCGCTGTCGCCAGATCCGGTGTTGATTGCTCATCGCCGCTGTCCAGCCAAGCCTGGATCAGCACCGGTGCCTGGTTCTTGCTGTGCAGTCTGATCGTCACCTCCTTGTCGTCCTGCGGGTAGACAATTCGGGTGCTGTTGATGACCACGCTCGCCTGCACGGGGAGGGTGGTCAACAGCGCAAGCACCAACGCCATGCACCGGGCCGGCAGGTGTGAGCGGATAGCTGTCTTCATGTCATCGGTCATCCTGCGGTTGAAGGGCAAGGCGGGCCGAGTGACGGACTCGAGCACCAAAGTCGCTGACGGTGGTGAATTCGACCGTGGCTGCATCGACGGGGTGATGGCGCAGCAGGGGCAGCACAAACAGTTTCACGTCACCGTCCGGCATCAGCAGACTGTCGTTGGCGTCTTTGTTGGCGGCTTTACTGAAACGTTTCCCGTCGTTCAGCAACTCGATCGAGGCGATGGAAATATGGTACGGCGTGGGGTTGGTGGCTTGCAGGGCGAAACCCTGTTCATGGGCCACCAGCTTCCACTGCAGTTTTTCCGGGGCGCTGTCGACGGGGTAGGGCAATGCCGGCGGGCGCACAAACACCCGCAAACGGGTGCGGAACGACAATTCGATCTGGTTGTTGTGTGCAGCGTCAGCGGCAAGCGGTGGTACTTCCAGCACGTTCAACCAAAACAGGCTTTCACGGTCGGCCGGCAAGGCGCCTGCGCCATAGCGCAGGCGCAAAGCCTGTTGCTGGTGCGGCTCAATGCGGAAGAGCGGTGGCGAGAGAATGAACGGTGTGTGGGCCGTTGCCGGTGTCGAATGCCGGTCGCCCGTGTCCAGCCAGGTTTGCACCAGCGCCGGAAGCGGCCCCTTGTTCTCCAGGCGCACCACGACTTCCTGCTGCTGCATGGGGTAGATCACGCGTGTGCCATGGATGATCACGCCTGCGCGGGCAGGAAGCGGCAACAGCCAGAGCCACGCGCAAGCCGCGGTGGCAACCAGCGTCAGGCAGGCGATTCTTTTCATCGTGTCAGGCCCCTGGGTTGCCTTACTCGGCGTACTCGATCAAGAAGCCCACACGGGTGTTGACCTTGCCTTCGGTGGCAGGGCCGCTGGCATACATTTGCGCCGCGAGCGGGATCACGGCCTGGTTGTCGACGATCACCGCGCCGGCCGATTTCTCGGTGTAGACGTTGATCGGCGTGCCATCACGTTGAGTCACTTCCACCTGTACGTTCTTGGCGGTGCTGGTGTCGGACGGGTCATCGTAGCCGTCGATGTTCAAGCGCCCGGTCGCCACATCAATGGCCGGGCTGGTTGGATCGAACGCGACCATGGCGGTACGCCCGTTGCTGCAGCTGCCTTCACCCGGCGCGCCGATACGGATGGTGAAGCCCGTCGGGTTGGCACGACTGCCCGCGCTTGCCAGGCGTGCCGCCGAGACGCCTCCCAGGTTGACGTCCTTGACGACTGCGCCAGTGCCGGGGGCTGCACCTTCGACCGTGCACGTCAGGTCTGTCACAAGACCACTGAACTTGATGATGCCATCTGCTGCGTGCGCCGGTTGTGAAGCGGCGACGGTCAAGGCCAGCACGGCCGTAATCGTGGAGAGGGGGTTAACGTTCATGATATTTCCAGTCGTCATTCATAGGTCTAGCCCGTCGCCGATGAAGATCGCTGATCTTTCGAATGGCGGGGTGCCCTAATTTGTCGCGTTTGCCGAGTGCTATCCATAGAGAACCAGCGAGACTTATCTCGTGATCGTTCGATAAGTTAATTTAACTTTTGTAGGTGTTTTCTGTAGTACTGGGAAATATCTGTAAGTTATGCCTGAAGGGTTTTTTCTTATTGAATTGTCGTATTGATCCTCGCCTGTAACTGGGTATACCGTGTATTTAACCAGAGCGATTATGGGTGTGGTGCTGTATTCACTTGTATGGGTGTAATTATGGCTACTTCAATGTCCACTACGCATACCGTCATGCTGCTGGATGATCACGAGATGGTTCGGCAGGGCATCGAGTTGGGGTTGAGCAAGGAGGCCGACCTTGCGGTGATCGGTTCCTTCGGAACCGGCAAGGAACTGCTGGAGGCTCTTACGCGGCGGCCGGCCGATGTCGTGGTGATGGAATTTAGCCTCGCGCCATCGGACAGCGATGGCCTCAGCCTGATCGAGGCGCTGCACCGGCGTTTCAGCACCTGCAGGCTCTTGATTGTGTGTTCGCACTACACGCCCGCCACTGTTTCTTTATCGTTGAAGGCGGGATGCCGGGGGATCATGGGAAAAACCCAAAACCTGACGGAGTTGATCACGGCAATCCGAACGGTCGCCCAGGGACGGATTTACCTGCAGCTTTGCATGGTGCCTGCGCTGCAGGGTGTGCAATCCGTATTGAAGGAAGGAAAGATTAAATCGGACAGAGACTTTTCGAAGCCTTTGCAGTTTAACGAATGCCTGACGCCAAAAGAGCAGGAAGTATTGCGGTGTTTTCTGGACGGTATGTCCGTGAACTCCATTGCGGCTAAGTTTTCTCGAAGTGCAAGTACGATCAGCACGCAAAAACAATCCGCCTATCGAAAATTGGGAATCAGGAACGACAGTGAACTGTTCAAGTTTACTCACCAGTTCGGAAAGCTCGGGTAGTCAGCCCTGATCGTCCAGATAACGTAGCGCCAATCGTTCCGTCGCCTGTCGCGCCGGCAACAGCAGGTGTGGCGCCACCAGCATCATGACCTGATACACCACCACCCGCACCTCGCCCTCACGGTCGAGAATGCGTTGGTAGTCCAGGGAGAACAGCAGGGTCATGGTGATCTGCTCCACCAACTGGCCCAGCGCCTGGGTGTCACTGACCAGTTGCCCGTCCGCCTTCAGACGCGCCAGCAAGGACGCGAGGGTGCGCTTGAGTGCGGTCAGCAGGTTGCGAATGCCCTTGGCCAGTTTCGGCAGGCGCCCCGCCAGGTTCGACAGGTCCTGGAACAAAAACCGGTATTGGGCCATGCGTTCTATGATCAGGTGCAGGAACAGCCAGTAATCCTGGGCCTGCAGTTGCGCGTCCGCCGGCGGGTCGAGCAGCGGCGCCAACTCGCCCTGGAAGCGCTCGAACAACCCCAGCACCAGCGGTTCCTTGCCATGGAAGTGGTAGTAGAGGTTGCCGGGGCTGATCCCCATTTCATTGGCCACCTCCATGGTCGACACGTTCGGCTCGCCCTTCTGGTTGAACAACTGCAGGGCACATTCAAGGATACGGTCGCGGGTCTTCATCCAGTCTTCTTAATCTGATCGTTGAGCTCAGCGCACTCGCACATAGGTGCCGGGCGCCGCTTCCATCGGTGGGTAGTTCTGGTTGCCCAGGGCGGTGAGGGTTTCGCGCTGTACGCCCGAGCGCTGCTGGATCCACGCCAGCCACTGCGGCCACCAACTGCCCTCGACGTGGTTGGCGTCGTAGTACCAGGCACGCGGGTCGCTGCTCAGCTTGGGATTTTCGACGTAGTTGGCCTTGGGGTTGCCCGGCGGGTTGAGGATGCTCTGGATATGCCCGCTGTTGGACAGCACGAAGCGCCGCTCGCCACCGAGCAATTGTGTGGAGCGATACACCGCGTCCCACGGCGTGATGTGGTCGTTGATCCCGGCCACGCTGAAGCTGTCCACCGTGACCTTCTGCAGGTCGATGGGGGTGCCGCACACTTCCAGGCCGCCGGGATGGCTCAGCGGGTTGTGCTTGAAGAAATCGAGCAGGTCGCCATGCAGTGCGGCGGGCAGGCGCGTGTTGTCGTTGTTCCAGTACAAAATGTCGAAAGCCGGCGGTTCCTTGCCCAGCAGGTAGTTATTGATCCAGTAGTTCCAGATCAGGTCGTTGGGACGCATCCAGGCGAACACCTTGGCCATGTCGCGGCCGTCCAGCACTCCTTGCTGGTAGGAACGACGCTTGGCGGCTTCCAGGGTTTGCTCATCGGCGAACAGCATGGCGGGGCTGTCGATCTGGCTGTCCAGCAGGCTCACCAGGTAGCTGGCGCTGGAGATACGACGCAGCTGGCGCTTGGCTTGCAAGTGGCCTTGCAGGGCGGCGATGGTCAGGCCACCGGCGCAGGCGCCCATCAGGTTGACCTCACGGGCGCCGGTGATGGTCCGGCAGACGTTGAGTGCTTCCTCCAGCGCCGCCACATAGGTGGACAGGCCCCATTCGCGGTGGCGTACGTCCGGGTTGCGCCAGCTGACCATGAAGGTCTGCAGGCCGTTCTTGAGGGCGTACTGCACGAAGCTGTTGGCCGGGCTCAGGTCGAAGATGTAGTACTTGTTGATTTGCGGCGGCACGATCAGCAGCGGCCTGGCGTACTGTTTTTCGCTCATGGGCTTGTATTGGATCAACTCCAGCAGCTCATTGCGAAACACCACCGAGCCTGGGGTGGTGGCCACGGTCTTGCCGACTTCAAAGGCTTGTTTGCTCACCTGGCGTGGCAGGCCGTTATTGTGCAGCAGGTCGTCGAACAGGTTGCTCACGCCGCGCACCACACTGTTGCCGCCGGAGTTGAGCAGCTCCTTGACGGCCAGCGGGTTGAGCAGGGTGTTGGAGGGCGACACGGCGTCGTTGATCAAGGCGAAGGCAAAGTGCGCGCGGGCGCGGTCGTCGTCACTCAGTGAGCTGTCATCGATCCACTGGCGGGTCTGCTTCTGCCAGCTCAAATAGGCTTGCAGGCTGCGTCGGTAGAACGGGTTGAGCGTCCAGGTCGGGTCGCTGAAGCGGCTGTCCCGTGGGTTGGGCTCGTGCACCGTCTCACCCAGCAGCACTCGACCCAGCTGACCGCCCAGGGCCAGGGCGTGACGGGCGGTATGCACCGGGTTGCGCCAGCCGTGGGCGGCAACGCTGCGCAAGGTCGACAGCAAATCCCGACCGCGCAGGCCGGTGATCGCGTTTTGTGCGTTGATGAACGCGGCAGGGGTGGGCGCCGGGTTCGTCACGGGTCTTTCTCGCATGAGCCAACACTCCTTCCTCAAGCCATCAACAGGCACGCCAATTCAGAACCATAGTCGGTTCTCGGCAAGTTGCGCGGCGGTGTGGTCCTTACACCGCTGGTCGCGGGTGAATCACGGCCCGCATGCGCTCCTCCTCGAGAAACTTCATGATGATCGGCGCCACGGCTTCAGCCCGGGTGATCAGGAACAGGTGGCCGTCATCGATGATGTGCAACTGTGCGTTGGGAATGCGCCAGGCCAGCATGCGCATGTTGACCAGCGGGATCAGCGGGTCGTCGTCCCCGGCCAGCACCAGGGTCGGCTGGCGGATCTTGTGCAGCCAGTGGATGCTGGTCCAGCCCAGCCCCGCGAACAGCTGCCAGTAGTAGCCCAGCTTGCCGGCCGAGCGCACTTTGCTCGCGTGCTCGGCCGCCAGTTTCGAATCGCGGCGGAACGAACCGCCATAAATCATCGGTGCGATGCGCACCACGTGGGACGGTTGGATGTAGCGCCGGGGGCTGGCCATCAGCCACAGCACCTTCGGCTTGCCTGGCACCATAAAGGCACCGGCCGCGGTCGCGGCCAGGATCAGCTTCTTGCAGCGCTCCGGGTAGTCGTAGGCAAACTGCTGCGCCAAGGCGCCACCCCAGGACACGCCCACCGCATTCACCTGGCCATAGTCCAGGTAGTCCAGCATGCGTGCGGTGAGCTTGGCCAGGCCGGGAAAACGATAAGGCCGGTTGGGCGTCGAGGAGCCACCCACGCCCGGCACATCGAAGGCGATCACTTCCAGGTCGGGGTCCAGGGCCTGGACGAACGGAAACACCAGCTCAAGGTTGGCGCCGATGCCGTTGAAGATCAGCAATGGCGTCAAGTGGGGCTTGCCCGGGCGTACCGCCGTGCGGATGGTCTGGCCATCCAGGTCGATGGTACGGAAGATGAACGGTTGCGGCATGCTCAAGCCCTGTGAGATGTGACGGTTGGAATGCAGGCCAACTGTGGGAGGGGGCTTGCCCCCGATTGCAATTGATCAGCCAATGGATCAGATGGCTGACACACTGCGATCCCCACACTCGACCCCATTTCAATTCAGCGTTCGTGTACGTAAGTCCCGGGGGCTGCTTCCGCTGCGGCATAGGTCTTGTTACCCAAAGTCGTCGGTGCCTTCTTCAGCTTGCCCGCCCGTTCCGCTTGCCACGCCTGCCAATGCAGCCACCACGAGTCAGTATGCTTGGTCGCGTTCTCCTGCCACTCCAGTGGCTTGCCCGCGAGGCTGTCGCTGGTCTGATAGCGCGCCTTGGGGTTGCCGGGCGGGTTAAGGATGCTCTGGATATGCCCGCTGCTGGACAGCACGAATTCCACCTTGCCACCGAACAACTGTGCCGACTTGTAGCACGACTGCCAGGGCGTGATGTGGTCGTTGGTGCCGGCCAGTGAATAGATATCGGCCGTGACCTGCTTGAGGTCGATGGGCGTGCCGCACACTTCCAGGGCATTGGCGCGCACGAGTGGGTTGTTTTTGAACAGTTCGATCAGGTCGCCGTGGAAGGCCGCCGGCAAGCGTGTGGTGTCGTTGTTCCAGAACAGGATGTCGAACACCGGCGGCTCATTGCCCAGCAGGTAATTGTTGACCCAGTAGTTCCAGATCAGGTCGTTGGGGCGCATCCAGGCGAACACCTTGGCCATATCGCGGCCTTCCAGTACACCGGCCTGGTAGGAATGGCGCTTGGCCGCTTCCAGGGTCTGCTCATCCACGAACAGCGCCACCTGGGTGTCCAGGGTGGTGTCCAGCACGCTCACCAGCAGGGTCAGGGCGTTGACCTTCTTCTCCCCCAGCGCCGCGTAGTGGCCCAGCAGGGCGGTGCAGGTGATACCGCCGGAGCAGGCGCCGAGTATATTCACGTCTTTGCTGCCGGTGATCGCGGTGACCACGTCGACCGCTTCCTTGAGCGCCTCGATATAGGTCGACAGGCCCCACTCGCGCTGGGCCTTGGTCGGGTTGCGCCAACTGACGATAAAGGTCTGCTGCCCGTTGCGCAGGCAGAAGCGCGCCAGGCTCTTCTCCGGGCTCAGGTCGAATACATAGAATTTGTTGATCTGCGGCGGTACCACCAGCAGCGGGCGTTCGTGCACCTGTTCGGTGATCGGCTTGTACTGGATCAGCTCCAGCACGTCGTTGCGAAATACCACCGCCCCTTCGGTGATGCCCAGGGTCTTGCCCACTTCAAACGCGCCCATGTTGACCTGGCTCGGCATGCCGCCGTTGTGCACCATGTCCTTGGCCAGGTGCGACAGGCCGTCGAGCAGGCTCTTGCCGCCGGTTTCAAAGAAGCGTTTGACCGCCGCCGGGTTGGCTGCGCTGTTGGTGGGGGCCATGGCTTCGGTCATCAGGTTGATCACGAAGTGGCCGCGGCTGATGTCCTGCTCCGACAGGTTACTGTCGCCGATCCAGTCGTGCAGTTCCTTGCGCCACGCCAGGTAGGTTTGCAGGTAGCGTTTGTAGAGCGGGTTCTGGCTCCAGGCTGGGTCGTGAAAGCGACGGTCATCGCTTTCGGGCTGCAGCTGCGATTTGCCGAACATCACGTTCTTCAATTCAACGCCAAAGTGGGCGACGTGCTTGACGCTGTGCAACGGCTGCTTGATGGCTTGGGTCAGCACCATCTTGGCCGAGGCCAGTAAATCCTTTTTACGTAACGCGATGATCGGGTTGAGCCCCAGGGTGTTTTCCGAGGCCTGGCGTTTCAAGTCATCGTTGTTCTTGTTACTCATCTACGACGCTCCATTGTCCGAAAGACGAGTACCGGGTACCGCTGCGCACCAGGTTTCGATACACAACACAAGCCAGGTACTGCGACTCGGGTGACCGTTGATACCGCATCGTCAAATGCAGGGAACTTGCCAGTTCCATTGGTTACCCGAGTTTAATTTTTTTCGCAAGCGGGCCAATCGTTGGCCACGCGACAGGGCATTCAAGCAGATGAAATTAGAAAATGCCCTCTAAAGAGCAAGAAGCCTGGACTAGAGCATCAGCCGCACGACCGACTCGCTCGGATCGCGGGTTTTGCCGGCTGCCTTGAGCTCGGCGAGATAATCGGCCCACAACGCGTCCTGACGCACGGCCAATTGGTAGAGGTAGTCCCAGGTGAACAGTCCGCTGTCATGCCCGTCGTCGAAGGTCAATTTCAGTGCGTACTGGCCGGCCGGTTCGATCTTGGTCAACCGCACGTTGAGCTTGCCGAATTGCAGGATAGGCTTGCCGTGGCCCTGGACCTCGGCGGAAGGCGAATGCACCCGCAGCAGTTCGGCGGGCAACTGGTAGACCTCGTCGGGGCCGTAGGTGAGGCCTAGAGTGTTGGAGGTTTTGTGCAGGTTTACAGCGGTAGGAAACTTGGCCATATGAGGTGCTCTTGAATAAACCGGCTTAAAAATGTGGGAGGGGGCTTGCCCCCGATTGCAGTGGGTCAGCTATAGATAAGCTGACTGATCCACCGCTATCGGGGGCAAGCCCCCTCCCACATTTGAAGCAAAGCAGTTCTGTGTGAGGCTTACAGAATATACCGCGATAAGTCCTCGTTCTGCGCCAATTCGCCCAAGTGGCTGTTGACGTAGTCGGCGTCGATCTTGATCGCTACGCCATTCTGCGCTCCCGCCATGTCGCCGGCGCTGAAGGACACTTCCTCAAGCAGGCGCTCAAGCAAGGTGTGCAGGCGGCGCGCACCGATGTTCTCGGTCTTCTCGTTGACCTGCCAGGCAATCTCCGCCAGGCGCTTGATACCGTCCGGCAGGAACTCGATGCCCAGCCCTTCGGTTTTCAGCAGCTCACGGTACTGCTCGGTGAGCGACGCATGGGGTTCGCTGAGGATGCGCTCGAAGTCGCCGGGGGTCAGCGCCTTCAGCTCTACGCGAATCGGCAGGCGGCCTTGCAGCTCGGGCACCAGGTCGCTTGGCTTGCTCAGGTGGAACGCACCCGACGCGATAAACAGGATGTGGTCGGTCTTGACCATGCCCAGCTTGGTATTGACGGTGCAGCCTTCGATCAGCGGCAGCAGGTCGCGCTGCACACCTTCGCGCGATACATCGACGCCGCCGGCGTTGCCGCGCTTGGCCACCTTGTCGATCTCGTCGATAAACACGATGCCGTGCTGCTCAACCGCTTCCAGGGCCTTGGCCTTGAGTTCTTCCTCGTTCACCAGGCGCCCGGCTTCCTCGTCGCGCACCAGTTTCAGTGCTTCCTTCACCTTGAGCTTGCGGCTTTTCTTCTTGCCCTTGCCCATGTTGGCGAACAGGTTCTGCAACTGGCTGGTCATTTCTTCCATGCCAGGCGGTGCGGAGATGTCGACGCCAGAGACTTCAGCGACTTCGATCTCGATTTCCTTGTCGTCCAACTGGCCTTCACGCAGGCGCTTGCGGAACAGCTGGCGGGTGTTGGAATCCGAGGCCGGTGCGGCGTCTTCGTTGAAGCCCATGCGCGCCGGTGGCAGCAGGGCGTCGAGGATGCGTTCTTCGGCGGCGTCTTCGGCACGGTGGCTGACCTTGGTCATTTCCTGTTCGCGCAGCAGTTTCAGGGCAGCGTCGGCCAGATCACGAATGATCGACTCGACATCGCGGCCCACATAGCCGACTTCGGTGAACTTGGTCGCTTCGACCTTGATGAACGGTGCGTTGGCCAGTTTGGCCAGGCGTCGCGCGATCTCGGTTTTACCGACGCCGGTCGGGCCGATCATCAGGATGTTCTTCGGTGTTACTTCAACGCGCAATTCTTCGGGCAGTTGCATCCGGCGCCAACGGTTACGCAGCGCGATGGCAACCGCGCGCTTGGCATCGTCCTGGCCGATGATATGGCGATTGAGTTCATGGACGATTTCGCGGGGAGTCATGGACATAGTGTTTGGCGGCCTCAAGCGGGAATAAGCCTACGGCTTACTCGGCGAGGTCCTGCTCCTCAATGGTGAAGTTGTGGTTGGTGAACACGCAGATATCGCCGGCAATGCCCAGGGCGGTCTCGACGATTTCGCGGGCCGACAGGTCGGTTTTCTTCAACAGTGCGCTGGCTGCGGCTTGTGCATACCCGCCGCCGGAGCCCATGGCGATCAGGCCATGTTCAGGTTCAACCACATCGCCGTTACCGGTGATGATCAGGGACGCATCTTTGTTGGCGACGGCCAGCATGGCTTCCAGGCGGCTGAGGGAACGGTCGGTGCGCCATTCTTTGGCGAGTTCGACAGCGGCACGTACGAGGTGGCCCTGGTGTTTTTCCAGCTGGCCTTCGAAACGCTCGAAGAGGGTGAAGGCGTCGGCGGTGGCGCCGGCAAAACCGGCGAGGACCTGGCCGTGATACAGGCGACGCACTTTTTTCGCATTGCCTTTCATCACGGTATTGCCCAGGGAAACCTGGCCGTCGCCGCCCATGACGACTTTGCCGTGGCGACGTACTGAAACGATGGTGGTCAAGGGAGAGTCTCCACGCAGCGGGGCGAAAATGCCCTGATGGAAACTCATATGGGGGTGGCGGGGGGGATTTCAACCATGGGGTTTATGGCGGACGAGTGGTGTTTATCGGTCTGACACCCATTTCAGAGCGCTGCAATACCAAATGTGGGAGGGGGCTTGCCCCCGATAGCGGTAGATCAGTCAATATTTTCGGCGACTGATACACCGCCATCGGGGGCAAGCCCCCTCCCACATTTTTATCGAAGTTGAGCCAGAATCATCGGCTCTGGCGCTGTTGTAACAACAGGTTGCTAAACCCGGCCCCGGCCAATTGCTTCTGCGCCACGGTCAGCTGTTCGCGGTTGCTGAACGGCCCCACCAGCACGCGATACCAGGTCGCGTCCTTCACCGTGCCGGACTCCACCGTCACCGTCTGGCCCAACAGAATGATCTGCGCACGCACGCGATCCGCATCGGCCTGCTTCGGGAACGAGCCTGCCTGCAGGAAGAACTTGGTCACCGGCGCGGCCTTGGTTTCGGCAACCGGTGGTGCTGGCGGCGGAGTAATCCCGGCCAACGCTGCCTGGGCCCGCGCCGTGTCGATTTTCGCCGCTTCCGCAGGGGTGACGGGCGTGGTCGGCACTTGCGGCGTCGGCAGGGTTTTCTCCGGCACGGCGTCAGGCGGCACGATCACTTCCGATTCCGGCAGCAGCGTATAGAAGTCGTACTTCGGCTTTACCGGTGCCGTCGGGCTCGGTGCAGTCTTGTTGGCTTCGGCCATTTTCGTGGCCTTCTGCTGCTCCTGCTTGACCCGTTTGACGTCATCGCCCTGGCCTGGATCCAGCTTCATCAGGAACACGATAAACGCGCCGACCGTGAGGCCGATGGCCATCCACAACCAGCCTGGGATTGGCTTCTTCGCCGGGGCCTGGTAACGGCTGGCGCCGCGCTTGGGTGCAGGTTTTTTCTTGGCAGCCAACTTACATACGCTCCAGAGTTTCCAGGCCCAACAGTTCCAGGCCTTGCTTGAGGGTCCGTCCAGCCAGTGCGGCGAGGCGCAGGCGGCTTTGCTTCTGAGCTTCGTCGTCGGCGGTGAGGATCGGGCAGTTCTCGTAGAAGCTGGAGAACAACCCGGCGACTTCGTACAGGTAGGTGCACAGGATATGCGGTGTGCCTTTCTCGCCGACGCTGTTCAGCACTTCGCCGAATTGGGCGAGCTTGGCGGCCAGCTCCTGTTCATGGGGCGCGTCCAGCACGATGCGGCCTTCGACTTCGCTGAAGTCCTTGCCCAGCTTGCGGAACACACCGGCCACGCGGGTGTAGGCGTACAGCAGGTACGGCGCGGTGTTGCCCTCGAAGTTGAGCATCAGTTCGAAGTTGAAGCTGTAGTCGCTGGTGCGGTGCTTGGACAGGTCGGCGTATTTCACCGCGCCAATCCCCACCACGCGGGCGATGTTGCGCAGGTCGGCCTCGGCCAGCTCCGGGTTCTTTTCCTTCACCAGGTTGTAGGCGCGGTCCTGGGCTTCGTTGAGCAGGTCGATCAGCTTGACGGTGCCGCCGTCGCGGGTCTTGAACGGGCGGCCATCGGCGCCGTTCATGGTGCCGAAGCCCATGTGCTCCATGTGCATCGGATGGGTGACGAAACCGGCGCGACGTGCCACTTCGAACACCTGCTGGAAGTGCAGGGCTTGGCGCTGGTCGACGAAATACAGCGCACGGTCGGCCTTGAGCACGCCGCTGCGGTAGCGCACGGCCGCGAGGTCGGTGGTGGCGTAGAGGTAGCCGCCATCGGCCTTGACGATGATCACCGGCAGCGGCTCGCCGTCGGCGGTCTTGAATTCTTCGAGGAACACGCACTGCGCGCCGTTGCTCTCGACCAGCAGGCCCTTGGCCTTGAGGTCGTTGACCACGTTGATCAGGTCGTCGTTGTAGGCGCTTTCGCCCATTACATCGGCCATGGTCAGCTTGACGTTGAGCAGCTCGTAGATTTCCTG
Organism: Pseudomonas sp. GW821-FHT09C10; assembly: GCF_059418085.1. Lineage (NCBI taxonomy): Bacteria > Pseudomonadati > Pseudomonadota > Gammaproteobacteria > Pseudomonadales > Pseudomonadaceae > Pseudomonas > Pseudomonas sp. GW821-FHT09C10. Next base: position 125,767 of record NZ_JBWKPE010000019.1, read on the forward strand.
GCAGTGGGACAGCGAGATCTCGCGGAAGCGGCCCCACAGTTCCAGGCATTCCTTGTCCCCGGCTTGCAGCTTGACCACTAGCCCGCGGGCGCGGTCGGCGAATTCTTCGGATTCGTCGAAACGCTTCTTGGCGGCGCGGTAGAAGTTCTCCAGGTCCGACAGCTCGTTGCTGGTGATCGGGTTTTCCTGCAGATAGGCCATCAGCATGCCGAACTGAGTGCCCCAGTCGCCTACGTGGTTCTGGCGGATCACGGTGTCGCCGAGAAACTCCAGGACCCGGGCCACGCCGTCGCCGATGATGGTCGAGCGCAGGTGACCGACATGCATCTCCTTGGCCAGGTTGGGCGCCGACAGGTCGATGGCCACGCGCTGAGCCGGGCCGGCCTTGCGCACGCCGATCCTGGCGTCGGCCAGTGCCGCATCCAGGCGTGAAGCCAGGGCCTGGGTGTTCTGGAAGAAGTTGATAAAGCCCGGGCCGGCGATTTCGGCCTTGGTAACGCTCTCGTCGGCAGGCAGCGCGGCGATGATTTTTTCCGCCAGGTCGCGCGGCTTCATGCCGGCCGGCTTGGACAGCATCATCGCGATGTTGCTGGCGAAGTCGCCGTGGGTCTTGTCGCGAGTGTTTTCCACCTGGATCGCCGGCGTCAGGCCTTCAGGCAACACACCTTCGTTGACGAGTTGGGTGAGGGCTTGTTGGATCAGCTGGCGAATGGTGTCTTTCATGGTGTTCTCTTTCGACCGCAAGCGGCGGCGCGCGATGCGCAGGTGGAAAAACTGGGCATTATCCGTGGCGAGGGCAGGCTTGCCAACCTTCGCGGGACCTATGGCCAGGCTTAATACAAATCTACCGGGTCTACATCCAACGACCATCGCACCTGGCGGCCACTGGGCATTTGCTCCAGCGCAAGTAACCAGCTACTTAATAGCCGATGCAGCGGTGCGCGGGACGTGGCCTGCAAGAGTAGCTGGGCACGATAACGCCCGGCACGACGCTCCATGGGCGCGGGTACCGGGCCGAGCAGTTCGATGCCGCTCAGCCCCAGCTCGCCGAGCAAGCGTTCGGCGGCGCTGCAGGCTTCATCCAGAAAACCCTCCGCCTGCCCCGGTTTATGGGCTTCGGCGCGCAACAGCGCGAGGTGCGCAAAGGGCGGCAGGCCGGCGGAGCGGCGTTCGCTCAGCGCCTGTTCGGCGAAGGCAAAGTAGCCTTGTTCGGTCAGTTGAATCAGCAACGGATGGTCGGCCAGGTGGGTCTGGATAATCACCTTGCCCGGCTCCTCGGCGCGCCCGGCACGCCCGGCGACCTGCACGATCAGCTGCGCCATGCGCTCGCTGGCGCGGAAGTCGCCGGAAAACAGGCCGCCGTCGGCATCCAGGATCGACACCAGGGTCACCCGGGGGAAGTGATGCCCTTTGGCGAGCATCTGTGTGCCCACGAGGATGCACGGCTGGCCCTTCTGGATGGTGGCGAACAGCTGGTTCATCGCGTCCTTGCGCGAGGTGCTGTCGCGGTCGACCCGCAAAACCGGGTAGTCCGGGAACAGAATGCCCAGGCGCTCCTCGGCGCGCTCGGTGCCTGCACCCACCGGACGCAGGTCGACCTTGCCGCACTGTGGGCAATGGCGCGGTACACGCTCCACATGGCCGCAATGGTGGCAACGCAGTTCGCCATGGCGCTGGTGCACGGTCATGCGCGCATCGCAACGCTCGCACTCGGACATCCAGCCGCAGTCATGGCACAGCAGCGTCGGCGCAAAGCCCCGGCGGTTGAGAAACACCAAGACCTGCTGGCCGGCTGCCAGGGTCTGGCCGATGGCTTGTTGCATCGGCCCGGAAATGCCGCTGTCCAGCGGCCGGCTTTTTACGTCCAGGCGCAGGAAGCGGGGTTGCTTGGCGCCGCCGGCGCGCTCGTTCAGGCGCAGCAGCCCGTAACGACCGGTGTAGGCATTGTGCAGGCTTTCCAGGGAGGGTGTGGCCGAGCCCAGCACAATCGGGATGTCTTCCTGGCGCGCGCGCACCAGCGCCAGGTCGCGGGCGTGGTAGCGCAGGCCTTCCTGCTGTTTATAGGAGCCGTCGTGCTCCTCGTCGATGATGATCAGCCCGGGATTTTTCATCGGCGTGAACAGCGCCGAGCGGGTGCCGATAATAATGTCGGCTTCGCCATCCCGCGCCGCCAGCCACGACTCCAGGCGTTCACGGTCATTGACCGCCGAGTGCACCAGGGCGATGCGCGCGTTGAAACGCTGTTCGAAGCGCGCCAGGGTTTGCGGGCCCAGGTTGATCTCGGGGATCAGCACCAATGCCTGCTTGCCGGCCTGCAGGGTTTCGCGGATCAGTTGCAAATAGACTTCGGTCTTGCCGCTGCCGGTGACGCCCGCCAGCAGGAACGCATGGAAGCTGTCGAAACCTGCGCGAATCGCTTCATAGGCGGCGCGTTGTTCAGGGTTCAGCGGCAGTTCGGGCTGGGCCAGCCAGTGTTCGTGGCGCGGGTCAGGGGCGTGCCTGCGGATTTCCACCTGCACCAAGCCCTTGGCCAGCAACAGCTCGAGGCTGTCCTTGCTCAGCATCAGCTTGCTCAATAGCTGATGGGCGACGCCATGGGGGTGCTGGGCCAGGGTTGCCAGGGCTTCACGCTGGCGCGGGGCGCGGGCGATGCGCGGGTCGTCAAGGCGCGCGCCGGGCACCGTCGACCAGAAGCGCTCCTGGCGCGTTTCGGCCAGTTCGCCCTGGCGCAACAGCACCGGCAGTGCCCAGCTCAGCGTGTCACCGAGGCTGTGCTGGTAATACTGGGCGGTCCACAGGCACAGCTTGAACAGCGCGGGCGGCAACGGCGGCGTGGCATCGAGCATGGCGATGGCCGGCTTGAGCTTCTCGGCCGGCACTTCACTGTGGTCGGCGACTTCCACCAGGATGCCGATCATCTCCCGACGGCCAAACGGCACGCGCACGCGCATGCCCGGCTGCAACTGCGCTCGCAGCACACCGGCCGGGGCCCGGTAGTCGAACAGGCGGCGCAGGGGCGAGGGCAGGGCTAGGCGCAAAATGGCGTCGGGCACGCGAGAGGTCTCATCTATAAAGGCAGGCGGTGGCGCAGGGGCGGGAGCCTAGCAGACCGGGGGAGGCTTGGGGTAGCCGCCAGTTTTCTGATGAAAGGTGCTTTTATGTTGACACGCGATGGGTGTCGCCGCTTGCGCGTTTAAAAAGGTCTGGTAGAATCCGCGGCCTAATTACGTGCGGTATTCGACAATAGTGTCGAGTGGCGGCACGCTAGCCCGAGGAAGTCACCATGAAAGCCGATATCCATCCAGCGTACGAAACCATCGAAGTAACCTGCAGCTGCGGCAACAAGTTCGAAACTCGCTCGAACCTGTGCAAGCCACTGGGTACTGACGTATGCAACGAGTGCCACCCGTTCTACACCGGTAAGCAGAAAACTCTGGACACCGGCGGCCGTGTACAGCGCTTCGCAGATCGCTTTGGTGCTTTCGGCAAGAAGCCTGCTGCTACTCCAGCAGAGTAAGGCTCAAAAGCCTTATGGGCTTTTGCCAGCTGTTGAAAAAGGCGTCCCTTGCGGGCGCCTTTTTTGTGCCTGCGATTTGGGTGACGGCCGTGCAGGCCGAGGTATTCTGCCCCGCGCCGGCGGCCCTGGCCCGCGTGGACGTGCAGCGGGTGGTGGATGGCGATACGGTACGCCTCAAGGATGGCCGCAGTGTGCGGATGATCGGTATCAATGCTCCGGAAACCGGCAAGAAGGGGCGCGCCGACGAGCCTTTCGCGGTCGCCGCGCGCCAACGCTTGCAGGGGTTGGTGGATGCCAGCGGTGGTCGTGTCGGCCTGGTGCCGGGGCGTGAGCGCAAGGATCATTACGGTCGCACCCTGGCCCACCTCTATGGTGCCGACGGCGAGAACCTGGAGGCGCAACTGTTGGCCGAGGGCCTGGGATTCCAGGTCGGCGTGGCGCCGAATGTCGATCTCGTCACCTGTCAGCAGGCGGCTGAAAACAGCGCCCGTAACGCGCGCCTGGGCCTGTGGCGCCAATCGCCGGTACAGTCTGTGGTGCAGCTCAAACGCTCCGGGTTTGCCGTGGTCAGTGGCCGGGTCAGCCAGGTAAAGCGCAATCGCGGCGGTATCTGGATTGAAATGCAGGGATCACTGGTATTACGCGTCTCGCCTGCTCTGGTCAGTCAGTTCGATGCTGCCGGGCTTAATGGTCTGCAAGGCCGCACTGTTGAGGCGCGGGGCTGGGTACAGGATCGCTCGCGACGCGGCGGGCTGAAAAAAGGTCAGGCGCGCTGGCTTCTGCCGTTGACCGATCCAAGTATGCTCAAATCGACGCACTGAGAAAAAATTGTAGACATTTTTTAAGTCGATTGTGAACAGTTGAGCCCTTGTATCCCGTGGCTCTTGGCCGAAAGTCTTAGTGCAGGGCCCTTGACACCTGTGACTGCCCAGTCTTGTAGGGACTTTACGACACGAGTATCCTCGGCGGTCCGTCGACCAACAGTAAAAGCGGAATGCCGATATGTCTGATTTGAAAACTGCCGCTCTCGAATATCATGCCCATCCTCGTCCAGGAAAGCTGAGTGTAGAGCTCACCAAAGCCACCGCCACCGCCCGCGACCTGTCGCTGGCCTACAGCCCTGGCGTGGCCGAGCCCGTACGTGAAATCGCCCGCGACCCCGAACTGGCGTACAAGTACACCGGCAAAGGCAACCTGGTTGCAGTGATTTCCGATGGCACCGCGATTCTCGGCCTGGGTAACCTCGGCCCACTGGCCTCCAAGCCAGTCATGGAAGGTAAGGGCGTGCTGTTCAAGCGCTTCGCCGGCATCGACGTTTTCGATATCGAAGTCGACTCCGAGAGCCCGCAGGCTTTCATCGACACGGTCAAGCGCATTTCCATCACCTTCGGTGGCATCAACCTGGAAGACATCAAGGCACCTGAGTGCTTCGAGATCGAAAAGGCCCTGATCGAGCAGTGCGACATTCCGGTATTCCACGATGATCAGCACGGCACCGCGATCGTCACCGCGGCCGGCATGATCAACGCCCTGGAAATCGCCGGCAAGACCCTGGCTGACGCCAAGATCGTCTGCCTGGGCGCCGGCGCTGCGGCCATCTCCTGCATGAAGCTGATCGTCAGCATGGGCGCCAAGCTGGAAAACATCTATATGGTCGACAGCAAGGGCGTGATCCAGTCCGAGCGTACCGACCTGAACCAGTACAAGGCGATGTTTGCCCACCCGTCCTCCAAGCGCACCCTGGCTGACGCCCTGAACGGTGCCGACGTGTTCGTCGGCCTGTCCGGCCCGAACCTGCTGAGCGCTGAAGGCCTGAAGTCCATGGCGGCCAACCCGATCGTGTTCGCCTGCTCCAACCCTGATCCTGAAATCGCCCCGGAACTGGCCCACGCCACCCGTGACGACGTGATCATGGCCACCGGTCGTTCGGACTACCCGAACCAGGTCAACAACGTATTGGGCTTCCCGTTCATCTTCCGTGGTGCCCTGGACGTTCGCGCCAAGCGCATCAACGAAGAGATGAAAGTGGCTGCCGCCAACGCCCTGCGTGAACTGGCCAAGCTGCCGGTGCCTCAGGACGTGTGCGACGCCTACGGTGGCGCCAAGCTGGAATTCGGTCGTGAGTACATCATCCCGAAACCAATGGATAAGCGCCTGATCACCCTGATCTCCGATGCCGTGGCCAAGGCCGCGATCGAGACCGGTGTGGCCACCCTGCCGTATCCGAAAAACTACCCGCTGCAAAGCGTGGATGATGTGTTCAACGGCTAAGCCGTTGTAGCGCACCAACAAAAAGCCCCGGCTCTCGCGAGTCGGGGCTTTTTGTTGGGGTGGCGATTAACTTGTGCCCTGTGGAGATCAAATGTGGGAGGGGGCTTGCCCCGGTACAAACCGGGGACATCGTTTACATTTCTAACCGGGGACATGGTTTACAGG